>CAZJEB010000003.1:0-190489 GCA_964544955.1 uncultured Oscillospiraceae bacterium | reverse complement strand
TGGTGCCGAAGGTGGGACTTGAACCCACACGTTGTTGCCAACAATGGATTTTGAATCCATCACGTCTGCCATTCCATCACTTCGGCTAATCGCAAAAATTATATTACCATAAATAAAGCCTTAGTGCAAGTGTTTTTTTAAAATATAACAATTTGCAAATTATTTGCATTGTTACATTATTGTAACTTGCTTAATTATCTATATATGTTACAATTATTTTGTAATGTTATTAAATTATTTAATAATTAGGAGTTCCTTATGGATTTATTAATAAGCGGTTTTGAGCCTTTTGGCGGTGAAACTACTAACCCAAGTGCAATGGTTTTGGATTTATTGCCAAATAAAATTGGTAATATTAATCTACATAAAATTATCTTACCTGTTGCATTTAATAGCTCGTTTGATGCCTTAAAACCCCATATAAATGGTAAAAATTATGTAATAATGCTTGGTCAAGCAGGGGGTAGCGATGCAATTCGCTTGGAACAAACTGCTGTAAACCTTATTTATTGCAATATCCCTGATAATGATGGAGCCTTAATAAAAAACAAAGCAATTATACCCAATGGGCTTGGTAGTTATAATTCAACCTTACCCCTTAATAATATGCTTAATGCAATAGGGGCAAAGGGGATAAAAGCCCAAATAAGCCCGTCGGCAGGTGCCTATGTATGTAATTATGTTTTTTATAATTGTATGCACTATATTGCTACAAATAATCTTGTTACAAAAGCTGGCTTTATACATCTACCTTTTGAAAAACAACAGGTAATAGGCAAAGGTAAGCCTTTTATGCTAATTGATACCATGGCTCAAGCCTTGTATACATCAATAAATATGTTAAATTTATAATTTTATGCAACAAAACTCAATTTATATGCGTTATATATATTGAGTACACTATTTTAGGCAAAATGCCTTTATGGAGGAAATATGAAAAAACTTACTTCTTTATTACTTGCACTATTACTAATTATAAGCGCTTTACCAACAATTATGGCATCAAGCCAACCTGTTGTTGTAATTGAAGGTAGCTTTGATGATCAGGAAATTTACTTTAGTAACCTTGCTACCGTTGATGGAATTGTGTATTCCTATGCAAATGGTAATTTATATCAATTTGATGATGAAACTAAAACCTTTAATATTATAGCAACAACCGATCCTGAGCAAAAAATTTCAGGCTATATTAATACAGTTGTTAGCGATGGTAATAACCTTGTTTACCTTGGCGAGGGCCTAAGCTTTTATAAGGGCAATATAAATAATGGTATTATCACCTTTGAGCCCGCTTATTCCTTTGAAAAGGTGGATATGGGTAATCAAGATTTTTACCCTAATAATATAGCTATATGTGATGATTATATTTTTGCAAATACATATGGCGGCGTAGGTGTATCAACAGGCACATCTATTGTAACTATAGATAAAAAAACTGGTGAAGCTAAAACAAAAAACTTAGAAGAACATATTATGTCTTTCTCTGCTTATAAAGATAATAAAATTGTTTTTATTAGCAACAATAAAGTTAAAAGCTTTGATGGCGAAACCGTTACAGAACTTATGGATTTTACTGTATCAGAGGGCTTGTTTTGGCTAGGCATAACTTATGATAAAGCTAAGGATAGTATAATTATTACTGATGATAACTATGCTTATGTTCAACAAGGTGATGGCTTTATAAAAGCTGCAGTATTAAACGCTGGCTATGCTCAAAATATGGCAAGCTATGGTGATAACATTGCTGTCATTAGTGAGGGCAAGGTTAAAACATTTAAGCTAGACCCCAATAATATGCCTGAAAAAACCATCAGGGTATATGGTGTAAGCTCTGATGATTTAAGAAAATATAATGAGGAAAACCCTAACTTGCCCGCAATAAGTGTTTACAATATATATCTATCTACTATGGATGCTGTTGCTAAACATATGAAAAGTGAAGACGCGTGTGATGTATATGCCTTACAAAGCTATATGGGCCTACAACCCTTGGTTGATAAACAATATATTGCCCCCATTACAAGTGATGTTGTTTCTAACAATGTTAATAAAATGTACCCCTATATAAATGAGTATTTAAAAGCTAATGGTAATATATACTATTACCCAATTGATGTTGTAAGCTATGGTGGGGTAAGCAACCTTGCAAACTTTGCTTATAATAAAGCAGTTTTTGAAGAAGCTGGCCTAACTGAGGATGATGTTCCTAAAACCTATGAACAACTTATGGATTTTATCGATAGGTATCAAAACGAAATAAGTGTTGATTATCCTGATATTAAACTTATGGAAGGCATGGAGTATAACGACATGCGCATCACCCTTATGACAAGGATTTTAAGCGAAAATGCTTTCCATTATTATAAGCGTGGTGAGCTTCCTAAATATGATACACCTATTATGCAAAAATTATTTACAAAGCTAAACGAAACCGACTTCTATGGCTTTATGGATTTTAGTAATATAGATGATCCTTCAAGCTTTGTTGCTGCTATTGGTGGTATGGTAACTGGTGAGCCAAAATACTTGCTCGCCCAAAGGGAAAACATAATAAATATGCCCTATGGCTTTACAGATATGCCACTACAACTTGATGAAAGCCTTGATATTATTAACGCAGCAGCCCTAAAGGTGTACACAGTAAACAGCCTTTCACAAAATAAGGAAGATGCCTTTAAACTTATCGATTTTATTGCACAAAACCCAGGCAATGAAAAGCTTAGCACAATGCTATTTACTGATAAAATAGACCCCGTTGAAAACGCTGAATCTAAAAAATATTATGATAAAGTAATAAAAAAAATAGAGGAATTCGATGCTGAAATTGAGGCGGATAAGGCAGCAGGCGGTAAAAATGTAAAAGTCTTAACAGAATCCCGTGGCTACTTAGAGGTTGACCTTGAATACCAAATGAGGAACTTGTTTGTAGTAAATCAAGATGAAATTAACCACTATATTGATATACAGGATACCGCTTATGTTTCTGCCGATGCTATGTTTGATTTTAGCTCCGAGCAAATGCAAGCACTGTTTACACGTTATATTAAAAAAGAAATAGATATTAAATCATTCCTATCAGAGCTTGACCGCTTTGTAACTATGATGAGCCTGGAAGGAATCTAAAAACCTACTAAGCTAAAAATTTAGGAGGGAAAATGAAAAAAGTATTATCAATTTTAATTGCTGTTATAATTGCTATTGCTCCAAGCCTAGCCTTGGGCGAAGTAATTGTATCCTATGTTACAGAAAATGATTCACCTTTTTTATTCACTTATGCAACAGTAAATGGCAAGGTGTATAGTGGCTCAAACAATAAATTGTATTGCTATAATGATGCAAGCAAAAAGTTTGAATCAATAGCTACTATTACTACAGAAAATGAAAACCTACTTTCATTTTATAAACTGTTTAGCGATGGGGAGAAACTAATACTTAGCCCTGATGAAGCATCTATGCAGTTTTACCATGTTGATGTAGTGGGGGATAAAGCTGCACTTAAACAAGCCTATGGCTTTAATAAAATTTATTTGGAAGATTTTGACTCTGATGATATTGTTGGCACATATATCTGTGATAATTTTATATATGCCCTTTATAGCTCAAACAATGGCTTAAGTACTGTAAAGGTTAATAAGCAAAATGGTGATTTTGAAAATGCAAGGCTTAATAACTTTAACCCCAGGCATATAACAGAATATAAGGATGATAAAATTCTGTTTTTTGATAACGATAGCATTTTAGAGTTTGATGGTGGCAATACCAACAGTTTAATTCAGTTTAGCGATAATCAAATTAGGGTTGAAAAACTTCTTTACGATAAATTGGATGATAGAATTTTCATTATATCAAATAGCTTTTTATACTTAGTTAATAGTGATGGCACATTAACAAAATCTGCCTTTATAAGCCGTGGTGGGGATATGCAAAATAGCTCCATTATAGGCAATAACTTAATTGTAGCCTTTGAGGGAGATGTAAAAAGCTATGCAATAGACCCCAATAATATGCCAGAAGGCTTTATAAAAGTATACGGCCTTACTACAGAACAACTTAATGATTATAACGATCAAAACCCCACACTCCCCGCAATGGATGTAAGCGATCAATATATATTTAATGTTGATATGGCTGTAAAGCATATGCAGGGTGAAAACGCTTGTGATGTGTATATATTCAATACCAGCATGGGCCTGGAGCCTTTAATAAAACATGGCTATATAGATCCTATTACATCAAGCACTGTAAATGATGATGTAAAACAGCTGTACCCCTTTATACAAAAAGCGTTAATCTATGATGGTAAAACTTACCTTTACCCTTGGGATTTAACTACCCTTGGTAGCATGGGGTGGCTAGGCAATTACTCCTATAATAAAGAAGTTTTTGATGAAATTGGCTTAAGCGAGGCAGATGTTCCAAAAACCTTTGGCGATTTATTAAACTTTATTGATAAATATCAAAAGGAAATTAAACCCAATTACCCTGATGTACTTTTTATTGATAATATGCCAAACCTAAACTTTAAACAGGAATTGCTAGAGCGTATATTGTCAGAAAATTCAATGCAGTATGAAAAACGTGGGGAACTTGTAAGCTATAATAACCCCACAATGCTAAAACTTCTTAACCAACTAAATCAAACCGATTTTTATGGCTTTAATAGTGGTAAGGATGATGATTATTCAGATTATAAAACACTGTTAATGCAAAGAACCAGCCCTATTGATTTTATAACTGGCTATGTGGATATGCCCCTTGCACTTGATGAGTCCACACCCCTTATGCAAGGCGCAAACATTAGGGCGTTTGCCATAAATACCTTCTCAAACAATAAGGATAATGCTCAAAAATTTGTTCAGCTTATACAAAAAAACTTAAAGCAAGAACTATTGCCGGTTATGTACCCCAGCAAGGGCGAACCTATCGTTAACCCCGATGCTCAAAAGCAAATTGAAATTATACAAAAAATAATAGATGAACAAAAATTGGAAGTTGAAAAAGATAAAAAACAAGGGGGCAAAAATGTTGCCAACTTGGAAGAATCCATGGCTTATGATGTTAAAAACCTAAATTGGTGGCAAAATAACACCTACCTAATAAGCCCAGAGGAACTTGCTTATTATAAGCAAAATATAAATGCAAACCATGCAGTTACAACACCAGTTTTTGATTCCGAGTCAGAGCAAATAATATCACTATTTAAGCGTTATACTCAAAAAAATATAGATACCCAAAGCTTTTTAATAGAGCTTGACCGCTACGTTACTATGATGACTCTTGAAGGCAAATAGCCAAAAACAAGGAGGATAATTATGAAAAAACTAATATCTCTATTACTAGTAATGCTTATGCTTTTATCCCAATCAACAGCTATTTTTGCAGCTGAAACACTTGAAATTCCTGCAAAATATGGCGATTGGTATTTTAGCTATATTACAGTAATAAATAACAAAATTTATGCACCAATAAACAGGTACATATTACAATTTGATGATGCTAAAAAGGATTTTGTTCCCATTGCCCTTATTGATGATGGAAGCGATGTTGAATGGGCAAACTTTGAGCTTTATGCAGAGGGGGAAGACCTTTTAGCCTACAACCGTAGCGATTTGACAGTTTCAACTGTTAAAATTGAAGGCACTAAGGCCACATTAATCCCTAAGTATGATCTTAAAAAAGCTGGCTTTAAATTGGAAGATGGTGCTCAACCCAACCAATTGGTAATTACTGAAAACAGTATTTATACAAACTACTATGATATGGAAGCTAATGCTGAAAAATTAGTTCGCATTAATAAAAGCGATATGAGCACTACGGATATTCCATTGCCAGAGAATACTTATTTACAGGAAATGGCACCTTATAAGGATGATATGTTTTATTATAGGGGCTATACACAGGATGGCGGTGCGGAAGTAAAGTATGTTGAGGGTACAGAAATAAAAGTTTTTGCAACAATACCTAAAACAGAAGCAAATATAACAGCTATTAAATATAATAAGTTTGCCGATAAGTTTTATGTTTTTGACCAAAACTTTGCCTATACCGTAAATTCAGAATCCGTTTTGGAAAAGGCAGCCTTCGTAAGCGTACCTGAGTACACTGCAAGCCAGTTTATCGATGCTGAAACCTTCTATTATATTGATAATAAAGAGCTTAAAAACATTAAGTTTACAGGGCAAAAACTACCAGAGCAATTTATAAAAATTAGTGGCTTAGAGGATATGCGCATAATTAAAAAATATAATGAGCTTAACCCTACAAACCCCGCCATAAGGGTATCAGGCTACATTGATAGTGTTAATACCGCTGCAAATCAAATGAAATCCCCCGAGGCTGCCGATGTTTACTTTTTTGAATCCTATACTAATTTGGAAACATTGTATAAACATAAATATCTACACCCACTAACCTCATCCGAAAAGATTAAGGCCGCTGTTGAAAGAATGTATCCTTTCATTCAAAATGCAGTTAAATTTGATGGTGATGTTTACCTTTTACCCTATAACCTGTATAATTATGGCAGTATGGCACCTATAAATAGGTATGCCTATAGCGATGAAGTGTTTAAGGATATGGGCTTAACCGAGGCTGATGTTCCTCAAACTTATGGTCAATTCCTAGATTTTATTAATAGGTACCAAAATGAACTATCAACACAGTATAAGGATGTTGAGTTCATACAAAATATGCCCTATTATAATATGTTCTGGAACATGGCTACAAGAATACTTAATACAATAAACTTGGCATCTATTAAGGATGGCCAATCACCCAACTATAACACACCAGCAATACAAGAGCTTTTTGCAAAGTTGGAAAAAACAGATTTCTATGGCTTCTACGACCCTAAGGAAAATAACGAGTATGAATATAACGAAAAGAAAGCTATATTCTCTGAAACAAACGGTTTAATTGATATTTCAAAGGGCTTCACACCCATTACATTAAAGCTTGATGAAAACTCTGCACCCCTAAACGTTGCAAGTATGACCGCTGTTGCTGTAAATGAGTTGTCTCAAAATAAAGATAATGCCATGGCCTTTGTAGAGTTTATACTTGATAATTTGGATCAAAAAAAGCAAACATTGTTGTATACAGATGTTAACGAACCTGTAAAACAAAGCTATGTTGATGCTGAGTTAGAAAGAACAAATAAACTTATTGAGGAAACTAAGGCCGCTATGGAAAAGGATAAGGCCGAAGGTGGCAAAAACCAAAAAGCTTTACAGGAAGAGCTTGATAGTTGGGAATTAAACCTTAAATATACAAAGGAAAACTTGTACGATTTAACTGAGGAAGAAATTAAAAAGTATAACGAAATTGCCGATACCTTTGTTGTAATAACATCTAACGTGTTTGATTACTCTTCAGAGCAAATTAACTCTTTGTTGCAAAGGTATTTTGATAAAAATATAGGTTCACAAGAATTCCTTGCAGAGCTAGACCGTTACATTAAAATGATGACCCTTGAGGGTAACTAAACTTTTATGCCTGCCGAGCTAAGCCTCGGCAGGCTCACAGCTAAAATTGCTGTAATTGGAGGGCTTTAAAATTGCGTTATAGCAAACGCTTCACTTTAAGTTTTATACTGCCAGGCCTTATAGGCCTGCTAACATTTTATGCAGTGCCATTTGTTTGGGGCTTTTATTTAAGCCTTATGAGCGATACTGCAAAAAGCATGTTTATAGGTTTTGAAAACTATGCCAAAATTATTCAAAACCCAATGTTTGTTCTTGGTTTAAAAAATTCATTGCTTTTAACTGCAATAGGTGCACCAATATGTTGGTTTATGGCCTATTTTATTGCAGTTGTTTTGCAACGCACAGAATATAAAAAATCCTTTGTAACAGGTACACTTATTGTGCCCTATATTATGCCATCAAGTGCTATATTGCTATACTTCCTGCTATTGTTTGACTGGGGTGGTATGCTAAACCGTGCACTTGGCCTATTAGGTATAGAAAGGGTACTTTGGTTAAGTGGTAGCATGCTTAGGGTTCCAGTTATATTGCTTTATTTGTGGAAGAATATTGGCTTTTGTGCCATAGTGTTTTCCGCAGCAATGCAGGCAATACCCAAGGCCTTATATGAGTATGCCGATCTTGAGGGCATATCCTTTGTAAAGCGTGAAACAAAAATAACATTGCCGCTTATTGCACCATCATCTTTCCTTGTTATGGTGTTTGCTTGTATAAACAGCTTTAAAATATTTAGGGAGGCCTATTATATTGGCGGCCCTTACCCTGATGAGAACATTTATACCTTCCAAAACTATATGAATAATATGTTCCAAAAGCTTAATTATTCCAACGTTATGGCAGGTGCTTACATATTTGCCGCAGTAGTTATTGCCGTGTTTGCATTGCTTTATTTAATGCAAAAGCGCAATGCTAGCGCCTTGGGTTAGGGGGTAGTTGTGTGAATAAAAAACGCTTTAAATTATCCCACATATTTGTGTATTTATTTTTAGGTATAATTGTAATAGTAACCCTTTACCCCTTAATTAGAACATTCCTATATTCGTTTTTCCACCCTGATGAAATTACATCAATACTAAAAAGCCGTAATAACTTTGATAATGCAAAGTGGATAGTATCTAATTTAAGCCCAAGCAAGTTTTCGCTAAACCAGCATTATAAAGTATTTATAGGCGACCCAGCCATACTAAAGTTATTTACAAATTCTGCTATATATGTAACACTAATTTTAATTGGGCAAGCCTTAGTAATACCCGCATTATCCTTTGCCCTTGCAAAGCTAAGGTTTAAAGGCAAAAATGCACTGTTTTTTATGGTAATTGTGCTTATGGTATTACCTTTCCAAGTAACAATGTCACCAAATATTCTAACATTGCAAAAGTTGGGCTTACTTAATAGCATATGGGCAATAATATTGCCAGCAAGCTTTTCACCTTTCTATATATTCTTGTTAAGGCAGTATATGCTAAATATTCCCTCAGAGCTTTTAGAGGCGGCAGCCCTTGATGGGCGTAACGCCTATGGTACATTTATATATGTGGCATTGCCCGTATCTAAACCAATCATTGGCGCAGCAGTATCTCTCTCCTTTGCGGATATTTGGAACATGGCGGAACAGCCTTTGGCCTTCCTATCCAATAGGCAGGATCTTATGCCCCTATCAGTTATGTTTAACGTAATTGGTGATAAAAACGCAGAAATCGCCTTTGCAGGCGCAGTATTATACATTCTACCGGCACTGTTTGTTTTCTTCTTCTTCCAAAAGGATATTACAGAAGGCTTACAGCTATCCGAAATGAAATGAGGTATTATATATAATGAAAAAAATTGCTATACGTGGCTTAATAATTTTGGCAGTAGTTGTTGGTGTATGCCTGTTTTTTGGTAGAACAGTACAAACTGTAACAACAGCAAAGGCAAGGTTTACCTACCCAGAGCGTGGTAGAATGGTTACAAACTCCACAATGGATTCCAAGGTGTTTTACCCTGAGGAGCGTGAGGTAATTGTTACCCTTACACAAAAATACCCCGTTGTTATAAACGCAGTTTACTTTGGCGTGGGCAATAGGGTTGCTAAAGGTGATGTTATTTTTGATGCACGCATAACAGAGGCGGAAAAGAAAAAAACAGACCTTAGTGATGAACTTGTTAAAATAACCGCGGAACTTCTTGACTTGGATGCTAAAAATGCCAAGTTCCCCACAACTACACAAAAAAATGATGCTTATAATAAGCTTTTAGAAACCAACAATGCCCTAATAAAGGCAAAAACCGCTGAAAATACCCGTGCAAGGCTTGAGGGTGAGGATGCTAACCCTAAGGCATGGGAAGCCCAACAAAAGGAATTTGATAGGGCAAACAACACATATAAACAACTAAATAGGTATGGCTCAAGCACAAATGATGAAGGCTTTGAGTATGTTAAAAAACGTGATGAGCTTATAAAACAAATGGATAATAAGGAAAAAGAAATTGCCGATTTAGACTTTGCTATTACACAACTTAGCGAAATTAAAGCAGAGGAAGATGGCGTTATTACAGCCTTAGATATAAAAGCAGGCGAGGATTATAACGGCGCAAAAGCCCTTTATAAATATAGCCCTGCCGAAAAACCACCAGTTTTACGTGCCTTTGTTCAGGAGCTTGACGAGCTACCAAACGATGGCTCAAAAGCCAAGGTTAAATCCGATTGGGGCAGCTATTCCGTAGGTTTAGTTGGCACAGGCAAAAACAAAGAAGGTCAACGTTATGCCGATTTTGAGCTTACACAGGAAGTTATAGATGCCAATAGTGGCTTAAAAGCCATGATGGCCTTGGAAAAAATTCAATTAAGCCTTACAAAGCGTGCAACACAGGCAAGTACACTTATACCTGCATCTGCCCTTCGCCAAAATGGTGATGAAACCTTTGTTTATGTTGCTCAATGGACCGATGGTGGAATTATGAGCAGTTACTATGTTTGCAAAAAACAAACTGTAAATGTATTAGGTAAAAATGATGATCAGGTTTCCGTGTCTGATGATATTAGCACCCAAGTAATAGACCGTGAGGATAGAGCAATAAGCGAAAAAGCCAGAGTAATGGAGAATAAGTAATGAAAAAAGTATGGGCAATATTACTTGCACTTTGCCTTATATTAATTGCATATTTTTGGCTTCAAGTTAGCAATATACCAGGGGTTTACCAGTATATAGAACAAAACCCTAATGTTGAGGAAATTGACCTTGAGGTAAAATATACTAGCGAGCTTACAATACAAAATGCTGCAGTTAGTTTAGATAAGGCTAGCACTAGTGCCGAGCTCCATGCCGTAAGCCATGATTATTTTGATAGCTACCATGCAAAACTTATTGAAGGGCGCTATTTCTATAAGGCTGAGGAGGCTAAAGTTGCAATTATAGATAAACAAATTGCACTTGTTGTGTCTGGCTCAGAGTCGGCATTAGGCAAGGAAGTTTCTATAAATCAGGAAAAATATAAGGTTATTGGCGTTATAGACTCAGCCCCTCAGGAAAACTTTAGCAAAAATGCTTATATACCCTTTGCAACAGCAGTAAAAGCTAAAATGAAGTCAAACTTGCTTATTTATACTTGTAACCCAAAATATTTTGATGTTACCGAGTTTAATACAAAGTTCCCTCAAGGGGTATGGAATTTGCCAAAGGAAAAACAAAGGGCTACACTTATTGTAAAGTTCATAGTTTTTCTATATGGCTTAATAGCTACAACAGCAGTTTTAAGGATATTTAAAAAATGGCTAAGTGAAAACTTCCAAAAGTTAAAGCTATTGCTTGTTGAAAAATATCCAAGGCAAATACCACTACAAATTATTGGCCATGTAGCTGCGTTTATAGCGGGCTTTGGTATAATATCAGCTGCATATGGCTTTCTAATGTTCTTTATAGTTGAGGCCTTGCTACAATTCCCCGAGTGGGTTCCTGAAATACTTGTTGATTTTGATATGATCAAAAAAACTTATATCAACAACGTTCATACAGCCTCAAAACTTGTTACATTAAGAACACCACAGGTGGTTGATTTAAATAGTTTTCAGCGTATAATTAATATATTAAGCACATTAACAATATTTAGCTTTAGTACAATAATTTTTAACCGAAAGGGGAACAAAAATATATGATTAAAAGGATAATTGCGGTTTTAGCTGTATTTATGCTTATTGTACCCGCAGCCTTGGCAAGTGATTATCAATGGATGTTTGATGGCAAGGTAAAAGCAGGTAAGGAAATATCCCTTCAAGTTCCATTCTCAGGCTCTATTAAAAGCATACTTGTAAAAGAGAATGAGCTTATAAAAAAGGATACTCCAATTTTTGAAGTGGAGGGCGATATTTGCTATGCCCCTGTTGATGGCACAGTAGGTGTTATTTTGGCTAAACCAGGCGATAACCTTGCTACTACTAAGGAATTGCTTAAAGCCAGTATTTATATAAATACAAACGATAATGGCACAATAAAATGCACATATTTGCATAGTAGTCGCCCCTATGAATTTAGGGTTGCCCAATTAGGCGAAAAGGTTTATATCCGTAACCGTAGCGATGAAACCCAAGTAGGTGAAGGTGTTGTTGTAGCTAGGGATAAGGATGGCTATACAGTAAAAATTACCGAGGGCGATATGCGCTTTGATAGCAAAGTGTTTATTTTCCGCAGTAGCACCTATGATGCTAAAATGCGCTTAGGTAGTGGCACAATTGCTAGAACAGACCCCGTTGCTGTTAATGCAGAAGGCACATTAATTAAAATGCTTTGTAGCCGTGGCGATAAGGTAAAAGCAGGCGACCCCTTGTTTATATTCACAAAAAGCTCCTATGATGGTGAGGATCCAATAGTTAAAATGCCTCAAGATGGCGTTATAACTAAGTTTGATAAAAAAGTAAACGATACAGCTGAAGTTGGCACAGGCATTGCAAACTATATAGCCAGTGATGATATGTACGTTTCAGCAAACCTTAACGAGCTTGAAATAAGCCGCATAAAAGTAGGGGATAAACTAACCGCAAATATCGAAAGCCTAAACCTAAAGGATATTGAATGCACAGTAGATTCCATAGCCTTTATACCAGACGATAAAGGCCTTTACGAAGTAAAACTTTTATCCAATAAAATAAAAGAGTTGCGCGTAGGTACAACCCTAACATTCACAGTAAAATAATTAATTAATAAAAAGAACTTCTGCTTAGAAGTTCTTTTTTGTTTGTTTATTTACAAATATCCAATATAATATGCTAAAATATTATAAAGGCGGTGATACTGTGGAGTTGTACTACAGCACAAAATCAAAACTAGATATTTTTAATATGGAGTATTATGCGTATAATATAGGCTCTTACCACTATAATTGGCATAAACAGGTAGAGCTATTAATTGTGCTTAAAGGTAATTTAGAGCTTACAAGCGGTGGCAAAAGTTATACTATGTTTGAGGATGATATTATTTTAATTAATCCTGGTGAAGGGCATACAACGTTTGCTATAAGCAAGGAATGTATAGCCTTTGTAATCCATTTTGACTTGGATTTATTTAAAACATTGTGCAATCTTAGCAATAATATTTATTTAAACTTTGTTACTGATAATAATAATAGATATTCTAAAGAGGCTAATGCAATACGCCAATGTGTTGCTAAGCTTATTAGTCTTGTATTAAGCGATAATAAAAATAAGGATATACAAATTGTATCAAGCGTTTTATCCTCTCTCAGCTCATTATTTAATTTGGATGGTTTTATTAGCGAGAATAATACTAGTATTTTTAGAGGAAAAGCCGAAAATCCAATTAAAAAAATGAGCAAGTATATAGATAAAAACTATATGAACAATATTACTCTTGAGGAACTTGGGCGTATAGGGGGTTACAACACCAACTATGTGTCACAGCTTTTTAAAAAGCATTCTGGAGTTAGCTTTTATGAGTATCTTACTCGTATTAGGCTTAGAGAAGCTATTATAGATCTTAGGGAAACCGACTTGTCTATAGCAGATATAGCTAATAAAAATGGCTTTGCTGATGTAAAGTCCTTTAACTATTATTTTAAAGCCCAGTTTTCTAAAAGCCCTTCAAGCTACAAAAATAGCCTTAATAGTGAACATAAAGAAATAGACAGGGTTTTTAAAAAGGCTTATTTAAGTTTTGATTCAAGTATAATTAAACAAAAAGCTTTTGAATATAATTCAAATGGAAATATAGATAATAATGAAAGTTTAGAAAGTTATAAAAGCCTAAATATAAAACTAAATACCCTACAAACTTTTGTTGATAATATAAAAACCAATTTAGATAAGTTGGAAAATAACTAATATAAATATATTCCGTTTAGGGTAAATATTTATATATAAAAAAAATAATAAATTATAAAAACAAGCTTGAATACTATATTTTATGGTTAAATTTTTAGGTGAATATTTATATTCTAGCCGATTTTTCAATCAAAAATAAGTGGCTTTTGATTTTTTAAATGCTAAAAATATGGGTAGAATAACATATTTTATACAAATATAATGTAATTAAATAAATTATATTGGAGGAAAGAATATGAGCCCACAACTAATTACCCTTTTATTTTTAGCCTTTGCAATAATCATGTTCGTTATAGAAAAAATTCCTCTATCTGTAACAGCAATGATAGTGGCTATTGGTTTAACCTTAACTGGAGTTTTAACCCCCGCAGAAGCATTCGCAGGCTTAGTTGATAGTAATGTGTTATTATTTATTGCTATGTTTATTATTGGCGCTGCGTTCTTCGAAACTGGAATGGCACAACAAATTGGTGGTATGGTAACTAAGTTTGCTAAAACAGAGCGTCAACTTATAGTTGCAATTATGTCAATTACAGGTTTAATGTCTGGGTTTTTATCCAACACAGGCACAGCTGCGGTTCTAATACCGGTAGTTATTGGTATAGCTGCAAAGTCTGGCTTTGCACGTAGTAAGTTTTTTATACCTTTGGTAATTGCAGCAGCTATGGGTGGTAACTTAAGCCTAATTGGTGCACCTGGTAGCATGATTGCACAAAGTGGATTGGAAACAGTAGGCCAAAGGTTTGGATTTTTTGAATATGGCTTAGTAGGCCTTCCAATTCTAATTGCAGGTATATTATTCTATGCATTTATTGGCTATAAGCTTTTACCAGAAAATAAAGATGCCGATATTAGCGATTCTATTTATAACAAAACAATAGATTATAATACTGTGCCAAAATGGAAAAGGATATTCTCCTTAGTTGTATTAGTTCTTACAGTACTAGCCATGATATTTGAAAAACAACTTGGCGTAAAACTTTATATATCAGCTTGGATTGGTGCTTTAGTACTTATAGTAACAAAAACTATATCAGAAAAAGATGCTATGAAATCTATTGATATGAGCACAATATTACTATTTGTAGGCTCACTATCCTTGGCAAAAGCTTTAAGTGTTACAGGTGCTGGTGAAACAATTGCAAATACAATAATTGGCGCATTAGGTGCTACACCATCCCCATTCTTATTGTTAGTTGCAATATTACTAATATCTGCAGTTATGACCAACTTTATGTCAAATACAGCCACAACAGCCTTGCTTGTACCAATAAGTTTAAGCATATCTCAAGCCTTAGGTGCAGATCCAAGGGCAGTGTTAATGGCAACAGTTATAGGTGGTTCATTAGCTTATGCAACACCAATTGGTATGCCTGCTAATACAATGGTTTACAAAATTGGTAACTATAAGTTTAACGATTATGTTAAAGCAGGCTTACCAATGATAATTATTGCAATAGTAATATCTTGCATACTACTACCAATATTCTTCCCATTCTACCCATAATGTAAAGGAGTATAATATGAACGATAATTCACAAAAACTAATAAACATAATGGCAGACTTTGTAGGCTTTGTTGGTAAGGTTTTACCAGATGATGTTACAGCAAAGTTAGAAGAGCTTCGCAAAGAGGAAACTGGCGAACTTCAAAGTATGGTTTACGATACAATGTTTGAAAATCAAAAATTAGCTAAGGATTTAAACCGCGCAAGCTGTCAAGATACAGGTGTAATACAGTTTTTTGTTAGCTGTGGTGAAAATTTTCCTTTAATAGGTAAATTGCCAGCATTGCTTAAAGAGGCAGTTGTTAAATCCACAAAGGAAATGCCTTTAAGGCACAATAGCGTTGAAAGCTTTGATGAGTATAACACAGGTTTAAACGTAGGTAATGGTACACCATCAGTATTTTGGGAAATAGTTGAAGGCAAAGATGATGTTGATATTTATACCTATATGGCAGGTGGTGGTTGCTCACTACCTGGTAGGGCAAAGGTATTAATGCCAGGCGAGGGTTATGAAGGCGCAGCAGAGTTTATATTAGATGCTATGACTAGCTATGGTATTAACGCTTGCCCACCCTTACTTGTTGGTGTTGGTATAGGTACCTCAGTTGAAACAGCTGCATTAAACTCCAAAAAAGCTTTGATGAAGGATGTAAATGCAGTTAATCCTAATAAAAATGCCCACAAAATGGAATTACTGTTGGAAGAAGCTATTAATAATATTGGCTTAGGACCTCAAGGTTTTGGCGGTAAAAAGTCTGTTATGGGTGTAAATATTGTAAATACAGCAAGGCACCCCTCAGCCATTGGCGTAGCCGTAAATGTTGGCTGTTGGAGTCATAGGCGTGGCTTAATTCACTTTGATAAAGACTTAAACTACACAATAAAATCACATAAAGGAGTAACATTATGAAAACATGGAAACTAACAACTCCCGTATCTGCAGATGATATAAAGGATATACGCATTGGCGATGTGGTTTACTTAACTGGTAGGGTTGTAACAGGTAGGGATATTACACACCGTAGGGTTGTAGAACTTGGTCAAGAACTACCTACTGATATTAGGGATTGCGCAGTTTTCCACGCTGGCCCCATTGTAAAACAAAATGAAGATGGTAGCTATATGATGGTATCTATTGGGCCAACTACAAGCAGCCGTATGGAAAAATTTGAAAAACCCTTTGTTGAAAAAACAGGCGTTAGGCTCATTATAGGTAAAGGTGGCATGGGTAAAAATACAGAAGAAGCTTGTAAACAGTTTAAGGCTCTTCATTTGGTGTTGCCTGCTGGTAATGCGGTACATGCAGCAATTAGGTTTAAACAAATTGTGGATGTACAATGGAAGGACGCTGGCATGCCTGAATCATTATGGATAAGTGATGTTGAGGATTTAGGCCCCCTTGTAGTGTCTATTGATACTGAAGGTAATAATTTGTTTGAAACAAATAAAATAGAGTTTAACAAACGTAAAGATGCTGAACTTGCAAGAATATCTAAGGAACTTAATTTTATAAAATAATAAAAGCGCCGAAAGGCGTTTTTATTTTCTTAAAATTTCAAGTAGAATACTAATTTCCCCCTTGTTTATTTTTTGCACCCAATTCACACAACTTAAAAACCCACCTATAACAACACTCCTAAATTGGCGTATTGTTGCAATTTGTTAAAATATTAGTATAATATAACATATTCTTATGTTTGGAGTATTGTTATGATTATTACGGATTTTTTGGAAAAGAATGCTCGAATTTTACCTGATGAAATTGCCTTGGTGGAAGTGAACCCAGCTTTACAGCCGTCAAAATCCATTACTTGGCGTGAATATAGCCTTATTGAGGAAGCCTCTGGCGGTAAATACCGCCGTGAATTAAGTTGGAAAGAATTTGATATTAAAGCATGTAAATTTGCTAACTTGCTTAAAACAAGGGGATTTAAAAAAGGCGATAAAGTTGCAATATTGCTTATGAATTGCTTGGAATGGCTGCCTATTTACTTTGGTATACTAAAGGCGGGCTGTATTGTTGTGCCTATGAACTTTAGGTATACATCCGATGAAATTCTTTATTGCTTAAAATTGGCCGATGTAAGTTGCTTAATTATGGGTCCAGAATTTGTTGGCCGTGTTGAGCAAATATATTCTAAACTTAACTTTGTAAACACTATATTTTATGAGGGCAATGATGTTCCACGCTTTGCAGAACCCCTTGAGGATTATATTTGCTTCTGCTCATCCACTACACCACCTGTTGAACTTGATGAGGATGATAATGCGGCAATATACTTTTCATCTGGCACAACAGGCTTTCCAAAAGCAATACTTCATGACCATGCCTCCCTTGTTTCTGCCTGCGTTACCGAGCAAAAACATCACATGCAAAAACGTGACGATATTTTCCTTTGCATACCACCCCTTTACCACACGGGCGCTAAAATGCACTGGTTTGGCTCACTTTTAAGTGGAAGTAAAGCTATCCTTCTTAGGGGTGTTAGCCCAGAGTGGGTGCTTAGAACTGCTGCGGATGAAAAGGTTACAATAGTTTGGCTTCTTGTACCATGGGCTCAGGATATACTTGATGCTATTGAAAGTGGCGAAATTAATTTGGATGATTATGACCTTTCTAGGTGGAGGCTTATGCACATTGGTGCTCAACCTGTTCCACCAAGCCTTATACAGCGCTGGAAACAGTATTTCCCTAATCATGAATATGATACTAACTATGGCTTGTCAGAGTCCATTGGCCCAGGCTGCGTTCACCTTGGTATAGAAAACATACATAAGGTTGGTGCTATAGGCAAACCAGGCTATAATTGGGAAGCAAAAATAGTTGATGATAAGGGTAATGAAGTTGTTGAAAACGAGGCAGGGGAGCTTATAGTAAAAGGCCCAGGCCTTATGAAATGCTACTATAAAAATGAAGATGCTACAAAGGAAGTACTTCGCAATGGTTGGCTTTATACAGGGGATATGGCTATTAGGGATGAGGATGGCTTTATTTTCTTGGTTGATAGAAAAAAGGATGTCATTATATCCGGTGGTGAAAATATTTACCCAGTTCAAATAGAAGACTTTTTACGTAAAAATGCAAAAATAAAGGATTCTGCAGTAATTGGTACCCCAGATAAACGCCTTGGTGAAATTGCTACCGCCGTTGTTGAGTTAAAAGCAGGCGAAAGCATGAGCGAGGATGAGTTTAATGAATTCTGTATGGAATTGCCAAAATATAAACGCCCACGTATGGTTATATTTGATAATGTTCCCCGTAACCCAACTGGTAAAATAGAAAAACCAAAACTTCGTGAAAAATATGGCGTAACAGGCTTAGTTGGCAAGGAAACTTTGGCCTATGGTGATAAAAACTAAAAAAATATTACACAGTACAATTGTGCTGTGTTTTTGTTTACAAACTATAAAATGTGGGTATATAAATATTGTAATAAATTATTTGGAGGAAATATGCAAAGAACAGTTCAAAATCAAGTTAAAGGATATGTTACAAAGGATGGGGCAGGCGTAAAACTTGTTAGAGTTTTAGGTAGGGATACCATAGAGGATTATGATCCACTTTTAATGATGGATTCCTTCGATTCCCATAATCCTGATGATTATATGGCAGGTTTTCCAATGCACCCACATAGGGGCATTGAAACAATTACATACTTAGCTAAAGGCGCTATGAGCCATAGGGATAGCCTTGGTAACTCTGGTATGATAAGGAATGGCGAAGTACAGTGGATGACATCTGGCTCAGGCATTATGCATGAGGAAATGCCAGAACCTGCGGAACACCTTTTAGGCGTTCAACTTTGGTTAAATATGCCTAAAAAGGATAAAATGGCTCAACCAGGCTACCAATCCATATTGGAAAGCGATATGCCCGTAATGGATATAGATGGTGGCACACTTAGGCTTATAAGTGGCGAATATAAAGGCCTAAAAGCTTTTGAGGGTAAATACCATAAACTAGACTTTTTTGCTATAAAGCTTAAAAAAGGCTCAGAGTATAGAATAGAAGTTGCAAATGATAAAAAGCTTATGCTTTTCACAATTGAAGGCTCTGCTAATATTGGTGGCACCGATGTTACGGAAAAAACAGCTGTAAAACTTAGCGATGGCGATTATGTTGATGTTAAGGCGGATAAAACTGACCTACACCTACTATGCCTTGCTGCAAAACCATTAAACGAACCAGTTGCATGGGGTGGCCCAGTTGTTATGAACACTGTTGATGAGCTTAACATGGCTTTCACAGAGCTTAGAATGGGTAACTTTATAAAGCACAAAATTTAATATTTTGCTTTCAAACCTTTGTTAATTCAAAGGTTTTTTTATTTGAATGAAAATTGTACAAATATGTATTATAATATAACTATGTTATAAAAAGGGGGCAATACATTGGCTAACTACACACCGCAACAGCTTGATGCTATTACAGATAATTCCCACACTTTGCTTGTAAGTGCTGCCGCAGGTGCAGGCAAAACATCTGTTTTGGTGCAAAGAATTATGCGTATGCTTGTGGAGGATAAAATTGATATTAGGCGTATGCTTATATTAACATTTACCCATGCCGCCGCCTCCGAGCTTAAAGAGCGTATATCAAAGCAACTTTTTGACCTTGCCCTTGAGGATTCAAGCTTGCAAGCTCAACTTGATAATGTTGCCTTTGCCCATATAGAAACCTTGCATAGCTTTTGTGGTAGCCTTGTACGCAGCCAATTTCAAGTTGTTGATGTGGACCCACGCGTTAAAGTATGCCCTACATCCCTCAGGGATAAATTATATGAAACCGCCTTGGAAGAAACCTTGGATTATTGTTACGATAACCCTAGCCCAGAAATTGAAAGCCTTATTGATTGTTACGATGAAAAGGAAATTAAGGAAATGCTAGGCGAGCTTTATCGCACAATGATGAGTTTGCCCTATCCAATAAATTGGCTTAGGCAAAAAACGGGCTTAAATGATGATAATACTGCAAATTATTCAATAAGCCAGGCAGATATATATAAAGATGCATATGATTGCTTTTATAATCAAATTTTTGATGATTTTATAGATGTTTTAATAAGCGCAGATGAAACTTGCCGCATATGTGATGAAATTGATTGTCCAGATATGTATAAGGATGTGGGCAAAAATGATAAAGATGCCCTTAGCACTTGCCATCAACTTGCATTAAATAAGGATTTGGCACTTATTGATGCTCTAAAAACAATAAGCTTTAAAAACCTACCCTCTGCAAAAAAGGCAGATAAGGAATTGTATGGCGAGGATACCCTTAATAAATATAAAACTTTAATTGGTGATGCTAGGCAAATTGTTAAGGATGATATAAAGGAACTTATTGGCCGTAGTGCTATGCTAAAAAATGCACCTAGTGATAATGAAAGTATGCTTGTAAACTTGCGTGGCTTAGCTCAAGTTACAATAGTGTTTAATAATATATTTAGGCAAATAAAAAATAGGGTAAATACTATAGATTTTAATGATATGGAACAGTTTGCCCTGGAAATACTAAATACCGAGGGTATTGCGGAAAGGGTGTCATCATCCTTTGATGCTATTTTTATTGATGAATGCCAGGATAATTCATCCATACAGGAGGAAATACTAAATAAACTTCATAATAGCAAAAACAACCTGTTTATGGTTGGCGATGTTAAACAGAGCATATATCGCTTTAGGCAGGCTGAGCCTAGCTTGTTTATGGATAAAATGCGTAGCTATTCGGCAGATAAAGAAAATATTGCCGATAGTAAGCGCAAAATATTGCTAAATAAAAACTTTAGGTCAACCCCCTTGGTGCTTGATGGTGTAAACCGTGTGTTTAACCATGTTATGCAGGAGGATGTTACTGAACTTAGCTATTTGCCTGATGAGGATTGGCTAGTGCCAGGTCGCCAGGATGAATTGGCTGTGCCAGTAGCCCTTAGTATACTTGAAAATAAAGTTGAAGGCCTTGATAATATAGAGCTTCAAGCAAACTTTGTAACAAGGCAAATAAAGCAAATGCTTGGTAAAACAATACAAAGCACAGGTAAAAGCTTAAGGTATAGGGATATTGTTATACTCTGCTCACAAATGAAGGGCGTTGAGGATAAAATTAGAAAGGTGTTTGAACAGGAGGGTATACCCCTTTATACGGATATAGCTACAACAGAAGGAATATCTATTGAAAGTGAGCAAGTTTTATCATGGCTTACACTTTTAACTCACCCCCTTGATGATATATCCTTGCTTGCAGTGCTTAGGGGGCCAATATTTTCAATAGATGATGATACACTGGCAAAAATTAGGCTTATGCACCCAAGTAGGGATGTTAGCTTTTCACAAGCTTTTTATTCTTGTGCCGATAGCGCTGATGCCCTTTTAAACGCACCAATACTTGATGAAAATCAAAGTGCAGAATATGCCCAATATGATGTATCCTTAGAAGGGGTATACGATATTATTGATAATAAACAGCTTACTGGTATAGATGTAGAAAATACTTATAGCGATGATATATTGGGCTTTAAAGTGGATGTTCCATGGAGCTTTGGCTCAAAGTTACAGCTGTTTAGCAAAGCTAATAAATACCAATATCAACATGCAGAACTTAGCGAGGCCGCTAAGCTTGCAGGGGTAAGCCAAGATGATTTTAGCTTGTGGTGCCTTTGTGCAGATATTAGGCGCATATTAAGCCAAGAACGCTTTTTGTGCCAAAATATGCTTTTTGATAAGTATATATGGAGTTTCTACCAACGTAGTGGAATATATGTGTTTTTTTCAAGCTTTTTGGATGGGGAAAAATACGCTGATAACCTTAGAAGTATTTGCGTTAGGGCTAAAAAATTCCAAGAGGATAGGGAGGGCAACCTTGAGGACTTTATTGAGGATTGCCGTGCAATACAAAAATCTGGTGATGCATTAAGCCCCGTATTGTTAAGCCCAAAAGATGATCTTGTTCGCATAATGACTATACACAAAAGTAAAGGCCTAGAGTTTCCCTATGTGTTTGTAATAGGCTTGGAAAAAGAACTTGCCTCTAGGGGTAGCAGTGGAATATTTATACATTCAAAACTTGGTGCAGCCTTAGAATATAGAAATAGTGATTTGCATATTAAGCGCAAAACATTGGCTCAAATGGTTATAAATAGGGTAAAACAACAGGAACTGCAAGCAGAGCGAGCAAGGTTGTTGTATGTTGCTATGACTAGGGCAAGGGAGGCCTTACACTTAAGTGCAGCCTTTAAAAGCGACAAAAATTATAATAAACTTTGGGCAATAAGCAATAAAAACATAGCCGTAAAAAAAGCTAAAACTATGGCGGATTGGGTTTGCCAAGCTGTTTATGTGGATAATGATGCTATGTGCTTAAGGGATGAAAATATTAAAGATTATAGCGATTCATATTATGCAAATGCCTTTGAACATAAAATTATTAGTGAGGTTTTGGATAATGGTAGCTTTAAACATTGGAATATAAAACTATTAGCCTGTGATGATAGCTTTGTTGCTAGTGGCCAGGCAGATACGGGCTTTAGCGTTAAGGATAAGGGCTTTTTTGAACTTTTGGAGGATGTAAAAGCAGTAAAATTGCCAGATGATACCTCTAAAGCACAAATAGAGTCATCAACAGAATTTGTTAACCAAGGCCTTGTAGCAAAACAATATGATTATATTCCACTAAAAACCACAGTTACAACAATAGTTCAAACCCTTAAAGATGAGCCTAAAATTGATGGTTATATTACAGATACTCCTTGTGAATTGCCAACACCAAGGCAATTACCTAAATATAAGCCAAAATCCATAAAGTATGCCCAAAGGATGCCACAGTTTATGATGGAACCAAAGGCACCTGGTGCAGCTCAAATAGGCTCTGCTAGCCATATGGTTTTTGAAAACATTGATATTGCTAAAGTTAGGGCGATAATAGGGTGCACAGGTAGCGATATTAGCCCAATGGATAAGCTTAGTGATGTGGGTAAAAAACCTCAAAGTCAAACAAATAGCAGTAGCTTGTATAGCAATGATGATATTAAACTTGCTAATGATGCCTTAAATAAAAGGGATTTTATATCAAACCCATTGGCAACACAGGTTTATAATGTTGTACTTGAAACTATGGATCAACTTTTAAACTTGGGTGGCTTAAATAAGGACCTTTATGATAGGGTAGATGTTGTATCCCTAGCAAAATTCTTTATTAGCCCCTTGGGTATACGCATGCTAAATAGCCATGTTGTTTATAGGGAAAAACCTTTTACCCTATATTTAAAGGGCTGGGATACATCCCTTATGCAAGGGGTTATAGACCTTTGCTTTATTGAAAATGGCAGGTGGATAGTTGCAGATTTTAAAACGGATAAATCTAAAACTGCAGAGGGCTTGCAGGAAAACTATATTCAACAGTTGAATATGTACCGCATAGCTTTGGAAAAACTTAGCCCCTTTAGCGTTGCAGAGTGTTATATTCATTCTTTGTATTATAACGAAAGCCTTAGGGTATAAATTGTAATTAAAAAGCTCACTTTATTATATAGGTGAGCTTTTTTAATTACTTTTTAACAGTATCGTTAATGTTATAATTGCCTTCGCTATTTTCGTCTGGCCTAAAACTCCAATACACTTCATTATTTATTAGTGTAACATTTTGTGCATATTTTAATTCGTCTAAAGTTACTAACATATAGCCATTTTCCTCAAAATAATTGCCTATTAGGGGTATGGCTTTATGCATGTTATAACCTGTATCATGGCAAAGTATAATGTCATATTCCTTTATATTTTGCTTTATTGATGCTAGTATTCTGTTTTTATTTTTGCCTGTATAGTCGTATGTGTCTAAACTCCATTGTATTATTGGCATATCCAAAAATGCTTCCATCCATGGTGGGTATGTTCCGCCAGGGGCTCTAAAATACCATAACCTTTCGCCTATTATATCGTAGGTTAGCAAATCCACATCAGTTACTTCTTTTAAGCGCCTTGTTGGTGTTTTCATGCTATAACCACTCCAATGGTTTAAACTGTGGTTGCCAAAAATGTGGTTTTGGTCAAATTGCCTTCTTAATACAGGGCTAAAGTGCTTTAGCATTTTACCTACTATAAAATAGTTTGCCCTTGCACCAATTTTTCTAAAAGCGTTTAATGCATAAGTTGATTGGGGGTTTTTAGGCCCATCATCACAAGTAATTGCAACCATTTTCCAGCGGCTATTATCTGTTGCTTCAAGGCCTTTTTCCGTAAACATATCCTTTAGTTCAGGGTAATAAAAACGTACGTGGGCAATGTTGTTTCTATTTTCAAACACCTTGTTTTCATAAAAGTGTAGTGTTAATTCCATTCCACTTAATGTAAAGTTTGCCTCTTTTATATTATCTATGCTACATAAGTTGTTTATAGCATTGTTGTTTCTTGTATCATTAGGGAATAGGGCATTAAAATGCTCCTCAATCCTTTTAGCCATAAAAGGCCAAGCCTTATCATTAAACATATCAGTAAGGTTTAATTTTGTTCCATCCTCTAGCTTATATGTTTGGGCGCTGAACTCCAAGCCCCTTTGTTCGTTGCGGTAAACGCTTTGGGCAATTATTAATGTGCTAATATAGCTATTGCCTGTTCTATAAAACACGGTGTTAATATCTAAACGGCTGTATTTGTTAGCATTTTTTGTTGGGTCTTTTTCTAATAATGGGCTAAGTTTATTATCAAAAGCATCTACAACATTTTTTAGCTGAGTATTTACTGCTTCGTTTGTAGTATGCAAATATTCTTTGTATACAAACCTTTCGTTATTATCCAACTTTTGAGATACTTCCTCAATTTCTGTTTTAAATATTTCGGGCATGCTTTGGTATTTTTCTGCACCTTCACCTAAAACAAGGCTTTGTGTAAATAACAATAGTACAAGCGTTAATGTAATAAGTTTTTTAATCATTATAGTCCCTTCCTTCGCTTTTCAAGGGTAAATATACCACTATATTAATATCAATGCAAGTAAACCGTCAAAAAACATTATTATAATTGACCTTGCATAAAAATACATATAAAATAATATTGTAAATTTGTATAAATTACTTTAATGCTTTATCACTTTACTTGACAAAAGTATATTTCTGTTATATTATATCCTTATTATTTTGTTGGAGGGCTGTTTAATGCTTAATATAAACACATTACCCCGTGAGGAACAACTAAGCATACATTTGGGCAACCTATATGAACAATTCGGTTATTCCCGTTTTAAAATGTCGCGCTTTGAGGAATACGATTTTTATACTAAATATAAAAGCTTTTTACCAAAGGGGCAGTTTATAACGTTTAATGATACCGATGGTAAACTTATGGTACTAAAGCCCGATATTACCCTTAGTATAGTAAAAAATGCAAACTGTGATGGTAACATTGCGGAAAAAATTTACTATGCTGAAAAGGTTTATAGAACTATGCCAGGCACAGGGGATTATAAGGAAATATCTCAAATAGGCTTGGAATGGTTGGGCAAGGTAAATAATTATACACTTGTTGAAATATCCTGGCTTGCGGCCCAAAGTTTGGCCGCCATATCAAATAAATGGATGCTTGATATATCCCACCTTGGTTTTGTAAATGGCTTGCTGGACTCCTTTAATATAGATGATAAAAGCAAAAAGGATATACTTATATCCATAGAGGAGAAAAATAGGCATGAGCTTGCTATAAAAGCAAAACAGGCAGGCTTGGGTGATGAGGGAACAAGCAAATTGCTTAGCCTTATAAACCTTTCAGGTTATGCTGTTGATGTAATTGAAAAGGCCTATGAGCTTGCTGTAAATGAAGAGATGAGGGCAGCCCTAGATGAAATTAAGCTTATACTAAAATCCTTTGAGGGCAAAAGCGAACTTGATAATATTAGGTTAGATTTTTCCATAATAGGGGATATGAACTATTATAACTCGTTAGTATTAAGTGGCTATATTGAGGGTATACCTGGGGCAGTGCTTATAGGTGGGCGCTATGATAACCTATTAAAGCATATGCATAAAAAGGATACGGGTGCCATGGGCTTTGCCCTACGCTTTGATGAAATTGCAAGGCTTTTAGCCCAATATAAACCTAAAACTTATGATGCCTTTATATGCTGTGATGAGCAAAGCAATCCCTTAGAAATAAACAAGTTTGTTCAATACCTAGTTAAAGAGGGTAAGGCTGTACTTACAGGGGATAGTGTTGATAATATACAGGCTAAAAACTATTATAAAATAGTAAATGGTGAGCTTAAGGAGGTGGAAAAATGTTAAATATAGCATTGCCAAAGGGTAGGCTTGGGGATGATGTTTATAAACTTTTTTCATCCTTTGGGTATTACTGTGAGGGCTTGGGTGAGGATAGACGCCTTGTTGTTGAAAGCCCTGAAAGTGATGTGCGCTATTTGCTTATAAAACCATCGGATGTAGGCATTTATGTTGAACACGGCGCTGCGGATATTGGCGTTGTGGGTAAGGATGTTATACTTGAAACTAACCCTAATGTGTATGAACTTATGGATTTGAACTTGGGTAAATGCAAACTTGCAGTTGCAGCACCAGTAAACTATTATGAAAACCCTAACAACATACTAAGGGTGGCAACAAAATACCCTAATGTTGCAAAAAATTATTATAGAACTAAAAATAGGGATATTGAAATTATAAAGCTTAACGGATCTATAGAGTTAGCACCTATACTTGGCTTAAGTGATGTTATAGTTGATATTGTTGAAACAGGTAAAACCCTTGAGGAAAACAACCTTGAGGTTACCGAAACCATTGCGTATTCAAGTGCAAGGCTAATAGCCAATAAGGCAGCCTATAAATTTAAAGAAAAACAAATTAATACTTTGCTTGCAAAGCTTATGGAGGCTTATAATAAATGATAAATGTTTACTACGCTAAGGATTTAAAAAAGGAAGATATATTATCAAGAAGTTTAAGTGATAATAGTGCAATAGAAACCACAGTACAAGCTATACTTGAAAATGTAAAAACCAATGGCGATTCCGCCCTTTTTGCTTATACAGAAAAGTTTGATGGTGTAAAGCTTGATAGCCTTTTAGTTAGTAAGGAAGAAATTGATTATGCCCTTAGCATAACAGACCCCTACCTTATAGATACTATGAAAATGGCGGCAGAGCGTATAGAAAAATTCCATGCTGCCCAATGTGAAAACGATTATGTTATTAACCAAGATAATGGTATTGTGCTAGGCCAAAAAATTACTGCTATAGAAAGCGTGGGGCTATATGTTCCAGGCGGTACAGCAAGTTACCCATCAAGTGTGCTTATGAATGCAGTACCTGCAAAGCTTGCAGGGGTTAAAAATATTTGTATTACCACACCACCATCTAAGGATGGAACAGTTGCCGCCCCTATACTTGTTGCAGCAAGCATAGCTGGGGTAAGTAAAATATATAAAATGGGTGGCGCCCAAGCTATTGCAGCATTAAGCTATGGCACAGAAAGCGTTAGCCCAGTTGATAAAATAGTGGGGCCAGGTAATGCTTATGTTGCAGCAGCCAAGCGTAGAGTGTTTGGTATAGTGGATATTGATATGGTGGCAGGCCCATCTGAAATACTTGTTATTGCTGATGAAAACTGTAATCCAAGCTATGTTGCTGCGGATATGTTATCCCAAGCGGAGCATGATAAACTTGCACAAGCAATATTAATTACAAATAGCGAGGCTTTGGCAAAGGAAGTACAAAAGGAGCTTGAAGTTCAAATAGCAGCAGCTCCAAGGCAGGAAATTTGCCGTGCATCCATAGATGATTTTGGCAAAATTATTATTGTTAATAGCATTGACGAGGCTATTAAAATATCTAACATAATTGCCCCTGAGCACCTTGAAGTGTGTGTAGATGAACCTTTTAGGTATTTAAATGCAATTAAAAATGCAGGTAGCATATTCCTTGGTAGGAATGTTCCAGAGGCTTTAGGCGATTATTTTGCAGGCCCCAACCATACATTGCCTACAAATGGTACAGCAAGGTTTTCATCCCCCTTGGGCGTGTATGATTTTCAAAAAAGGTCATCTTTTATATACTACTCCGATACAGCCCTAAAGGAAGTTGGGGATAGGATAGTAAATTTTGCTGAACATGAGGGCTTATATGCCCATGCAAACTCTGTAAAACTAAGGTTAGGCAAATAATATGAGCAAGTTTTTAAACTATAGGTATAAGGATATAATGCCCTATACACCAGGTGAACAGCCTCAAAACAGGCAGTATATAAAGCTAAATACCAACGAAAGCCCTTACCCACCATCCCCAAAGGCTATGGAGGCCATTAATAAGGGTCAATTGGATAAGCTAAACCTTTACCCAGACCCCAATTGTAGCAATTTAATAAAGGCTATTGCCGATGTTTATGGGCTTGATGAAGCTAATGTTGCTGTGGGTAATGGGTCTGATGAAATATTAGCCTTTGCATTTTTAGCCTTTTGTGGCAATGATGTAGCAGCTTGCTTTCCAGATATTAGCTATGGTTTTTATAAGGTGTTTGCCGACCTTTGTTGTGTGCCAAAGCGCATTATACCCCTTAAAGATGATTTTACTATTGATGTAAGGGATTATTATAACGCAAATGCTACAATATTTATTGCAAACCCCAATGCCCCAACGGGTATAGCCTTAAGCCTTGATGATATTGAGCAATTGCTTATAAACAATGCTAATAACCTTGTAGTTATTGATGAAGCCTATGTGGACTTTGGCGCTGATAGTGCCATAAGCCTTATAAATAAGTATAACAACTTACTTGTAGTAAAAACCTTTTCAAAGGCCTACAACTTAGCAGGGGCTAGGATAGGCTATGCCTTTGGCAACAAGGATATTATTAAGGATATAAACACTATTAAATTTAGCTTCAACCCCTATAATATAAATAGGTTAAGCTTGTTATTAGGTGAATATTCCATAAGGGATAGTGATTACTTTAATGCTTGCATAAGTAAAATTATTGAAGCCCGCAACTATACAATAAGCGAACTTGATAAAAGAGGCTTTAAATACATTAATTCAAAAAGCAACTTTGTGTTTGCAGCTCACCCTAACATAAGTGGGCAAATGCTATATGAAAAACTTAAATGTTCAGGTATACTTGTAAGGTACTTTAATTTAGATAGAATAAATAACTTTGTAAGAATAACTATTGGCACAATGGAGGAAATGCAGGCTCTGTTTTTAGCCATAGATAATTTGGAGGCATAGTATGAGGCAGGCAAATATTGAGCGTATAACCAAGGAAACTCAAGTTAAATTAAGCTTAAATTTAGATGGTAAAGGCATAAGTGAAATAAATACAGGCGTAGGCTTTTTAGACCATATGCTTACATTGTTTTCTGCCCACAGCAGGTTTAATTTAAATGTTGAATGCAAGGGCGATACTTATGTTGATTTTCACCATAGCGTTGAGGATATTGGTATAAGCTTGGGTATGGCAATAAAGGAAGCCTTGGGCGACTTTAAAGGCATAAACAGATATGGCTCTGCTTGCATACCCATGGATGAAGCCCTTGTAAATGTTGCCCTTGATATAAGTGGTAGAACTTATTTAAACTACGGTTTAAATGGTTTAAACCCTAAACTTGGCGACTTTGATACAGAGCTTGTTCAAGAATTTTTTGAAGGGCTTTGCCGTAGCCTTGGCCTAACATTGCATTTTGTTCAATTTGCGGGTAAAAATACCCACCACATAATAGAGTGTGCCTTTAAAGCCTTTGCAAGGGCTATTAAAATTGCGGTTGCCATAGACCCTACTATGGAGGATGAAATCCCTTCCACAAAAGGAGTAATACAAAATTAATGGTAGCTATAATTGATTATGGTGTAGGCAACCTTTTTTCACTAAAAAGTTCCCTTAAATACCTTGGTGTACCTGCTGTTGTAACTGCTGATGAGGCTGTTATAAACAATGCGGATAGAATAATTTTGCCTGGTGTTGGTGCCTTTGGTGATGCTATAAAAAGGTTACAAAGCACAGGGCTTATACCTACAATATTAAACAATGCTAAGCAAGGTAAACCTCTTTTAGGTATATGCTTGGGTATGCAATTGCTTTTTGAAATAGGTAAGGAATTTGGTGTACATAAGGGCCTAGGCTTGCTTAAGGGGGAAGTTGTTGCCCTTGATGCAAACATGGGCTTAAAAATACCACATATGGGTTGGAATAGCCTTGATATTAGGCAAAACAACCCTTTGCTAAAATATGTTAAACAAGGCGATTATGTTTATTTTGTGCATAGCTACCATGCAAGTAACTGCCAAGAAAGCTTAGTGGCTACAGCAAACTATGGTGTTGATGTAACTGCTGTTGTAGCAAATAACAATATAATGGGTACACAGTTTCACCCTGAAAAAAGTGGCAATATTGGCTTGAGCATACTAAAGGCCTTTTGCGAGTATGGAGGTTAATTATGGAAATATTCCCTGCAATAGATTTGCTTGATGCCCAAGTGGTAAGGCTTTTGCAAGGCAATTATGACGATAAAACCGTTTATAATAACAATGTTGATTTTGTTGCAGATGGCTTTATAGCTAGTGGAGCAAAAAACCTTCACCTTGTTGACCTTAATGGAGCAAGGAGCGGTAAAACTACGAATATTGATGCTATTAAAAAACTGTGCAAAAAAGGTTTGTTTATAGAACTTGGTGGTGGTATACGCAATGAAGATAATATTAAGGCCATGCTGGATGTGGGTGTAAATAGGGTAATACTTGGTACCGTTGCAGCAAAGGATCCAAACTTTGTTGAGGCCATGGTTCAAAAATATGGTGATGCCATAGCCGTTGGCGTTGATGCTAAAAATGGAATGGTTGCTGTAAGTGGTTGGGAACAAGTAACCCAAATTAGCTCAATAGATTTTTGTAAGGATATGCACAAGCGTGGTGTTAATACAATTATATATACCGATATTAGCAAGGATGGCACACTAACTGGCACTAATATGGAGGCCTATAAGGAATTAAACAAGATAAAGGGCTTAAATATAGTGGCATCTGGGGGCATAAGCTTTATGCACGAAATTGATGAGCTTAGCCAAATGGGCGTATATGGTGCTATATTAGGTAAGGCTCTTTATGAAAACAAAATAGACCTAAAAACTGCTATAGAAAGGGCAAAAAGAGTATGTTAACAAAAAGGATTATTCCATGTTTGGATATTAGGGATGGTAGGCTTGTTAAAGGTGTTAACTTTGAGGGCATAAAGGATGTTGACGACCCTGTTGCCATGGCCCGTTTCTATAATGAAAGTGGCGCAGATGAGCTTGTTTTTTATGATATAACTGCAAGCTTTGAGCAACGCCAACTTTTTACAGATGTGCTTAAAAGCGTGGCAGAACAAATATTTATACCCCTTACAGTAGGCGGTAGTATAAAAAGCCTTGATGATTTTGATAGGGTGCTAAAATGCGGTGCCGATAAAGTTAGCGTAAACACTGGGGCCTTAGCAGACCCTAGCCTTATTGATAAGGCGGCGGAGAAATATGGCAAACAATGCGTTGTATTATCCATGGATGTAAGGCGTGTAAATGGTAAGTTTAACGTGTTTGCAAAAGGTGGTAGGGAAGATACGGGCATAGATGCTATTGCTTGGGCAATTGAGGGCGAAAAGCGTGGTGCCGGTGAGCTTGTTGTAAATAGCATAGATACCGACGGTGTAAAGGCAGGCTTTGATATTGAAATGCTAAAAGCAATATCCGATAATGTTAACCTACCCATAATAGCATCAGGTGGTGCGGGCAATATGGAACACTTTAAGGATTTGTTTAATGCTTTGCCTAAGGTTGATGCTGGCTTAGCAGCATCAATATTCCATTTTAAAGAGGTATCCATAATGGATTTAAAACGTTACTTAAAAGCTGAAAATATAGAAGTGAGGTTATAATATGGGCGAAATTATAAATAATTTAAAGTTTGATGATAAGGGACTTATACCCGCAATAGTGCAAGATTGGTATACAAGCGAAGTGCTTATGCTTGCTTATATGAATAGGGAATCACTAAATATAACAATAGATGAGGGAAAAACTTGCTTTTATTCAAGAAGTAGGCAAGAACTATGGCGCAAGGGCGCAACCAGTGGCAACTTCCAAACAGTAGTATCAATTACTGCAGATTGTGATTTGGATTCACTATTAATAAAAGTTATTAAGGAAGGCCCTGCCTGCCATACAGGTAAGGAATCTTGCTATTTTAATGATATTGTGGCTATGGATAAACAAGGCTTGTTTGATATGGTAGACCTTTATATGCTTATTATGGGTAGAAAAACAGATAAGCAAGAGGGTAGCTATACAAGTTATTTATTTGATAAGGGCAAGGAAAAAATCCTTAAAAAAGTTGGGGAAGAATGCACAGAAGTTGTTATTGCCGGCATGAAAAACGATAGAAAAGAAACCATATTTGAAATTAGTGATTTGGCTTACCATGTGCTTGTACTTATGGCAGAAATGGATATTAAGCCTTTTGAAATTAAAGCAGAACTTGCTCGCCGCCATGTAGTTGATAAAAAAGTAAAACAGGAAACTTTAAAATGATAACAAGGCAAAACCTACACACCCATACAAATTATGTTGATGGTGTTGATACACCTAGGCAAATGTTTGAATATGCCCTAAGCCTTGGCTTAAAAAGCTTAGGCTTTAGCGAGCATGCCCATACATATTTTGATGATAGCTGCTGCATGACTAAGGCTAAAACATTGGAATACTTTAATGAAATTAATGCCTTAAAGGAAGAGTATAAGGGCAAGCTTGATATTTACCTTGGCTTGGAAATAGACTTGCATGATATACATAAGTATGATGGCCTTGATTATACAATAGGTTCATTACATTGTTTGCCAGTAGATGGCCAACTTTATGCTATTGATAATAAGCCCCATATAACCCAATTTATAAGGGAAAAAGCTTATAATAATGATGGTGTTGCCATGGCGGTTGATTATTTAAACATACTTTCAAACAACATTAAATTAAGCGATGCTGATATTGTTGGGCATATAGATTTACCAACAAAATTTAACTCAAACAATGATATATTTGATGAAAGCAGCATTGAATATAAAAATGCAGTTGTAAAAGCCATTGATAGCATATTAAACTTTAAACAAAACATAGTGTTTGAAGTTAATACAGGGGCAATATCAAGGGGATATAGAACTACACCTTACCCATCTAAGTTTATACTAAAACAGCTTTTGGATAGAGGGGCAAGGCTATGCCTATCCTCCGACTGCCATAATGGTAAAAACCTTACCTGTGCCTTTAGCGAAACCGAGGCCATGCTTAAAAGCATAGGGTTTAAACAACTTTGGGAGCTTAATAAAAATTCTTGGCAAGCAATAGATATAATTTGATAAAAAAGCCTTTAGCATACAAAAGCTGAAGGTTTTTTATAACATTTATTTGTCACCTCCTCACAAGGTTTCCCCTGTATGTTTAATATAGCTTATGGCAAATTTTAAAATGCATATTTTATGGATTTTATTATGGCGTTAAAGCCTTATAGCATATTGGTTTGAGGGGTGTTAGAAATTTTTTTAAATGGGTGATTTTTTATATAAAAATAACGCTGGTAAATCGTGTTTTTTAGTGGGAATTTATTTTAAAAAGTATTTTTAATCAAATACAATTTAAATATATTTAATACTAAACCCAATTTTATAAAAAATTAACTCACTATTTGTTGTTAAAACAATTGACTTTACAGCTAAAAAATAGCTATTATATATTAGTTGTTAAACTTTGTTTAACAGCTAATGTTATTTTGGAGGTAAATATGATTTTATTACTTATAATTATATATGTAATTTTTATATCCTTAGGTTTGCCTGATTCCTTATATGGGGCAGCGTGGCCGGTTATGCATAAAAGCCTTAACTTGCCTGAAAGCACAGCGGCAGTATTTAGCGTTATTGTTGCAGCATCAACAGCTAGCATGGGTTTTTATTCTGGTAAGTTGATAAGAAAATATGGTACAGCTAAAATAACAGCCTACTCTATTGTTTTAACAATAATTGGCATAGTGGGTATAAGTTTTGCTAACAATGGCTTTGCCCTTATACCCTTTAGTATAATACTTGGCTTGGGGGCTGGGGCAATAGATACGGGGCTTAACAACTTTGTATCCCTCCACTATAAATCAAGCCATATGAACTGGCTACACGCCTTTTGGGGCATAGGTATAACCACAGGGCCTATTGTGCTATCAATATTTTTAAAGGATGGAAACTGGCGCAGTGGTTATAGAACAATTGCTATAATACAAAGCGTTATTTGCATAATTGTGTTCCTTAGCCTTAATAAGTGGAAAATTGTAAAGGAACAAATAGATAGCCCCGAGGGTAAAAAGCAACACAATAAAGTGGATGTGTTTGGTACCCCTGGCTTATTATTCTCCATACTAAGCTTGGGCATATACAGCGTATTAGAATCAATACCAATTACTTGGGGTGCAACCTATTTGGTGCATATAAACAACCTTGCCCCAGATGTGGCAGCAAGATGGATTTCCATATTTTTTGGTGGTATAATGATGGGAAGGATTGTATCAGGCTTCATATCTGAAAAGCTTAAAGACCATGGCATGATTAAGCTTGGAGCTTTAGTATCGTTAGTTGGAATATTTGTTATAATGATATTTGGTGGCAATGCCACAATGATAGGCTTATTTATGTTGGGTTTTGGCTATGGGCCAATATTCCCCTCTGTATTGCATTATATTCCAGAACGCTTTGGTAAGGAATTATCGGCAGATATTACGGGTTACCATATGGGTAGCGCCTACTTTATAGGCTTTACATTGCAAATGTTATTTGGCTTTATAGCCACAAAAACAAGCTTTGTAATTATGCCCTATGTGCTTGCAGCCTTTTGTGCCTTGTTTATTTACTTAAATATTAAAGTGAACAAAATAACTTTAAAATAATGGAGTAGCTTGTGATTTCACTAATAATTGTAATTTACATAATTTTTATATCCTTAGGTTTGCCAGACTCCCTTTTTGGCACAGCCTGGCCTTTAGTGCATCAGGATATGGGCGTGGCAGTAAGCTTTGCCTCAGTTTTTTCCATAATAGTATCCCTTTGCACAAGCTTTATTAACTTTGTTGCAGGCAAACTTATACGTAAAATAGGCACAGGCCTTATAACATTTTTATCAATTTGCCTTACAATTATTGGCATGTTAGGTATAAGCTTTTCGCCTAATATATGGGTAATGATGTTCTTTTCCGTATTACTTGGTTTGGGTGGCGGTGTTATAGATACAGCCTTAAATAACTATGTATCGGTACACTATTCTGCAAAGCATATGAACTGGCTACATTGCTTTTGGGGTGTAGGGGTTACAATTAGCCCTATTATTGTTAGCTTTTTTATGGCTCAAGGGGAATGGCGTAGTGGGTATAGGGCAATAGTAGCAATACAAAGCCTTATTGCCGTATTGGCATTTTTTAACATAAAAAGGTGGAAAAGCATAGAACCCGTTAAGGAAGTTGAGCTTAAACATACAGGTGTTAGGCCAACAATTAAGAATAATAAAGCCCTTTTATTTTCATACTTAACAATGGCTTTTTATACCACAATAGAGTTTACTGCAGGCACTTGGTTTGCAAGCTATTTGGTTGAATATATGCAACTTAGCCCCGCTGTTGCTGCCCGCTGGGTATCATTCTACTTTGGTGGAATAATGTTGGGTAGGTTTGTATCTGGCTTTATATCCGACCGTGTGGGTGATAAGCGAATGATACTTTATGGTGGAATATTATCCATGTTTGGTATGGTGTTTGTAATGCTATCAAGCCATGCATCAACAATGTTGGGTATGCTAGTAATAGGCTTAGGCTTTGCGCCAATATTCCCATCGGTAATACATGCTGTACCTAGCCGTTTTGGTGTTGAATACTCGGTAGATTTAACAGGCTTCCATATGGGTATAGCCTATGTGGCAGGTTTTGCATCCCAAGCGATATTTGGCTTTTTGGCCGCTGCAACAAGCTTTGCAATTATGCCCTATTATATGATAATATTTGGCACTTGCTCCGCCGCTGCAAACCTTTTAGTTTATAAGTTTTTAAAAAAATAAATATGCAATAAAAAAAAGAATGTGTTAATCACATTCTTTTTTGTTTTTAGTTTATAGCTCGTTAACAACCTTTTCCACATGGCCAGCAACCTTGCTAACCTTGTAAACTTTTTCCACATTGCCTTGTTCGTCAATAATATATGTTGTGCGAACTACGCCCATGCTCTTTTTGCCATACATGGTTTTTTCCTGCCAAGCGCCATATAGGTTTATAACTTCCTTTTCAGGGTCGCTTAATATTGTAAAGTTTAAATCGTTTTTGCTTGCAAAATTTTGGTGGGATTTTACAGAATCCTTGCTTACGCCAAGTACAACTGCATTTTTAAGGCCTATTGCCTTTATACTATCCCTAAAATCTTGCGCCTGTTGTGTGCAACCAGGGGTGCTATCCTTAGGGTAAAAGTATAATATAACTTTTTTGCCTAAAAAATCGCTTAGTGTTACATTGTTACCGTCTTTATCCTGTAAAGTAAAGTTGGGGGCTTTATCGCCTATATTTAAATATTCTGCCATAATAATTCTCCTTTGTTTTATATATTTTATTTAAACACAATTTTGCTTTTTTAAACATTTTTATTATCAACAAGCATTGTATAAAGGCTTGGCTTTAAATTAAACTCATCCATCAAGGCTTTAACTTCGTTTAGCATTTGTTGTTTAACGTTGTTGGGTATTTTGCTTAACCTTGCTCTAATAAGCAAGTTTTTAGGGGTGTGGGATAAATCAACAAACTCCAAAAGTTGCACCTTGTAACCAGCGTATTCTAATAAATTGCAGCGTATAATATCGGTGTATAGGGCGGATATTCTTTCCTTAGCTATACCGTATCGGCTTATTATTGGCAAGTTGTTTGGCTTTATTTGCTTGTTTAGCTCATGTTGGCAACAGGGTACTGAAAATATCATTTTTGCACCCCATTGTATAGCGTTGTAAAGGGAAAAATCCGTAGCGGTATCGCAAGCATGCAAACTTATAACCATATCTATGGGCATATTTGGCTTATAGCCTTTTATATCGCCAAGTTCAAAGTGTAAGTTATTATAACCATATTTTTTTGCAGCTAAGTTGCAATTATCTATAACATCTTTTTTTAAATCCAAGCCCAATATATTTACATTAATGTTTTTAATTGCTGTAAAGTAGTAATACATAATGAATGTAAGGTAGGATTTTCCACAGCCAAAGTCTATGATATTAAGGCTTTCAAAGTTTTCGCTTTTAATATAATCATCTATAAGCTCTACAAACTTATTTATTTGCCTGTATTTATCATACATGGCATTTACTATTTTACCCTCTTTTGTAAATATTCCCATATCCACTAAGGGAGCAATAATAGTGCCTTCAGGCAAAAGATAATTTTTTTCCCTATTATGTTTAATATTTATTGTGGGCTTTGAGGCATTATTTAGTATTTTGCTTTTATAAAACATTTTATCGCTTTTGCTAAATGTAATTATATGCTCATAATTATCAGCCCATATATTAAACTGTTTATACCTACCAAAAAGCGTGTGCAAATACTCCTTTGGGTTTGTTGTGCTTTCGTGGAACACTTGTTTATCAGTATAGCACGCAATTTGGTAAATGTTGTTTACAGGTTTAATATCAATTTTTTTATAGCTTTCACCTTGCTTTGGATTGCTTACAACAGCCTTTAAAATATTGCCGTTTATTGCCTCTAAAATTTTTTTGAAATCATCCATAAACCCAACTACTTTCTGTGTTTTATGCCATTATTATACCACAGTTTTTGTGCATTTTAAATTTGTTGTGTGGTATAATCTAAATTGGAGGGGAAATATATGTTTAAAAAGAAAGCTAAAATTGAATATGTGCCAGAGTTTGAGGATATAAATTTTGATGCCCTTAAACAACTTTTACAATACCATAATATAGAAAATGCTATTGATAATACAAGTTGGAACGACCTTGATATGGATAGGGTTTTCTTTAAGCTAAAGGGAACAGTATCTACATCAGGCAACGAAATGCTTTACACCCAATTGCATAACTTGGATGGCGTTGCAAAAACAAAGGAAAATTGGGCTTATTTTATAAATAATACAAATATAGCCAATAGTGTTATAACAAAGCTTAAAACAGCAAATAGGCTTGATTTTGACTATAAATATACAATAAAAAACGGCTTTAAAATGCCATTTAAGGATAAGTTTTTAAGCATATTATTTGGTATACTGCCAAGCCTTTTAGTAATACTTGCAATAGTTTTAAAAAATGAAGTGTTTGGAATACTTGCCTTTGTAAGCTTTTTTAACAATATGTATTATTACTTTAAGTTTGAAAAAAAGTATAAGCAACTATCAAGTACATTTTATTACCTTTATGCCATGTTGCATATAGGGGATAGGCTTATTAGGGAGAAGGAATTTGATTATGTTAACAAAGCCTATGGCATTGAAGAAAAATTTAAACCCTATAAACCCCTATTAAAGCGCCTTAGCACAATATTTTACCTTAACAAGTTAGAGTCTTTTGGTGATTATATAAACATATTTTTTATGCTCAAGCCTATAAATAATGTGCGGGCATCAAGGCTTATTATTAGTGATACAGCTATGCTTTTTGATTATTTGGATACCATAGGGCGTATAGATATGGATATTACCCTTGCTAATTACTTTAATAATAATATTGATAAGCTTTGTGAGCCAAATATAATAAATAAAAAACGTATGGAAATAACGGGGGCATATCACCCCCTTATAAAGGATGCTGTTGCTAATGATATTGATATAAACACTAGTTTAGCTATCACAGGCTCAAATATGAGTGGTAAATCCACCTTTTTAAGAACGGTTGGAATAAACGCATTGTTAGCCCAAAGCATAGGTTTTGCTTTTGCCGAAAGCTTTAATATACCTAAAATGAATATAGTTAGCTCTATTAATATTAAGGATGATGTGCTTGAAGGAACAAGTTACTTTATGCAGGAGGCCATAGCCATAAAGCGTATGGTACAAAATGTGGAAAACAATATTCCATCACTATTTTTAATAGATGAAATATTTAAAGGCACAAACCCCAGTGAGCGCATTGCCGCAGCAAGCGAAATATGTAAGGTGCTAGATTCACCAAACTCAATATTAATTGTTGCCACCCACGACCTTAACCTATTGCCCCTTATACCCAATTACCAAAAGTATTATTTTACAGAAGATGTTAGTGATGATGATATTAAGTTTTCCTACAAAATAAAAAAAGGCGTAGCTAGTAAACGCAACGCCATTAAAATACTAAAATATTTAAAATACCCTGACTATTTAATTAATAATATTTATGAGGAACTGGATAAGCAGGATTAATAATTTATCCTAAAATAATCAAGGTAAGTTTTAAACTTATCCTGTGCGGATAGGCAAGTATCTTATCGGCAATAAATAAACAAATATAGCGGTAAAAAATAAAATAAATTGCCGATACCGGCAATTTATTTAAAAGTAATATAATTTTATAGCGTTTTTGTATTAACGCCAATACCGGCCTTCTAAGTTCCTAAACTGAAGGGCTTTGGCAATATCCTCGGGCAAAATTTCATCCCTACCGGCCAAGTCGGCAATAGTTCTTGCTACTTTTAATGCCCTTGTATAGCCTCTTAGGCTCATACCATACTTATCAACAGCGGCATTCAACAAGGTTTTGCAACTACTTGATATAGCACAAAATTTATCAAGGGGTGCGCCACTTAGTTGGGCATTGCAGTATATGCCATAATCCTTATATCTTTCCTGTTGTATAAGCCTTGCTTGTACAACCCTTTCCCTAACCGTGGCAGAGGACTCGGGCTTTGTATCCTTTTCAATATCCTCTATGCTTACAGAGTCCATTTCCACCTGTATATCTATCCTATCAAGCATGGGGCCGCTTATTCTTGATAAATAGCGCTGTATAGCACTTTCTAAGCAAGTACACCTTTTAGTTTGGCTACCATAGTTTCCACAAGGGCAGGGGTTCATACTGGCAATAAGCATTACATTTGCAGGGTATTCCTCCCTTGCGCCAACCCTTGCAACGGTTACAATTCCATCTTCAAGGGGTTGCCTTAGGGATTCTATTACCTTTTTATCATATTCTGGGAACTCATCTAAAAACAATACACCGTTATGGGCAAGGGATATTTCCCCAGGCTTAGCCATACGCCCACCACCAATTATTGATGCCCCAGATGCGGTGTGGTGGGGTGCCCTAAAGGGTCGCTCAGTTAAAAGGCCAGAGCCTGTGGGCAATGTGCCTGCGCTGGAGTGTATCCTTGTGGTTTCCAAGGCCTCAAAATAGTTCATAGGGGGCAGTATGCCAGGCAAACACCTTGCCAACATTGTTTTACCACTACCAGGCACGCCCACCATAAGCATGTTATGGCCACCAGCAGCAGCGGTTTCAAGGGCTATCCTTGCTAAAAATTGACCTTTAACTCGGCTTAAATCATTGCTAGTTTTTCTATTTTCAAGCAGTTCATTATATGTTAACTGATGTAAAGGCTCTATGGGCTTTCTACCAGTTAAATGATCAACAACTTCCATAAGGGTTTCGGCAGGGTATACCCTTAGGCCTTGTAAGCAGTTCAACTCGTTAGCGTTACCCTTTGGTACAACAACATCCTTTATACCAAGCTCCATTGCACTTATAACCATAGGCAAACAACCTGTTATGGGTACAAGGTTTCCGTTTAAAGATAATTCCCCTAAAAGCAATGTGTTTTCTAGCTGAGGCATATCCTCTTGGTAACTCTCTTGAAGTATTACCAAGGCTATGGGCAGGTCAAAATTTGTACCTTCCTTTTTTAAGTCGGCGGGGGAAAGGTTTACGGTTATTTTAGCGGGAGGCATTTTATAACCTGATGTTATGAGGGCAGCCCTAACCCTATCTTTACTTTCCTTAACGGCTGTACTAGGTAGGCCTACAATATCAAAGGCAGGCAAACCACGGCTTATTAAAGCCTCAACATCAACTCGCCAACCGTTTACGCCAGATAAACCACTTGTTATAGCTTGGGATACCATAATAGCTCCTTAATACCATACTTTAATATGGGGGAATATTTTTTTAACAGTGTCGAACCATACATTTGATGTTTGCACACCCGATGCAAAGGGGTAAAATGCAATAAACATAATTGCGCATATTATAATAAATATTACCAAGGCAATGTTTATAGCTTTTTTGGCCTTTGGGTAACGCTTTTCAAGGCTACTAAAAATATACAATGTTGCAAGTATTATAAAGGGAACGCTTGCAAAGTAATGGTAAATAAACATGGACCTTGGCACAAGAACCCAAGGCAAGTAATTGCTTAAAAAGCCTATACTTATAAATAGGGGAACAATGTAGCTGTAACGTTTTTCTGTAGCAACAAGCTTGTTAGCAAACAATCTGTTTGCAGTAATAAACAATACTGCTACCATGGCAAAAGCTGCCACATAGTACAGGGCAGGGTTGCCCATGCAGAATATTGTGGAATTAAAGCCTGTGGGCTCATAATACTCAACCATGTACCACATGGGTTTTAGTAAAAATGGCCATTCATACCATGGGGATTGGTAAGGGTGATCCGCACCTAAGTTAGGGGTGCTGTGGTAGTTAAACATACCTTGTTGAGCCCTTATAACTTTGGATACACTAATGCCACCTGAGGGGGCAAAGTAAGGTATATAGCTTAAATAATATATTAAAACAGGTATTATTATAAAGAACAATACACACCACAAGCATGTTTTAAATACACGTTCAAGGCTGTTGTTGGCATTATCTATAACGCTTTCCCTTTCTGGGGCAAGGTGAACAAGTTCTATATAGCCATCCTTAGCGTATTTGTAGCTTATCATTTGCCTATAACAGGCGTGGAAAAATATTACAGCCAAACCAACGCCCGCATACATGCCTATCCATTTGGAGGCACAGGCCAAACCAAAGCCTATACCACTTAATAATAGGGGCGGAAGAGTCTTTTTAAAGGGCGTAGCATTAAAATCTAATGTGGCATACCTTGCCATACCTAAGTATGCAACAAGTATAAAAAACACAGGGAAACTATCTATTGTGGCTATCCTAGTTTGCGTTAAGTGCATAAGGTCTAAGGCAAACAATAACATGGCAATAAAAGCGTATTTTCTTTTATTAAACAGTTGTTTTGCAAGCATATACAGTGCGGGCAACATAAGTATGCCCATAACAACGCCCATAACCCTAAAGCCAAAGGGAGTCATGCCAAATATTAACACACCTAAGGCCATTATTAACTTGCCAAGGGGTGGGTGGGATGTTTCGTAGGGGTGTATGTTGTGAATATGCTCATAGGCTGTTCTAGCGTGGTAAATTTCGTCAAAATAAGTACCACTAAAATATCCTGGCTCAGTGGGCATAGTATCTTGCTCATCAATTAAATTATTTATGTTGCTGTTTTCTGGAACAATATCGCTATAATTTTTATTGCTAACATTAATAATTTTATAGGGTGATTTTTCCCCACTTGTGTTTCTTATAATTATTTCATTTAAGTTTAAGCCTGCATTTATAGCTGTAATTTTTATATACTTTGCTTTAAGGTGTAAAGGCTCTGTGGAATACACGTTTTCATCTTTGCTATCAAGGCTACTTTTAACAAGGTATTTCCAACGGAATATTTGGCCTTCTTTAAGCTCTGCGGGGTATTCCTCGCTCCAGTTTAATCCATCATCACTTACGGAAACATCAAAACCGTTGTAGTTTATACCACCATAGTAGAGTAGTTCAAAATCCGATGCTTGTTCAAGCTCCAATATAACTTCTTCGCCAGGGTTTGAGGCAATCCACGCAGTTTGAGGGGCTTTGGTGCTACCTAAGTTATAAAAGGCAAATAATGAATATACCACCATTGCCCCAAGCATTAGCAATATATCCTTTTTAGTATATTTTACCTTTTCCTTTGCATTAGTTAATGCATCGTTATAATAAGCCTTTTTACTTTCCCTATTTTTAGATTTATCCCTTAAAATATCACCGTTTACGCCTCTATATATTAAAACATAGGCAAATAGCAAGTTTAAGCAATTCCAAAAAGAAATTAATATATTTAATGCTTCAGTACTCTTTTCTAAATGCCCCCTACTACTGCCAAACACAACGGAGTTATCAAGCACAATGGCAATGTTTATAAAGGCGGGTATGCTTGTTAATATTGCTAAGTATAAGCTGTTGAAGTTTTTGTTATATATAAAGTCAAACATAAACAATAACACAGCAACATAGATATACCTTTCGTGCATGCGCACAGCGCTTACATATATGCTAAGCATTGCAAAGGCAAGCCAAAAGGCGATATTACGCATATTCCCTTGTACAAAGGCAAGGGCAATAATAACTAAAAATGTAAATACTATGTTTATTGTACCAAAGCTTACAAATGTAGGTGATACAATTAGCATAACAGCTAAGGCAATTAGGTAAAGGCCTGCTAAAACAGTCAACAATGTTTTAATGTTTAATGGTTTATTATTTGTTTCTAAAATATTATTATCAATATTTTTTAGTTTTTTAATATATTTTTTTAGGCCTTTGTATATTAAAGCAGCTAATATTACAGCCATAAGCAGTAACACAGAAATTGTGTCTATAGGATTATTTTGATCCTTCCAGTTACCCTCCAACAAATAAAATATGTTTGCATTGTTTACTGTTGCATATTGGTAAGAGCCAACTGTGCTTGTATATTTGCTAATTATCCAATTAGGGTCTGCTTGATTAACTGAAAATGGTATAACTATTATGGCGGTAAGCAATATTGCAAGTAATACACCTATGCCAATTTTTTTATAAAGCTGTGGTATTTCCGCTTTTTTATTATTTAAGCTTAAATGCCTATGTTCGGCAAAAATAGCTATTAGGGCAACGGGGGCAAATACAAGGCCTTGAGGCTTTGTAAGTATGGATAGCATGAATACAGGCACAGCATATTGCCATTTACCTGCTAAGGCAGCCATTACAACAATTAGCAACATAAGGGCAGTTACACTATCTATTTGCCCCCAAGCTGCACCAGTAACAATTAGCATAGGGTTAAAGGCGTATAGCAACGCAATAACTGTTGGTATATAGTTGCTAAAACGCTTATAAGCTAAATTATAAAGTATAATAGCCGCCAAAATATCGGTTACTATTGGCATAAATTTAATTAAAAGCAATGTAAGCTCTGAGCCTAAATTAAATTTATCCATAATTAAACCATTTAGCCATAGCACATTCATATATGCTGGTGGGTAATCGCAAAAGCCTACATCATTGTAAAAGTTTGCATGGCCAAGGCTGTACATGGAGTTGCTCCAACCACTAAAACAACCAATATCAACAGCATAACCTGGTATTGTTATAGCAAGGTAAACCCTTAGTACAAAGGCAAAAAGTAAGCCAAGGGCAAAAACATAGATTTGCTTTTTATTTTCAAGGCCTAACTCATTAGTATGCATGTACTTTACTGCAACCATTGCCATTAATATATAAGCAAAGGCTGCAAGTACTATTGTATTTGTATGGGTTGAATTGCTATTATTATTTGTGTCGGCAGGTTTAACTTCAGCCCTATACCAAGCCTCAAGGTTGGCTATTGCTGCAACATCGCTAACTTCCTTTAGGCTAATGTCGTCAAAATAGGCACGGCCTTCACTTTCACCACTGTAGCCGCCAAGGCGTGCAAACACCGTTATATTGCGTTGGCTAGGGCCAGTTTTACCATACATTTCAACCTTAACCCATTCGCCATAGGTTTCATAAAGGCTTTGGCTAAAACTATATACCCCCTCAATTGAAAGGTTTGCGCCTTTGCCTTCGTTAGGTATACCCTCGGCTAAAATATAACCCTCAAGGTGGTAAACAGTATTAGGCTTTACTGATAATGTTGTAGCAAACCTTGCATCATTAGGGTTTATATTATAAATGCTTATGCTTTTATTACCGCTATGAGCCTTCTCTTCACTTATGGTATAAAATGTAAAGCCTGGTTGGTTGTTGTAAGCATCGGTATAAAACCCATCAGGCAAACCGTTTGAGCTTATTATTTCAAAACCACCATTGCTAATTAAATTATCATCTTGAGCAAAGGAAAAAGTAAAGGGTAAAAGCACTATTATTAAAAATAGTGCAAGTATTAGCTTTTGTTTAATAAATTTATGCATAGTAATGTCCTTATTTATTTTACTAAGGTTTAACAAAATTACCTATAAATGATTTTCTGTGTATAGGGCAGGGGCCATATTCCTTTAAAGCCTCAATATGTTTTTTTGTACCATAGCCCTTATTATTAGCAAAGTCGTACATAGGGTATTGTTCTGCCTTAACTATCATATCCCCATCGCGCATAACTTTAGCTACAACACTTGCAGCAGCTATGTTATAAGATTTTGCATCGCCTTTTATTATGCTTTTTATAGCAAAATCTATATTCAAGCCTTGTAGGGCATCAACCAAAACCAAATCGGCTTTTAAGCCCACAACAGCACGCTCCATAGCCATTTTTGTGGCTACTAAAATATTATATTTATCAATTTCCTCAGGGCTTGCCTTGCCTATTTTTACAAACAAAGCGGCTTCCATTATTTGCAGTGCAATATCAAGCCTTGCTTTTTCGCTTAGCTTTTTGCTATCGTCTATCCTTGGCAACAAAGGCTCCCGTGGCATAACAACAACAGCGGCAACAACATCGCCAGCTAAGGGGCCACGGCCAACCTCATCCATGCCAGCAATTACCCCTTGGCTAAATTGTAGGTCAAATTCCTGCATGGCTTTAGAATGGGCCAACCATGCTTCTTCCCTTTTACTCATGGCTAAACTCCGATGGTTTTTCTAATGTAATTTTACCAACCTTGCCAGCCCTAAACTCATCCAATATAACAGCGCTAGCACGGTCAAAGTCGAATATTCCACCCTTCATTAAAAAGCCTCGGCCTTTGCATACTGCTTCTAAAACTTCAACATCGTTTGCAAATTCTGTGGTTTTTAGCTTAAAGCGTTCTATTGTATTTTGGGGTTTTAAAACTAATAAATCCTTAACCAAGTTTATGCTTAACTGGTGCACATCATAAACAGCATCCTTAATTGTGCCTATATAAGCAATTTTTTGGGCAGCGTACATATCGTCAAGCCTTGGCCAAAGCATGCCAGGCGTATCCAACAAATCCAAATAGGGGTCTACTTTAACCCAACGGTTAGACCTTGTTACACCAGGCTTATCGGCAACGGCAGTAATAGCGCTACCACACATTCGGTTTATAAATGTGCTTTTGCCCACGTTAGGAACGCCTATTACCATGGCGCGTATAATTTTTTTAATGCCCCTATTTTCAGCCCTATCAATATATTCTTGGGAGGCAGCTTTTACAAACTGCATCATTTTTTTCATATACTTAGGGTTAGCATCATAAGCGCAAACTGTTTCACCTATGCTTTGGTAATGGGCTAACCATTCCTTTGTTAAAGCGGGGTCTGCAAGGTCTGATTTTGTTAACACTAATACGCGCTTTTTATTGCTTGTAAGCTCAACCAAATCGGGGTTTCTGCTAGAGTGGGGTATGCGTGCATCACATAGTTCAATAACAAAGTCGGCTTTTTTAAGTTGATCCATCAACAAGCGTTTTGATTTTGCCATATGCCCTGGGTACCATTGAATTTTCATATAAAGCCTCCAAACCTTTTAATTATCTAATTATAACACATTGCTTAATTTTTATAAAACACATATAATTTTTTTACAAAAACAATATTATAAATACAATAAAAAAACTTTACTTATTTTGGGTTTTGATTTAGTATTTATTCAAGTTAATAAAAACCTGTGATAAAAAGTAGTACGGTTTTAAGTTATATGTTTCAGTGAGTTGCCAATGGTGCGAAGGCAATACATGTATAAAGCCCGAATGGATTTTTGAGGGTTCCTTCGATACTTAGAGGGAAACGGGGAGCGTGCCCGTTATCAGTTCGACACATATGTTGGTATGTGATATTGAGTGAGCCTTTTTAGGCTAAATTGAGTGGCACCACGGAAATGGATATTCCGCCTCAAGCAAAGTGATTTGCTTGAGGCGTTTTTTATATCAAAAATTAATTTTTAAGGAGTACTATTATGAAAAAGCTAGCATCAATTATTTTAGCAATACTAATTTTAACAACAACATTTGCAATGGCAGATACTTTAACCATTGGCATATTGCAGTTTGCACCCCACCCATCGTTGGATAACTGCCGTATAGGTTTTATTGAGGGCTTAAAAGCACAAGGCTTTGAAGAGGGTAAAAACATAGAGATAATTTACCAAAATGCCGAAGCGGATATGGCCTTAACAAACCAAATGGCTCAACAAATGGCAGAAAAATGCGATTTGATTTGTGCCATAGCTACACCCGCTGCCCAAGCAGCATTTAATGCAGCCATGGATAAGAATATTCCAGTAATATATTCAGCAGTATCCGACCCCATAATTGCTGGATTAGCAAAGGAAGATGGCACAAACGATAATAATATTACAGGCACAAGTGATGTTTTGCCAGTTGATGCCCAACTTGCCATAATAAGGGAAATTTTACCCGAGGCAACAAAAATTGGCATACTTTACTCCACAAGTGAAACAAATAGCGAATCCACTTTAAAAACCTACAAAGAATTAGCACCAAAATATGGTTTTGAAATTGTTGAGGAAGGTATAGGCAGTGGGGCAGATATACCCTTAGCCCTTGGAAGTTTATTACCTAAGGTTGATTGCACAACAAACCTTACAGATAACACAGTTGTTACAGCCTTACCCTTAGTGCTTGAATTATCCAAAGAGGCAGGCAAACCAGTTTTTGGTAGCGAAATAGAGCAAGTAAAAAGTGGTTGCATAGGTGCAGCGGGCATAGAATATGTTGAGCTGGGAAAACAAACTGGTGAAATGGCAGCCCGTGTATTAAATGGAGAGTTTGCGGGGGCAATTCCCTTTGAAGCAATTAAAAATAGCTTTTTGTATGTTAATACAACAGCCTTGGCGGAATATGGCATAGAGCTTAGCCAAGCTGTAATAGACAAAGCTTTAGATGTAGCGGTAAAATAAGGAGGATATTATGCTTTTAGTAATACTTGAACAGGGGCTAATATATGCAATTATGGCACTTGGGGTTATGATAACCTATAAAATATTGGACTTCCCCGATTTAACGGTGGATTCTTCATTCCCCCTTGGTGCAGCAGTAAGTACGGTAGCCATACTTAACAACATGAACCCTATATTAAGCTTAGTGCTAGCCTTTGTTGCTGGTGGGCTTGCAGGCTTTGTAACTGGGCTTATTCATGTAAAGCTAAAAGTAAGGGATTTACTTAGCGGTATTATTACTATGACAGGTTTATACTCAATTAACTATACATTGGTAGGCAAGGCTAACCTACCAATGTTCTCTAGTGATACCATATTTAAAAATGATTTTGTAAAATCCCTACCGCTTCAATTTAAGCCTTACTATACTTTAATAATTATTGTAATTATTGTGCTAATATCAAAGCTTGTATTAGATTTTTACCTATCAACTAAAGCGGGCTTTTTATTAAAAGCTGTTGGCGATAACCCTGTTGTTGTAAGCACATTGGCCCAGGATAAAGGTAGGGTAAAAATAATGGGGCTTACTTTGGCAAATGCCTTTGTATCACTAGCGGGTGGAGTTATGGGCCAACACCAAAGGTTTTTTGAAATAAGTATGGGCACGGGTGCAATTGTAATAGGTTTGGCATCTGTAATTATAGGTAGCACCTTCCTTGCAGGCATTCCGTTTATAAAGCTAAGCAGTGCGGTTATTGTAGGCTCAATTTTATATAAAGCCTGCGTTGCAATTGCAATAGAGTTAGGCGTACACCCAAGCTTGATGAAGCTTATAACTGCGGTTTTGTTTTTAGCTATATTGGTATTAGGTAAATCCTTTGTGGGGAAGAAGGTGAATGTAAATGCTTGAACTAAAAAATATTTACAAAACATATAACCCTGGGCAAGTGGAACAAATTGCTTTATTTGAAGATTTTAACTTTAAAATAGAAGATGGTCAGTTTGTTAGCTTGGTGGGAAGTAATGGCTCTGGCAAAACAAGCATGCTTAACATAATTTGTAATTCTATAACACCAGATAAGGGAAATATATTTATAAATGGTGAGGATATTACAAATAAAAAAGAACATGAAAGGTATAAAAAAATAGGCAGAGTATACCAAAACCCCGCTTTAGGAACTTGTAGTGAAATGACAATATTTGAAAACCTATCCATGGCAGATAATAAGAATAAGCCCTATAACTTAAGCTTTGGTTTAAATTACAAGCGAAAAGAATTTTTTAAAGCCAACTTAGAAAAATTAAACCTTGGCCTTGAAAACAAGCTTAACACTAGGGTTGGAGCCTTGAGTGGAGGGCAAAGGCAAGCCCTTGCTTTACTTATGGCAACTTTAAGCCCCATAGATTTTTTAATACTTGATGAGCACACTGCTGCCCTTGACCCTAAAACCGCGGAAATTATAATGGAACTTACAAATAAAATTGTAAGGGAAAAAGGAATATCTAGCCTTATGGTTACCCATAATTTGAGGTATGCTATTGAATATGGGGATAGAATAATAATGATGCACGAGGGTAAAATAGTGCTTGATAAACAAGGTGAGGAAAAGGCTAATACAGAACTTAAGGATGTGTTAAACTTATTTACAAGCATAAGCATTGAATGTGGCAACTAATATGTAAATTTTAAATAATTATCTAAAAATATTAACTCCTATGCTATAATTACTATTATTAAGCTTAGGAGTTTTAATATGTTGCTTTCAACAGACTATAAAAATAATATATTTATAAAATATAATCCAAGAATTATTACCTTTGAAAAGGATAATTTTGAATTTGAAAGTGAAGGCTTTAGAGCCTTATCAGAAGGGTATTATATAAGCGAAACACCTACTTTTGATTTTTTTAATTTAGATTATAAAGCCTTTACGGATAAGTTTAAAGGGGCTTATATTTTTGTTTTGCATAACAAAAAAACAAATAATATAAATATATATAATGATTTATTATCAAAAGCCTATGTTTACTATTACAATAGTGAAAATATGTTTGCTTGCGCAAGTAGTTATTTTGAATTGGTGAAATATTTAAAGGAAAAAGATATTAAACTTGATTATGATTTTGAAGCCCAGGAATACTTTAAAAACAATGGTGTATTTTGTGGTGATAAAACATATTTTAATGAAATTAAGTTTTTAAAAGCCTTTGAGTATATTGAAATTACAGATAAAGCTGTAATAAAGAAAATACCATACCCTAAACCTATTAATGTTGATGAAATTAGCTTTGATGCTGCGGTTGATAAGGCATATTATTTGTTTGAACAGGCTAGTAGTGCAGCTATAAATAAAAACATTATCAACAAGAAAGCACATGTTTGTAGCTTAAGTGGTGGAATGGATTCCCGTGCAATATTTTTACAACTTGTAAAAAAAGGTGTAAAACCTATTTACACTTATACCTATGCTCAAAAGGGCTCAAAAGACGAAACTATAAGCGAAAAAATTGCAAAAGATTTTGGAACTGAACATGTTTTTTATGATATATCAGGCGGTGAATTTGTAAAAAAAAGGGATCAGATTATAAAGCTAAACGAAGGGCAAATGAGCTTTAGCGGAGCCACAGGGGCTCATGATACCATAAGGCTTGTAAAGGCCCAAAATATTGGATTGGTGTATTTAGGTATAGGCGGTGGGGAAATTATGGGCGATATACTTAATGAAGAAGGTGAAAGCCCCACAGGTGATATACCTAAGTTAAATTATATTAAAAACTTTGATGATATTCGTGCTTGTATGAACTCCGCTTTGTGTATGGGTGATATGGCAGAATCTTATTCTCCGTTTTTATATGAGGATTTATTTATTTTTCTAATGCAATTACCCTTAAGCTATAAGCAAAAAAGGCGCCTATATGTAAGCATATTTAAAAGGTATATGCCTAACAAATATTCTACAACAATGTTTAGGGGTAAAATTGGCAATAAAATTGCAAAACCTTTAAGGGTGTTATCTTATATAATTTATAGTTTATTTAAGAAAAACAAGTACAATATGAACCCCTTTGAACTGTGGTGGGAAAACAACCCTAATTTCAAAAACTTTATTATAGACAGCTTTAATGATGATATGAAAAATATAAGTGGATTGGACGTTGTTAAATTACAAAACGAGTTTAACAATGCCAATATATATAAAAAAACAAATATAATAAGCCTAAGTGGCGTACTTAGCAGATTATAAATACTAATAGTGCTTTTTAAATATATATGATATAATCTAAACAAAGAACATACTCTTGTTTTGGAGGAATACATATGAAAAAAGCACTATTTTTATTTGTGCTTATATTATGCATAAGCACTATCGCCTTTGGGGAAGGCGACTTTACTATTGACGCCCAAACAGGAACGGTAACCGCCTATAAGGGTAATGGGCCAGATGTTGTAATACCAGAAACTATTGACGGAGTAAAAGTTAAAAACATAGGTGAGTGGCTAATAAACGCAAATGACAACATTAAAAGTGTGACAATACCAGAGGGAGTGTTACGCGTAGAAAGGAGTGCATTTTACTTTTGCCAAAATTTAGAAAGCATTACATTACCAACTACCTTAGAAGCTATAGATGAGTATGCCTTTTTTAATACTGGCTTAACAAGCGTAGAATTTGGGGACAAGCTGGTGTTTTTAGGGCAAAATGCTTTTTCGGGCTGCTTTGAACTAGAAAATATAGTATTTAAAGGCGAATTGCCTTTAATGAACCGTGAGGCCTTTATTAATAGCGATAATGAGGGCAGAGTGTATGCAGTACCTGAAAATGAAGTTGAAAAATATAATGAAGCATTAGGTGTTAGTTGCCAAATTATAGAAAATTGTAAATATTATGATTACGTTGCTAAGGAAACAGAACTTCTAGTAAACCAAGATGGAATATTAGAGAAATATTTGGGTAAAAGCTCTTATATAGCTTTACCCGAAGAAGTAAATGGAATTAAAATAAATGCTATTGGCGATGGAGCATTTCAAGGTGATAAGGTAATAAGGAGAATCAAATTATCTAATGGTATTACTAAAGTTGGCAAAATGGCATTTTTAGGCTCGCGCTTGGGTGGTATTGAATTAAATGATGATTTAAAAACCATAGAAGAAAGCGCTTTTTCATCAACTATGATTACTAGCTTAAACTTACCAAGCACATTAGAAAATATAGGGGAATCAGCATTTTTTGGCTGTAAAGTGAATGATTTAACTATACCTGAAGGTATAAAAGTTATTAGCAAAGGGGCCTTTGCTTCGGCAGAAGTTAAAAACCTATACTTGCCATCAACATTAGAGTTGATTGCAGAAGAGGCTTTTGCTAGGAATGGCGCATTAGGGTATGTTGTATTCAATGGTGTAAAAATTCCAGAGATTGAAGCGAATGCTTTTTTGGAGTGCCCTATTGTAGACGTTGATATTCCTTGGGATGGCACAAAGGAACAAGCAGAGGAATTTGCCTTAGCGTTTGAAACTTTAGGGTTTAAAAGGGATAACCTCACTGTATGGCGGGCTAATAGGGCGGAGGAGCCACCTTACCCTGAAGCTGAAACAATGAGTTTTAATGACGATACTCTATTTGTTGAGAACTATACAGGTAAGCAAGAACGCTTAACAATGTATTGGAATTACTGGGGGCGTGGAGGCAAAGAGTTATTGCCAGTAAAAGGCATAAGTGAAGGATTTTTTAAGGGTAACAATATAAAAGAATTTTCTGTACCCCATTCCAATGATTTTGAAATTATATCAAAATCAGCCTTTGAAGATAGTATGCTAGAAAAAATATATCTTTTTGATAGCGTAACAGAAATTGGTGAAAATGCTTTTAAAAACTGCATAAACTTAAAGGAAATTATAATTCCAAGCTCAGTTAAACATATTGGACTAAATGCCTTTGAGGGCACAAGCTTAACAAGCCTAATATTGCCCAAAGGCGTGCAAATTGATGGTAGCTTAGGTGTAAATGTAGATATTATTAGGTTTGATGTAGATAGTACAGACGAAGAACTTATCACTTATTCAAAATTGCTTGAATATCCTTGGTATAAAAAAGCCTTAAGGCAAGGTGAAGCTGAAACCTTTAAGCTTATGGAAGAAGTTCCAAATGAAAATAAGGATTTTGAATTTGATGCTGAAAATGGAATGATTACCAAATACTTAGGTACAAGCAAAACATGTGTTGTGCCAAAGGAAATTAATGGAATAGAAGTTTTAGGCGTAGGGGAATTAGCATTTTCAAACTTTAACATATATGATGCTGTAACAGATGGCGAAATAGAAGATATGGGTATTGAGAAGATTATATTGCCTGAAACCGTTACAAATATTGCAGATTCAGCATTCCTTAACAATAAAAGCCTAAAGTATTTTGAGTGTTATGGCCCTGTTGAGTATTTAGGAATAAGAGCTTTTGAAGAATGTGATAATTTAGAGGAAGTTATATTCCATAATGGTTTATTAAATATGGGAGTATATTGCTTTAACCTATGCGACTCTTTAAAAAATGTTGAACTTGGGGAATTTATAAATTTAATACCAGAGGGAGCATTTATAGGCTGTAACTTTAATGAGTTTGTAATTGATGTTGGAGAGGTAGGTAACTTAGCTTTCCAAAACTGTAATAACTTAGAAAAGGTTTATATAACTAATAAAGTTAAGAAAATAGGCGATGCAAGCTTTAATGGAGCAAGTGCCTTGAAAGAAGTTTATTTTGAGGCTACAGACCCATCAATTATTGGTAGCTATGTATTTGATGGAACATTGGAAGGATTAAGCGTATTTATACCTGAAAGCTCAAGTGAAGAAGATATTAAAGCTTTTGTTAAAATGGTGGATTTAAACTTATTACCTGGGAAGGATATAGTTAAAATAAAGGAATTCCCAAATGTTCCACAATAAAAAATGCCCCCCTTGGGGCATTTTTTTATTTATAGCTCTGTAATGCTTACATTGCCATACAGGCTTTTAAAATCATTGTTAAAATTATCAACAGCATCTTTTACAAAGGGTAAATCCAAACTGGATGCCATTAAATCGGGGCTTATTGTTGCACCGTGGGCGCCTGCAACATAGGCGTTAGTAACCTGGTTAATATCGGCAAAGCTTGCGGCTAATATTTTAGTTTTGTAATTATACTTATCTATCATATTTCTATAAGCGCTTATTGTTTCCATATAGTCTATACCGTTGTTTTGCATACGCTTACAATAGGGGGCTATATAATCTGCACCTACCATTATAGCTAAAAAACCCTGCATTTTAGTATATATTGCTGTTGCGGTAACTTTTATGTTGCTGTGCTTTAGTGTACTTATAGCCTTTAGCCCTTGCTCATTAACGGGTACTTTAATAAAAACATCCCTATCAATTTTATTAAGTATGTGCCTTGCTTCATTTATCATTGTGGCACTATTTTCACCAACAACCTGTATCATAAGTTCCCTACTGCTTATAGTGTCAAAAACAGCCTTCATATGTTTAAAAAAATCAACATGACCTTCTTTTTTTAATATGCTTGGATTGCTTGTTACACCACATATAGGATAATAATCAATATAGTATTTTATAGCCTCTAAATTACAAGTATCTAGCATTAATTCCATAATAACACCCCCATTTATTATTTATTTAAATATTAATGTTAAATTCGCTTAAAGTCAATGTTTTAAGCGATTAACATTGACATAATAAAATTTATACTTTATAATGTATGTAACATTATATGGAGGATATTATATGAAAAAGATTTTAACAATATTTTTAGCAATAATTTTTGTATGTGCTTTAAGCTTTGCTTTGGCAGATGATTATGAAACCAGCAACGTTAACATTTCTTTTAACGAACAATATGAAAAGATAAATGTTACTGCACAAATAAAAAATACAAGTGATAGAACAATGGTACTAAGCTATAAATCTATTATGGCATTAGTTGATGGTGAAACAGAAGTTTATAAGGTTGATAGTATGACCCTTATACCTAGCCAACTTGAGCCTGGTGAAGAAGGTTATTTGGTATCAAATGTATACCTTAGGGAATTAGAGGATAAGGAAAGCGTAAAAAAAGCAAATGATATAAAGCTTGACCTTTATTTTGAGCCACCATATGAAACAAAATATATTTATAAAGCAGAGCTTGTACATGAAGAAGCAGTGTATTATGGGGAGAAAATACCTGTAGTTACAGCTGTTGTAGAAAATGATTCAGATGAACCTACAAATGATATGTCGGTAACAATTGTTTGGAAAGATAAAGAGGGCAAATCACTTATTTTAGATGATCAACATTTTTATGTTGGTTTATACCCTGGATCAAAAGCTCGTTATGTAAAGGTATTGGATGAATATATGCTTAATAACTTGAAAGAGTATAACTTTGACATAGATATTGAAAAAACGGAAGTTATTGCTTATTCAAAGTATGAGTATTAATACAATTAAAAAGGCTACGATTTAAGTAGCCTTTTTAATTTACGCCAATTTCGCCTTCTATTGTAATATCAAAATTATTATCTATACTTTCATCATTTGTTTTATTGTTGAGGGGTTCAAACAAGTGTATTTTTCCACCTTGGGCAGTATAATCGTTAAAGTAGTTATTCCATTGATTAGTATATTCTTCAAAGCATAAATTGTTTGAGTTTACATATGCTGCCCCTTCATTACCTATATACCTAAAAGTATTGGCAATTTCATCCATTTCAGTAAAATCTTTTTTACCTTGAGGGTATCTTTGTATAAAGCCAAAGGAGGCACAGTTTGCTTTTAGCCAAGTATATTCTTCACTTTTTGCAAAATTAGAGTTTTCAGTTAAAGCCAAATCTATTAAAAGGCCACTTTCATATTCCAAACTTTTAAGCTTATCCTTTGCATCTTCTTGGGCTTTTAGTGTTTTGTAGCCTTTTGTTGGAATAAGCGTATACCCTTCAATTTCTGCAGCGTCTATCATATGTTTTAGTGCTAATGATGCTTCTGGTTTAAGTTGTATATCCATAAAAGCATCATCAACGGGAATTAAATCATTAATATTATAATTATTTATTGTTGTGCTAGTTTTATCAACAAATATATTGTTTTTATTTAAAAGGCTTTTTAGGCTAACAGGGTAAGCCCAATCAATACTTTTTGATTCATTATTTAATAGTGTGGTGTATGTGTTAAGCCGCAATAATGATACATACCATTCCAAGGGAATATTATTCATGCTATTTATTTTTTCGGAATGTTCTTTACCCACATACCTTACATGCCATGGCTCATAGTTATAGCCTGTTACATTAACATAATCGGGCATATATCTAATAACAAAACCATATTTATAGGCATTAGCATCAAGCCATTTGCCTTGTTTTGTTTTACCAAAGCTTTCATAAAGGCCGGTCCAGTTATTATTGCTTAGGTCGGCTGCTAAGCCAAGTTGATGCTCGCTAGACCCAGGCAAGGCTACATACTCTTGTGCCGCTTCTTCGCTTTTTACTTTTTCAAGTTTGCTTTCAAAAACTTCCTCTTGTTTTTTATAACTTCTATATCCAGACACTATGTATAATTGAGAGCCTTCGTTTTTTGAAGCCCTTAATAATTCTTTTAGTGGGGTGACCATGTCATCCCTAACAAGCCTTGTAACTTCACCACTTATTATTTTACTTGTGCTTGGTACATATTCTTCGGCCAACCTATATTCAGGGTTAACAATAAATAGGCTGTTATTTATATCCTTATCAGGCATTGCGTTATTAAAGCTACCACTTACCAAACCTATTGCTAATGTAATTGTTGATAGTATTCTTTCTAAAGCCATTTTTAACTCCAATTTTTAAATTACAAATCAATTATGTTACATTTTGCACTATTTTGCAATATATGCCTTGACAATTTATAGGTCTTATTATATAAAAGTTATGAATTGATAATGTTATTTGAACGGAGAATTGTTATGGCAAGATTCGGTTTTCGTGATGATTGGTTGGAAAATTCCTATGGAGTTGAAAAAGAACATTATAACAATGAAATAGACTATTTAGATGCTATAAATACAGCCATATTGGAGCTTGATGAGGATGAATACGAGCTTGATTTGGTGTATGAAGATGATTTTAACTTTGAGGAAGATGATGAGTTTTACTACGAAAATGAAGAGGACTTTTAGTTAATTTAAAGCATTGGTGTAAAATCAACTAAATAATTTTGAACAACATTTTTGCGTACAAGCCTATATGCGGGCATGTACGCTTTTTTATACCTTTCGCTGTGGCTTATAGGGCAATAATTATTTTCTTTTATGTAGTTAAAAATAGAAAGGGCATCGTCTTTGTTTATTGCATAATGTTCACAAAGATCAATAAAAGCCTCAACTTTTAAACAGAACATATCCTTATTACCATTGCCGTATTTGCTACTATCTATAAATACATTGGCAATTAAGCTTGGTGGAATATCCAAATCCTTAGCTTTAGAAAGGTTAAGCCTATAATAATGGTTACCAATGCTCTCAAATAAGGGGTAGGGTATAAGGCTTTTATTATATTCAAGCTCTATCATGGATATTATCTTATTTTTACTCGCCAACATATGGCCGTTACCGAATTCATTTTGATATATAAGCTTAATAATATCCCTTGCTTCACACAAGGGATATTTATTAATATTTTGTTTTATTATAGACATTAATTCATTCATATTAATTGTTGCTTGTAAGTTTTGATTTTTCTAAGGCTAGAACTATTATTGGAATTATTACTAATTGTAATATAATGCCAGGCCATGCTGTTAATATTGCACCAGACATGAATACACCAAAGCCAAAATCCACACCCAATATAAGTTTAGCAATTAAAAACCTAACTACACCCCAAACTATTCTACCAATTACCATTGCACCTATTAGGCTTATATAAATATTTTTTAAACCTTTACCAAATTTTTGGTAAAGCAAAGCAGCAACGAAACCATAAGCGGCTAATTCAAACATCATAGCAACACCTGTGGGGAAAATTGGAGGCATACCAAATAAAGCAAACCTTAATAAAGGTGCAATAGCGCCTACTATAAGTGATATTATAGGCCCACAGAAAAAGCCACAAAGCAATACTGGTATATGCATGGGTAACATCATGTTACCAAATTGAGGTATTTGGCCTGTTAAAAAAGGCAAAACTAAACAAAGTGCAAGCATAAGTGCTGCAATAACCATTTTTTTTGTGTTCAAAATAAACATCCTTTCAGTTGTAATGCAGACTTTATCGCAAACAGAACTTATATTACTATTGCTATACCTTCTTGGTAATATTAATTCTGCATTAATATAAAAATAATTAAACAGCTTCAGCTGTTAGTTGAAAACATATTACCATTTAACTTATTTAGTGTCAAGCTTAGCAATAACATCCAATGTGTAGTTTATAGCATCGCTAATAACATCCGCGGTGGATAGCTTGCCAACGCCTACAATGTGTGTGTTGCATTTGTTTATGGGTAACAAAACCTTATGGGCTTTGCTTTTGCCAATGGAACTTGCCATTTTTTCTGTTATTTCACCTAATAATGAATCGGCAATTACTATGCCACTTGGGCCAATTATAATATTAGCATCCTTCGAGTTTACAACAACGGCATTTTCGCCTGTTGCTGCATAATCCGCCCCTGCCTTTATCATTGTGCTTGTGGCTATGGAGTTTGTACCCATTGCATATATTTCTATAGAAGGCTTAGCTTTTTTTAAGCCTTCTATTATTATTTTACCAACTTTTCCACCTTGACCATCAACTACTAATATTTTCATATTAACCACCTTTAAATAATTAATACATTGATTATATATTAATTTTAATTTAAAACAAATAGTATAAATAGCCTTTTATGGTTTGACTAATATTTTATTGAGGAGTATAATAAAAATATATATCGATTTGTATAATTTGAGCTAAAATATATAATTTTAGTATTAATTTAAGCAAAAAATTATTAGGGGATATTAATGGATCAAAAATATTATAATATTATGAAAAAATATCATCAAAAAGGCTTTTTTCCTTCTGCTGTATTAACAGCTTTTAATAAGGAAGAAGAGCTTTTTACGTGCTCTATTGGTGATGCTAATAATGATAGTATTTTTGACGTGGGCACATTAACCAAGCTTGTTACAAGCACAATAATAATGTACCTGGTTAAAAGCGGCAAATTATCCCTTTATGATAATGTAATGGACTTTTTACCTGGGCTTAAAGAAAGTTCTTTTTTAACAAATAGGTTAAAAGAAGTATCGGTGTTTTCCATGCTTACCCATACATCAACATTACCACCATGGTACCCTCTATACGCTTTAGAAGGAACTTTTGCCCAAAGGCTGGAAACAGCCCTTAAACAGGAAAAAGTAATAAAGGGTATGGTTTATGGCGATATAAACTTTATGTTACTGGGCAAAATAATTGAGAATGTTCTTAATACGCCCCTTGATAAAGTTATAAGCAAAAATTTTGTTGAATACCATAGGCTTGGTAATATGTTTTATAAGCCTAATGATAAAGGAAAGATAATGCCCTCATCCTACGGCAATGAAATAGAACAAAACCTATGTAGCATGTTAGGCATAAAATACGAAGGGTTTAGACCTAAGGCTCCAATAAAAGGTGATGCATATGATGGCAATACCCATTACTATTTTAATGGAGTAGCTGGCCATGCAGGGCTATTTGCGGATGTACATGCTTACAGAAAACTTTGCCAAATGTATATGCACAAAAATTCACCCTTCCTATTATCTGCACTACAAAACAAGGGTATGAATAGGGGCTTTGGCTTCCAACATAGTGACCATTACCCAAGTGGTTGTGGGCACACAAGCCTTATAGGGTCGGCATTATGGATATCAAAATCCCGCAATATTGGTGCAGTAATACTAACAAATAGAATGTTTTATGAAAACTTTAAGTATAAAGGCATGTGGAGTTTCCGTGAGGAAATATTTAATTCCCTTGCAGAAGAATTTGATAAATAAAAAAACACACATTTTGTGTGTTTTTTTATTATTTTATTTAGAAATAGGATTATTCTTTGTAAAATTTGGAAAATATTAATAAAAATACAATAAAATACTATTGACATTATTGGGAAACAATGCTATATTGAAACTAAGTTACATAGAAATAGAACAAATGAAAATGAGTTACAAAACTGAAATGGAGATGATATCAAATGGCACTAAAGGTGCGTGAGGTTTTAAAAATTGCTCAAGAAAAAAATACAGCAATTGTAGCGTTTGAATGTATTGATTACAACATGGTATATGCTATTGCCGTTGCTTCACAAAAAACAGGAATACCAGCGATAGTTATGGTAGAGCCAGCTACTTGTATTGATAAAAACGATTGTCACCCAACATCCTTTAGTGGAATATTTAAAGGTGTTGTAGAACAAATTGATGCACCGATAGCACTGCATTTGGATCATTGCTATGATTTTTCATATATACTTAATACAATGAAAAATGGTTTTGGTTCTGTTATGTACGATGGTTCAAAGTTAAGTTTAGAGGAAAATATTAAAAATACTAAAAAAGTTGTTGAAGCTGCAAAAATATTTGATTGTGATGTTGAGGCTGAAATTGGGCATGTAGGAATGGCGGTTGCAGATGACAATAAAAATATCGATTTTTATACAAAACCAGAAACAGCAAAATACTTCTGCGAAGAAACAGGAATAAGTTCTCTTGCAATAGCAATAGGAAGTGCTCATGGAATGTATAAAAAAACGCCACAATTAGACCTTGAACGCTTAGAACAAATAAATGCTGCTACGGACACCCCGCTTGTACTACATGGTGGAAGTGGAATTCCAAATGAACAATTAGAACTTGCATTTAAAAAAGGTATTAATAAATTCAATGTTGGTACAGAATATTTTCAAGTGTATTATTCGGCAATAAGCGAGTTCTGTGAAAAATATAAAATTAATGAACATTATAGTAAAACACCATTACATGTTCTAGAGTTACCTAAATATACTCAAAACAAACTTATTGATTATTTGGTTAATAAATTACAGTTAACTAAATTATAAAGGTACTAATATGTTTGATAATAATAACGTAATTATTAATATAAAGGTTAATATTAATAATCTTACAAAATCTGAAAAAGCAATTGCTGAATATGTAATAAGAAATAGTTGGCAAATACCGCAAATGACTATACAAGAACTGGCAAATGCATCATCTGTTAGTAAACCAACAGTTTCAAGATTTGTAAAAAACATTGGTTTTTCATCTTATCGCAGCTTTTGTAATGAGTTAATGATTAATTCAAACAATCAAACACCTGAAGCATTGATTTATAATGATATTAGCGACTTTGATTCTACAGAAAATATTTGCAATAAGGTATTTGAAAATAACGTTAAAGCAATAAATGAAACATTGTCAATATTAGATGTAAATACATTAAATACTATTTTGCAATGTATATGTGATGCCAAAACGATACATATCTTTGCACAAGGTAGGTCATCAATAGTAGCAGAAGCCTTTATTAACAGATTTTACAGGTTAGGGTTAAAATGTATATCATATAGTGATCCACATACAGAAGCTGTAGTTTCAACTATATCTAACAAAGATGATTTAATAATTGGAATAAGTACATTTGGCAGAAGTAGAAGTGTTGTTGACGGTATAAAAAGGGCAAGCAAAAATGGAACGCCTACAGTAGCCATAACTGGGTTTTCTAATACAATGATGGAAAGGTATGCAAATCACACTTTAAAGGTGGTAGCAAGTCAAACTAAAACTAATAGCTTTGAACCTTCTTGTGAAACTACTGCAATGATTACCCTTATAGATTGTTTGTATATGATGTATATAGTAAAACATGAAGACGAGGTAAAGTATATGTTTGAAAGGTCTAATATAGCTATTGAGGGAGAAAAGGTTAAGTGAATTTTGGAGGTATTAAATTGGCAAATAAATATATTGTAGCGGTTGATATAGGTGCAAGCAGTGGAAAAATGAACAGATTTTATTATGATGGTAATAAAATTGTTTTAGATAAAGAGTTTGAAATTCCTAATAATCCTGTAAATATATTTGAACATACCTACTGGAATATATTATCTATTTATGGAGAAATCTTAAATGGATTAAGAAGTTTCTCTGAAAAACAAATCAATTCAATAGGAATAGACACTTTTGGTGCAACTTTTGGATTTATTGATAAGCAAGGCTTATTAGCAGAACCCGTTTTTCACTATAGAGACATACGAGCTAAGAACTCTTTAAATGAAATATACAAAATTATTGACAAAAAAGAATTATTCAAATCAACTGGTTGCCAACCTAATAGGACTTATTCTTTGCCTCATATATATGCAATCTCAAAAACCAATTCAGATATACTTGAAAGATCAAAAAGTATGTTATTTTTCCCAGATTTGTTGAATTATTTCCTTTCAGGTGAAACAAGCAATGATATTGCTTTTGCTGGAACATCCGCGTTGCTTAATAATAAGCTTGATGGATGGAACTATGAATTGCTGAATATATTAGGAATACCAACTAATATTCTTGGAGAGTTGGTTAAGCCGGGGCATATAAAAGGAAAATTAATAAAAACTGCCCAGTTTGATTCAAATTTAAGTGAAGAAACATTAATAATAACTAGCTGTTCTCACGATACTGCATCCGCTGTTGCTGCCATACCAAACTTTGATGAAAAATCTGTTTATATAGGCTCCGGTACAAGCATTAACATGGGTATTGAAGCTGATTTTATTGGATTAGATGATAAGTATTTTGATTACGGCTTAAAAAACACTGGTGGATTATATGGTAAAAATCTTATATATAAAGATTTTTCAGCTTTCTGGTTCCTTAATTCTATAATTGATGAATGGAGTAAATGTAATAAATATTATACATATGATAGAATTTTTAAAATGGCAGGTAGTGTTCAAAACAATGAAAGCTTTATTGATTTAGAGGATGATTTGTTTAACAATGCTTCTATGACAATGACAGAAAAAATAAATTTTTATCTAAAAAATACTACCCAAAAACAACTAAATAGTGATGAGGAATTTCTTGCTTGTATTTTTGACAGTATTGCTTTAAAAATAAAAGATACTGTGGAAAAATTAGGTGTGGCAACAGGTAGAAAATTAGAAAAGATTTATATTGTAAATGGTGGATCAAGAAACTATTATTTAAACCAAATAATAGCAAACGCAACGGGGAAAATAGTGTTTGCTGGTATGGCAAATGCATCATTAGCTGGAAATGCGTTTGCTCAACTTTATGGAATGGGAGATTTAGAAAATCTGAATCAAATTAGAAACGTTAGTGCAAACTCTTTTGAGTTTATTGAATATTTACCACAAAATAATAAAAACTGGAATGAAATAAAAGAGTATGCACAAAAAATAAAAATATTATGAAATTTGGAGGATTTGTTATGATTGATGTTGGTGCAATTAGAGAGTTGATAACCGTTTGTGAAAGACTAGATAAGCGAGGATTAGTTAATGCTTATGAAGGAAACATTTCAATAAGACGTGATGGATTCATTTATATCACACCTACTAGCACAAATAAGGCCTTCTTAACAGAAGATTTAGTTTGCGTTATAGATGAAAAAACACATGAACAGGTAGCAGGAAAGAAAAAACCATCTTCAGAAATGCTTCTTCACACAAGAGCATATGAAACAAGACCAGACTGTTATGGCGTTGTACATTGCCATCCCAAAATGATTACAGCATATGCGCTATGTGGAAAGGATATAGTGTCAAAAGCATATCCTGAAATGATTGGTAATTTTAAAGTTATTCCATGTGCACCCTACGGAAGGCCAGGTACAACAGAAATTTTTGATGTTGCTGAAGAATATGTTCGTAAACATGACATAGTTATGTTGGGCAACCATGGTGTGCTTGTTGTTGGCAAAGATGTTATGGATGCCATGAACAAAACAGAAGCTGCTGAAGCAATAGCAGAAGTTTTATACTTTGCAGAAAATATGAATTGTCCTATTAAAGATTTAAGCCCTGACGAAGTACAAATGTTTTTAGATAAATAACTAAAGTTGACTTAATCATTTAATACTTAAATTGGAGCGTTTAATTATTAAATGAAAAAATATTGTTTTATTTGGAGGTAAAATTATGAAAAAATTGTTTGCTTTACTGTTAACAGCGATTATGGTTTTAGGCATGACATCTGCCTTAGCTGAAACCGAAGTTAGTATTTGGACCTGGAGTCCTATCCCTCGTACAATGGAAAAAATGATAGCTGCTTTTGAGGCAGAAAATGCAGATATTAAAGTTAAGTACACAAACTATAACTACAACCCTGAATATTTAGCTGCTTTAGCAGCAGGCGCTGGGGCAAACAACCTAGGTGACGTACTTGGTTTGCAACCTGGCTCACTTACACAACAATACCGTGATTATCTAATTGACTTAACACCATATGCAGAGAAAACCTGGGGAGCAGACTGGGAAGATAAAATTTATGGTATTAATGCTCAACAAATGCGTTTAGGAAACCCAGAAGGAGATAATGGAGTTTATATTATTCCTATCGAAAGCCAAGTTATAAATATTTTATACAATACAAAAATATTTGCAGAACTAGGCTTAAATGTTCCAACAACATGGCAAGAACTAATTGATGTATCAGCTACGTTAACACAAAATGGTTATGCTCCTTTATATTTTGGTGGCGCTGATGGCTGGCAACATGTTAATGTTTATACTATGCTTGCTACACAATTTGGTGATCAAATTTATGCAGCACAAGATGGCACTGGTAAATGGACAGATGAAAACCTCTTAAAGGCTCTAGTTGCTTATAAGAGCATGTATGATGATGGAATTATGCAAGTTGGCGCTCTATCAAACAATTCATATCCAGATGGTGTAAGCTTATTTACAGCTGGTAAAGTTGGTATGATGGCTCTTGGTTCATGGTGGTTCCAAGAAAAAACAGCTCCTGAAGTAGTTCCATTGGTTGCAGACTGGAGTTTTGGTAACTTCTATCTTCCGCCAGTTGATGAAACTGCAACAGTTTCTCCAGCTATTGGTGGTATGGACTTTGGTTATGGTATAAGCAAAAACTGCGCAAACCCAGAAGCAGCTTGGACACTTCTTTCATCCTTTGCAGCTGGCGTTGGTAACCAAGCAGCTATTAATGATTTGAACAACTTACCTGCATTTAAAGGCATTGCTCCTGAAAACGTAGATCCATCAATACTTGACCAAATAGCAGCGTATTCTGCACAATTGGATGGAGCTAAGAACCAACGTATTGCTAGCCCTGAAATAGAAGCAGAACTTCAAAACGTATTACAAGGTGTTGCTGCTGGTGAATTAGAACCAATGCAGGCACTAGAAAAAATGCAAGAAGTACAAGATAAAGTTCTCGGCAAATAAGGCTTAACTCTTTGTTATGACGCCGATTTATTCGGCGTCATAACTTTATTTGTTGTGGATTATGAAAGGGGATTGTTATGAACACAATTGGTACAAACAAAAGTAGGCGAATATTGAGCAATAAAACATCGGCAAGATTGTTTTTAACACCTGCTATTCTATTTTTTGTTATGTTTATTGCATACCCAATAATATTTATTATATATGGAAGCCTTTTTAAATGGTCAACGCTTGCTAATATGGATTTTGTTGGTTTGGGCAATTATGCTGAACTTTTGAAGGATAGTGTGTTTGGTATAACACTTAAAAACAGTTTTTATTGGGTAATTATTACTGTATTTATTCAAATGGTAATTGGATTTTTACTTGCCTTTATAATTGAAGAGGGTTTGAGTTCTCATAAGGGATTTTATAGAACTATTTTCTTTATACCAGTAGTAACTTCTGTTGTTGCAATTGCCATACTATTTAAAAACATGTTTTCTCCATATCAAGGATTAATTACAAATACCATCTATAGCCTTGGCTTTAAAGGAATAATAAATTGGTTGGGTGATACGAAAACTGCAATATTTGCAGTAATAGCTGTAAATATATGGGAATGGACTGGATGGTCTATGGTTTTGTATATTGCAGGAATCTCACAGATACCAAATGATGTTAAAGAAGCATCCGATATTGATGGAGCATCAGGGATTAGAAAAATTTTCTCAATATATTTACCTTTGTTATCTCCAACGCATAAGTCATTAGTAATGCTGGGAATAATTGGGTCATTACAAACATTTGCTTTAGTATATTCTATGACAAATGGTGGACCAAACAATGCATCACAAATGCCAGGAACTTATATTTTTAAGACTGGATTTCAAATTCAAAAAATGGGTTACGCATCTGCACTTTCGGTAGTGATATTAATAATTGCTTTAGTACTAACAGTAATGCAAGTTGTAACACTTGGATCTGGTAACTTTGTTGGTAAAGGAGTGAAAAAGTAATATGTTATCAAAAAAACATCAGATATTTTGGAAGGTTGTACTTCTGATAATTGCTTTAATTTGGATGACGCCATTGATATATATGATAAGTATGTCTTTTAGAACACCTGAAAACTCCTTCGAACCAGTTTTGTTTAAGGCTCCTTTTGTATTATCGAATTATCAAACTGTATTTAATGATGTAGCTTTAGAATGGAACTTTTTATCAAGTACTGTAACTACTGTAAGTACAGTAATTCTAGTATCCTTATCAGCGTTAATGGCAACCTTTGGACTATCTAGAAAAGAAATTAAAAACAAAAATCTTATCTATAATATGCTTATGATTACACTTATGGTTCCTATAAGTGCTTTAGTAATACCGCTTACGCAGATAAATTCTAGCTTAAATTGGCTAAATAATTATATTGGATTAATACTTCCATATACTGCATTAGGAATACCTTTTGCTATTGTAATATTAAAAGGATTCATGGATACTTTTCCGATGGAATTAGAAGAGGCAGCAACGGTTGACGGATGCGGATATTGGAGACTTTGCTTTCAAATAGTAGCGCCAATAATGAGGCCAGGGATTATAGTTATAGTTATTTGGCAATTTTTAACCTCTTGGAATGAATTCTTTTTAGCTTTGGTAACTATGAGCGATACCAAAATGAAAACTTTAACCTTAATGCCAATGCAATATACTGGGTCAACGTTCAGCAAACCAGGCGCACTTTTTGCAATATTGGTTATTATTACAATACCAATGATAGTATTCTATACAATAGTTCAAAAACAATTTGTAAGTGGCTTAATAAGTGGTGCAGTAAAAGGATAACCTTGGAGGGTTTTATGGCGGTTTTGGGTATAGATTTGGGCACAACAGCATGCAAGGTTTGTGCGTATGATAATTTTGGTAATGTTATTGCAAAATCAAGGGAAGAATACAAAATTATTTCAAAAAAACCAGGATGGGCAGAAATAGACCCTAAAGTATTAAAGTTTTCTGTTTTTAAAACAATAAAGAGAATATCGATGTCTATTGATGAACCGATATTCTCTATTTCCTTTTCAAGCCAAGGGGAGGGAATCGTTCCTCTTAATAATGATTACGAGCCGGTTGGAAATATAATATTATCATATGATAATCGTTCTAAACCACAAGCTGAGGCTATAGAGAAGGCTTTTGGTAAAGAAAAAATTTTTAAAATTACTGGTCAAATAATAAATAGTGCCGTAAGTTCATCTAAAATTTTATGGATAATGGAAAATCTCAATTATTATTCTGAAAAACCAAGTAAAATCTGTTGTGTTGGTGACTATTTAATTTCATGTTTTGGAATAAAACCAGTTATAGATTGTTCGCTTGCAGCAAGAAATGGCTGCTTTGATGTACATAAGCTATGCTGGTGGAATGATATTTTGAGTTATATTAAAATTGAAGAAGGCGTGCTTAGTAAAGTTCAGGCTGCTGGTACAGTTGCAGGATATGTTGGAGTAGATTTGTCGAGTGCTTTAGGAATAAAAAATGGATGTGCTATAGTTGTAGGTGGACATGACCAACCTTGTGGACATTACGGTATATGTGGTGAAAATTTTAATGAAAGTTATTATTCCCTTGGTACTACTGAAACTTGTGTATGTACATTTGATAAGTTTACTCCTGAACTTTACAAATTAGGACTTCCTTGTTATCCTCATATATTGCAAAATAAATTTATTACTTTGCCTGGAAATTATACTGGGGGTATTATACTTAACTGGTATAAGGACCAATTTTATAATAAAACAAACAACGATGATCCTTACGATGAAATTATTGGGATTATGAATAATGATCCAACAAGTTTAATTGTATTACCTCATTTTACAAGTACAGGCTCACCATACAATGATGATAACTCCGCAGGGGCAATTTTAGGTTTAAAACTATCAACTAAACAAGGGGAATTTGTTCGTGCACTTATTGAAGGTGTAACTATGGAAATAAAGCTGAACATAGAAATGTTAGAAAGCATAGGTATTCATATTGATAGCCTTGTTGCCGCAGGAACGAGTACAAAATCACAAAAAATAATGCAATTAAAGGCGGATGTGCTTAATAAACCTATATATGTTAGTAATAATGGAGAAGCTGCAGCAGCTGGGGCGGGAATGCTAGCTTTAAAAGGCCTTGGTATAGATCCAAGGTTTAATATAAGTAATAAGAATATATATATGCCAATTAAAGAGAATAGCTTATTTTATAATGAGCAATATAAAAAATATACTAAAGTTTACTCTGCAGTAAAGTCAATTTTTTAATCTACTCAACACTATTATTTTTAAATATATTTGAAATTCTTGATTTGAGCCTTGCCCAGGAGCGATTAATTGGATTTAGGGAATCGCGCTGTACCATAAGCTCTTTTATGTTTTCCTTTGAGGGCAAGGAGCCTTTTGCGTTATGCCTGCTTATATGGGCTAGCTTAATACGCCTATATTTTTTGTAAACTTTTATATAAACAAAGCTGAAAACTGAATAATCCCATGCCAACAATAGGCAGAAAAGCTTTCTGCTTTTTATGGCATTTTTTAAACCCAAGTAGGTTTTTAAGTAGTGTTTGCATATATCGCTACTTAATTTTTTTGCCTTTGTAGATGTTGAAGACTTATGTTTATATAAATCTATTGCAACTTTTAAAGCGTTATTTACCGTGTAATATACACCGTTTAATTGAGTTTGATTATCAAGGTCATCTAAGCCTTTCATTATATAAAGGCTTGCGTTTAGTGCACTTAACCTACGTTTACCCGCGGAGCCTTTTGGGTAAGTATAATCAAAGTTTTTTCTAATATTTACTATTTGCTCGGTATATACAACTATTGATGCACGCCTGAATGCAGAAATTAAAAATAGTGCATCTTCATTTATATGAACTTTTTCATCAAAAAACACATCCAAAATAGTGCTATATCTAAATAACTTACAGGGCATTTTTTGAGATACACCATCGGCTAACAACATTTTGTTTATTGCATCAATATTGCTTAAATTTATATAATTTATTGCACTTTCGTCAATTATACTTTTTTCATCATAATTATTGCTATACGCAAAACTAGCTATGGCTATATCTGCATTAGAATTTTCGGCCATGTTATATAGTTTTTCTAACATATGAGGGAGGGGAATATCGTTACAATCTAAAAATGTAACATATTTAGTTTGTACCTTATAAAGGCCGTGGTTTCTAGCGCTACTTGCCCCGCCATTTACCTTATTTATAATTATAAAGCGAGGATCGTATTGAGCAATTGTTTTTACTGTGTTATAGGTTTGATCGGTTGAGCCATCATTTATTACATAGCAAACAAAGCGTGTAAAGCTTTGCTTATGCAATGCGTTTAAGCATTGTGATATAAGCATTGCACCATTATAAACGGGTACTATTACAGTAATTAATGGTCTCATGCTATGCTCCTTATACTAAAGTGTTAATTAACCAAGGGATAACTTGCTCAAAGCGGACCCCATACTTTAAAGGGTCGCCACCCAACAGGGTTTTCTCTATTGACCTACTTGTAAACTCCACAGCTACTTCCAAGGCTTTTTTAAACTCGCAGTTTTTTAGTAATGCTGCTAATAAAACGCTTGCAATAACATCACCTGTGCCGTGGAATATGCCTTCATACTTATGGTTATAAACAAAACCATGTTCATTGGTTTTACTATTTAAATAAAATGTTCCTATTTTACCATTATTCTGTATTCCGGTAATAACTACTTTGCTTGGACCAAAATGGCTTAAATCTTGAGCGATTCTTAAAATGTTTTCTTCACTTATATCCTGTGTTATTGGAGACTCGCCTAATAGATAAAGGGCTTCTGTTATATTTGGCACAATTATATCCGCCCTAGTTATAAGCTCTCGCATTTTATCAACAATAGCCATAGTCATCATAGCATAAAGCTTTCCATGGTCGGCAAATACAGGGTCTACAAATATTAATGTATTATCATTTTTTAACATATTAAATATTTCTATTACCAAATCAATTTGTTTTGCATCTGCCAAATAGCCTGTATAAATTGCATCAAAGGGAAGTGCTACTTCCTTTAAATGTTTGGCGATAGGCATAATATCATTACTTAAATCGTGCACAAAATAATTTTTAAACTCACCTGTATGGGTTGATAATAAGGCTGTAGGTAATATTCCTGTATTATAGCCAACAGCGGAAAGTATAGGCAAGGCTACAGTTGTTGAACACCTACCTATGCAGGATATGTCGTGTATGGCAAAAACATTTTTTTGTTCTTCTTTTTCAAAATAGTAAAGGTTGTTGTGCATATTACTCCTCTATTGTAATATCATCATTCCATGGATAAAAAAACTCTTCTTCAACAAGTTGTTCAAACTTGCCATCAGTAATATTGTTTATTTTTTCCATAGAATTTTCAAAATCCTCTGTTTTTATAAGTAGTTTTGTTGTTACATTAGCACCATAATCTGTACCTTCAATAATTAAAGGCATGAGGTTTAAGTTGTATAAAAGCTTATCCCAAAAAGGGTATTCTACTTCAACTAAAACGCGTATAGTGGGAACCATAACAACAACCTGAGCTGCTTTTATACCAGTTGTACAAGTTTTTCTGTAAGCCCTTATCAAGCCACCAGCACCAAGCAATATCCCACCAAAATACCTTGTAGCAACAACTACACAGTTTACAATATTACTTTGCTTTAATATATCCAACATAGGCATTCCAGCAGTTCCGCTTGGTTCCCCATCATCGCTATAACGCATTATTTCTGCATTATTGCCAACAATATAAGCATGGCAATTATGGGTTGCATCCCTATGTTTAGCTTTTATTGCGCTTATAAAGGCTTTGGCTTCATCTTCGGTACTTGCGGGGCTTGCATATGCAATAAATTTACTTTTTTGTACTATAAATTCATCGCTACCATAGGCCTTTAATGTTCTATAAGCTATCATTTTATAACTACAATACGGCAGAAGTTTTTCTTACCCCTTCTTAATATAACACCATCGCCGATATCATCACAGCTTAATTTTGCATTTACATCATTAACTTTATTTTCATCAACAGCAACTGCTCCAGCTTGTATCATTTTCCTTGCGTCTGATTTACTTGAGCATAAGCCACTTAAGTGCAATAAAGTTGTAAGCCTATCGTCTTCGTTTAAGGTGCTTTGGCTTATTTCAAATGTTGGTATATTGCTACTATCGGCCTTACCACCAAATAAGGATTCAGATGCTTCTTGGGCTTTTTTAGCTTCTTCTTCACCATGGATAATTTTTGTTATTTCAAAGGCCAATACTTTTTTAGCCTCGTTTATTGCAGAGCCTTCAAGGGCGCCAAGCCTACGAACTTCATCCATAGGTAAGAATGTAAGCAAGCCTAAAAATCTTTCAACGTCTAAATCTCCAACGTTTCTCCAGTATTGGTAGAACTCGTAGGGGCTTGTAAGTTCGGGGTCTAGCCATAAAGCACCTTTTTCTGTTTTACCCATCTTTTTACCATCGTGGGTCATAATCAGCTTACAAGTTAAAGCAAATGCTTCGCCTTGTTCTTTACGCCTAATTAAATCGGCACCAGATAGCATATTGCTCCATTGGTCGTCGCCGCCTATTTGAAGTTTGCAACCATGGTCTTTATAAAGTTTTAAAAAGTCGTAACTTTGCATTATCATATAGTTGAATTCGAGGAATGTAAGGCCAGTTTCCATTCTTCTTTTATAGCATTCTGCTGTAAGCATTCTATTAACAGAGAATGATGCGCCAATTTCCCTTAAAAAATCTACATAGTTTAAATTTAAAAGCCAATCAGCATTATTTACAATAATAGCCTTACCATCACTAAAATCTATAAACTTTTCCATTTGTTTTTTAATGCTTGCAATGTTTTCGGCAATTTTTTCCTTTGTAAGCATTTTTCTCATATCTGTTTTACCGCTAGGGTCGCCAATCATTGCGGTGCCACCACCACAAAGGGCAATTGGCCTATGACCAGCCCTTTGAAGGTGAGCCATAAGCATAATTGGTATAAAGTGACCAATATGCATACTGTTAGCTGTAGGGTCAACACCTAGGTAAAAGCTAACTTGTTCTTTATCTAAAAGCTTATATAAATCCTCTTCAAATGTAACTTGGGCAATAAAGCCACGTTCCTTAAGTATATCTAAAATATGCATATTAATTTGCTCCTTTATTATCTTTAAATATTTTTGCTAAAGCACTCATACCTGTTTTTATGCTATCCAAACTGCTATTTGTAAAGTTTAACCTTAAAGTGTTTTCCCTGCCGCCATCTGTATAAAAATGGGTTCCTGGAACATAGGCAACATTATTTGCAACTGCTACGTTTAAAAGCTCTATTGCATTTATACCCTCGGGAAGCTTAACAAATATAAACATCCCACCCTCAGGCTTTGTATACTCTGTACCTTCTGGAAAATCAGCTAAAGCCTCAAGCATAGTTTCCATTTTTACACTATAATCTTCTTTTATTTTGCTTATTAAGCTTTCGAGCATATTTTCCCTTAAAAACTTATCTACAATTGCTTGGGTTAAGTTTGCGGTATGCACATCAGAGGATTGTTTGCCTATTGTGCATTTTCTAATAATTGTTTCCTCGCCTACCATATAGCCAACGCGAATTCCTGGGGAAATTATCTTTGAAAAGCTACCTAAGTATACTACATTGCCTGTTGTATCAAAACTTTTTATTGTGGGAAGGCTTTCACCAGTAAAGCGTAAATCACCATAGGGGTCATCTTCTGCTACAATAAAGCCATATTCTTTAGCTAAAGCAACTATTTTTTTACGTCTTTCTAAGCTTAACGTAGTGCCACCTGGGTTTTGGAATGTTGGTATAATATATAACATTTTTGGCTTATATTTTTTTACTGCAGTTTCAAGGTCCTCTATAATTATACCTTCATTATCGCAGTCAACGCCTACAAGCTTTGCTTGGTATAGGCGCATTGCTTGCATATTGCCAAGGAATGTTGGATTTTCAGTTATTATAACATCACCCGGGTTAATAAATGCCTTACATAACAAATCCATACCTTGTGTAGAGCCCGTTGTTGGAAGCACCTTGTTTTGGCTAAAATCAAAACCAAATTTATTTTCCAAATAACTTGTTAGGGATTCTACAAAGGGAGGGTAGCCCTCAGTTGCACCATATTGAAGTATGCGTTTACCGTCATCCTTTATTACCTTTGCAGCAATATTGCCTGCTAAATCATCAGGCAAAGCTTCCGGTGCAGGGTTGCCACCAGCAAAGGATATAACGCCAGGTTTAGCAATCAGCTTAAAAATTTCACGTATGGCACTACCTGTTATGCCATTAAACCTATCAGCAAAATTTGGTATCATAATAACCTCCTGAAAAATAAAAAAACGCCACACCCCTATGGGGAAGGCGACATAATGCCACGGTACCACTTCCGTTTATCTTTAAAAGACCTTACATGTTTTCATGTTCACGCTGTATACGGCGCACCGTCATTGCCTACTATTATTTCAACAATGGGCTCATAAGTGTATTCACATTAAGCGGCTATTCCTTTTCACCAAACAGGAACTCTCTTAAAGCTTAATTAATGTTACTTGCCTTAATCATAGCATTTTTATTATAAATATAATAAATAGGGCTGTCAAGCTAAATATACAATTATATGTGTTTAACAGTGGTTTTTTTGTAATAATATATAGCTTTTCTTGATGTTTTTGTGTATGTGAAGTATAATAATAAGATAATCTTTGTTTGGGAAGGTGATATATTTGACTAATGATTTACAAATAGCTCAAAAAGCACAATTAAAACCAATTACGGAAATAGCAAATAAGCTTAATATAAGCGAAGAACAACTTTCTATGTATGGTAAATACATAGCTAAGCTTGATGTAAATACCGTTAAAGATAAAGAAAAAAAGGCAAAACTAATTCTTGTTACAGCCATGCACCCCACACCTGCAGGTGAGGGCAAAACAACTATAAGCGTTGGTTTGGCAGATGGTATGCAGTACATTGGTAAAAATGCCATGTTAGCACTTAGGGAGCCTTCATTGGGTCCAGTTTTTGGCGTAAAAGGTGGAGCAACAGGCGGTGGATTATCACAAGTGTTGCCCATGGAGAATATAAATTTACACTTTACAGGTGATTTGCACGCTATTACAGCAGCCAACAACCTTCTTGCCGCTATGATTGATAACCATATACAACAGGGAAATCAATTAAATATAGACCCTAGGGAGGTTACTTGGCATAGATGCCTTGATGTTAACGATAGGCAATTACGCCAATTAATATCAGGCTTAGGTGGTAATAAAAATGGCGTTCCAAGGCAAGATAGCTTTGTAATTACAGCAGCAAGCCAAATTATGGCAACATTTTGCCTATCAAATTCATTAAATGATTTAAAACAAAACCTTTCAAACATAGTTGTAGGCAAAAGCTATGAGGGCGAGTTAATAACAGCGGGTCAATTAAATGCAGCAGGAGCCATGACAGTACTATTAAAAGACGCCTTTGCACCAAACCTTGTTCAAACAATAGAGGGAACTCCTTGCCTAATGCATGGTGGACCCTTTGCCAATATTGCCCATGGTTGCAATAGCATAATAGCTACAAAAACAGCTATGAATTTAGCAGATTATGTTATCACTGAGGCGGGATTTGGTGCCGACCTTGGTGCTGAAAAGTTCTTAGATATTAAATGCCGTAAGGCAAATATATTCCCCAATGCAGTAGTTCTTGTTGCTACAATTAGGGCTTTAAAATACCAAGGCGGAACTAAAGATTATAATATAGAAAATCTTGATGCATTAAAAGAGGGAACAAAAAACCTTATAGCCCATGCAAAAAGGTTGAAAGAAACATATAATGTACCTGTTGTAGTTGCTATAAATAAGTTTTATATGGACACTGATGCGGAAGTTAAGCTATTAAAAGCAATTATGAAGGAAAACAATATAGCCTGTGAACTTAGCAATGCATACGGTGAGGGTGGAAAAGGTGCTGAAGATTTAGCCCATACTGTTGTTAAAACAGTGGAGGGAAACCCTAAGCCAATAGCACAGTTTGCTTATGAACTAAATGTTGGTTTAAAAGCTAAAATTGAGGCTTTAGCTAAAAAGATATATGGTGCTGATAATGTGGTTTATACTGCAAACGCAAGCAATATAATTAATGATTTAGAGGCAAAGGGCTTTGGTAATTTACCTATATGTGTAGCAAAAACACAGTATTCCTTTAGTGATGATGCTAAAAAACTAAATTGCCCTGAGCATTTTGAAATAAATGTAAAAAATGTTGAGCTTTCGTCTGGAGCGGGCTTTGTAGTTGTTTACACTGGGGAGATTATAGCAATGCCTGGCCTACCAAAAATTCCTGCGGCAAATAATATAGATATTGATGAAAATGGCAACACAATTGGCCTATTTTAAAGGAGATTTTTTATGTTAGATTTACAACATGAGTTAATTAGGATTTTGCGTAAAGATTGCAGGGTTCCATTAGAACAACTTGCGGTTATGACTGGTAAAGATGTGAATGCTGTTGCTGAAGCTTTACAACAACTTGAAGATGATAAAATTATATTAAGATATTTGCCCATTATAAACTGGGATAAAACAGATAGATCCTTTGTGGAAGCTTTGATAGAAGTTAAGGTTACCCCTCAAAGGGAACAGGGTTTTGATGCTTTAGCATCAAGGTTATACCACTTTAATGAGGTTAAAGGCCTATATTTAATGAGTGGTGAATACGACCTTTTACTTATGGTTGAGGCTCAAGATTTAAAATCACTAGCATTATTTGTAAGTGAAAAACTTTCAACATTTGATACTGTTATAAGCACATCCACAAGCTTTATATTAAAGCGATACAAATCTGAAGGTGTTATTTTTGAGCAAATAGATGGCGATGATAGGTTGGTGGTTTCACCGTGAGTATGGACTACTCAAAATACCTAAACTCTAAAATTGTTGATGTGCCAAGGTCGGGTATACGTAAGTTCTTTGATGTAGCATCAACAATCCCTGGGGCAATATCCCTAGGGGTTGGCGAGCCAGACTTTATTACGCCTTACCATATACGCAATGAGGCAATAGTAAGCTTAGTTCAAGGTAAAACCCAATATACATCAAATGCAGGTAACGAAAGCCTTAGAAAAGAAATTGCATATTATATTCATAGCAGGTTTGGTGCTAAATATGATCCAAAAACAGAAATTATTGTAACAATAGGCGCAAGCGAAGCAATTGACCTTGCTTTAAGGGTTCTTATTGAAAACGGTGAAGATGTTCTTGTGCCAGAGCCAAGTTATGTTAGCTATAGTCCTAACGTAGTTTTTGCTGGGGGCAACCCTGTGCCAATAGTTACAGATGCAAGCAATGGTTTTAAGCTTACTGCACAACAGTTAGAAAATGCTATTACACCCAAAACAAGGGCAGTTATTTTGCCTTACCCCAACAACCCAACAGGCGCAATACTTGGAAAACAAGAGCTTGAGGAAATAGCTAAGGTTATTATAAAGCATGACCTTATTGTTATAAGTGATGAAATTTATGCTGAGCTTAACTATTCCAATGATGCCCATATAGCTGTTGCAGCTATTGATGGAATGTGGGAAAGAACAATTACAATAAATGGTTTTAGCAAAGCCTTTGCTATGACTGGCTGGCGTATAGGTTATGTTTGTGCGCCTGAGGAACTTATAAGCCAAATGTTAAAGGTGCACCAATATACAATTATGTGCGCCTCAACACAAAGCCAAGTAGCCGCTGAAAAAGCTTTAAAAACTGGTAGAGATAATGATTATGAAGATATTAGGCTAATGAAGGAAAGTTATAATCAACGCCGTAGGCTTATGGTGCATGGTTTTAAACAAATTGGCTTGGATTGCCTTGAGCCTATGGGAGCATTCTACATATTCCCATCTATTAAAAGCTTAGGAATATCTAGTGATGAATTCTGTACAAAATTGCTAAAGGAAAAAAAGGTGGCATGTGTACCAGGCACAGCCTTTGGCGCTAGTGGTGAAGGTTATATTCGTTGTAGTTATGCCACATCGGAGGAGAAGCTGATTAAAGCCCTTGGCTTAATTGGTGAGTTTGTTAGCACCCTCTAAAGGAGGAAAATATGAAAAAAATTATTATACTATTCCTTTGTATTATACAAATATTTGGTGTTGCTATTGCAGAGGAAGAAATATCTCTTAATGACATATTGAACATAGATGAAAGCGTGGATCATGGCGTTGTATTGGAAGGTGAGGATATTCCAGAATTTTTCCAAGAACCAGATATTCACGAGGCAGATGGCTCTGTTCAAATTACAATTACCGCAGCTGGTGATGTTACAATAGGCGGGGATATTAGAAATAAAAAGAAATCACTTTTTGATAAGGAATTAGATAAACAGGGGGGCGATGTAGCCTTCCCCTTTAGGAATGTTTTGGATATATTTCAAAATGATGATATGACCTTGGTAAATTTTGAAGGAACCCTTACAACTGAACCTATAAATAGGGAAAAGAAAAACAATCAATTCTTATTTTCTGCACCACCTGAATATGTTGAAATGCTAACAAAATCAAGCATTGAGGCGGTGGCACTTGAAAACAATCACGTATTAGACCATGGTGAGGCAGGCCTTGAAGAAACAATAAAAACCCTTGACGAGGCAGGCATAGTTTATTCAACAGCAAAGCAAATGGGTGTATATAGCGTAAAAGGTGTTGATATTGCAATGCTTTCATACCAAACATTTAATGGCTTATACCCTAAGCTTTTTGAACAAGTTCCAGAGGATGTTAAGGCTGCTAAGGAAAAATACCCCATAGTTATTACTAGCTTCCATTGGGGAGAGGAAAAGGACTATTGGCCTAATAATAACCAACAAAAACTTGGTAAAATTGCTGTAGATGCAGGGGCGGATTTAGTGCTTGGCCATCATAGCCATAGAATTAACCCCATTGAGGAATATAAGGGTAAATATATAGTTTATTCCTTGGGCAATTGCTCCTTTGCAGGTAACAACAAACCAAGTGATATGTCTACATTTATATTTCAAATTCGTTTTAAGGTTTTAAATGGTGTTGCAGAATATAATGCCTTTAGAATTATTCCAGCAAGAATTTCGTCTAGGACGGATTATAATGATTTTGCTATAACCCCATATGATAAACAGGTAAATGTAGAATTTTTGCTTAGCACATTGGAAAAAAATGGTAAACATATAGATAACCCAGTTGAATTTTACCCCACAGAGTGGTAGAGGTTACAAATGGAAGATGTTAAAAAATCCATAATTATGGATGAACAGGGTATGAAGCGTGCTTTAGCCCGTATTGCCCATGAAATTGTGGAAAAAAATAAAGGCGTAGAGGGGCTTTGCTTAATAGGTATAAAAAGCAGAGGTATCCCTCTAGCCTTTTATATTCAAAACTATATAGAAAGCTTTGAAAGTGTAAAAGTACCTGTTGGTGAAATTGATATAACTTGGTATAGGGATGACTTAACCTTAACAGCAAAAGACCCTCAATTATCAGGTTATAATTTGCCTTTTGATATTCAAGGTAAAACTGTAGTTATAGTTGATGATGTTCTATACACTGGCAGGACTGTTCGCGCGGCTTTGGATCAAATTATGGATATTGGGCGACCCAACCGAATACAGCTTGCAGTGCTTATAGATAGAGGGCATAGGGAATTACCTATCCGTGCTGATTATGTTGGTAAAAATGTTCCTACAAGTAAAAAGGAAATGATAAGAGTGCTTGTAAAAGAATATGATGAGGATATGAAGGTTTATATACAAAGCTTATAGGGTGTGATTATATGGCTTTAGCTAGCGTAAAATATTTATTTGGAACAATACATATGTATGCGGTGATGATTTTTTTAGGAATAGTTGCGGCTTTGCTTGTGAGTATAAGTGAGGAAAAACGTAAAAAATTACCTAAAGATACGGTTATAGACTTTTCCCTTTGGGCTATTCCAATAGGTATTGTGGGTACAAGGCTATATTATGTATTGTTTAATATAAGCCATTTTGCAAAAAGACCTTTGGAAATATTCTATATTTGGAACGGTGGCTTAGCAATATATGGCGGAATAATTGCAGGAATTTTAGTAATGATAATTTTCTGCAAAAAGAAAAATATAAAACTTGCTGTAATGCTAGATACAATTATTATTGGCGTTATACTTGCTCAAGCAATAGGGCGTTGGGGAAATTATTTTAATATTGAAGCCTATGGGCGTGAAGTTACAAATAAAAGCTTACAATTTTTTCCATTTGCTATATTAGTTCCCCAAAATGGAAGTTATACATGGCATATGGCTACGTTTTTTTATGAGTTTGTTTGGAACATAATTAGTTTTTTTATAATTTGGTGCAAACGTAAAAAACTTAAAAAAGATGGTGATGCATTTTTGTATTATTTATTACTGTATGGTATAGGTCGCAGTATAATTGAGGGCTTAAGGACGGATAGCCTCTATATTGGCGATTATAGGGTATCACAACTTTTAAGCATTGCCATGTGGTTAATAGCAAGCACTATATTTATATATAGGTTAATAAAATATAAAAATTTAAACAATGTGCTTATAATAATGCCTTTTACATATTTGTTTGCCTTTTATGCTATATTAAAAAATTACAACTATGTTTTTATTGCCTTAATTATTACAATATTTAGCTTTGTGGTGTATACTTTAATTAAGTTAAACAGCAAGCCAAGGTTGCTTGTTGCTAATGCTTTATTAGTGGTAATAAGCTTTGCAATAAATTTAAAACAAATCTTTTTTACAGCAGAAATAAGCCAACTAGCCTTACTGGTATCACTTATTACTTTTGTACTAAGTACATATAATTTTACTTTTGAACTTCCTAAGGAGGTATAGTATGAGAAATTTAACTATGATGACGGATTTGTATGAGCTAACAATGATGTATGGCTATTATAAACATGGCATGAGCCAAAACAAAGCTGTTTTTGACTTGTTTTACAGAAAACAGGGCGATATAACAGCGAATGCAACAGCGGCAGGTTTAGAACAGGTTATAGAATATATTGAAAACTTGCATTTTAGTAAAGATGATTTGGCATATTTAAGGTCGCTTAATTTATTTGATGAGGACTTTTTAAATATGCTTTCCACATTCAAGTTTACTGGGGATATTTATGCCGTAAAGGAAGGCACAATGGTTTTCCCAATGGAGCCTATTATAAGAGTTTATGCCCCTATTATGGAAGCACAACTTTTAGAAACAACATTGCTTAATATAGTAAACCATCAAACTTTGATAGCTACAAAAGCTTCACGTGTTGTACAAGCTGCTGATGGTGATAAGGTGCTTGAATTTGGGTTAAGACGTGCCCAAGGGCCTGATGCTGGTATATATGGAGCAAGGGCTGCTATAATTGCTGGTTGTACTGGTACTAGCAATGTATTAACTGGCATGCTTTATAACATACCAGCATCTGGAACCCATGCTCATAGTTGGGTAATGTCTTTCCCTACAGAGCTTGACGCTTTTAGAGCCTATGCTGATATTTACCCAGATAGTTGTATGCTATTAGTTGACACATACAACACTTTAAAAAGCGGAGTTCCAAATGCTATAAAGGTGTTTGAAGAGCTAAGAGAAAAAGGGCACAAGCCAGTTGGTATTAGGCTTGATAGTGGAGACCTTGCTTATTTGAGTATAAAGGCGCGTAAAATGCTTGATGACGCTGGATTCCCTGAAGCTAAGATATTTGCTAGTAGCGACCTTGATGAAGAAGTTATATGGGATTTAAAGGCACAAGGGGCAAGGGTTGATTCATGGGGCGTTGGTACAAGAATGATCACAAGCCAAAGCAACCCTGCGTTAGGCGGTGTTTATAAGCTTTCCGTAGAGGAAGTGAATGGTGAAATGCACCCAAGAATTAAGCTTTCTGAAAACCCTGCAAAGGTAACAAACCCAGGTTTTAAAACCCTTTACAGAATTTATGATAAAGCAACAAACCATGCTATTGCAGATTTAATTGCACTTATTGATGAAGTTTATGATGAAAGCCAACCTCTTACAATTTTTGACCCTATTGATACTTGGAAAAAGATGACATTAACAAATTACACATTGCGTGAGTTGCTTGTTCCAATTTATAAAGATGGTAAACTTGTTTACGAGAGCCCAAGCCTTATGGAAATTCAAGCTTATGCGAAGGAAGAAAGAAGCACATTTTGGGATGAATATAAAAGAATTCATCAACCACAACGCTATAAGGTGGATTTAAGTAAACCTTTGTATGATTTAAAACAAAAAATGCTTGCAGAAGCATCAGGTAGAGTAAACCAATAATATGATAAATACAATAAAAACAATTGCTTATTCTTGCTTGTCAACCGTTCTTGGCAGAAGGCCTAAAATAAAGCAATTAAATAATTTAAATAATATTAATATGGAAAGTAGTGCCGAACTGCTTTCCATATTAAAAAAACATTCAGTTGTGGGCACAAGCATAGCCTTTACAAACACAAAGGGCGAAGTTTGTACAGTAAATGCTGGAACATTTAACCTTAGGGATGAAACCAATATCGATACAAAATATAGAATAGCATCTATAACAAAGTTTATTGTGGCTTTGCTTATTATTATTCTGCAAAAACAAAATGTGTTGAATGTAGAAGATGATATTTCAAAGTATTTTACATCAACCATAAAAAACCCAAAGGATGATAAACCAATAAAAATTAAGCATTTAATGAGCCATACATCAACAATAATTGATAGCGAGCTTTACTTTAATGCGTTTAGTAATCCTAAAAAAATAGATGAAGTTATTCGGTTTTCAAACAATAAAGTTGGTGAAAAATTTGAATATTCAAACCTTGCGGCAGGGATGCTTGAGTATATTATTGAAAAAACTACAGGCTTAAGCCTTCAACAAAACATAAACATATATATAGCAAAACCTTTAAATATAAATATATATATGTTCCCAAACTTAGAGGTTGATATTGCTGAAATATATAGGGTATTCCCAAAATCCAATAAGCCAGATTACAAGTTTGACTTAGATGTATATCAAAATAATTTAGATTATCAAAATAGGCCTATAGAATATCACTATATAAAATCAGCTGGTGGCATACATATTAGTGCTATTGATTTGCTAACGCTTACAAAGGCGGTTTTGGCTGGTGATAGTATAGTAACAAAAGATATGCTAAAGCTTATGGAAAAACCAATGGCAGAATACCCGAAACCAGAACGTAAACTATATCATGGCTTAGGCACATTAATAATTGATGATAAACGTATAGCAAAAAATATAATTTATGGGCACCAAGGCTTTGCTTATGGGGCAGTACAAGGCATGTTTTATGATAGGGAAAACAACATGTGCTTTGTAAGTTTAAATAATGGGGCTAAGGAATGGCGTAATGGGCATTTTTCAAAGCTTAATGAAGCCCTGTTAAACTGGTATCAAAAATATTATTATAAGGGGTAAAAATGGCGGATGATGTTATAACTTTGCTAAAAGTATATAAAAAGCAAGTTAAAATAGAAATTAATAATGAACTAGAAATAGTTATATCAAAAAATGTATACGCTCAAAACCCTGTTGCAGAAGGGGATATTATTGATAAGGCAAATTTTTTACAGGCTTTAGATATTTCCCTTAAAAAAGAGGCCTTACATAAGGCGGTTGCCTACCTTTCTATGCGGGCAAGAAGCTGCTTTGAAATAAGTGAAAAACTTAAAGAAAAGGGCTATAGTGAAGATGTAATAAAGGCTGTTGTTGAAAGGCTTAAAAAAGAAAAACTTTTAGATGATAAAAGCTTTGCAGAAAATTGGGTGAAATATAGGTTATCTTCAAATGTTGGTGAATTTAGAATAGTAAATGAATTGGCAATGAAGGGCATAAGTAAAACAATGATAGAGGATGCTCTTTACGCGTGCAATTATGAGGATGAGGCATTAATACAAGCCCAAAGTTTTGCCGAAAAATACATAAAAAGGTATGCTAATATAGATGAAATTATGGCAAAACAAAAAACGATGCAGGCATTAATGCGCAAAGGTTTTTCATATGATATTGCTAAAAGTGCAGTAGATAAATCCTTTAATTGAAAACCCTATTTTAAAATGGTATAATATATAAGATTATTTTGAAAGGCTGTGGTCACAAATATACTCTGTTGCTGTTGTTTCCCTTGGTTGTTCTAAAAATACTGTTGATACTGAAATAATGCTATATCAACTATCCAAGGAATATAATATTGTTAATGATTATAGCAAGGCTGATATTTTAATTGTAAATACTTGTGCTTTTATACATGATGCTAAAGAGGAAAGTATAAGCACTATATTTGAACTTGCTAAATATAAGGCTAATAAATGTAAACTACTTGTAGCTACAGGTTGTTTATCTCAACGCTATGCAAAGGAATTGCTTGATGAAATTCCAGAGCTTGATTTGCTTATTGGTGTTGAACAATACCTAAATACTTTACAACATATTAAAAAGGCGTTAACAGGCGAACGCTTTGCTGCTTGTGATAGAATTAAAGTTGCACTACAAGGAAAAAGAATATTAAGTACACCCAAACATACAGCGTATGTTAAAATTGCAGAAGGCTGCAATAATAGCTGTACATTTTGCGCAATACCCATTATTAGGGGTAGGTACAGGTCAGTACCTATGGAGGATGTACTTGCCGAGATGCAAGCTTTAGCAGATAAAGGTGTAAGTGAGCTTATACTTATAGCGGAGGATACTACCCGTTATGGTATAGACTTATATAAAAAACCAAGCCTTCCACAGTTGTTGGAAAAGGCAGCCCAAATTAAAGGTATAAAATGGATAAGATTGCTTTATTGCTACCCAGACACAATGAGCATGGAACTTCTTGATGTTATGAGTAAGTATGATAATATATGCAAATATATTGATATACCTTTACAACATTATGATCCCCAAGTTTTAAAGGCTATGAATAGGCGTGGAACACCTGAGGATTTTAAAAACTTGCTTACAGTGGCAAAGAATAGGGGCTTTGCTATTAGAACAACAATTATAGTGGGCTTCCCTGGCGAAACGGAAGAGCAGTTTGACACACTTTTTAACTTTGTTAATGAGTTTAAGTTTGACCGCCTAGGCGCTTTTACATATAGTATAGAGGAAGGCACTATTGCTGCAAAACTTCCAAACCAAATTGATGAAGATATAAAGAAAAATAGGCTTGATAGGCTTATGGAATTACAAGCTGAAATATCAATGGAAAATAACCAAAAACATGTGGGCACAGAACGCGAGGTGCTTGTTGAAAAAATTGGTAGTGATGGTTTTATACATTGTAGGTCGCAGTATGAAGCCCCTGATGTTGATGGTGAAATACTTATGCCTATAAACAAGAATGTAAAGCTTGGGCAATTTTATAATGTTAAAATTGTAAAAGCAGATACTTATGATTTGTATGGCGAGTGGATGGGGGTATAGTATGAACATATCTAACAAACTATCTATTGCAAGGGTATTGCTAATTCCATTTATTGTTATTGCTTTGTATATAAATACACCAGCAGCAAGAATAATAGGTTTAATAATATATTTAGTTGCAGCAGCTACAGACTTCCTTGATGGAGCAATTGCTCGCAAATATAATTTAATTACCAATTTTGGTAAATTTATTGACCCTGTTGCAGATAAATTGCTTGTATTAAGCACAATGTGTATGTTTGTTTCTTTAAACGAACTACCAGCATATGTATTTATTATAATACTGTGTCGTGAACTTGCGGTTGATGGTTTAAGGCTTGTAGCCTCAACACAAAATGTTGTAATAGCAGCAAGCAAGTATGGAAAATATAAAACAAGCCTGCAAATGCTTGCACTAATATTTTACTTTACAAATAACGCGCCCTTTGGCTCGTTCCCAATTAAGCAAATACTAATTGTATTGGCGCTTATAATGACAATAATATCTGGTGTGGATTATTTTATTAAAAATAAAAAGGCTCTAAAAGGAGCATAGGAGGAAACATGGCAAGAAAAAAGGCTGAAAAAACAATAGTTGACGCAAAAGCAACAGGAAATTCACAAAAGTTAGAAGCTATGACAAGGGCTTTAAATGATGTGCAAAAGGCTTATGGAAAGGGCGCTATATTAAAGTATGGTGATACCCCCATGCAGGATATAAACGTTATACCCACTGGAGATTTAGGGCTAGATATGGTATTAGGTGTTGGCGGTATTCCACGTGGTAGAATTACTGAAATATATGGGCCTGAAAGTTCTGGTAAAACAACCGTTGCATTACATGTTATTGCAGAAGCCCAAAGAAGGGGCGGCATTTGTGCTTTTATAGATGCTGAACATGCCCTTGACCCTGTTTATGCTAAAAATATAGGCGTTGATATTGACAACCTTTATATATCCCAACCTGACAATGGTGAACAAGCCCTTGAAATAGCAGAAATGCTTATTAGAAGTGGCGCAGTTGATGCATTGGTTATAGATAGCGTTGCAGCCTTAGTGCCGAGGGCTGAAATTGAAGGCGAAATGGGCGCAAGTTTTATAGGCGTTCAAGCAAGGCTTATGAGCCAAGCTCTACGTAAATTAAGCGGTATTGTAAACAAAACAGATACAGCTGTTATATTTATAAACCAATTACGTGAAAAGGTTGGTATTATGTTTGGTAACCCAGAGGTAACACCAGGTGGCCGTGCTTTAAAATTCTATGCATCTGTACGTATGGAAGTAAGAAGGGGCGAGCAATTAAAACTTGGGCAAGATGTTGTTGGTAGCCGCACAAAGGTAAAAATAAGCAAAAATAAAGTTGCGCCACCATTCCGTACCTGTGAATTTGATATTATATTTGGTGAAGGTATTAGTAAAGAAGGTACTTTACTAGATATGGCAGTTGAAAGGGATATTATTAAAAAGAGTGGTGCATGGTTCTCCTATGATGATCAAAAAATTGGTCAAGGTAGGGAAAATGCAAGGATATTCTTAAAAGAAAATCCAGATATTGCTACAGAAGTTGATGCAATTATCCGCGCAGAAATTAGTGAAAAGAAAATATTAGCTAATGGTGGCGGTTTTGAGGATGAAGATTCAGTAGTGGATGAAGATCCAGATTTTGAACTTCTAGATGAATTAGATGAATAAAATAAAAAGCGTTGATATATATCAACGCTTTTTTATTATTAAGATTTACTTATTATGTGTTTTATGTTTTTACCTATGTTGAGTAGCTCTGTTTGTAAAAACTCAGGGTAAATATGTTGCTTATTTAAATCGGCTATATCAAACCATTTAAGTGTGTTTTTATAAGTTCCATCCACATATGTCATAGTTATATTATCTAGGGCATCATCATCTTTCATAATATAGTACAAAGCTATTTCATGGGCAAACATTTTATTTTTACCAATTCTGTAAAAACATTCGTTTACATATACAAGCCTTTCTATTTCAAGCTCAATGCCAATTTCCTCGCGTACTTCCCTAACTACTGCCTCTTCAGATGTTTCGCCAAACAAAACACGGCCACCTACTGTATAGTAAAAGGTTACATTAGGGTTTGTAGCCATAAGCAATTTATTGTTTCTAATAATAAGGGCTCCAACTCTATATACAAAAAAGTTGTTATCAAATTCAAATGCAAGGTCGCTCATAATTTCTCCTAATTTCAGCACATCTTTTTATAAGCTTATTATATATGTTTTCTAGCATCCATTTTTCATTTACATATTTATCCAAACTATCCAAAGGCAACCATTTTACATCGCTATTTTCATCAGGTTTAACCCTTAATTTATCTTGCGCATCTGCTTCAAACAAATAGCTTATGTTTAGGTGAAGGTGGCTTGATACATAGCTACCTCTTTTAATATGTCCATCAACAGTTAGTATTTCTAAGGAAATAGGTTTTTCGCTTATTATTTTTAATTTACTTAGCCCAGTTTCTTCTTCAACTTCCTTTATGGCAACATTTAATAAGTTTTTATCGCCATCTGCATGGCCACCCGTCCATGAATAAGACTTATATATGTTGTGGTATACCATAAGCACCTTATCCCAAGTTTTATTAACTACCCAAGCAGCAGTAGTAATATGGGCTGTTGTACTTTCACGGGTAAAACACTTAGGGTTATTCTCTAAATGGAATAAAATAATATCCTTATCACTAATCTCTTGTACAATATTGCTTTTAAAGCTTTTTATATTATCAATAATATTATTCATTAATCTACAACTAAGAAGGAGTCCCCTAAAAAATCTGATATGGATTTTCGCGCTTTATCATAATCTAAATCCATAACTATCATACCTGCATACATTATAACTTTATGGGCATCGCTGCCTGGTATACTAAGCTGTTTTACCTCTGCACCACGCAAATCTAGGGCATAGCCTAATGCTGTAAACATATCTGCTAAAGATAAATTTGTTAACCCTATATTATCTATAATTGCACCTAAAAGGTCCTCAGCTTGTTTTGCGTCCATAACCTTGCACTTATCAGCAATTGTACTTAATACTGTTCTAACCCTTTGTGTTCTACCATAGTCACCATTACCAACTTTGCGTATTCTCATATATATAACTGAGGCATGGCCATCAAATAGGTATTTACCTTCTAAATCCATTTGTGGTATCGTGGAATCCCTTGGTATAGCATACCTTTTTAAATATCTTGCCTCTGCATTGTTAACTTCTATATCAACACCACCTATATGGTCTATTATGTTTTCAACGTGTTTCATATCAAAAAGTATATACTTTTCAATCTTAACACCAAAGTGTGTGCTCATAATATCGCATAAGGCTTCAGGGCCATAGTTTTTTGCTATAAAAGTAATTCTACCTATAACTCCATCTGGCCTTTGTACTAATATATCCCTTGAAAAGGAGGTTAACATAACCCTTTTAACCCGTGTATCCAATGTAAGCAAAAGTATTCCATCTGTATTGCCTAAACGGTTGGGGTTAAAATCCCATTGGTCTGTACATAGCAACAAATAATGGTGTTGGCCTTCGTTATTTAAAGGTACAGTATCCAAAGTATAGGGGGTAATAGGGGTTGGATCTTGGTTTTCGGCAAAAGCCATGCTTGTAAAAGCAAGTATAAATATTAAAACAATTGCTATTATTTTTTTTAACATATAAACCTCCAAGGTTTTAAAATATTATTAGTATTATAACATAATAATAATTTAATTAAAATAAAAAGAGCTTTTCAGCTCTTAGTCTATTCGTTTATCGCCAACAAAGAATAATGCAACAGTTCCAGGGCCTGTATGTGCACCTATAACTGTACCTATACTGTTTATCATAACTTTGCCTTTTAATTTAGGGAACTCTGCTTCTATCATGCCAGCAAGCTCTTCTGCAAGTTCTTGCCTTAAAGAGTTACTAATGTAACAATAGCTATTATAGTTATTTCCACCTTCGGCATGGGTTTGCATCATTTTGAACATTTCTTTTAAAACTTTTTTTGTACCTCTTATTTTTTCGCGGGGTATAAGTTTGCCGGCGTTGCTAACGTTCATTAATGGGCAAATGTTAAGCAAGTTGCCCAATGCTGCGCTTGTTGCTGAAACACGGCCACCGCGCTTTAAATGGGTTAAATCGTTTGTGAAAAACCAATGGTGAATATTTAATTTGTTTTCTTCAAGCCAAGTATAAAGCTCTTCAATGCCAATGCCTTCATCCCTTTTATCAGCTGCTAGTGTTACAAGTAAACCATAACCAGATGATGCAGCTAAGCTATCAACTACATATATTTTCCTATCAGGATATTTTTTTTGTAAATTATTTTGTGCAATTATTGCGCTGTTATATGATCCAGATATTCCAGATGATAAACAAATGTGCAAAATATCTTTACCAGCCTTTAATATAGGGGTAAACATTTCAGTATATTGCTCTACGTTTACTTGAGATGTGGTAGGCATAGCGCCTTTTTCTATTCTATTATAAAACTCGTCAAAACTCATTGTTTTGCCTAAGTCATCAGGGTATTCTTCACCGTTCATAAGGTAGTGAAACATAGCATATTTTATATTTCTATTATCAAAAAAGCTCTGTGGCATATCTGCTGTGGAACAGCAAGTAAGTTCGTACATTTCCATCCTCCAAAATGCTTAAAATAATTTAGGTATTAATTATAACATGTAACATATAAAATTATCAACTTAAAATAATAAAATCACAATTGTTTGTCTTGACTAACAAATTATATACATGTTAACATATATAAAGCAACTAAGGTTTATAGCTTATGCTTGCATAACTTATATTAATTTAGGAGGATATTTTATGGCATATGTAATTAATGATGACTGCATCGCATGTGGTGCTTGCCAACCAGAATGCCCAACAGAAGCTATTTCTGAAGGTGATATCTATGTAATCGACGCTGATGCTTGTATCGATTGTGGTGCTTGCGCTGGTGTTTGCCCTGTTGATGCTCCTAACCCAGCATAATAATAACAGTGTAAAGAGGCTTTAAGCCTCTTTTTTTTATGTGTAAATTTTATAGCATTATTCTTTATAAGTGGCCTAATTAATTGCATAAGGGTATGTTTTATGGTAAAGTATAACTAATATTTTGCTTTAAGGAGATATGTTTAAATGCGTCGTTTATTATATATATTATTAATTTTGTTGTTGGTGACAACCACAGCAATGGCAGGGGAAATTTCCATGGCCAATGTATTGGATACTAATGTGGTAAGTAACACAGAAGCACAATCAAAGGTTAAATTAACAGGTACAGCCTTGTTGGATGGCTCTACGCCCCTTGCTGACCAATTAATTATTTTGCAAAACAAGGAAGATGATATTTGGTTTGATTTTTTAGCTGCAAATACCGATTCACAAGGCAATTTTGCTTTTGAAGTTGTTGCTGGAGAATTGTATAGAATAAAGGTAGAAAACAACGAAAACTATATACCTGTAAAATTTGCTGAAGCAAGCTTAGGTCTAATAGATGGCAACAATTATAAATATAGCCCAGGGTTTGCAATAAGAAATGATAACCAAAGCATTTTAAACTATCAAACATCTGCAAAGCTAGAAGTTGCTGCTTTTTTAGATGATAATAATAATGGTAATAAAGGAAGGTATGAACTACTTTTACCAAATGTGCTTGTTGAAGTTGTTGATAATTATGATGTTGTAATAAAATCTGCATATACAAGTGAACAGAATATAGTTGTAGAAGGTATTGAGCCAGGAAATTATAGGCTAAGATTTACTGCCCCTCAAAGCTATTGGTTCTCTAATCAAGGTAAAAAATTTGATGTAAATAATAATAGCATTACAAGCACAGAGAATAATGTTGGTTATACAGATTATTTTGATTTTGAATCAAATAATACTGTAAGTTTGGCAGCAGGCCTACAAACTGCATCATCAATTGGTGGTAAGGTTTGGCTTGATGGAAACAACAACGGTATTATGGAAAAAGAAGAGGCAGGCTTTGCAAATGCAAATATCACATTAAAAAGTCAAAAAGGTAAAGCAGAATATACCTTTACTACAGATGATACAGGTATTTGGAATTTTGAAAACATAAAAGATGGAACTTATAATTTAAAAGTTGAAATACCAGAAACTAACCTTTTTGCCATATATACAATAGAGGGCGATAGGGATATAAGGAGCGTTTTTACCCCTTATACAGGGCATAAAGAAAATAGAAACTTTATGCTTACCGCGGGGGAACAACGTAAAAATGTAAATATAGGTGTTGTAAAGCCGGGTGTTTTGGTAGGTAAAGCATTCCTTGATGTAAACTATAATGGCGTTTTTGATGAAGGTGAAGAAGGCGTTGAAAACGTAATAGTTGAAGTTATAAGGGATTCAACTGATGCATCCTTTGGTAAAATTAAAACAGATGAAAATGGTAATTTTACATTCCAAGCATTAAGGCAAAATAATTATAGAGTAAGGGCTATAGTTCCTGATGATGGTAGCGAGTTTACAGTTGTTGGTAGTGGTGATATATCTAATAGCAACAAATTTGTTCAAAGAGGGAATAGAAGGGAATTTTCTGTACCAAATGTGCGTATAGAAAACAATGTTGAAACTTCTGTAGTTATTGGTGTTGCTAAAAAAGTTAATATTGGCGGTAAAGTATTTATAGATAAAAATTTTGATGGCTTGCTTGATAAAAACGAAAAAGCTGTAAATAATGTAAAAGTGTTTGCCTTTGATGAAAATGGCACAATGCTATATGAAACAAAAACAAATAATAAAGGTGAATACCGTATAGATGGCTTGTACAAAGGTAAGGTTATAATAAAAATTGAACCCTTGGCAGATCATATGTTTGTTAGGCGATTGGCTATAGAAGATGATTCTACAAACCCAATAAGCCATATTGAAGATGGTTATGGGGTAACATTCCCTGTTGATGTTATTATGAATAATGATAATACATCAATAAATGCGGGAATGATACTATCTGGTATTATAAAAGGTAGATTATTTGAAGACCTTAATGATAACGGTTTAATGGATTCTGATGAACCTGGCTTTGAGGCTATAAATGTTGAACTTTTAGATGCTGATGGAAATACAATACTTACAACCCAATCAAACAATAATGGCGAATATGAGTTTGATGGAGTTATGCCTAATGACTATAAAATTAAGTATACAATATTTGATAACATGGAATTTGCGGAGCTTGTTGATGGTGGAAATACATTTAAAGCGCCTGGTTTAGAATATATAAGCGATACATTTATATTTAATGTTGGAGATAAGTTTGAAGCACCTTTAGGTGGCATTGTAAAACTAGCAAACTATAAGGGTGTTTTCTACCATGATGTTAATGGCAACGGCGTTATGGATGATGGCGAAAAGTATTTAACAGATGTTTCAATAAGCCTTACATCAAGTAACGCTAAGCAAGAAGATAAAAAAATCACAACAAACAGCAATGGTGAATTTAGCTTTGAAAATCTCCGCCCTGGTAAATTGACAGTAACTTCAAAACTCCCCAAAGATTATATCTTTTCAAATGGCACAAACAAAGATTTACTTGTGTGGTCTAGGTTAAATGAACAAAGCAATGATGTTGACCAAACAAAATTAATAGGCAGTGATAACGCCCTAATTGGTGCAACTATACCAGGTAAAATTAAAGTACATACATGGCTTGATGAAAATTTAAGTGGAAAACACGATGAAGGTGAAAAGAACTTTGAAGGTTCTCATATTAGCATAATTGAGGATTTAAATGGTAATTCTGTTGCTGAGGCTATAAGCGATACAAATGGGTTAGTAGCAATTGATAATTTAAGGCCTGGCAAATATACAATTATTCTTAATTTACCTGAAGGTGCAAAAACAGCTCCTGTTGGTGAAAGCACTTTTGTTGAGGGCGCAGATAAATTAGGCAATAATGTTCTTTTAATGAAAGATGTTATAGTTACTGAAAACTCTGAGTTTAGCAATGCAAGTGCAGGCGTTGTTACCTATATGAAAATTAGTGGTAAAGTTTGGCTTGATAATGAGGGTAACAAAGAAGTAAAATCAGGAACAAACTTAGACCTATATAGTGCAAATAGTAATACTTTAGTAAAATCAACAACAACTGATGAAAATGGCATTTATGTTTTTGATGAATTGCTACCAGGGGAATACTATATAGAAATAAACGGCTTTGATGGGGAATTGTTTGTTGCAAAAGATGATAAAATGTATGAGGAAATTCCACATATTATTGAAAGCACAAACCCAAGTGGTAGGGGAAAATCACGCAATATAACAGTTAAAATGCCCGAATCTGTAAGTGATAAGGATATAGTTTATGTTTTACCTGCATATGTAGGTGATTATGCATGGGTAGACCTAAACTTAAATGGTTTACCAGATGAGGGTGAGCCTGCAATAGCAAACTTAAAATTAAGTCTTGAAGTTGATAACAATGAAGTATATACAACAACAAGCGATGGCAACGGGTATTATAGGTTTATTGATGTTTATCCAGGAACATATACATTAAAAGTAGAGCTTTCAGAAGGCTTTACCATTACAGAACCGAATACACAATATCCTTTCCTAAGCTCAATACTTAATGAAAGTGATGATACTTTTGGCTATTATAATAATTTAAATGTTATGAGTGGAGAACGCTATTACAATGCTGATATTGGTCTAGCACTAAAGAGTGGATATTCACTACCGAACAATATAAATAATCCTGATAGTCAAGACTGGTCAAACCAGGTTAACAAAACAAACAGAGCATGGGATAAGTAAAAAATAGCCCTACTAAACAGTAGGGCTATTTTTATGCTTTAAATTATTGTTTGTTTAATGCTCCACAGCTTTCCCTTATTATTAAAGTGGATTTCTTTTTAATAGCAAAAGGTTTTAAAGGGCGACCTTTAGCTTCAACAAGTAGCTTAACTGCATAAGCACAGTTTTCGTTCATATGTAACTCGCTTGATGTTAAAGCAGGATCCATATAAGGTGCAAAAAATTGGTTATCACAACTTACAACCGCAATATCTTCAGGTATTTTAAGGCCATGAGCTTTAATTTCCTTAAAAGCACCTAAAGCAACTAAGTCATTATAAGTAATAATTGCTGTGGGCCGGTTAACTCCTTTATAATTTTGTAAAAGTTGCAACATGCATGCTTGACCATGAACAGCAGTTTTACCAACAGTAAATGGGTAAATATATTTTTCAAGGCCTAATTGTTTCATTTGCCTCAAATATCCATTTTCCCTTGTGTTGCTTTCGGTTCCTCTTTCTGCACTACCTACAAGGGCTATCCTTTTATGGCCAAGGTTATACAAATGTTTTACTGCATTTTCTGTACCATCTTCCAAATCACTTGATATACATACGCAATTTAAGTCTTCATGTATGCTATTTATTATAATAACAGGTGAATGGAGGCTAAATTTATTAATAACTTTTTCAAAGGCGTTTGGATTCATGCAACAACTTGCATGGCCTGAAATTATTATGCCATAGGGCGAACCTAACATAATATCATCAACTTCGTTTTCTGATAAAAAGCTATCCTTATCCACTTGTATAATTTTTAAATTTAAATCACTTTTTGCAGATTCCCATTGTATTGTACTAGCAAGGGATGCATAATAAGGGTTGCTTATATCAGGAACAATTAAAGCAATTTCTGGCTTGTAGGTGGATTTTTTAAGCAAACTACTGTTTGGAGTATAACCATATTTATTTATAGTTTGCAAAACCCTATCCTTAGTAGCTTTTGCCACGCTATCTGGCTTATTTAAAACCCTTGAAACTGTAGCAGTTGATACCCCTGATTCTTCAGCTATTTTTATTATACTTAGCTTAGCCAATTGTTTTCCCCCTCAACAATTATTGTTTTAATTCTAACTTCATATCCCCAAATTTAATCCAATTCTTTTTGCGCATAAACTCACTTATTAGCAATGTTATTATTGCGGGTAATATAATTTGAATAACCAATATTTTTATTAATACAATAGCTATACCTTCGCTTTGCATAGTGGTAATTGTACCAATTTGCCCCACTAAACCAGATGTGCCCATGCCTGCAGATGCTGAGGCGTTTTTCATTTGGAATAATGTTGTTGATAGCATACCTAATAATGCGGATGTTATTGTTGGTGGCAACCATATTATTGGTTTAGCCATTATATTGCCAAATTGTAACATGCTTGTGCCTATACCCTGTACAATAAGGCCTGGCAACTTATTTTCCCTGTAACTTGCTACTGCAAAACCTACCATTTGGGAACAACAACCTACTGTTGCAGCGCCAGCAGCCAATTGTAAACCTTGGCTTATTTGGCCACCATCTACTGCAGTAAAAATTACAGCAGCCAATGCAGCACTAGATATGGGGGCTGTTAATGCCAAACCAAATACCGTTGATATTATTAAACCCATTGGTATAGGCATTAGCAGTGTGCTTGTTTCCAAAAAAGCTTGTAATGCGCTTATTGAAGCATTTATTACTGGTGTTAAAACCCATGTAACTATTCCCGCTGAAAACAATGTAACAAAGGGAACAAGTAATATATCAAAGCTTGTTTTACCAGCAACCAACTTGCCAGTTTCGGTAGCAGCTAATGTAGCGAAATATGCACCTAGTGGTCCAGAATATTTATAACCTATTGCACCTGCTACTACTGCAGCAAACAATGTTTGTGGGGCGGACTCAAGCTTGTACGCTATTGCAGCACCAATTGCAGCACCTATAACAGGTGAATTTGCTGCCAATACACTTGTTACTACGTTGAATACTTCAAAGGGTATTAGTTTACCAATTTGCTCAAATATTAAACCTATAATTAGTGAAGCAAATACACCCAAAGCCATTGCACTTAGTGCATCAACAATGTAGCGTTTAAAAAACTTATTTCCCTTGGCTTTAATTTCATTACTCATTTAATGATCTCAACTTTCATAATTAAATATTTTTTCTATATCGGCCTTACTTGCATTTACTGTTCCCTGTACTAATGAAGCAGGGCCACCACCTTTGGCATCAAATTTTTCTCGCAATATATTTGCATAATTTCTTGTATCCACAGTATTAGAAGCAACCACATATTTATAGGCTGTTTCATCATCGCCAATAAATATTGCTATTAGCTTATCGTTATTTGAAGTAAAGTTATTTGCAACCTTCCTTACAGTAGTAGCTTCAATATCTTTATCAAAAATTAATACACTACTGTTATTTTTTTGTTTGTCTACTTCAATTTCTAATCTAAATGTATCAGCTTTTACTAAATCCAGTTTAAGGTTATCGTTGCTAAGCTTTAAATTATCAACGAATTGCTCAAGGCTAGCTCTGTTTGCAGATAATTTATTACATAATCTTTCTAGTAGATTAAAATCGTTAATGTAAGCATTTAGTGCACGTTTACCTGCTAAATAGCTTATTCTAACCCCGCCCTTATAACTTTGAATACTTTGAACTTTAAATATGCCTATTTCCCCAGTTCTTGAAACATGAGGGGCACAGCAAGCGCATTTATCATAAGGACCCATTTCAACTATCCTTACGCCACTTTCCAAATCAATTTTACTACGATATTCAAGCTTTTTAAGCTCTTCAGGCTCAGGATATCCTGCATTTGTTTTAATATTTTTGTGTATTACATCATTTACATCAGCTTCAAGTTCCGCAATATCTTTGGCGCTTAATGGGCCATCAAAATCCATTGTTACAATATTATCGCTTAAATGAAAACCACTGTTGTTGTAGCCGTATTTTTTATTTACTAATCCAGAAAATATATGTTCGGCACTATGGTTTTGCATATTGGAAAACCTATAATCCCAATCAACGTTACCATATACTTCTTTGCCCACTGCAAAGTGATCGTTATTACATTCTATGGTATGGCTAACAATATCATTTTTTATTTGAACGTTTTTTACATTATAACCATCAATATTGCCCTTATCTGGGCTTTGGCCACCCTCCTCTGGGAAAAACATTGTTTTATCTAACAACACTTCAATATTATTCTCATCCAACCTACTAATGCTAGTAACCTTGCCTGTAAAGCTTGTTTCATAGGGGGAAAAATCATAAAGTTTAATAGTTTTATTCATTAATAAACTCCTAAATTTAAATGTTCAACACATTATAACACGAAAAAGAGCTAATGTAAAAATTTTCATTAGCTCTTTCATTGTATTATGTAATTTAATAATTAATAGCCTACAAATACATCATCTATATATCGGCTAGAGTCTATACCAATTTCAGTATAAGCTTTCCTTACAGCATCAACTACAAAGGGGGAGCCTGATATGTAATAATAAGCATCATTCATATATTTTTTGCCAAAATCCTTAAGTTTATTCATTGTTTCGTCAATTTCAACGGTTTTAATAAACTCAACATTAGGCATTTCCTTAGCAATTAATTTTATTTCATCCTCAAAAATATAATTATCATAGGAAGCGTATACAACATGAACAGCTTGTTTACAATCAAATGTAAGGCTGTGCAATATAGACCTTATAGGTGTAATACCTATTCCACTTGCATATAATACTATGGGTGTTGCCTTATCCATTAAAGTGAACTTGCCCATAGGCTTGCCTATGTTTATACCTTCACCTTCTTTTAGCTCAAAAAGTGCTTTTTTAAAATTGCTTGTTTTATCAGCTAAAGCTTTTGTTGCAATCATAATTTCGCCTTCTTCAGCTGTGGAGGCTATTGAAAACATTCTAAAATTTTTGTCTTCGCCCAAGTCCTTACCTTCCAAGGTGAACTTTGCAAATTGGCCAGGCTCCCATGTATAGCCTTCTGGGACTTCAAACTTAAGCACATAATAGCATGTACCTATTTTATTTATGGATTTGAATTTGGAATTATTCATATTGTGCTCCTTATCAAATATTTTATTATACCACTATATTTAATTTTTACACGCTATCTATAAAAAGTCAACTATAAAAACATTATTTAAGTTCAAAATGTTGTTTATTATAGCTAATAATGCCTTCTTTTTGTAATTTGCTTAATTCGTTTGATAAGGCGCTTCTATCAACGCACAAATAATCAGCCATTTGTTGCCTATTAAAGGGTATTTCAAAGTTTGAGCTTAAAAATTCTTTGGATTTATCGGATAAATATGTTAAAACCTTATCCCTTGTTGTTCTTTTTGAAATATACTCAATTTTTGCAGTAAGTAAAATATTCTTTTTTGCTAAAACCCCTACCAAATTTTTTATCAATCTGTTATGATATATACATTGATTACCACATGTTTGTAGTAATGAGTTCATATCTAAAAACAATATATCCGATGCCTGTATAGTAATTACGCTTACTTTTGATACCGATGAGGGGGATGAAGCATAGCTTTCAGCAAAATAATTACCTTTTTTAAACTCGGATAAAATAGTTCTATTGCCCCAATAATCTTCATTTATTACGTGAACAACACCATCAAGCACTAAGCCTATGGCGTTTATTTTGTCGCCGATTCTATATATAAATTCATCTTTTTTATAGCTTTTTACAGTTGCCTTTAAACAACCAAGAAGGTGCTTTAGTTCATCATCTTGAGTGCCTTCAAATAATTTTGTTTTTTTGATAAGCCCTAAATATTTTTCCATAATTTCCTCCATTACGTTGTAAAAACAACTTATTTATCGTTTAAATTATATTATATTATTATTATAAAGTCAAAGGAGAATGTTATGCGGCGTAAGGATAGAGAAATGCCTGAAGATTTTGCTTGGATAGTTGCCGATAAATGCGAATGGGCAGTAATGTCTATGATAGGGAAAGACAATTTGCCCTATTGCATTCCAATTAGTATTGTACGTATAGATGATGTTATTTATTTTCACAGTGCTATGGAAGGTGAAAAAATTAGCTGCTTAAAGCAAAATAATAATGTGTGTTTAAGCTGTGTAGGTGATACTTACAGGTTACCAAATGACTTTACAACAGAGTATGAGTCTGCAATTATCAAAGGCCAAGCCTATGAAGTAACTGAAGATATTGAAAAAATTGCAGCCTTAAAAGCCTTGTGCATCAGGCATACTCCTACTAATATGGTTAACTTTGACTCCGCAATAGAACGTAGTTTATTTAGAACAGCGGTTTGGGGTATAAAAGTAAAATCCATTACTGGTAAAAGAAAAAAGTACGATAATATGGGAAAAGAAATGAAATTTGGGAGGATGGAATAGTATGGTAGTTAGGCAAATTATCAAAATTGATGAGGAAAAATGTAATGGTTGTGGTGCATGTGTTACTGCTTGCCATGAAGGTGCTATTGGAATGGTAAATGGCAAAGCAACATTGTTGCGTGATGATTATTGTGATGGTTTAGGCGATTGTTTGCCATCTTGCCCAACAGGCGCTATTACATTTGAAAACCGTAAAGCTTTAGCTTATGATGATGCAGCTGTACAAGCAAATATGGCTGCTAAGAAAAAGGAGTTTAGCTTTGGTGGTGGTTGCCCAGGTTCTGCTGCAAAAACATTACAAGAAAATATTGAATGTGATTGCAATACAAAAGGGGCAAAATTATTTGAACGTAATGAAGGCTCTGGCTGCCAAAGTGCAAAAGCTGAAATGTTGAAAGAAAACATAGAGTGTGATTGCCATACTAAAGGTGCAAAACTAGTTGAACATAAACACGGTGGCGGTGGTTGCCAAAGCGCAATGAGTAGAACAATTAACACGGATAAAGAGGATAATAAAGTTGTTAATTTTGAAGTTAGGTCAGAATTGCGCCAGTGGCCTGTTCAAATTAAACTTGTGCCAGTAAATGCTCCTTATTTCAACAATGCTAATTTGTTAGTAGCTGCAGATTGCTGCGCTTACGCTTATGGTAATTTCCATAATGAGTTTATGAAAAACAAAATTACAATTATAGGTTGCCCTAAACTTGATAGTGTTGAATATTCTGAAAAACTTGCTGAAATTATTAGAACCAATAATATTAAAAGCGTAACAGTAGCAAGAATGGAAGTTCCCTGCTGTGGAGGCATGGAAAATGCTGTTATAAAGGCGTTAAAAGCAAGTGGTAAATTTATTCCATGGCAAGTAGTTACAATTAGCAATGATGGTAGAATACTAAATTAGTTATTTAATGTAAGGAGGAATAGAAATGATAGAAAAAGTTTATAAAATGAGCCCTGCAGATGAGTTTGTTATTGAACCAGTTATTAAAGATGAGCACATCCATTACATGCATATGGTTTTACCTAAGGGTAAAGGCATGCCAGTACATAATGCAAACGCAAACGTATACATGACTGTTGTTCAAGGCACACTAAGCATTAGCCTTGAAGATGGCGATACAAAAGTATATGAAAGAGGAACAATACTAAACATTCCTATTACAACAAAAATGCATGCACGCAATGAACACGAAGGTATATTAGAATTATTTGTTGTAAAATCCCCTGCACCCTTATCCTAAGTTTTAAATTAATTTTTAATATAGAAGGAGTAATTTATGAATACTAAAATGTTCTGTTTCCAATGTGAACAAACAGCAGGCTCAAAAGCTTGCACAGGCGGCGCTGGCGTATGCGGCAAAAAAGACGACACAGCTAACTTACAAGACAAACTTACAGGTGCTTTAATTGGCATGGCAAAAGCAGCTGTAAAAGGTAAACCCAGCGAGTCTACACACAAAACAATGCTTGGTGGTTTGTTTACAACAATTACAAACGTAAACTTTAACAACAAAACATTAAACGAATTTATTGATAGGGTACATAGTGAAACATCTAAATTAAACCCACCATGCTGCGCATGTGCATCTGCTTGTAGTGGCAATGAAGACTATGATATGGCAAAAGTATGGGATGCAGAAGAAGATATTCGCTCACTAAAATCCCTAATTCTATTTGGCTTAAGGGGAATGGCAGCATATGCATACCACGCTGATGTACTTGGCTACCAAGACCAAGAAGTTCTAGATTTCTTTTATGAAGGAATGAGGGCAGTTGGTAGTGATAGCTTTGGTATGGATGAACTTCTTCCCTTGGTTTTAAAAACAGGTGAAGTTAACCTAAAATGTATGGCATTATTGGATAAAGCTAATACAGAAACATATGGCACACCAGAACCCACAACAGTAACAATGGAAGTTGAAAAAGGACCATTTATTGTTGTAACAGGCCATGACTTATTAGATTTACATAAACTTCTTGAACAAACAGAAGGCAAAGGCGTTAATGTTTACACCCACGGCGAAATGCTACCTTGCCACGCATACCCAGGCTTAAAGAAATATAGCCACTTAAAAGGTAACTTTGGTACAGCTTGGCAAAACCAACAAAAAGAATTTGATAACATCCCCGGTGCTGTTCTTTTCACAACAAACTGCTTAATGCCAGTTAAACCAAGCTATCAAGATAGAGTTTTCACAACAGAAGTAGTGTCTTACCCAGAGCTTGTTCACATTGGTGAAGATAAAGACTTTACACCAGTTATAAACAAAGCTATAGAATTAGGCGGATATCCAGAAAACAAAATGTTTACTGGTATAAATGGCGGCAGCACATTAACAGTTGGTTTTGGCCATGGCACAGTTCTTTCAGTTGCCGATAAGGTTGTTGATGCTGTTAAAGCTGGTGCAATAAAACACTTCTTTGTAGTTGGTGGTTGCGATGGTGCAAAACCAGGCAGAAACTACTATACAGAATTTGTTGCAAACACACCTGAAGATACAGTTGTTTTAACATTAGCTTGTGGTAAATTTAGGTTTAACGACTTAGATCTTGGCACAATTGGTGGATTACCAAGAATTATGGATATGGGTCAATGTAATGACACATATAGTGCTATTAGGGTTGCAATTGCTTTAGCAGAAGCTTTTGAATGTGGCGTAAACGATCTTCCACTATCAATAGTACTTTCATGGTATGAGCAAAAAGCTGTTTGCGTATTACTAACATTGCTACACTTAGGCATAACAAATATTTTATTGGGACCAACACTTCCTGCTTTCGTATCACCTAACGTATTGAATTTCTTAGTAGAAAAATTCAACATTGGGCCAACAACAACAGCAAAAGAAGACCTTAATAAACTTTTAAACAAATAATTTAATTTAAAATAAGAAGCTTGCATTTTTGCAAGCTTCTTTTGTTTTTAAAACAAAATTTTAATAATTTATTTTACTTTTTAAATCTTCTTTTAACAATAAATGCACTTGCAATTGCAATGAGTATTATAATTATATAGAATATCATTGAACTGCTATCGCCTGTTTTTGGTGCTGATATTGTTGGAACTACTGTAGGAACTGGTATAACTGTAGGTGAAACGGTTTTAGTTGGAGCTGGTGTTGGTGTTGGTTCTGGTATTTTAGTGGGTTGAGGTGAATCAGTAACTGCGGGTGGGTCGCTTGTTACAGGAGCTTCCTTATCTATATATATCTTAAAATTTTCATTATCTGTTATTATTTTATCGCTTATCTCGGCTAAGCTTACTATATTGCTTTTACTATCCTTTATTTCTTTAATAAAATAACCTGTGTCAACGCTGTAATTAGGTATTGCTTTTCCTAAACTTTTTAATGAACTATTTATTGGTAAACCTACAACGTTATTAGGTACTTCTGTATCTTGGTAACTATTTATTGTTATTTTAATAATAGGATCAGTAAATTGGGCGTGGCTTGAGGTGGCATTGCTATCAATATCAATTAATTCAAACTTAATTTGTCTAAAATCATCTATAACAACAAAATCATTAGTAAACAAGGGAGTATGGTTTGAATAATCTATTGAATAATCACGCTTAAATGTATAAGGTGCGGTATAATCTCCTTCATTTACAATTTGAGAATTAACATTTAATGGTAAATTGGTATTGAATTTTCTAACTTTATTGGATAATACAGCAACCTTGTTAAACTTTTGTATAAAGGATACTGTTCCTCCGCCCATAGCATTATATAGCCTAGTATAACAATAGCTGTCACCTTCTTGAGGAGTTATATTAATATTATTGATTTTTATTTTACTTAACATGGCTATAATTCCACTATCTTGCCAGCCTTTATAATCACCATAAAAAGACCAAGGTATATATACGTTATATTGTGTGTAAGGGAAAAAACTTCCGCTTACAATATCGCTTCTATTTACTGTTAAAGGCTCGCTTACATCAATTATTGGCCCAGCCATGGCAATATTAAAGCTTAAAGTTACAAATACCAAAAAACCAATAAATATTTTGAATAATTTCATTTAATTACCTCCATTACTTACAATTAAGTATAAGCGTTTAGCTAAACAAGTCAACAAACCTGCCAAAACAGCAAAACGTTTAATAAATGTTTAATTATTTAAACGTTTTAAATTTAAATTGACAGTTTTATTTATTAATATGATAATTATAAAAGGGAGGATGTGGTAATATGCAATCAAAAGAGCAAGAATTATATTCTTTTATTAAAGAACAAGCTAAAAAGAAAAAAACAAACCTTAGTGATATTGCTAAAGGTTGTAATATGTGCCGAACAACCCTTTATAGAGTAATGAAGGGTTTAAGCCCAATAACTGAACAATTTGAAAAAGATATTGCAACAACTTTAGGTTTAGACCAAAGGGAAAAATATCACTTAAGCAACATATTAAATGGTTTGCCAAATAGAAGTACCTTTGATTCAGCCTACGAAATATTAGATAAGCTAATATTTGGTGATAATGAATATAAAAAAGAACAAACATTTAATTTTGCTGTTTATTTGGATGGAGAAAGATATTTTAGAAACAACCATGAAATATATAATACTATATTTGAAAGATATAAAAAGAATACTACAAGCATTAAAATTTATGTGAAGTTTTATATGACCGAAGATTCTTTCCAGCTTATGAATTCACTAATAAATAATTTGTATTCATTAAGCCCAAAGGTAGAGGTTGAGCATCTTATAAATATTCCTAATAGATCCCCCGAAATATCGGCGCAATATATATCAAATTTAATTGCTTTAACAAAACTAAAAAATTACAAGGTTTTTTATAGGGAAATTAACAGTGAAACGGATACATCAAATATATTTGAAAACAGCATACTTTTAGAAAGGGAATATGTTAATAATAACGAGCTAAAAAAGGATTATGCATTTTTTAGTTTTGATACATTATCCCAATGCCTTATATTTAATAATAGTAACTTATATTCATTTTTTATATCCGCATTTACTTCATTTAAAACTCTCTTTAATAGCTCTTTAGTATACACATCAAACGTTGCACAAATAATTGAGCCTTTAGCCAAGTTCTATCATGAAAACAATAATATACTTATAAAGAATGCCTTGAGCTTTGAAATTATACCAGCTTATATTTATGATGAAGTTTATGATAGGTGCAGTGAGGAAGAGTGTTTAAAGATTCTTCAAAAAATATATAATAAAAAAATATACAATTTTGAGTTGAAAAGCTATTGGAATAGCTTAAGGGAATTTATTAATGATAGGTATAAAAGCACGTTCTTATATAATTGCTTTTTTATAATTAATAGCGAAGGTTTAATAAACTTTGCTAAAACAGGTATGATTTTTGATTGCTGCATACCTATGCCCGTGCTAGAAGTTAGTGAAAGAAAGCAAGTGTTTGAAGACCTATATAAAAGAATAAAAAGTAATGATTCTAAGTTTAATTTTTATATAACTGATAAAATATTGCTTCAAAATAAGTTGTGCTTATTGATTAATAGTAGCCGTGGAATATTAATAGACTACGAAAGCGAAAAGCTACAAAATATGCGTCAAAACATATTTGTTAACAACAAAAGCTTTAATAGTTTGTTCCTACATTATTTTATTGAACATATTCCCTATACAAACGTTTATTCTAAGGAAAAAACATTGATGTTTTTAAAAAGGATAATTGATAAATTATAAAATAAAAAAACCACTAATATTTAGTGGTTTTTAATTTTTATATTATAAGCCCATTTCTTCCTTAACCTCGCAGAAGCATTTAATTGCAAAATCTAAATCTTCCTTGCTGTGGCCGGCGCTTATTTGTGTTCTAATTCTTGCCTTATCCCTTGGTACTACTGGGAAGCTAAAACCTATTACATAAACGCCTTTTTTAAGCATTCTATCTGCAAATTCGGCAGCAACTCTTGCATCATATAACATAACAGGAACAATAGGGTGTGTGCTTTCAGGAATATCGAAGCCTTTTGTGCTCATTTGTTGCCTAAAATACTTTGTATTATCTTCAAGCTTATCCCTTAAGGCCGTGCTTTCTTCTAACATATCAATAACTTTTATTGTTGCAGCACATATTGCAGGGGCAACGGTGTTGCTAAACAAGTAAGGCCTTGACCTTTGCCTTAACAGGTCTACTATTTTTTTGCTTGCAGCTGTATAGCCACCACTTGCTCCACCCATAGCTTTTCCAAATGTACCTGTAAGAATATCTATCCTATCCATTACGTTACAAGCTTCATGTGTGCCTTTACCATGGGCTCCCATAAAACCAACAGCGTGGCTGTCGTCAACCATAACTAAAGCATCGTATTCATCGGCTAAATCGCATATGGCAGGTAGGTTTGCTATAAAACCATCCATTGAGAATACACCATCGGTTGCAATTAGTTTAATTCTACAATCCTTAGCATCCTCAAGTTGTTTTCTTAAGTCATCCATATTATTGTTAAGGTATCTAAACCTTTTAGCCTTGCTTAAACGCACGCCATCAATTATGCTTGCATGGTTTAATTCATCGCTTATTATAGCATCCTCAGGGCCTAACAATGTTTCAAACAAGCCACCGTTTGCATCATAGCAAGAAGAATATAATATAGCATCTTCCATGCCTAAAAACTTAGCCAAGCGGCCTTCAAGCTCTTTATGTATACTTTGTGTGCCGCATATAAACCTAACGCTGGATAAACCAAAACCATAGTTATCATAACTAGTCTTAGCTGCAGCAATAATATTTTTATTGTTTGCAAGGCCAAGATAGTTGTTTGCGCACATATTTAACACGTTTTTACTTAATGTTGTATCAATGTAAGCTTTTTGTTCGGTAGTTATTATTCTTTCGTTTTTATAAGTACCAGCTTGTTGTATTTCATCTAAAGCATTTTCAAAGTATTTATATGCTGATCTTGCCATTATATCTCACTCCAATTTAATATAATTTTTCCGCTATTGCCTGTATTCATAATATCGAAAGCTTCCTGGAATTGTGTATAGTGGAACCTGTGTGTAACCAGTGGACTTAAATCCAAACCAGATTGAACCATGGCAGCCATTTTATACCATGTTTCAAACATACGCCTACCATATACACCCTTTATTGTTAAACCCTTTAATATTATTTCGTTCCAATTTACTTCTGTGTTGTTGGAGAACAAACCTAACTGAGCAATTTTGCCACCATTACGCATATTTTTTAGCATTTGTTTTAAGGCGTTAATATTACCACTCATTTCAAGGCCAACGTCAAAACCTTCAACCAAGCCTTTTTTAGGCATGATATCTTCAAGCTTTTCTGTTTTTATATTTACTGTGGATGTTATACCAAGTTTTTTTGCAAGGTCTAGCCTATATTCGTTCATATCGGTAATAACTACATTCCTTGCACCGTTATGTTTACAAATAGCTGCAGCCATTATACCTATTGGGCCAGCACCAGTAATAAGAACATCCTCACCTATAACATCATACATTAATGCTGTGTGGGTGGCATTGCCAAGGGCATCAAAAAAAGAAACTATATCGGTATCAATATCTTCACCAATGTTTATTACATTGCTTGCAGGTATGCAAAGGTATTCTGCAAAGGCACCGTCCCTATTTACACCAACACCCTTTGTGTTTTTGCACCATTGCATATTACCAGCACGGCAGTTACGGCAATGCCAGCATACAATATGCCCTTCACCGCTTACAACATGGCCTACTTCAAAGCCTTTAACGTTTTTACCCAACTCCTCAATTACACCAACATATTCATGACCAATAACTAGTGGTGGTTTTAAGGTTGCTTGGCTCCATTCATCCCAGTTGTATATATGTAAATCTGTACCACAAATAGCAGTTTTGCATATTCTTATTAGTACCTCATCATCGGCAGGTGTGGGTTTATCAACTTCCCTTAGTTCAAGCCCTGGCCCTCTATTAGGCTTAACAATGGCTTTCATCTTCATTTTTATACCTCCATATTGATTATTAATTACTAGCTTAATTATACCACAAATAGGTTTTTATTTTAACAATCCTAATTTATATTAATCACAAACATTATCCGTCATAATGCTGAGTATTTCTTTATCTGTTTGAGCCATTCCCAGTTTGCCAAGGCGATAAATATTTTTTATTGTTTTTTCAACATTGCTTGATATTATTCCGTCGCCCCTATAAAACTCTTTACCTTTTGTATACATAAAGTAACCCACTATACCAGCATCAACAGCATAGGCTATTTTAGCGGCACAACTTGCTTTTGCCCCATCGCATATGGTTCCAGATAATATTCCAAGGGAGTTGCTTACTGTATGGGCAATACAGTTATAGTCACACCCATGAAGGAATGCTATACCAGCCCCAGCTCCACAGCCAGCGCTAACGGCGCCACAAAAAGCGGATAAAGAGCCTATACCTCTTTTTATATGCATAGCTACCAAGTTGGATATTGCTAAAGCTTTTATAAAAGTAGCTTCATCAACCTTCAAATGCTTTGAATATTCATATACAGGCAAGGATACAGTTATGCCCTGGTTGCCACTACCACTATTTATTACAACGGGCATTTCGCTACCACTCATTCTTGCATCGCTACCAGCAGCGGCTATAGCTTTAGCTCTAATTCTAACATTATCATCTTCGGTTTCAAGTATAACACGGCCTATGTTTGCACCATATTGCCCTTTTAAGCCTTCCATAGCTATATTGTAATTGTGCTCTACTTGGTGCAGTAGGCAATCTTTTATATCATTTGTATCCAAAGCGCAAGCGAAGTCATATATGCTTTGCACGGTCATTTCGTTGTATAGCTCTTCTATGTTACTTGCACTATCCAAGCAATCGTTATCTAAAACAACAAAACCATCCTTTTCCATCCTAACAATATTAGTATGGGTTCCTCTAATTTCAACCATGGAACTATTTTCGCCGTTTCTTAACATTATTTTTATACATAGTAGAGTATCTTCTTTTATAATATCTAAACTAATAGGTGTATTATCAATAAAATTCCTTATTTCTTGTTTTTGTTCGTCGCTAACATCATTTAAAATTTGTAATTCTAAACAAGGTTTGCCAACGATTATTCCAGCGGCAGCAGCGCTTATAACCCCTTTAAGGCCCCCTGTATTAGGCACAACAACACTTTTAGCGTTTTTTATTACATTACCGCTTGCTAATATTTTTACTTCTGTAGGCATAAGGCCTAATAGATCCTTAGCTTTTGCTGCGCAATAGGCAATTGCAATTGGCTCAGTACAGCCAGTTGCAAACTTTAATTCCCTTTGTAATAGCTCTATATAAAAATTGTAAAGAACATCATTTTTTTGCATAACACACCTCTTAAATTATATAAGAATATTAGAATAAATATAACAAAGAACACGAAGTAAATCAAGGAATAATATATGCTGTTTTTTTATTGCTATTATGTTATAATTAGCTTAATAAAGCTAAATGGAGGGGTTTATTTTGCTTAAGAGGAACCAGAGATATCTAAATTTTCTAAACGCAATTATAGAGTTGGTTATTTTCTTTTTGTCCTATATACTTGCTACACATTTACGTTTTAATGTTTTATATAACCCTTATGGCAATGTTTATGTTAATAATGTGTGGGGAAGCTACTACATACAAGCAGCTATAACATATGCCATATGTATGATTATAGTATATTACTTCTTCCATATGTATAACAGGGTTAGAACATCAAGCGTTTATAAAGAAATAAGCTTGGTTGTTTTATTAAATGGTTTCAGCATAGTATTTTTAACCGCCTTTTTGTACTTTACAAGGATAACTGATTTTTCACGTTTAACATTGAGTATTTTCTACGCTATTTCAACTTTTGTAATAATAGTAAAGCGTCTAATTACTCGCAAACTATTAGGTTATGTTCGTAAAAAAGGCTATAACTTAAAGCATGTTGTGGTTGTAGGTAATGGTGAACTTGCAAAACAATATATTGAAACCATTAAAGGTAACTCTCATTATGGTTTTAAAATTTATGGCTTTGTATCAAATGAGGAAAAAGAAGATTTTAAACCCCATTTGTGCAACTATGATAAGTTATCAAAATGGTTAGAAAAACGCAATATTGATAGTGTTATAATAGCCCTTGACCCTAATGAAGGTCAATATTATGAAACTGTAATACGCGCCTGTGAAAAAAATGGTGTTAGAGCCTCAATAATACCCTTTTTCCATAAGCATTTTCCAGCCCATCCCACAATTGATGTAATAGGCAAAACAAAGCTTATCAATATAAGGTCTACCCCTTTGGATGACTTTGTAAAGGCATCAGTTAAGCGTATATTTGATGTTATTGGTTCTTTAATATTAATTATACTTACATCGCCAATAATGTTGGTTGCAGCTGTTGGAGTAAAATTATCAAGCCCTGGCCCCATATTCTATAAGCAAGCCCGTGTTGGAAAGGGTAAAAAAACTTTTAATATGTATAAGTTTAGATCTATGAAGTTAAACAAGGAAGATGGAACTGCGTGGTCTACAAATACAGATGATAGGCGCACAAAGTTTGGTAGTTTTATTAGGAAAACAAGTATTGATGAATTGCCCCAGTTTTGGAATGTTCTAAAGGGTGATATGAGCCTTATTGGCCCAAGGCCTGAAATTCCCCACTTTGTTGATAAATTTAAAGAAGAGATACCTATGTATATGCTTAAGCACCTTGTGCGCCCAGGGATTACCGGTTTAGCACAGGTTAATGGATATAGGGGCGATACTTCTATAGAAAAACGCATAGAATATGATATTTGGTATATAGAAAACTGGAATTTTAAATTAGATATAGGAATACTATATAAAACTATATTTGGAGGGCTTCTAAACTCAGAAAAAATAAAGTAATATGCATATAATTTATGCATAAAATTTAATAAAATACTTTAAAAATGTATTATTATTAGTTGACTTTTTTATATATTATTCATTGCAACAAGCCTTGTAGGCTTGTTGTTTTTCTATGTTTTTCTAATGTATTTTACCGTTATATTAGGCATAAAAGTTTGACAAAGAATGAATAATATTATAAAATTTTGAATATAATTTTATGGAGGTATATTCAATGAAAAAAATATTAAGTTTAGTATTGGCATTTGTTATGGTTTTCTCATTAGCAAGCACAGTTTTTGCAGCTGAAGCTCCCGCTAAAATAGCAATCTTAACAGGTACAGTTTCACAGGGCGAAGAAGAATTCCGTGCTGCTGAAGCTGCTGTAGCTAAATACGGCGCTGATAGGGTTGTTACAGATACATATCCTGACAACTTTATGGCAGAACAAGAAACAACAGTTTCTAAACTTCAAGCTTTCGCATCAGACCCTGCAGTTAAAGCTATCGTAGTTTGCCAAGCAGTTCCTGGTACAAAAGCTGGTTTCGACAAGATCCGCGAAATGGGCCGTGACGATATTCTTCTTATCGCTGGCGTTCCACAAGAAGATCCTGGCGTTATCGCTGAAGCATCTGACCTTGTTATGTATGCAGACGAAGCTATCCAAGGCGACCTAATTATGGAAACATTGGATAAATGGGGCGTAGACGTTCTAGTTCACTACAGCTTCCCACGTCACATGGCTATGGAACTTATCGTAGCTCGTCACAACCTATTAGCTGCTAACGCTGAAGCATTAGGCATCGAATTGGTTGACCGTACAGCTCCCGACCCCACAGCTGAAGCTGGCTTATCCGCATCACAACAATTCATACTTGAAGACGTTCCAAAGGTTATGGAAGAATATGCTGGCAAAAAAGTTGGCTTCTTCACAACAAACTGTGGTATGCAAGAACCTTTACAAACAGCTGTTCTAGCTGCTGGGGAAAACGCATACTATCCACAACCTTGCTGCCCAAGCCCATTCCACGGCTTCCCATCCTCACTTGGTTTAGTTAGTGAAGGCGAAAGCGCATTGGAATACAGTTCTGAAGATATGCTAAGGAAAATCGCTGCTAAATTGGCAGAAACAAATTCCGAAGGCCGCTTCTCAACATGGCCCGCTCCTGTAAACATGGCTCTTGTTCAAGTTGGTGCAGACTATGCAATCGACTATGTGGATGGCAAAATTGCTGACCGTAACGATGGTGCTGCTTTAACAACAAAGTTCAACGAAGCATTACCTGGTGCAGAACTTACAATGTATAAAGATGCAAACGGCGAAGATATTGCAAACTTCTATCTTGTAACACTTCAACCGGTAGACTTTAACGATTACAAATAATTGTGTTTAAATTTAATGTAATTATTTAACTCATATAGCCTGCCTCAATTTAATTGGGGCAGGTTATTTTATAAAGGAGGTATGACTATTGAGCGCAGAATATGTGCTTGAGATGAACCATATATCAAAACAATATGGGGAAAACGCCGTACTTAAGGATGTATCACTAAAGGTTAAACCTGGCGAAATTCACGCTTTGCTTGGTGAAAACGGCGCAGGCAAATCTACGCTTATGAATATTCTTTTTGGTATGCCTGTTGTTCATAGTACAGGCGGATTTCAGGGAGAAGTTCTTATAAATGGCGAAAAACAAAATATCAGCTCACCTCATGCTGCTATGCTAAAAGGCATAGGTATGGTGCATCAGGAGTTTATGTTGATACCAGGGTTTACCATTACGGAAAACATCAAACTTAACCGTGAGATATCCAAGCCCAACATTATAAGCAAAGTTTTGGGTAAGGATTTAGAAATCCTTGATATGGCTGCTATGGAAAACGATGCACGCAATGCATTGGATGCTGTAGGAATGTCTGTTGATGAACACACAATGGTTAAAGGTTTGCCCGTTGGGTATAAGCAGTTTGTAGAAATTGCCCGTGAAATTGATAAAGAGGGTATAAAACTCCTTGTTTTTGATGAACCCACAGCTGTTCTAACAGAATCTGAAGCAGAACAGCTTATTTCTGTTATGAAAAGTATTGCAGATAAAGGTATTGCAATTATATTTATCACCCATAGGCTTGATGAAGTTATGAGTGCTTGCGATAGTGTTACAATACTACGTGATGGTAAGCTTGTAAAAAGCATGGCAACAACAGAAACAAGTATTGTAAATATTGCTGAACTTATGATTGGCCGTGCTGGTGAAGATGTTGCAAAAGCACCACAACGCACACAAGAACTATCAGGTAATATCGCTATGGAAATCAGAGATTTACATGTTAGAATGCCTGGTGAACGTGTTCATGGCCTTAACTTAGATGTTATGGAAGGCGAAATTTTAGGCGTAGGCGGGCTTGCAGGTCAGGGAAAAATTGGTTTGCCTAACGGTATAATGGGATTGTTTGAAGCAACAGGTAATGTAAAATTATTTGGTGATGACCTTCCCCTTAATAATGCAAAAGAAGTTTTAAAACGTGGCGTCGCTATGGTATCAGAGGATAGGCGTGGTGTTGGCCTACTGTTAGATGAATCTATTGCAAACAACATTGCTTTTAATGCAATACAGGTAAACGGCAAATACTTACGTAACATATTAGGCTTTGCTTCATTAATGAACACAAGGGCTGTGAATAAGCTTGCTAACGATTTTGTTGAACAATTAGATATACGTTGTACATCTGCTGCACAACATACAGGAACACTTTCAGGTGGAAATCAACAAAAGGTGTGTATAGCAAGGGCTTTAGCATTAGACCCCAAATTTCTTTTTGTATCTGAACCTACAAGGGGTATTGATATTGGGGCTAAAAAACTTGTTTTGGAAACATTAACAAAGTTAAACCGTGAACTTGGTATGACAATTGTTATGGTGTCTTCAGAACTTAATGAATTAAGATCTATTGCGGATAGAATAGCTATTGTATCAGAAGGTATACTTGTAGATGTATTGCCACCTGAAGCAAGTGATGCTGACTTTGGGTTAGCGATGAGCGGCATAAAGCCAGGTAGCATAGAAGGAGGTAATAGCCATGAAAACTAAGCTTACAACACAACGTATAGTAGCAATTATATTGGCTGTAATCTCAATTGCATTAATGGTTACAAGCGTTTTTGGTTACTCAAACCGTACAAGCGAGGAAGCAAGAAAAATGCTTGCTGATATGACAGTAAGATCCTTATTGGTTAATACTGGTGAGGGTGCTGTTGAAGCTATGGTAAAAATAGCTGTAGAAAAAGCAAGAGTTAAAGCTAAAGAAGATGGCCTAAGTATGAGTCAAAGGCGTGATGCTGCGGATAAGGCAGAAAAAGATGCACGTGCAAACTTAAGTTATCAAAGTGTTGATTATTCAACAGTTGACAATGCACCAATTTTAGCAGCAGCTAGTGCACTAAAAGAAGTACAAGTTGAATATTACAACAAAGTTATTGAAGAAAAGGAACTATTTGCAGAGCAACAACAGCTTATTGCCCCTGTAGAAGAGGAAATAGAAACTCAAGAAACTCTTTCTATTGAAGGAGAAGTTGCAGAGCCTGTTAGTATCCATGAAGAAGTTGATATGTCAACTTTTGTTCAAAGTGCGGAGGCAGATGCTTTGCAAGCAAAAGTTGATGCTGAATATGAAAACTTAACAACAGTATTAATGAATGTTTATCCAGAAATGGATAATGAAAGTATGAATTCATTAAAACAAACATTGTTGGATTTAAACTATCAATCTGGCGAAAATTTTGAAAGCCGCTTTGATAGGCTTGTAAAATATAACACTAATAATGTTGATATTAAAACAACCCTAATGCGTAATGCAAAAAATCTACTTTTAATGGGAATATTCCTATTATTATTAGCCATAGTTGTTTGGTTTTATAATAGCCTTGTAAAAAGCTTGGGCGTTCCTAGAATAATTATTGGTATGTTCTTTATTATTCTTTGCTTAGGTGCATTGGCACTAAACCTTAACTTAAGAACACTATTAAGCGACTCCCTTGTACGTATGGGTATGAATAGTATACTTGTACTTGCAATGCTACCCGGTATACAGGCAGGTATAAGCTTAAACTTAGGCTTACCTATTGGTATTATTGGTGGTTTATTGGGCGGCTTAATGTGTATTGAATATGGCTTCAGTGGTTGGTTTGGCTTTGCTTTTGCAATAGTAGTAGGTATTGCTATATCCCTAGTTTTAGGTTACTTATATGCCTTATTATTAAATAGGCTTAAAGGTAGTGAAATGGCAGTTACAACTTACGTTGGTTTCTCCATAGTAAGTTTAATGTGTATAGCATGGTTAGTATTGCCATTTAACAGCCCCATAATGAAGTGGCCCATGGGTAATGGTTTAAGAACTACAATTAACTTAACACCATCTTATAGGCATTTACTAAATAATTTCCTATCATTTAAATTATTTGGTATAACAATACCAACAGGTTTACTATTGTTTATGATACTTGCTTGTTTACTAATGTGGTTATTTAGCCGCAGCAAAACAGGTATAGCAATGCAGGCAGTAGGCAACAATCCTCGCTTTGCAGAGGCAACAGGTATTAGCGTAAACAAAATGAGAATTATTGGTACTGTATTAAGTACAATATTGGGTGCAGTAGGTATTATTGTTTACACACAAAGCTATGGTTTTATGCAACTTTACACAGCACCAAGGCAAATGGGCTTTGTGGCAGCCTCAGCTATATTGATAGGTGGCGCATCTACACAAAGGGCAAAAATATCCCACGTACTAATTGGTACATTCCTATTCCAAGGTGTATTAACATTAGGTATGCCAGTTGCAAACGAGCTTGTACCTCAAAGTACAATATCAGAAACTATGCGTATATTAATATCTAACGGTATTATTCTTTATGCGCTTACAAAGGCAGGAGGTAAGGGTAATGAATAATTTAAAGAAACATGATATTGCGCAAATTTTAAGAAATAACGCAGTTACAATTACCTTTGTAATACTATGTATATTATCTTTGATGTTTTCAGGCCTTCAAGTAAGCTACTTAGTTTTTGAGCTGTTTACACGTATATCGAGGAATGCCTTTATAGTATTAGCGTTAATCATTCCAATTATTGCTGGTATGGGTATAAACTTTGCTATTACAATTGGTGCAATGGGTGCTCAAATAGCAATATTGTGGGTATTAGAGTGGGGAGTATCAGGTTTTGCAGGTTTTGCCCTTGCCGCAGGCTTAACAATACCAATTGCAGGTATATTTGGTTGGTTAGTAGGTTTATTACTAAATAAAATGAAGGGCCAAGAAATGATAGGTTCAATGATAATGGGCTATTTTGCAAATGGGTTATATCAGCTATTGTTCCTATTCATATTTGGTAACATTATCCCTCTAAATAATCCCAACCTTGTTATAAGGGGTTCAACAGGCGTAGCTAATACATTAGACCTTAGCAGAACAAATGGTATTAAGCACGCGCTTGAAAACCTAGGGCAAATTAAACCAGACCTTGCAGTATTTATCGCTGCAGCTATAATGATATTAATTGCTGGGTATATGTATTTATCTAAAAAGGATAAAAGCAAAAAACCTTTTGTTGTTGGTATCGTTGCAATTATATTAGTTGCATTTACATTTACACCAATATTTAAAAATTGGTTCTCAATGGTTAAAATACCCGTTGCTACATATGTACTAATTGGTTTACTATGCTTGTTTAATTATGTAATTATGAAAACAAGGCTTGGTCAACAATTTAGGGCAGTAGGGCAAAGTGGCACTGTTGCAAATGCAGCTGGTATAAACGTTAATAGGGTTAGGTTAATAGCAATTATTATATCAACCATATTAGCAGGTATAGGTCAGTTAATGTTTGTGCAAAACATGGGTAGTTTCCAAACATATGGTGCCCATGAACAAGTTGGTCTTTATGCAGGTGCAGCTATACTAGTAGGTGGTGCATCTATAGCCGGTGCAACAAACGGTCAAGCTATACTTGGTTGTATACTGTTCCATACTTTATTTATCGTTGCCCCAGCAGCAGGTAAAAACCTATTGGGCGATGCTGCAATAGGCGAATACTTCCGTGTATTTATAAGCTATGGAGTTATTGCAATGGCCCTTGTTATGCATGCATGGCGCACAGTTAAAAAGAAAAAGAATCCCGCAAACAACCTTGCAGATGCAAGCGCAAAGGCTTAATAAAAAAGCTCCCCATCGTTTAGATGGGGAACTTTTTTATTTATTAACTATTTTTCATTCTCTCTTAATTGCCCTAATGCGCCACCAGGATGACGAAGTACATATTCTGCAGGGCTTATATTGCGTTTTTCTTGCAAAACCACAGATAATGCTTGTAAAACTAATGTTTCTGAAATTATAGAAGTTCTAGGAGCTCTATTTAATGGACCACCTTCATTAATTATTCCAGCTAACAAGTGAGCATCTCCATATTTTGCGAGCCAAGACTTGTCGTTACCTGTTACAGAAATTATTTTACATCCATTATTCTTTATTGCTATAGCTGTTGATTTTATTTCAGCTGTTTCGCCACTGTTTGATATACATATAACAACATCCCCTTCGACTAATTGTCCACATGAACCGTGGACAGCTTCTGTTCCATGTAGAAAATATGTTGGAGTTCCAGTAGATGACATTAATGATGCAATATATCCAGCAATATGACCGGGTTTACCAATGCCAGTGATGTGTATACGTTTACCATTTTTTTGAGCATCCCAAATTATTTCTGCCGCCTTCAAAATTACTTTTTCATCTATATTATCAATAGTATTTAATATTTCTTTTCTTGATGTGTTTAAAAAAGCTTTTAATGCACTCATATATACCCTCACTTTAAAATTAAAAATTCTTCTAAGTTTTCAACTTTACTTTTTTTCATTAAATCCAACACCATATCAACAGTAGGTAAACTAGGTTGAGCACCTAAACGTGATACTGTTATTGAGGCTGTATAATTAGCAAATTTTAAGGCATTGTTAGCACTTAATCCAGCACAAGTTGCTGTACAAAAAGCCCCAATGAAACTATCGCCAGCTGCAGTAGGATCAAGTACATTTTTGCATTTTATACTACTGCTAAAAATAACCCCATTTTCATCGCTATAAGCGGCACCATCAGAACCTCGCGTTATTAATGCTTTTTTTATACCTTTTGCATGTAAGGCATTTAAAGCTTTTTTGCAACTCTCTTCATCAGTTACTGGAAAACCTACGATATCTGCTGCTTCATGTTCATTGGGTGAAATATATGTTAAATGCGATAAAAAAATATCACTTAGTGGAGCGGATGGGGCAGGGTTCAGCATAACAGGGATGCCTTTATTATATGCAAATTTTGCAACTAATTCATTAATTTCCATAGGGATTTCTAGTTGTATTATAACCATATCATATTCAGAAATAGCTTCCCTTAAAAAATCTATTTCTTTTGGTGTAATTGTCATATTGGCGCCAGAAACAACAACTATTCTGTTTTGTGTTCCTTGCTCATTTGATTGTATCTGTACGTTACCAATTGCTGAACTTACTTCATTGGTTTTTATAACCATATGAGTATCTACTCCAGCTTTATTTAAAGATTCCACCATTTCTTTGCCAAAAGCATCATCGCCAACTTTGCCTAACATGCTTACGTTTGCACCAAGCAAGGCGGCTTGAACTGCTTGGTTTGCGCCTTTTCCGCCAGATGCTGTGTTGTAGTCATCCCCCAAAATCGTTTCACCAGCATTAACAAATCTTTTAGAGCGAACAATTAAGTCCATTACAAAACTGCCCACAACTAATATTTTTGGCTTTTTCATATTCCCTCCTAAAACAAAATTAATTAATAAGAATAATTTAATATTCTATTTTTAAAATCATCGGATAATAGCTTTAATTGATGTAACTGTAAAGCTTCCGTTTTTGTTATTGTATCTGATATTCTTCTTCTAGTCAATTGATGTAAAGCTAAATTTTCTTCTTCTTTTAAATAATATTTTGCATTAGTTGGGTAGCTTAATAGTTCTATTAATGAGGACATTGACAACATACTTTGTAGAGCTTCAATAAAATTATTGTTTATCATATAATGGTTACATAAATATACATACAATTCTGGATGAAAATTGGCCATTACTCCGCTATAGCCTGATGCGCCTATTTTAAGGCTTTCTAGTAGTGTTGAAGTGTTAGCGTTAAACAACTTCATTTCAGAATTTTTCATAATTTCAAGTTTTTCTGATATGCTTTTTATTGAACAACTAGTGTCTTTTAAAAATGTGAATTTTTTTGTTTCAACGCAGGCTTTTATACATTCTTTACTCAAAACTCTTTTGTATGGGTATGGACATTCGTACAAACCTATATTTATGTTGTTTGGTAAACCTTTTACAATTTTTTCCATGTTTTTAATCCAAATAAAATCTGCATCATCTTGTTTAGCTAATCTATTTGTAATTAAAACAATTGCTTCAATACCTGTTTCAGATATTGCGATAAGTTCATCTAGTTGCTCTTCTATAGAAAATGAAATATGGCCAGATGCAATTACAGGAACTCTTCCTGCAGCTAAATCGACTGTATTTTTAGCAAGTTTAATTCTTTCGTTTAGGCTTAATTCAAACATTTCACTTGACTGACAAACAGAGAACAAACCACTAACACCAGCTTTAATATACCAATCTACTATATTACTTAAACCTTTGTGGTCTAAACTACCATCTTCTTTAAATGGCGTAAGCATAACAGGCCATACACCATTTGGAATAGTTTTATACATTATACGTCACCTATCCTTTTATTCCTGAACTAGCTATTCCCTCAACAAAGTAACGTTGAAGAATTAAAAAGACAACTATTGTGGGTAAAACTGCCATACATGCGGCGGCTAAAGAGGGGCCATATTTAAATGCGGCATCATTAGCGGCGGCACCAAAATATCGTGCCATACCAACAGGCAATGTTAAGTTTTTATCACCAGATAACATTATAGATGGCCATAAAAAAGTATTCCAATTACTAATGAAAGTAAGTATAGCTACAGATGATAAAGCGGTTTTTGACAAAGGTATTAGTATAACGGCAAAAAATCTGAACTCAGAACAACCATCTATTTTTGCAGCTTCTTCAAGGCTCATAGGTAATTCTTTAAAAAATGAAGTTAATATAAATAAACTAGTAATATTTGCACCAGCAGTTAATACCAATGACAAACTAGATAATTCCGTAGTTGTCCTCATCCCAATTTCACTTAATATTTTGAATAATGGTATCATATAACCTTGTATTGGTATAAGCATCATTGCAGTTATTAACGCAAATATTGGCTTTTTATATTTAAAGTTCATTCTTGCAAATGGGTATGCGGCTAAGGAACTTATTGCTAAAACAAGTAATGTTGAACCTATTGTTATTATCAAGCTATTAAACATCCAGTTCATAAATGGGTATCTAGAAATAACTGTTAAATAATTATCGTAAACTATAGGGTTTGGAATAATTTGAGGTGGGTAAGCAACCACATTTTGTTCGGTTTTAAATGAGGAAAGTACTGCCCATAAAACAGGAAATAGAAATATGAAAGCTAAAACAAGTATTATTAAATATTGAAAAATACTTTTCCAAAGTTGTTTTTTCATATTAGTATATCTCCTTATTTGAATTAAAAACTAAACGTTGCAACTGTACTAATATTATTAAAATAATTAATATTACTACACCAATAGCAGACCCATATCCAAGTTGTTGACGCTCAAAACCTGCTATATACTGATAATGAATAAGAGTCATTGTTGACCTTGAAGGTCCACCACCTGTCATAACCACTACTTGATCGTAAACTTGTACTATATTAATTAAAGTTAATGTAATTATTAATGATGTAGTACGCGATAAAAGTGGGATTGTAATCTTTGTAATGGTCTGTAATTTATTTGCTCCGTCAATTTCAGCAGCTTCATACAATTCTGGTGAAATTCCTTGTAATCCAGCTAAGTATAATACCATATTATACCCTAAATATGACCAAATTATTACAGCAGAAACGGAATATAAAGCAATGTTTTTATCAATTAAAAACCCTTGTTTAGGTATACCCAATAAATATAATAAGTAATTTAAAATACCAAAATTTGCATCATACATCCAGTTCCATATTATACCAACAACAGCAGGAATAAGAACATATGGTATTACTGCAATAACTCTAATAGCATTTTTACCCAGTATCTTTTGGTTTAACACTAAAGCTACTATGAAGCTTAAAATAATTAGCGTTGGGAGTATAATAAGCAGAAAGTTAGCATTGTTAATTAAAGCTTTATAAAAATTTGCATCTTTAAAAAGTGCTATAAAATTTTTAAAACCAATGAATTCTGGATCGCCAACAATGCTCCACTTAGTCATACTTATGTATATACTGGAAAAGCTGGGAATTAATCGAAATATAATAAATATCAACATATAAGGAGACAAAAACAATAAAGCTTTTCCCGTTTGGCTTTTATGCATTGGAATACTCCCTTCAATTATATTTTTTTTACCCCTTGGATTTCTCCAAGGGGTATTTTAATTATGGCATACTCAATATTGAATTCATATCATCCTTAAGCTGATCTACAACATCCTCAGGTGTGTTTCCATCCAATAATAATGATTGTGCAGCTACAACAAACGGCGATGTAGCAGATGAACCAAACAATTCGGCGGATTTTGCACTTGCTGGTAACAAGTACATTCCTCCCATACTATCAATAAATGCTTGACGACCAGGCATAGTTGAGGCTATTTCTTGGCCACTTGTGCTTGCAGGTATTTGACCGGATTTAGCCCATTCACCAGAATTATCAGCCATCCAAACCATAAAGTTCTTTATAGCTTGTGATTGTGCTTCATCTTTTGTACTTTTGGGGAATGCAAATATGTGTTCGTTACCCCAAGCAACTTGTTTATCAAATACTGCAGGGTAAGGTGCGGTTTTCCAGTTTAATGTTGTTTCCATTAAAGCGGGCATCTGCCATGGACCATCAATAAACATAGCAACATTACCTGCTATAAAGCTAGATACTGGTGCCTTATCTCCAACAGGTGTTACTCCATACTTGATTACTAAATCTTGTATAAAAGCTAAGGCTTTTACTGCCATATCTGTATCAAAGGGAACCTCTGTCATTTCGTTTGAGAAAGGTACGCCACCTTGTTGTGATATTAATGCACTCATTTGGAATCCGACATGATGGTTCATGTTAAAGCTTAAACCATATTGAACTATATTAGCCTTATCAAAACCTTCTTCGGTTGAATTTTTTCCGTTTGCATCAATTGTTAATTTGCGAGCAACATCAATGAATTCTTCTCCAGTAACTGGAGGGTTTTCAATTCCTGCAGCTTTAAACATATCTTCGTTGTAATATAAACCATGCATATGTTGGTCTAATGGTATAGCATATTGTTTTCCTTTATACATTGTGCCTTCCCATGCTGCGCTTGAATAGTTAGCAGAATTAATTCCAATACTTTCAGCAAAGCTGTCATCCATAAGCCCTAATTCAATAAATTGGCCCATATCCATTGGACGCATAGCCATGATGTGTGGAGCATTACCAGTGGATGCATCGGCTAAGAACTTGGTAAATAGAGGTGTCCACTGTTGTGTCTCAAAGTTAATAACTACATTTGGGTTTTCAACCATGTAGCGGTCTACAATTTCTTTCATGGTGTTTGCGTCTGGACCAGTCCAACCACCCCAAAAGTTTATTGTTACCTTCTCTTCAGCTAACGCTGCGCCTGTGCTACCAAGTAATAATACTAAAGCGCACATAATTGCTAGTAATTTTTTCATGTTTCTCCTCCTTAATAATATATATTATAGGCATAGCCTAAAACAACAATTAATTTTCAATATTTATTTCACAAAAACAAAGATTTATTCTATCATATGTATAAGTCAAATAACACTTTGTTCCTTCAGCGACAATTGCAGGATATGAAAATTCTCCAGACCTTGTTTCAATATCAATTAGTGTTTCAAACGTTATACCGTTATCTTTAGAGAAAGATAATCTAAGAGGAGTCCTATTTCCCCAATTTTTATTAATAGGATTGTAGGCTAAAATTAATATACCATTTTCAAGTTTACATATATCAATTCCACTATTATTATTAGGCAAGTTACTATTATAAGCTTTACAAAAAGTATTGCCACCATCACTTGAATCAGCCCTAAATATTTTTCCTTCAGAACTTCGCATAAAAGCATGAATGTTATTAGGGGTGCTCTCCCATATGGCTGGTTGAATAACACCTCTACCCTTGAAAGATTGCTCACTTACTGGTATTAAGGTATTATTAAAATTATTGTTTTCTAAAAATTCAGACTTAGTTGCATAAATCTTTTCTGATTTTTTCCAAGTTTTTCCATTGTCAGCACTTAAATCTATAAATGAGTACCATTCGCCATCTTCTTTTGAAGATGGCGCTGCTATGGTGCCATCAAACAAACGTATTGGTTTAGCTCTTACTGGCCCCCTACCACCAAAATCATTTTTTACAAGTTCATTTTCTTTGCTAAAAGTGTTACCACCATCATAAGATATTCTATACATTGTTTTCCATTTACTAATTAACATACCAACTTTATAAAATAAAATTATCTTATTACTATCAAGTTTGAAAAGAACTGGATTCCAATGAGCTTCATTTGAAGAAGCAATTAATTTTGGTGGTTCAAAAGTATTTCTGTAACTTTTACTTATATATATCCCAGTATCTTTATTTCCTTCTAATGTTCCACCAAACCAAGCACAAATAAACTCGCCATCTCCAAGCTTAATTAAAGTAGAGGCATGGCACATATTTGTTGGAGATTTTTCCATTATTAATTTTTTTGTAATTATAGTGTATTTCATTTAAATGCTCCAAAATTCATCAATAATGAACACTGTTTCTTATAATATTATTTTATATTATATAGTTAGATATGTCAATATGTGTTTTTTATATTTTAATTGTATAAAATTGCACAAAATCCTTTAAATACTAATAGCTTGTATTTTAAATTTGTTATTGTATAATAAATATAAAATAAAATTTGGAGTGTAGTTATGAATAAAACAGAAGAAAATATAAAAGTAAAATCCCTGTATAAAGCAATCAAACTTCTGGATTATTTTGTTTCAAGCTCAACAGAAATTGGAGTTACTGAATTAAGCAAAAAAACGGGAATGCTTAAAAGTAGCGTTCATAATATATTGAGCACCTTTGAAGTATGCGGTATTGTGGAGCGCAACCCACAGACTTCACGCTACCATTTGGGGGCAAAAGTATTAGAATACAGTAACCATTTTTATCAAAATAATGATATTAGAAAAATTATACGGCCTTCAGCTGAAGAACTTGCTGAACTTACAGGAGAAACAATATATATTGCAAAACTTTTTAATTATCATGTAATTTATCTTGATGCTGTTTATCCAAAAGCATGTATTGGTGGTAGGAATGTTATAGGAATTAGAGCTGATGCATATTGTACAGGTTTAGGTAAGGCTTTACTGGCATATCAAGAATTATCTATTATTGATGATGTTATAGGTAGAGGGCTAGTAGCGTATACAAAGAACACAATAACAGACCCCAAATCACTAATGAAAGAACTTGAATTGATAAGGCAGAGAGGATATGCAATTGATAATATGGAGCATGAACATGGCATTAAATGTGTCGCAGTTCCATTATTCAATATAGCAGGTCAAGTAGTATCTGCAATGTCTATATCTGGTCCATCATTGAGATTTGGAGAAAATAAAATAAAAGAGTATATAAAAGTATTGTTGGAAATATCAAAAAAATATTCAAATATATTAATGTAATATAACTTAGTAATTTGTAATCTAATTAATTTATAAACTATAATACAAAAAACAAGCATATTTATATGCTTGTTTTTATATTTACTTCTCAACACGTTTTTTAAATCCAACTAACATACCTACAACAGCAAACCCAAACAATACCATATATAAAACGATGTTATTATTATCACCAGTTTTTGGTGCACTGATTAATGGCACTTGTGTTGTTGGGGCAAGGGTAGGTGTTGCGGCAGGGGTAGGAACTGTTGTGGGAGCTATTGTGGCTGTAGCTGTGGGAACAGGGCTATCGGTAGCAGGTAAATCACCAACAATAATATCAACATACTTTGTTCTGGCGTTTGCAAAATCTGCTGCCCTAATTTGCATTGTAGTGCCTCCACCAACTGTAATAGCCAACCTTGTTTTACCAATGGCTAAGGGCGCAATTTCAATTTCACCATTATCATCGCTTTTTATTTCAGCTATTGCGGGATTTTCTACCACATAATTGGTTATTCCTAATGCTTCTTGCCTACTTGTAAGGTTAGCTATATTAGATACACCTGCAGGGTTGGTATCGTTAAAGAAAGTGCTAATATCATTGGCATCGGTGTAATCTGGATTATATTTTACTCTAACGGTTTGATTAGGGTCAGTTACTAATGGGAAATGCAATAAATTCTTACTTGGGCTAAAATCAATTAGAAGAACCAATCCTTTATTTGCGCTTGAGCCACTTGTAACTAAGCGGGTTCCAGCATTTACAATATTGCCTGCTAAAGGATTATTTTCATCTTTTTATAACCAAAATACTTCATTCATTGGGTTTCTGCTAAGCATTAATAAGTTTTGGCTGTTAAAGTTATTACCAGTCATTTTATCTAACCAGTTAAAGCCAGAATCTGTTGCAAATGAATTTGCTGAATTTGTAACCATAAGGGCATATTTCCAATTACTTGGTGTTGCTAAAAACTCACAATTTGTAATTTCGGTGTTGCTAGCTTCACTTTCCTGAATTTTTACACCACCTGCAGAATAATTATTTATGCTTGTGTTATTTATAACCAAATCTTTCATGTGGTAAGGGGAATGTACTCCATAGCGGTTTTTAGAATTTTCGCCTAATGTGCAGTTATCTATATTTAAACTACAATCCATAAAATCGCTTTCGCCTTCTTTTGGGGTACCAGGGCCTATACCTATACAGTTTGCGCCGGTGCTATTTACATCAAAAGTAGAATTTGTAATGTTTACGTCAAAATGATTGCTTCGGCCTTCTCCAAGGGGAACCCACTCGTTTAGCATTAAAGCGTGCGTATATTTTGTGCTATTACTAAGCACTTTTATATTATCAATGTTAATAGTGTTTTTTGTTGGTGATTCATCAGTTATTCTCAAACCTATACTATTAACGTTTGTATTATCAACAACAAGCTCTAAACCATTTATATTTAAATTACCAACTGCAGTAGAATCTTTTGTAAAATGAACAAACAAAGGGGAGTCAGTATAACTAGCAGGTGTGCTTGCACCATAACCTATATGGTTTTTTAAAAGCAACTTTGCACCATTACCGTTTATGGTTACTGCTTTATTTATTACTTGCAAAGAAGAATTAATCACATGTTCGCCTGCCTCAAAAACAATAGTGTCACCATCTACAGCATTATCAAATATGGCTTGCATTGCATCCTGAGAGCTTCCAGTTGCAATTGTATATGATGCTGCTAGGGTGGTTGTGGATAATAAGCATATTAACAATGCGAGTAACAATGTAGACTTAAACTTCATTATAAGTCCCCCTTACATATTTAATAAGCCAATTATAACACAAATTAACTTAAAAACAACAGAATTTGTTTAATAAATTTACAAATGTTGCATTTTGATTTTCTTGTTTATCTTAATTTCATAATTATTAATTATGATTGTGATATATTGCTTTATAGATGTTTGTAAATTATTACACAATTTGTTTGTAAAAAAAACTAAATATAGTAAAATAATTACAAAGAATGTTTTTTGTTAAAATTTTAATATAGGAGCTTATCATGAAAAGATTAATTATAGTTATATTTAGCCTTGCGTTTTTATTTATTGCTATAACTGCCAATGCTAATGGTTGGGGTTTAACGGGGGAACTTCTTGAAGCAGTATCCTCTGTGCACACATGGGATGATTACTCTGCTAAGGATGGGCAAGTAAATAACATGGCTATAATGTCATCGCGGTATCATAATGCTTTATTTTATTTGGATGAAAACTTAAATGTATATACAAAGGCTGTGTACCAACATGATGAGGATAAAGCAGATAAAGTCAAGCTAAAAGGGAATGATAATCAAATTACAATATCATATAGCGATAACGAGTGGTATAAGTTTAATTATGATGATAATAATTGGATATTAAAGGAAGCAAAATATGGCCAGTTTAGTGTAAAAGGTGAGCCGTATGCCTACGAAACCATTGACAATACAGGTAAAGCTATATGGAATAATAGCATTACATTAAGCAACTTTAATATAAACCTATTTCCCCACAGTGTAGAAGAAGTTAAGCATTACAATTATATAAATGCGGCATTAGATAGTGGTAAAATTATATTAATAGAATGGGGAGAAGGTAGTGAGTATGCCTATATAGATGGCATAAATACTAATACAAAGCTTGCGGTTTATTCGTCCCCATATGGTAAATCGGCTTGGAGGGCTGCGAAAGGTAAAGCCGCTGTATCTTTAAAGGGCGGGTTATGGTTAATGAGCCTAAATATTAATAATGATAATGGTAGCTATACTCTTGTTCGTTATGATGTTAGCCAACGCACCCAAAGGATTGGTTTTGTGGATACAAAGGAGATTGTAAAGCTTGCCAAAATTGGTGATGAAAATAGTAATGAGCTTATAAATGTTGATGTTATAGCTAAAAATGATACTTACCTAACTGACGACCCTGATGTATCCCGATATAGGCAATTTATTGTTCCTAAAGGTACACAGCTCAACTGTATGGCTCTTTATAATAACGAATATGCTTATGTATCTGCTGAGGTAAAAGGGGATAGCTTTGTAGATGGTGGTGCGATTGTTTGGGGTTTTGTGCCTGTAAGGGATTTAGATATTATGGATAGAAATATACTTGCAGATGATTATGAAGATGATGATGTTGCAAATAAAATAAACAAAACTTGGTTGTTTAACGCTGGTGGCAGTATGGCTGAGGAGGCTATAAAATTCAACCTTGATGGTACATATTTATCCGGCCATATAGATGAAAATAAAAATATGTTTTTTGTGGAAAGTAAAGGCATATGGAGAATTAGGGAATATAAAGAAAAAGAAAACCTTTATTGGAATGATCCTAAATATGAACTTACCCTTATAAACAATAATGGCACAGTAAATATAAAAGGCTTGGATTTAAGTGATGGAGGACTAAACTTAACATATTGGGAAGGTGGAGGGGGATATATTCCCTATACAGAGCCATTGGAGTATATAGATGAAGATATTGTAAGCTTGGGAAATGGTTGATGTGCAGTTTTAATTAATATACAACTTATAATTACAAAAAACTCCTTAAAAACATATAAGGAGTTTTTTAATGATCATTAATATATAAATATACTACTTAATCAATTTGGGGGCATCATAACTTCTGTTTGGGCTGTCATTCCATGGGGATATAAGCTCGCCAGTTTGGGCATTAACAAATATTAAGCCAAAGTTAGGGGATTCTGCATCACCACTAAAACTTGCATCACTTGCATTGGGGTATAAATCACCTTCCAAAACCCATGTGGGGTATAGGCTAATTGTGGTAAAATCCTTGCTGTTAAACCATGCAATGTAGGCTAAACGTAAACTTGCTACGGACCTAAGCTTGCCAGATTCAATAAGCTTTTCAAAGGGGATTAAGGCCTTTTCAAATGAACAAAGCTTCAAATCCTCCTTTAGAACACTTGTTTCCTTAAAGGCATTGTATTGGGCACTTGTAAAGGGCTCTAAATCAAGGTATTTTTGGTTTTGCATTATTGCAGTAAGGGATAATCCACCAAAGCTTTCACGTGGAAAAACTTCACCAAATTTAGTGTAGCTTTTGTTAACATAGGCAATAAGGGGTATGCCGTGTATAAGCTGGTTGTAATTGGCAATAAGTGGGGGTTCAAACTCCGCCCAAGGCTCACCATAATATTCCCCTGTGGCCTTGTCTATACGCCTGTATGGGCCATAGGCCTCAATGTAGTCTGGTATAAGCTCCAATGGGGCTTCATTAGGGAAATATCTTGCCCAAACATCTTTAAGTAAAGCCTCCCCTTGGGCAATGGTGGCAGGGTTGTTCCATGCATAGGGGGTGTTGGGGTCAAGCTGGTTTATGTGCATTGTTATTGTGGGGGTGTCCCCAGTAAATCCAGGGTCAGGGTAGCTTTTAGGCTTTGCCACCCATGTGGAATTAACATCCACCCTAAAAAATCGGGCATGGTTAAATACAAGCTCAGTTTCCATGTTGGCATAATCTTCACCAAAGGTTTCCGGCAACTCTGATGATATGGGCATGTGGGTTCCCTCTATAAAAGGGAATTTTTCCACATTGGGTACTTGCACCGGTATGTTTATATTAACTATACCGTTGGGGGTGGTGTATTCCTTGTGCCAACCAATAGCGGCTTGAGCATATACATCCTGCACAGTATCCGCCTTTGCAAGGGAAAAACATCCACATATAAGCATTAATACGAATGCAAAACTTGCATATCTTTTAAAATTATTCATGTTGTAACCTTTCTTTAAGCCGTGGGGCTAATCTATCACTTTGGGGGCATCGTATGTTCTTGATTTGCTTTCATTCCATGGGTCTATAAGCTCCCCAGTTTGGGCATTTACATATATAAAACCAAAGTTGGGCGATGCTTGAAAATTTTCGTAACTTGCATCACTTGCTTTGCGGTAAAGGTCGCCTTCCAATACCCATGTGGGGTAAAAGTTGGCGGTTTCAAAGGTATTGTCCGTGTACCAAATAACATAACCAAGGCGCAATGAGCTTACCCCTCTAAGCTTGCCTTCCTCAATTAGCTTTTCATAGGCTTGTAAGGCCTTTTCAAAGGAACAAAGCTTCATATCTTCCTTAAGCAACTTAGTTTCCTTAAATGTGGCGTATAGGGCCATTGTGCTGGGCTCTATGCCAATTTGCCTTTGCCCTTGATATGATGCGGATATGTAGGGTGAACCGTTTTTTTCGTGGGTGAATACTTCACAGTATTTGCCATAACTTTGCTCAGGGAAGGCAATCAGGGGTATGCCACGGTATAATTTGTTAAAGGATGCGCTGAAATGGGCGTCATGCATTTCCCAAGGCTCGCCAGAATATTCCTTGGTTTTAGGGTCATACCTTCTGTAAGGGCCTGTGTATGTAACTTCAAAGGGCACAAGCTCAAGGGGGCTATCATTGGGATGATATTTTGCCCAGTTCTCTTGTAATATCTTTTCACAATCATTAACTGTGGTAGGGTTTTCCCATGCGTAGGCAATATCATTTTTGAAATCGTTTATGTGCAAAACTACATAGGGAGCATCTCCGTTAAAAGGTGGGTAAATTATGTCCATCTTTTTTAAAAGCCAAGAGGCATTGTAGTCAATTCTAAAAAAGCCTTTTTCATTGTAGTAGGAATACTTACCTAATGTAGCAAATTTTTCGCCTTTGGTTTCCGGCAATAGGCTTGTGGCAGGGGTTCCTTCACCTTGTATAAAAGGGAATTTTTCCACATTGGGTACTTGCACCGGTATGTTTATATTAACTATACCGTTGGGGGTGGTGTATTCCTTGTGCCAACCATTATTAGCTTCTTCATAAACATCCTTTATGCTTTGTGCATTAGCAGTTGCTATGTTTCCACAAATAAGTAATATTATCATTACTAAACTTACGTATTTGTTAAGTTTTTCCATATAAAAAACTCCTTTCTTTTTATAACTACTTACTAAGATGCAATAAAGGTGCAAAAGGTTCCCTATAAAATAAAAAATATTATTTTAGTAATTAATATTTTATAAAACCGTTAATATACATTCTTTAAATATTAATAAGTATCTATTAATTTTAATTTATGATGTATTATAATTTATCAAAAATTAAATACTTTTCTTAAAACTATATAAATAAAAAACGCTTACATTAAAGCAAGCGTTTTTTATTTGGTGCGATTGACGGGACTTGAACCCGTACCCTTGCGGACACGCCCCTCAAACGTGCGCGTATGCCAATTCCGCCACAATCGCAAATTCAACAAAAAAGATTATAAATAATATGCCTTAATTTGTCAAGGGAATCGAAATATACAGCAAAAAATGAACAAAAAAATACTGCAACAATGTTGCAGTATTAAATTATAATATTAATGGCAACCGCCACCGCAGCCTGAGCAACCGCCGCCGCAGCTTGATTCGCTTTGAAGAACTAATTCACCATCGTTTTCAGCAAATACTACGGATAATAAATTCATTTCTGTTTCTAAATCCATAACAACGTTAACGCCGTTTACATCAACAACCCTATCATCATCTGCTTTATTAATTAACTCCATTGAAAGGCCTGTACCTGTTTCGGTTTCCTTTAATGAAAGCCTTATACTATCAGTATTTTGTTCCTTAAGTGCATTCTCTATTATAACTTTTGCTTCATCGGTTATTTTCATAATATACCACCTTAAATAATATTGTTCCTTAGAACATATAGATTAATTCTATACACGTATATTGTGCATTTTTTGCCTATAAATGTCAACTGTTTTAAGCAAATTGTTACTTGTTAAATGTTTGACATCACATATATCTTGTGATAATATCTTTTATTGGATAAACGTACGCGCGTCTTTAAACTGGCACAGCGAGGCTAGGAAGGCAAGGGGTATGTGTTAATGATATCAATGTACCATCCCTTCCCAAAGTGAAGGGGTTTTTTATTGCAAAGTCCGTGCTGGTTTCACCTAATATTCAATATTGAAAGGTTGGCGAACTTAATGACTCAATCAAAAAGCAATATCGTAAAGGATTTAATTATTGGCTTGCAGCATGTTTTAGCAATGTTTGGTGCAACTGTGCTTGTACCCATGCTTACAGGGCTTGATGTTAGTGTTTCACTACTTTGTGCTGGCTTAGGAACATTACTCTTCCACTTAGTAACAAAAGGTAAAGTACCAACGTTTTTAGGGTCAAGCTTTGCTTTTATTTCTGCAATACAAATTGTAGCAATGCGTAAGGCTGGCCTTAGCACCTTGCCAGAAAACTTAATAAATGATGCGGCTTACCAGGCAGCATTACCTTATGCAACTGGTGGTATAATTGTTGCAGGTGCTATATACCTAATTATGGCAGCTATTGTTTATTTTATTGGTACTGAAAAATTCTTGAAGCTTTTTCCACCTATTGTTACAGGCACAATGATAATAATTATTGGCCTTATGCTTGCACCTACTGCTATAAACAGTATTACACAAGGTGGAGCAATAACTGGTGTGCCATTGCTTAAAAATTGGCTTGTTGCTGGTATAGCAATTGCTACAATAGTTTGTGTATCTTTATTTACAAAGGGATTTTTCAAACTTGTGCCTATTTTGTTTGGTATATTTGTAAGCTATATATTTGCATTAATATTTGGAATGGTTGATTTTACTGTTATAAATAATATGCAATTTTTCCAAGTACCTGAACTTATGCTACCTAAGTTTGACCTTTCATCAATACTAATAATTGCACCTATAGCAATTGTTACATTTGTTGAACATATTGGTGATGTAACAGCATCAAGTGCTGTTGTAGGTAAAAACTTTATGAAGGACCCTGGCTTACACAGAACATTAATTGGTGATGGTGCTGCAACAATGTTGGCTGGTTTACTAGGTGGCCCTGCAAATACAACTTATAGTGAAAATACATCAGTGTTGGCAACAACGAAAAACTATAACCCAGCAACATTAAGGATAGCTGCTGTATTTGCAATATTGCTTGCTTTCTTAGGAAAATTTGCGGGCGTTATACAAACTTTACCAGGGGCAGTTATTGGTGGTGTAAGTATAGTTCTTTACGGAATGATATCCGCTGTAGGCTTAAGAAACTTAGTAGAAAACAGGGTTGATTTCAAACAAAGCCGTAATCTTTATATCGCAGCAGTTATGCTTGTTATTGGCTTGGGTGGTGCTACAATAAAATTTAGCGAAACAGTATCACTAAGTGGTGTTGCACTTTCTGCAATATTAGGTATAGTGTTGAACTTGATTTTACCAGATATTGAAAAACCTGTTGAAGAAATTCAAAAGTAATATTACAAAAAGCAAGGAATTATCCTTGCTTTTTAATTTGATTTGTTTGTTTATTTTTCCTTTGAAAACATTGCTTTCAATATGCTACCAAACTTTGGAGGGTTGCCATAGTGTAATACACCAACCCTGTATATCCTTGCGGATAAATAGCCAATAAGTGCTGTGCTTAATATTAGTATTAATATAGATAATAATACTTCATATGCTGGAACCACGCTCATGCTAATTCTAGCGAACATAGCCATGGGTGAAGTAAATGGCACATAGGATGCTATTACCATTGTAGGTGAATCCATAGACCCAGAACTAATTCCTGATACTACAACCATAAAGGCAACTATAAAAAGTAGTGTTAAGGGCATACTTGTTGTATTTATATCCTCCACTTTAGAGGCCATTGATCCAATTGCACCATAGAGGAATGCGTATATGAAAAACCCTAAAACGAAGAATAATAAGGTGTATAATAATATTGAAAATGGAATATTAAATATAGTTGAAATAATTGCGTTACCAGCCCAATAGGTCAAGTTTAAATAGTAAAATACATATGCTGATGTTAACATTACAGCCATTTGTAAAAGACCAGCAAATCCGCTACCAATAACTTTACCAAACAGTAAGTTTGTTGGTTTAGCGCTAGTAATTAATACTTCCATAGCACGGGAACTTTTTTCGGATGCAACGTTTGTAGCCACAAGTTGACCATATATTATTATTGCCATATATAGCATAAATATTAATATGTAAGTATAGAAGAAGTTGGCAGATTGGTCTTTGCCAATTTCAATGTTGTTTGATGTGATTTCTGTTTGTAATACATTTTGTATTTTATCAGAATCTATGCCCAACTCGCTTAATGCTTTAAACCTATAGTTTGTTTGTAATATACCCCTAACTAATTCACTAGTTACATCATACATACCTAAGTTTTTAACTAAATAAGTAAAGCTTGTAGAGCTATCAATAAACACTGCACTTTGATAATCTCCATCATTTACAAGTTGCTTTGCCTCGTCAATGCTTTTATTTTCAAAAACATATTCAATTCCTTGACTGTTTGAGTTGAATGCAGATTTTAGTGAAGTCTCATCCTCGTTAGAGGCGTTTACAACCAATATTTTTTGAGTATATCCAGAATTGGTGGATGTTGTATCACCTTGTATAGCGTTGCTTATTCTTGGCCAAGATAAGCCTATGCCAATACAAACAATAGCTATAACTGTTATTAATATAAAAACTTTGTTTTTTAGGTAGCTATAAAATTCAAACCATAATATATCTAAAAACTGTTTCATTATATATTATCCTCCGTATACTCAACAAATATATCGTTCAAAGAAGGCTCATAAACCATAACTTCATCCACATCTAAATTCTTTGAAGTTATTTGTCTCAAAAGCATGTTTTTGTCGTTTTCGCTTTTCATCTGTACAATTAATTTATCCTTATCAATATAACTGCTTTCTTCAATATTGTTTTTGATGTTTTGTAAATCTTGCGCAACTATAACCATTTTTGTTCTATCGTATTTTCTTTTTATTTCATGTATATTTCCGTTTAATACAATATTGCCTTGGTTTAATATAGCAACATTTTCGCAAAATTCTTCTATATAATTCATTTGGTGGGATGAGAAAAACACCACCTTGTTTTTTGCCAATTCTTCTTTAACAACATCTTCAAGTAGTTTTGCATTAACAGGGTCAAGGCCAGAAAAGGGTTCATCCAAAATAATAATATCTGGGTTAGAAACTAGCGTAACTATCAACTGTATTTTTTGCTGGTTACCTTTGGATAGTGTGTCTAATTTCTTTTTGGAATACTCGCTCATGCCAAGCCTATCAAGCCAGTACTCAACTGATTTTGTTGCATCATGCCTATTCATGCCCTTTAACATTCCAAAATAAACTAATTGATCAATTATTATTTTTTTGGGATATAGACCTCTTTCTTCCGGCAAGTATCCAAAATTTACAGCCTTTCTATCAATAGCTTTTCCATTTATCAGTATTTCACCTTTATCTTGAGGGAATACGCCCATTACTATCCTTATTGCAGTAGTTTTTCCCGCTCCATTTCTACCTAAAACACCTAAAGCTTTACCGCTTTCTGCCCTTAAACTTATTCCTTTTAGAACATGCTTTTCGCCAAAGCTTTTATTAATGTTATTTAATTCTAATATCAAAACATAAGCCCCCTAAAAATTATTTAAATATAGCAATGTTAGCACATGTTTAAAATTATTGAAATAAATACCACATTAAAATTCAATAAAAAAACATAGCCTAAAAGGCCATGTTTTGGTTTTTTATTTTAATTCTTGATACACGTTACCAGTTAATTTTTTATAGGTTTTCCTTATTTCATTTTGGTTTGTAACACCATAGTTTGGGTCGTTCTTTTTTGTTTCTTCCATATCCCTTAAAAAGTGAACGCATAAGTGACCGTTAAAATTATTATCTGTAATAGATTGCCCATCATGGGCAACGTTATGTGTGGAGGCAATTGTCCATCTCCCATCAGGTAATTGAACATATACAGATTTTGGTGTCCACGTTTCTTTACCACCAAAGGCTCTAAACAATTCTTGAGTATCAATGGCACTTAAAGGCTCTGCGTCACAATGGGCACCTCTAGCAACAACCTTTAACTTCCAACCTGCTCCAGAAACTGGATCGTATACATTAAGTGTGTTACCGTACTTTAATTTTCCTTTAACATCGTTATACCAATGTAATAATTGTACTTGTGATTTTGTTGGGGGTGCAAAGCTCAAACTAACGGGAGCGGTGGTTGTGGTTGAATTGGTTGGGCTTTCACCAGCAATTAATTTTTGTATTGTTCTTTGTGTCATGGCGCCTGCTACGCCATCAGCATCAAGATTATATTTCTTTTGTAAAGCTAAAACAGCATTTGATGTGTTTTTATCATAATTTGAATTAATATTACCACTATAAAAACCAAGCTGTTTTAATGCTAACTGCAATAATTTAACATTGTTACCAGTACTTCCGCTCCTTAATGTTCCAACAGGGGTATAACTGGATATAGTTGTGTTGTTTACTACAGGCGTAGTATTATTAACTAGCGTTGAATTTGTTGGGGCAGATGATATGCTAATACCACATAATTTGTATAACAATGTTAATGTTTGCCTACCAGCCTTGCCATCATTTGTTAACTTGTTCTTTTTTTGAAACTCCTTAACAGCTTTTTCTGTACCTTTACCAAACTTGCCATCTGTACCATTCGTATTATAACCTAATGAGCTTAGTGCCAATTGCATATCCTTAACAGAATTGTTTGTTGAACCATATTCTAAAGTATCGGCTGGTAAGGTAACTACCTTAGGTAAATTATTTGATGCTTGGTTTGCTGGGGTAATAACTACGTTTTGGTAGTTTACACTTCCCTCTGGAACTGCGTTTGATGTTGCATTGTTTGTATTAGTGCTTGCTCCATACAATTTTGTTAATGTAGCATTGCCAGCAACCCCATCTTTGCCCAAGCCATTTGCTCTTTGAAAGTTATAAACAGCTTTTTTAGTGCCGTTGCCATACTTACCATCAATGCCATTTGTGTTGTAACCTAAGCTAACTAATTTTTCTTGTAACGCTTTAACAGCATCTCCAGAATCGCCATACCTTAATGTTGAATATGCAGCATGTGCGCAAACGTTGGATAAAATTATTATTATAAGCACCAACAGTGCCAAAAATCTACTTTTTCTTAACATAATATCACCTTTCTAAGCCTAGTAGTTTCTTATATAGGTTATCTCTTAGTCAGGTCATATTATAACAAAGATAATAATAAATGTAAAGAATATTTTAAAATATGTTACAAAAATGTAATAAATTAAAAATATAGTAATCAAAAAGCAAGGGTTACCTTGCTTTAAATTTTGTATATTGCTATAAACAAACAACCATTTACAGCAGTAGCCTTTATGCTTATAGGGAAATCATAATCATTTCTAAATATTAGGTTCAAGGCATCATTACCAACGGCAGCATCTTGGTGCATTGGTAAATATTTTGCACTGTTTGGTCCATGGGGGCGCCTATGTAATATGGCAACTTTTGGTAGCTGTACTAAAGCGTTGTACATTGTTGATGAACTTTGGCATGTTCCACCACCATAGCCAAGTTGTGTTGTACCGTTTATTAGTACAGGCGCTGCCTCATAACCCTTTGATCTTCTGTATGGGCCAACCTGTGCATTAAAGTCAAAGCTTTCTCCAGGCTGCATAACAGCAGTCATGTACTTTGTGCTAACTTCTATATTTACACAACGGCTATCATTGCTTTCTGAGCCAATGCTGTGCTCGTAGAAGGAGCTAAAGGCAGCAATGGGGGTATCTTCACTTAATGGATTATCTGTGGGGGATACCATAACTACATCCTTTATCAACTTTGCATCAATATAGCCATAATTACGCCATACCAAAACCTTAGCATATCCGTCAACAAAGTCCATTATGGCTAAGTCTGCACCAGCTTCAATAGGTATCATAAATGGAACAGCACCTGCATTAGTTTGGTTGTATATTAATGTAGTTTCAGTAAGTTTACCAACAAATTTCGGTTTAAAAACACCATAAGGGGCAGTTTTTTCAATGTTTAGTGTAGTAATGCTTCCTTCGTTCAAATAACTTCTTAATAAATAACCTATATTACCGTTATAATCAGCTAAAACCCAGTCGGGCAATACGTCATATATGGTTATTTTAGCACCTTTGGGCACTTGTTTTGTTTTTGTTGCCTTATCTTCATCACTCATATCCCTCAATGATGCAGCTATTCTCATTGTAGCAGTATAAAGTGGCTCGTAACCATTTAAAGATGATGGAACTAATTGGGGAACGTTAAAGCCCCTTGCTTTATACTCTTTTTTTGCAAAAGCAACTAAAGGGTCAACTCCATCCGGGTTATCGGTAACAGTTTCAGCTTCATCAAGTGCTAATATTTCTTCGTCAGTCATTTCAACTTCTTCTGCAAAGCTTAAGTTAAACGTTGATAATATTAGTACAATGCAAAGCATTAACATAAAAAGTTTTTTTATTTTGTACATTATTAGTTCTCCTTATTATTCCTTTAAATATTCCTCTATTATAAAACGTGGGCGCTGTTTCGCCTCGTTATATATCTTGCCTATATATTCGCCAACAATACCTATAGATAATAGTTGTATGCCACCTAATAACCATATTGAGGCCACAGTGCTTGTCCAACCACTAACTGCTTTGCCTGCTATGTATGATACTAGTGTATATAGTAGTACAAATAGGCTTAAAATAAATATAATCAATCCAGTTGAAAATATTAAGCGTATTGGCTTTACACTAAGGGATGTTATTCCATCAAGGGCAAATGCAATCATCTTTTTTAAGGGGTATTTTGACTCACCCGCAAACCTTTCGCTACGGTCATATGTAACTTGGGCGGATTTGTAACCAATTAATGGTACCATTCCTCTCAAAAATAGGTTTACTTCTTTATATTCTGCTAAGGCATTCAATGCTCTTTTGCTCATAAGTCTATAATCGGCATGATTATAAACAGAGTCTACACCGAGTTTATTCATAAGCTTATAAAACATTAAAGCTGTTGTTCTTTTAAATTTTGTATCGGTTTCTCTACTTGCCCTAACACCGTAAACTACATCGGCACCCTTTGCATGCTCTTCTAAAAAGCCATCAATGGCGTTTATATCATCTTGCAAGTCAGCATCCATAGATATTACTACATCAGCTTCATCTTTTGCGGTCATAAGCCCAGCCAAAACAGCGTTTTGGTGGCCTCTGTTCCTTGATAGTTTCAAGCCACTAAATACATTATTTCTATTATGTAAATCTGTTATTATTTCCCAAGTTCTATCCTTAGATCCATCATCTACAAACATTATTTTACTATCATTTGTAATATAATGTTTATCAATAAGGGCTTTATATTTTTCGTCAAGGCGCTTTGCAGTTTCCTCCAAAACGGGTTCTTCATTGTAACATGGTACAACCATAATAAGTTTTACAGCCATATTATCCTCCTCAATTATTATTTATTAAGCCTATTGGTACTTTTAAGGCTAAAAGTTCAAATGGTTTTGAACTAAAACTAACAGTTTGATTGGGCAATTCACAACTTATTGATACGGAATACATTCCAGGCTTAGCAATTTTACCTTCGCTATCTTTGCCGTTCCAAACAAAAGTTGATCCTTTTGGTAACAAGTTCTGTGGCCTTGAAGGTTCTTTATACCTAATAGTATTAACTAAAGCACCCTTATTATCAACAATATTTAAACTTATTAAACATGGAACATTGTGTTGAATGGTTATAGGTAACTCTTGCCCATACAAAGGTTGGAAGGCGGTATCAGTCATTGCTTGAATTTTTTCAAGCCCTTCGTCAGGTAATACCGATAATACCTTGCCACTTACAAAACTCATGTTTTTTCCGCTTAACTGGTGAACATATATTAATGCATAACCACCATTACCACTATGTTCTATAGATATTTTCCTATTATATACGCCAGGCCTTAAATTGTTATATACTCCATCTTGGCTTGTTCTTGATGCTAAATCATATATAAACTTAGCTTTGTTAAACTGCCATTTTCCATCTTCAAAATATACAATTTGATATACGGGTATCATAGGTTTTACAACCATAAATTTAAAGCTAACATAAGGTGTTTGGCTGCTAATAATATTATTATCAAATTCCAAGTTGCTTATAGCTTCATCCCTAACTATATTTAGCTTTGAGTACTTAAATACGCTAAAATTATCACCATAAGGGTATACTTGGGGAACGCTAGGGGCATGGTTTTCATATAAATAATTGTAAAGTTCAAAAAGGCTAATATTTTCATCCCTATTTAAATCAGCAGGGTAGGCATTTTCCTTTGATAAAGCTCTTGATAATGCGGATGAAAAATAACCTGCGCCTTGTAAAACCAAATCACCCTCACCGTTATTACTCCAATACCAACTATCTTCACTGCCGCCTGATGAGCATATTATTTTATACCTGCCACCATAAAATGTGCTTTTTGAAGAGCCGCCAGAAACACCCCTACCTATTAATGCACCTGAATTACAAGCATCTATAAGGAAAAAATGCGTTCCTTTAAGGCCCGTGAATGCTTCCTCAATTATTTCGGCATCCAATGCAAATTCATTTGTTCCATTACTAAAAATAAGGGAAGCCTGTTCAAATTCATCATTGTAAAAACCATGGGTAGATATATATAAGTAATTAATATCGTCAGAATCAGAGTTTTTAAATGTATTAAATACAATATGCCTAAAAATTTCTTCTTTACCTATTGCATCGTGGTAATTATAAATTTCGGCTATATCAAGGCCTTCATCAGTAAAAATTCTATTTATTTCATCGCCATTTTGTTTTGAGGCACCTAATGTATTAGGATAATTTATAAAACTATCACAGGTTAGTATAAGGGCTCGACGGGTAGTTTTACCATCAAAATTTTTGGGTATCAAGTTAAAGTAGTTATAATCTTCACTAAATGCGGGCTTAATAAATATAATTATAAAGGCTAATATGCAAAATAAGGCAAAGTTCTTTTTTGTTTGCATAAATCAACCTCCACATTATTATACTATTGTATTGTACACTATTTAGGCCTAAAATTAAAGGCGTATATCGTAAGTTATGTAATTAAAAAGTAACAATTTCAATTGCTTAATAATTAATTACTGTGCTATAATTAATAAAAACATATGTGAGGTAAATATGCTTAATGTAATAAATATTAACTTCAATTATTTTTCTGAAATTTTGCAAAAGAAAACATCCGCAACAGTTATGTTGCCCGATGCTTCATATATAAACAAACCATTACCTGTAATGTATTTGCTACATGGCTATTGTGGAGATCATACTGATTGGGCGTTTAGTGGCAACATCGAGCAATTTGCCCTTAAACATAATGTTGCAATAGTAATGCCCTCAGGCAATAACTCCTTCTATGCAGATATGAAACATGGCTCTAATTATCTTAAACACATAGGTGAGGAGTTGCCACAAATAATAAATAAAGTATTTCCTGTATCAACTAAAAGGGAAGATACTGTTATAGCGGGATTATCAATGGGAGGCTACGGGGCTATAAAAATAGCATTAAACTATACAGATAGATTTTCTGCAGCAGCAAGCTTCTCTGGGGTTCTAGGCCTAACTGGAAAATTGGATGTTGAAGAAACTTTCCCCGATATTTTGGACTGCCTTAAAACTTGTTTTGGAGAGGAACTTGTTATACCTGAAAAGGAAGATATATATTGGCTTGCTGATAAATTAGATGCTAATGTAGCTAAAGATTTTAAGCTATATATTGCCTGTGGCACAGAGGATTTCTTTATGCCAGTAAACGAAAATTTTTATGATAAAGTTAAAGATAAGTTTCCTGTAATATTTAAAAAGGAGTTAGGTGGCCATACTTGGGAGTTTTGGCAAACCCATGTACAAGGTGCCTTAAAAATGTTCTTTGATTAATATCTTTTTTAGAAAAAAAACCATATTGGAGCTTTTGCTTAGTAAAGGCTTTTTCCTCAATGAAACACAGGCGCACCCGTATTTAGTTGGGGGGCAAGTTTATTGTAATGGGGAAAGGGTTATGGACCCTAAAAAAAGGTTTAGCCAAAACTCCAAAATAGAAGTTATGGGCATAAGCACAAAATATTGCTCAACAAAAGGATACAAATTAGAAGACGCACTTATGAGCCTTGGTGTTTCGCCCTTAGGTAAAGTATGCATTGATGCCTATGCAAACATAGGTGGGTTTAGTGATTGCCTTGCACAAAATGGGGCAACATTAGTTTATGCAGTAAATAAAGAATATAACACACTAAGTAAAAGGCTTTATAATTACCCAAATATAAGGGCTATAGATAATATGGAAATATCTAACCCACTACTTAACACATTATCACCCATACCCATGTTAGCTACTGCAGATTTTGAAAGTATTTCTGCTAAGGATAATATTCCATATTTTAAAAGCTTGCTAAATGGTAAAGGTGAGTTAATATGCTATATTAGGCCAATAAATGAAATAGATGATAAGTTTGCAAAACTTACAGGTGCCCTATCTAACTCTATATATGAACCACTTATAAATAAATTAATTGACAACATTAACTCCTATGAGGGCATGGCTGTACAAAACCTTTGTGCAAGCAAATATACTAAATATAACGGAAGCCCAGAATTTTTCTTCCATGTTATGTTTGGGCCTTCTGTAATACCTTTTTATATTGATGATAATAAAATAAAATCTGTTGTAGATGATGCTATATATTATTCAACTTATGGCAATGAAAGGGAAGTAATTCCAGTAGATGAGATTGTCGAAACAGAAGTTGATGTTAAAGAAGAGGAGGCAGAGGATGAAGAAGTTTAAACTTATTTTAATAATATGCTTTATAATTATATTTACTGTACCAATTACTAATGCACAACATATAGGTTTTTCCATGGTTAGTGGTACAGATAGCCTTAATTTAAGAATGGGACCAAGTTCATCCGATGCTTGGCTTGGAAACTATCCAAGGGGAACATGGGTAAAAGTATTGGGGCTTAATAACAACAATTGGTTATATGTTCAAACAGATGATAATAAAGTTGGCTATATGGCTGGCAATTATTTAAAATCTGGATTAGAAAATTCTGGAACAATGGCGGTTGTAAGCAACCCACAAGCATCAGCCCACCTTAATTTAAGGCAGTCAATGAACACAAATAGTGCGGTGTTAGATATGCTTTATAATGGTGTACCCCTTAAGGTGATAGGGGATTATAACAATTGGTATAATGTTCAAGTAAACAACCATAATGGTTATGTTATGAAAAACTATGTGAATACTTATTTTGGGGCAACTTCAAACATTGTAGCAACTATAAAAACTCCAAATAAATCCAAGTTAAATATGCGTAGTGGGCCAGGAAATCAATACAATATAATATCAAGCTACCCAAACGATAGCTATGTATCAGTTTTAGCAAAGGGAAAAAGTTGGTGGCATGTTTCAGTTAGGGGCACAACGGGCTTTATGAGCTCAAGCTACTTAAAGGAAGGTTTACATGCAGCAAGGGATGGAGGAACCGCAAACAACCAAGGGCAAGCTTATGTTGTTGTTAACAACCCAAGACCAACACAGGTTTTAAACTTTAGGTTGTACCCTAATTTGAATGCTCCAGTAATTGGGCAATACTACAATGGCGTTAGGTTCGATTTAATTGAGTATGGTAATGATTGGTGTAAGGTAAAATCAAGGGTAGATGGTCGTATTGGCTATTTGATGACAGCTTATTTAAGCGTATATGGAAATGCCAATAATAATTTCTTGATTAGAAAAATATACCACCCTAATTATGGTTATGTTAATTTAAGAAGTGGAAAAGGCTTTAATTATAGTGTAATTACAAGTATGCCACCCGGTAGCTTGGTGGAGCTTATACAACATGGTGAATTGTGGTCTAAAATTAAGTATAACAATGTAACAGGCTATGTAAGCACTTATTTTTTAAAAACACCATAAACAAAAAAAACACACACATTAATGTGTGTGTTTTTATTATAACTTGTTTACAATATCAACTTTTTCTAAAGCCTTTAACAAAGGAATGCCCAATACATAAACTGCTATAGCCTCACCAACCGCAACAAAAAACATAGTTTCAAGCAATGGTACATTAATTGTAAAGTGTAGTATTAAACCAACGATAACACCATTGAACAAAACGGGGGCAAGCAATGCTACATACTTGTTTTTCCTTAAATAATATGTAGTTATAGCGGCTAATAATGTAGCAAGAGAACCAAATATTATATCAATTACGCTAGCACTGCCAATTAAATTACTTATTAAACAACCAACAAACAAACCAGGTATTGATTGGGGTAATATTAAAGGCAAGGCTGTTAATGCTTCACTAACCCTACATTGTATTTGTCCAAAGCTAAATGGGTTAATTAGTGTTAAAACCACATATATTGCTGCGATGGCACCACTTATTGCCATAGACTTTACTGTAAATAAATTTTTTATTTTCATTTTAAATATACCTTTCTAAAACAAACTTGCTATAAAATTGTATACTGGCATATACAATATTGGTATAAATATTGCAGGTAAAAAGTTTGCAACTTGCAACTTTTTATCAAACAATATATTAATGCCTAAACTTAATATTAATAAACCGCCAACAGCGCTCAACTCTGTTATTATAGCAGTGCTTAATATTCCTTGAAAAAAGGATGCTAGTACTGTGATTGTTCCTTGATACACAAGTACAGCTAAAGCTGAAAAATATACTCCATAGCCAAAAGTACCTGCAAAAATTATAGAACTTATACCGTCTAGTAATGATTTTGAATATAATATGGAGTTATTACCATTTATTCCGCTTTCAATTGAACCAACAACTGCCATTGCACCAACACAAAACAACAGGCTTGCTGTTATAAAGCCTTCGCTAAACTTAGAACTTCCTTTTTTAGCAAATTTACCTTGTAAAAAGTTACCTAGCCTTGTTACCTTGCTTTCAATATCTAACAATGTACCAATTATTCCACCTAAAAACATAGATACAGTTACACATAGTATATCGTTTGTTTTAATTGAGCCTAATATTCCAATAAGAATAACACACAAGGCTATACCTTGCATTATTGTTGATGATATTCTTTTAGGTATACCATTTTTTATAAACAAGCCTATACTTGTACCAATTATTATGGCAAGGGCGTTAACAATTGTTCCCATTATTCAACTCCAATAAAAAAGGCACATATGTGCCCTTTTAAAATTCAAAAATTATGCTTGTTCAACAGGATAAACGCTAACTTGCTTTTTATCTCTGCCTTTACGTTCAAAACGAACAATACCGCTAACTAGGGCAAAAAGTGTGTCATCCTTGCCTTTGCCAACGTTAATGCCTGGGTGGATGCGTGTGCCACGTTGACGAACAAGTATGTTGCCAGCCAATGAATATTGACCATCAGCACGTTTTGGCCCTAGACGTTTGCTTTCGCTATCACGACCGTTACGGGTTGAACCCATACCTTTTTTATGTGCAAAAAACTGTAAATTAAGCTTTAACATGTGTATTTCCTCCTATATCTTACTGCGATTAATTTTTAAAAACTGTGGATATTGCTCAACAATATCCTTTAATCCTTGTTCAAACATACTCAACATAACTTCGCAATCATGCCTTTGTTCTTGGCTGATATTGTTAGGTAAAACTATATCTATAAAGGCCTTTTCTTCATCAATAACCTGCATGGGTTTTACTTTCCCTACATTCTCAATAGAGTTTATTGCTGTTGTAGCTAATATTGATATTGCGGCACAAACAATGTCATAACCTTCTTCATCAAAACCAGCATGGCCTTCAAGTTTAAAACCTACCAATTGTTTGTTACTTGAGTAAAGTGTAACATTAGTCATTACGCAATTATTGATGTAATTTCAACTTTGGTGTATTTTTGACGGTGACCTTGTTTTTTCTTGTAGTTTTTCTTGCTTTTATACTTAAAAACAATTATTTTTTGGCCTTTAACTTCTTTAACAACTTTGCCTTCAACTTTAGCACCATCCACTAGTGGTGTGCCAACAGTAACGCCGTCCTCAGTACCCAACATTAATACATCAAATGATATAGATGTTTCTGGTTCCTGATTAATTCTGTCAATGTAAATTGTATCGCCTTGTGATACCTTATATTGCTTGCCACCTGCTGCTATTATTGCATACATGCGCTAAGCACCTCCTATCAAAATCTCGCCGAGTTTTGAGGTTGCGCACTTTTGCACATTGTAAGACCTCACCCGAGCGGTTACCAAAATAATTTAACATAATTTAACACTCTTGTCAAGCAATTACAAAAGCTATTTGCTATAAATAGAATATAAAATTTACTGTTAAAAAACAATAAAATAATAAATTATAGCTTACTTTAATTTTATATATAAATAGTATACAATATAATCATTATAATTATTTTAGGTGGTAAAATGAGAGATTTTGGTAATGTAAAAAAAATAATAATAAAAGTTGGATCTTCAAGCATAACTTTACCTAATGGTAAAATAAATAAAAGCAAGGTTAAGCACATAATTAAGGAAATTGCAGGCCTTATGGATAAGGGCTATAAAGTTCTTTTTGTAACATCAGGCGCTGTTGGTGCGGGTATTGGTAAATTTAATTTGGATAAAAAACCTAAAGACCTTTCAATGCGTCGTGCTTTGGCTGCAGTAGGTCAAGTTGAGCTTATGCGCTTTTATGAATCCCTATTTTTTGCCCATGATAAAATTATGGCGCAACTTTTGCTTACAAAGATAGACTTTACGGATTCAGAACGCTTTAATAACCTTAAGGACTTATGCAAAATTTTGTTAAAGGAAGATGTTATTCCAGTTATTAATGAAAATGACGCAGTTGTTATAAATGAAATAAAGGTGGGGGATAATGATACACTTTCAGCTTTATCATGCAAAATAATAGATGCAGATTTATTAATAATATTGTCGGATATTGATGGGCTTTATGATTCTAACCCAAAAAACAACCCAAATAGTAAGTTGATTAGTACAGTTGATTCAATTGTGGATATTGAGGCTTGTGCAGGTGGTGAAGGTAGTGAACTTGGTACTGGTGGAATGTTTACAAAAATTCAAGCTGCTAAAATAGCTAAGGAAGATGGAAGGCATATGTTAATAATAAATAGTGATGATCCATCAAATATTTCAAAGGCTGTTGAGGGGCAAGAAATAGGCACATGGTTTAGGAGTAAATGAACATGATTGATATATTAAAAAAGGCAAAAGCTGCCAAAATAAGCATGGCAAAGTTAACTAGTGAACAAAAAAACAATATTCTTTTAAACTTTGCACGCAAAATAAATAAATATTCTAATAAAATAATTGATGCAAATAAGATAGATATTGAAATTGCAAGAAAAAACAATATGAGCGAGGCCTTAATTGATAGGCTTGCTTTAAATGAAAATAGAATACAAGGAATGGTTGAAGCTATAGAGGAAATTATAAACCAAAAAGACCCTGTTAATAAGGTTATAGAAGAATTCCCCTTAAAAGCTGGGCCTATTGTTAGCAAGGTTAGCGTACCCTTGGGTGTAGTTTTAATTATTTATGAATCTAGGCCTAATGTTTTTGTTGATAGTGCTGCCCTTTGTATAAAATCTTCAAATGTTTCTATTTTGCGTGGTTCATCAAGTGCTATACATTCAAATACTTGCCTAAATAGCATTATTAAAGAATGCCTAAGGGAACTTAATATTGATGAAAATATTGTTAACTTTATTGAAAATACAGATAGAAAATTAGTTGATGAACTTGTAAAGGCAAGGGAATATGTTGATGTTCTTATACCGAGAGGAGGCAAAGGCTTAAAACAATATATATATGAAACAGCTACAATACCAATTATAGAAACTGGTGATGGAATTTGCCATATATATGTAGATGAAACAGCTAAAAGCGATATGGCAAGGGATATATTAGTAAATGCAAAAACACAAAGGCCAGGCACCTGTAATAGCTGTGAAACTGTATTGTTTAATAAAAATTTAGGTATAAATACAATTATGGATATTAGTGATGCCCTTTTAAATAAAAATGTGCAAATAAGGTATCATATAGATGTTATAGATAATCTAAAAAAATCAAACTACAAAAATGTAGATAAAATCATAATTGCACAAGATGGCGACTTTGGATATGAATTCCACGATATGATTATAGCAGGCAAATATATAGAGGATACTGATGCTGCTATTGAATTTATAAATGCCCATTCCACAAAACACTCTGAAAGTATAATAACAGAAGATAAAACTAATGCAGATAAGTTTTTACTTTTAGTGGACTCAGCAGTTGTTTACCATAATGCTAGCACAAGGTTTACAGACGGTGGAGAGTTTGGCTTTGGTGGGGAAATTGGTATATCAACACAGATGCTTCATGCAAGAGGGCCTATGGCTTTAAAAGAACTTACAACCTATAAATATAATGTAAGGGGTAGTGGTGATGTTAGAAAATAAAATTGGTATAATTGGCTTAGGCAATATGGGGTCAGCAATGTTTAAAAAAATGAACATAAGCTATTATTACGACCCACAAAAGGAAAGCAATTGTAAAAATGAAATAGAATTAACACAAAAAAGCAATATTGTTATTTTAGCAGTTAAGCCAAACATATATGATGAACTTTTACAAAACATAAAACCTTATTTAAGCAACAAAATTGTTGTGCTAATTGCTCCTGGTTATAGTATACAAAAAGCTAAAAATATATTGGGAGATAATGCAAATGTAATCCGCCTTATGCCAAATACTCCAGTATCCATAGGCAAGGGTGTTTTAGGTATTTGTTTTGATGGTTTTGATGATGAAAAAATTAAAGAGTTTTTGGTAAATGAGTTTTCCAAAACGGGTACAATAGTAAACATAACAGAAAAAGAGTTTGATGTTTTTGGTGTTATAGCTGGGTGTATGCCAGCAATAGTTTGCCAATTTGTTGAAGCATTAAGTGATGGTGCAGTGCTTGAGGGTTTTAATAGGCAAAAATCATATGAAGTATTAGCCAAGGCTATTGCAGGGTCTTGCGAGCTTATTGCTCAAAGTGGTAAGCACCCCGCCCAGTTAAAAGATGAAGTAACATCACCAGGGGGCACAACAATACAAACACTAAGCGTTTTAGAGGATTATTCTTTTAGGTCCGCATTGATACAAGCGGTTAAATCTGGCGTTGAAAAATCTAAAAACATGTAAATAAAAAAGGGCTCATGATATTGAGCTCTTTTTTTATTTAAAAATTTACACACCAACTGGAATTTCCAGTATTTTTATTTTATATTCTTGGTGTAACATCATCGGGTATGGCAGATTTATATACTTCTCCACCAAGGTTAATTTTATGTTCCGCTTTTGCTGCATCAATAAGTGATAGATTATCAAATGCATCTATTGCGGTCATAGCTATAACCTTTGCCGCAGCAATCATACCCTTGTGCATTATTGAGGATTTTCCAACTGCTACCCATTGCCAAGAGTGTGGGGGAGTACCCTGTGGTGCGCATGCTACTAATAGTTGTGCTGTTGGGGCAACCCAGCTTGCATCACCAACATCAGTTGAGCCAGTCATTGGCTTTTCTGGGTATAGCAAATCGCTAAGGTCATCACATATAGGCTTTTCAAATATAGCCTTTTTCTCTTCTGCGCTTTTGCTTGGGAAGTTTGAATCAACTTGCCTTAATAAAGCGGCTTTTCTATCAGCACCTAATTGGTCATAATAGTGGCGCATATACTCAACTTCATCATTAGTATATGTAAGGGGAAATACTTCTTTCATATTATCGTACATTGCGTTAGATAAAGTTCTATTTGGTATATAATTTGCACATGCACTATCCCATTCAATTTTATATTTTGTTTCAGTCATAAGGGCAGCGCCTTGAATAATTTTCACAATACGCTCGTATATCTCTTGAACTTGGCTAGTTTTTGGTGCGCGTATAATATAATGCATTTTTGCTGTTGCTTGTACTACATTGGCAGCAGTACCGCCAACATCTAAAAAAGCATAATGTATTCTTGCTGAATCTACAATATGTTCCTTTAAAAACTGTACACCTATATTCATAAGTTCAGCTGCGTCTAAGGCACTTCTACCAAGTTCGGGAGCAGCACCAGCGTGGGAAGATATTCCTTCAAAGCTAACAAATATTTGGTATACAGCCAAAGAACTATTGCCCCAAATGGCATTAACATCCATTGGGTGCCATGTAAACATAACATCTGCCACATCAAATACACCAGCACGGGCTAAAAACGCTTTACCATAGCCACTTTCCTCTGCAGGGCAACCAAACAGCTTAACTGTGCCTTTAATTTCACCCTTTTCAATTAATTTAGCCAAGGCAATGGCGGCAGCAACGGAACCTGAACCTAAAACATGGTGGCCACAACCATGACCACTCTCACCTTCGCATTCAGCTTGTTTATCATGGGCATCAGCAATTTGGCTCATCTGCGGTAAAGCATCATATTCAGATAATATTCCAACAACAGGAAGGCAATTACCATAGCTTGCAACAAAGGCATCAGTCATGCCTGCCAAATTTCTTTCTATTGTGAAGTTGTTTTTGCTTAGAACTTCAATTATGGCATTAGCGGACTTTGTAACATTAAAGCGTGTTTCAGCAAAGCCCCAAATACTATCACTAAGGGTGCTAAATATCTCCTTATTATTATCTAAGTACTCTACTACTGTTTGTTTTTTGCTATTCATATAATTTCCTCATTTACAGCTTCCAAAGTTTGTTTTTCCATTCCTCGCCAGTTTTAGTACTAGCCAAACCACCCATAGATGTTTCTTTTAATATTGCAGGCATAGCTAAGCCGATATTATACATAGATTCTATTACTTGATCCCAAGGTACTTTACTTTCTATTCCGGCCAAAGCAAGCTCACAAGCGGTAATAGCATTACTTGCACCTGCACCATTTCTTTTTATACATGGTACTTCAACCAAGCCGGCAAGGGGGTCACATGCCAAGCCTAACATGTTTTTTAAAGCCATAGCCATAGCATGAGCAGCTTGGCGTGGTGTTCCACCCAAAAGCTCGGTAATACAGGCCGCAGTCATTGCACTTGCGGAGCCAATTTCCGCCTGGCATCCACCAGCAGCGCCTGATATACTTGCATTGTTAGCAATAACAAAACCTATTGCTCCAGCTGTAAACATGTGAAGTATTATTTTTTCATCATCTATATTATATTTCTCTTGCATTGCAATAAGCACACCAGGCAATACTCCGCAGGACCCTGCAGTAGGTGTTGCACATATTATACCCATAGATGCATTAACTTCGTTCGTAGCTATAGCATAACACACAGCTTTTAAAAAGGTGGCATCAGTTATTAAATTACCTTTATTTATATATTCCCATAAGCGCTTGGCATCATTACCACAAAAGCCAGAGTGGGTTGTAACACCTTGTATACCTTCTTTAACAGCGTTTTTCATAACCGCATAACTTTTGCTCATGGCGGCAATAATTTCTTCCCTTGTTTTTTCAGTTTTTTCTATTTCTTGCTCTATCATAAGTTCATAAATAGGAATTTTGCGCTTTGTAGCCTGCTCAACTATATCTTCTATTGTGTAAAACATTTATTCTCCTTGTTAAATATCAATAACTGTAACTTTTATTACATGGGCTGCTTTATCAATTTCCTTTTCAATACATTCGGCTATTTTTTGGTCAGTTTCAATAACCATAAGGGCATTTCTACCTTTTTCAGCTCTAGATACTTCCATATGAGCAATATTTATTTTATGTTTTGCAAGCATTGCTGTAACTGAGGCAACAGAGCCATAAGCATCCCTATGTAGTATTAACATGGTGTGATTTTCACCGCTCAACCTTAATGGGAAACTATCCATCCTTGTTATTGAAACTGCTCCACCGCCAAGGGATACACCTGTAACTGCCATTGTTGATTTATCGTTTTTTAATATTATCTCAACGGTATTAGGGTGCTCAGGAGTATCTTTTTCGCTTACAAAATTAATTTTTATTCCAAGCTCTTCGGCATATTCTAATGATTGGCGTATGCGTATATCATCAGGCTCAAAGCCCAGTAAGCCACCAACAACAGCTATATCAGTAGCATGCCCCCTATAAGTTTGTGCAAAGGAACCATAAAAGTGTATATCAATAATTTTGGGCTTTTCAACATATAATTTTTTGGCAATTTGGCCTATTCTAACAGCCCCCGCTGTATGAGAGCTTGAGGGGCCTATCATAATGGGGCCTATTATTTCAAAAACGCTATTATACTTCATATATTCTCCCGTATAAATGGCCTTGTTCAAGACCTAATAAATATTTAACAAATTGTTTTAAATAGTACATCAAACTTATTTTCAACTTCTGGGTGAAACTGAACGGCTATAACAAAATTATCGTACTCTATCATTTCAATTGTTCCATCGTCAGTTGTGCCACTTATAGTTAAATTGCTGGATATTTCATTTATTCTATACCTATGCATTGAACTACCACAAACTGTATTTTGTTTTAACAAGTTATGCATTCTAGTGCCCGTAACAACGTTTATTTTATGCTTGGTTTCATCAATATTATCCCTTAGCATATGTACATCCCAATGGTGTTCAACAGGTAGCACAAACATATGTTTTTCTTTTTTCATTTGTATGTATAGGTCTAAAAGTTGACCAGAGTAATTCCTCTTTTTTGCTTCATCAAGTACAACAAAATATGCATGAACAACTTGTAAACCAAGGCAAATTCCAAACAAAGGTTTTCTATTTTTTATAGCATATTCTACAACTTCAAAATGATAAGGGTGTATTTGTAAACCGCCAACAATTAAAAAAGAATCACACAATTCTAATGAAGTTTTATTTACATAACCGTCATTGGAAAGTATACCTATAGGTATTCCGCCACATTCTTCAACACGCTTAACATAGTTGTTTACAAAAGTATAGGTATCTGCATATGGGTTATCATCTTTAAATAATTTTGCTGTGGGAACTATACCTACTATTTTTTTATTGTTTACTTGTGTGCTTGCCATTGGCATTCTCCTATATTAAATTCCATAAACTTGGCTTCAAAACTTGAATTTTCTGGGCTACAAGCATATATACCTATATTTATCTCATCTTTGCCTTCAAACAAATGAAAAATCCTCATTTGTTTAAAGTTTATTCCATCAAATGATTGTTCAATACAAAAGTCGCTTTCTCTACGGCTTAATCTATAATACATATTTTTTACATCAGCACTTATATCCGTTGTTGCCCAGTCAGAATATCCATTATTAGTAACAACGCTACCTAGGCGTTGAAAATCAGTATTTTCATACTCTATGGAAGCTTTTGCCCAATTATCACTGTTTTGGTAAATTATAATACCGCATTGGTCAAATCTTCTGTTATAATCAAATTCTGTTTTAACAGTCATTGAAAAATACTTATCATCAACTTTAGTTAATAAGCAATGCCCATTATCATTTCTAAAACCATAATATGTTCTTTGCCAAAAATCCGTGTGTGGTTTTGTGGTAATGCTAACAACATCACCTATTTTATAGTTATCTGGTGCAAACTCCCAGTAAAAATTTCTGTTCCAAACTTTCATAGCAACTCCCTAATTCACATGGAATTTCTTTTTAAATTCAAGCAATAAATCATTTTTTAATATTATTACACAAACAAATAGTATAACAAATGAAACACAACCTAATACTATCATAGGCCAATTTAACTTAGGCCAACCTATAACTGAAGCTGAAAAAGCTATTATTGATATTGTAATTAACCATATTAAAGGCATAATGTTTTGTCTCTGTTTTGTTATATTTGTAAAGAAAAATACGCTTATTGTTATTAACATGCTTAAGTAAACCAATGGTATAACAAAACCGCCCCAGTTGAAAGAAAAAACAAAGTTTATTATAAGCAATAATATACACACATAAATTAATAGTTTAGAGCCTTGGCTTATTCGGTTAAATTCTATACTATCCCTATTTACAACAGATTTCCATATTACATATATTGGCCACATAACTAACAAGCTCCAAGCTTGTTTACCCACAAATATATTTGTTATAGGTGCTATTATTACTGATGCAATAAAAAGCCATTTAACAATTTCAATTATTGTTTCAATTACCCTAGATTTTTTGGGGGGAAGGGGATAAATGATATCAACTTTCATATACAGGGCTCCCTTCAAGTTTGTAAGCAATACCATTTTCTTTAAACAATTCAGCAAGCTTTTCCTCAAAAGATGGGTCTTCTGTGGTTTTAGTCATAGAAAATACGGTTTTATTTTTAAAACTTATACATGTACAACAAACCCTATTAAGGTTACCAGTTCCAAGTAAAAAATCATATTTATCTATATGTTCGCCCATTTCATCAGGCAATTTAACAAGGCCAAGGTTTGAAAAAGCGCTTGTAAAAACTCTGTCGCCTAAAAAGCCATAAGCAAACTTGGCAACAGGCCTTTTAATAAACAAGGGAATGTACCTTAAACCCCTTACTAATCGAATGGTTGACTGTATCATTTCCTCCATTGCTTCCATTGTGGATTTTTCCTTTAGTTGCTTTGTTATTTCAGGTATTATTTCCTGTATAGTTCCCACTTGATCTATTGGATATCCAATTTTACAGTACATGGCAAAATTTCTTAAAGTTTTTCTGTTATAAAACTTGCGCAAGTTAACGGGCACTTGTATGTTTAAGTTGCCTTTTTGTGCCTCTGTTGAATACTTAGCAGCTACAAAAATATAAGCCAATAAATATGCTGTTAATGTAGTGTTTGCTGCCTTTGCTTTACTTAAAAGTAAATCAGTATCCATTTCAAAATGAAGAACCCTGCTAGGGTTAGAGTAAGCAATGTTCCCGCTTAACTGTAAGGCGCTACTACCGCCAAAACCACTTGGCTTTATATTTTTTAGTTGTATTTTAGAAAATTCATTTTTTGTTTCTTCGCTTTTAATAACATCGTTTATATCTAATATTTGATCGTTGCTTGGTATTGGCTTACCTAAAAGCCTTAAATATTCTGCAACTAATGTGTTTAAAAATATCATGCCACCATTGCCATCGGTTAGTACATGAAAAAATTCTACGCTAAGCCTGTTTTTAAAGTATAAAAGCCTAAAGGATTGAGAACCGCTTGCTGACACATTTATCGGCATACATGGTTTATTTGTTTCAGGTTTTAATTTAAAACGCCTTTTTGTAGTATCCAAATAATGCCAAAAAAAACCAGTTTTTACAGTTGTTGCCATAACAGGGAATCGTTTTATTGTAAAGTTTAAAGCCATTTGCATAAGCTCTGGCACAACATCATTTTTTAGGTAAACAGATAACCTAAATAGGTTCATTTGGTTTCTTTTAATATTCATTGGGTAAATTTTAGATGCATCATCTAATGGGTACCACAATAAAGCTGGGCGGGCATAAAAGCCACCCAACTTTTGTGGGTTAAGCATATTTAAAGCATCATTTAATTCAATATTGTTGTTTTTGTAGTAAAGTAAAGCATTTTCAAAATCTAAAACAATAGCTTCCTTAAAGTGGCTAGGCAAATTCAAATGTCTGTTAACTTCCACAAAAAAACTAGATATTTTTTCTTGCTTTTCATTGCTTAGTTGATCTATAAATTTTTTAAACTCTGATACTTTTTCCTTTTTCAAATCAATTACTCAACTTTTAAGTTATCACTTAAATGCTTTTTCCATCTGCCAGATCTATAAGCCAATACTGTTAATAATGAACCAGTTACCCAGCTAATAGCATGGCCAACAAATATCATTGTGGGGTCGCCCATGGGGTTTGCGGCAGTTTTGCTTAAGTGTACTAATAAATATGCTAAAGGTGTGCGTAATAAAACAACTGTAATTATTGATATCCACATTGGTGTTATTGTATCACCAGCACCACGCATTACACCACCGTATACTTGTGTTGCGGTAAAGGCGATGTAACCTATAGCCAATATCCTCATAAATTGGGAAGCATAGTCAATAATTTCTGGTGTGTTTGAGAATATCATTGTAACTTCTCTACCAAATAAAACTATAAGCAAGGAAAGGATTGTTGATGTTATTAAACCAATTTTTATTGCAGCATTAGCTCCTTGTTTAACCCTATCTAACTTGTTTGCACCAATGTTTTGAGCTGTAAATGTTGTAGATGCTATACCAAATGTAAAGTTAGGCATCATTACAAAGCCATCAACACGCATAACTGCTGTATTGGCAGTAATAATTAATGGACCAAAACTGTTTGTTAAGCTTTGTATAACTATCATAGCAGTTGAGAATATAGCTTGTGTTGCAGCATTGGGTAAACCAATTTTAAATATTCTTTTTGCAATTTGCTTATTGTATACCAAATATTTTCTATCCATGTCAAATATATCTTTAAGTGACCTTAATCGGAATATACAAAGAATTGCAGATACGCTTTGGGCAATAACAGTAGCTATTGCAACACCAAATGTGCTTAAATTAAAATATTTAACAAAAACTATATCAAGTACAATATTAATTATTGTTGATACCAACAAAAACAATAGGGGAGTAAAACTATCGCCTAATGCACGTAAAGCAGCAGTTAACAGGTTATACAGTGCAAGGATTAGTATTCCCCAAAATATAGTTCTTAAATAGTCGGCAGCCATAACAAACATTTCTTCAGGGGTGTTAAGTAGGTGCAATATTGGCTCCGTAAGTAAAACAGAAACAATTGTTACTATTATCCCTGAAATAATTGATAAAACAAATATAGAGCCTATTGTTTTATTTAAATTTTCCCTATCCTGCGCCCCATAAAATTGCCCAACTAGAACGCTAGAACCTGTTGATATTGCTACAAAAACCATTATCAACAAGTTTATTGCAGGGCCAGATATTCCAACAGCACCTAATGCTGTATCGCCAACATAACGGCTTACAACAATAGCATCAACAGTGTTATAGAACTGTTGGGCTAGGTTGCCTAGCAAAAGTGGTATTGAAAACATTAATATGCCTTTACCAGGGTCGCCTTGGGTAAGGTCATGTTGTTTTGTAAGTGTATTAAGTAGTTTCATTTATTCCCCTCATAATTTCTATATCTATTTGTGCAACAAAGTACCTAATTGTTCCCCCTTAAGAACGCGTAATAGGTTTTGTGGGTCATTAAGGCTAAAAAGCTTAACCGCGGGTATACCTCCTTCAACAAGCATTGTAAATGCAGAGGCATCCATTACTTTTAAATTCATTTCCAAGGCCTTTGCATAGCTTATTTCTGGTATAAATTTAGCATTTGGGTCTTTATTTGGGTCTGCTGTATAAACGCCATCTATACTTTTTGCCATAAGTATTTCATCAACTTGCATTTGCCTTGCACGCAACACAACCGCAGTATCAGTAGTAAAGAAAGGTTGACCTAAACCTAGTGCAAATAAAACAATTTTTCCGTTTTCAAGGGCTTCATCAGCCTTATGCATATCAAAATTATCTGCAAAACCAGGCAAACCAACAGCTGATTGAACAAGGGCCTTCACGCCCTTTTGCCTAATAGCATCAGCCATGCATAAGCAGTTTAACATTGTGCTTAACATACCCATTTGATCCGCTGTAGCTGGGTTCATTTCGCTGCCAGCCTGCCTACCACGCCAAATATTTCCGCCACCTATTACAAGGCATATTTGTACACCTTCGTTATGGGCCTTTACAAGTACATCGGCTATAGTGTTTACTTGTTCAAAATTATAAGCTTGCTCAATGCTGTTATCAACGTCATTATGTAAAGCTAATGCTTCGCCAGATAGCTTTATTAAAACTCTCTTTTGTGTCATTGCATACTCCTTTGTTATTTGTATGTATAAAATTATAGCATATATTTATAACAAATTATAGTGTAATAAGCTTATTTTATCTTTACCAATAACTATATATTTATTAAAAAATATGTTAAAATTAAAGTGTTGTACTTTTATTGTTAAAGGAGATTTTTATGTTTTTAACAAACGCTTGGGCGGATTATGAAATTATAGATACAGGCGATGGTTTTAAATTAGAACGTTGGAAGGATATTGTTCTACAAAGGCCAGACCCACAAGTTATATGGACAAAGGCTGATAATTCCCTTTGGCAAAAAGCGGATGCAGTTTATTCTCGTAGTGATTCTGGTGGAGGCTCTTGGAACTTTTTAAGGTATTTGCCTGAAAAATGGATAGTAAAATACAAAAACTATTCTTTTTATGTTCGCCCTACTGGGTTTAAACATACAGGCCTTTTCCCCGAGCAAGCATCAAACTGGGACTTTATGGTTGATTCTATAAAAAATTATAAAGGCGAAAATAGGCCAAGCGTTTTAAACTTGTTTGCGTATACTGGGGGTGCAACAGTTGCCCTTGCTACAAATGGAGCCCATGTTACCCATGTGGATGCGGCAAAGGGAATGGTACAATGGGCAAAGGAAAATATAGAGCTTAATAATATACCCACAAGCAATACAAGGTATATTATTGAGGATGCAAAGCGCTTTGTTATGCGTGAAATTAGGCGTGGCAGTAAGTATGATGGTATAGTTTTAGACCCACCTAGTTATGGTAGAGGGCCAAATGGAGAACTTTGGAAACTAGAAGATGAACTTCAACCTTTAATAGCATTATGTGCTCAGTTGCTATCACCTAATGCATGCTTTTTCGTGCTAAATGGTTATACAACGGGTTTTTCACAAAGCGTATTAGGTAATATTGTGCTTAGAGAAGTTAGCGCTAAATTTGGTGGTAATGTAATAGCGGATGAACTTTGCCTACCAATAACGACAGGTGGATTTTTACCCTGTGGAACTACTGCAAGGTGGATACCCAATAAATGAATATAAGTGTAATATATGAGGATAACCATTTGCTTATTGTAGAAAAACCCCCTAATATACTTAGTCAAGGTGATTCTACTGGTGATGCGTCAATGGTTGATGAAGTAAAAAAATACTTAAAGGAAAAATATAATAAGCCTGGCAATGTGTATGTTGGCTTAGTGCATCGGCTTGACAGGCCAGTTGGTGGCTTAATGGCAATTGCAAAAACATCCAAGGCTGCAAAAAGGCTAAGTGAGCAACTAAGCACAAAAAGCCTTAAACGCAAATACATTGCTGTTGCACAAGGTGTTATAGATGAACCTTGTACCCTTGAAAACTATCTTATAGATAATAATGGTTTTATAACTGCAACAGATGGAAATACAACAGGTGCTGTTAAAGCAAAGCTAACATTAAAACCTATTGCCATAAAAAATGATAATAGCCTTGTAGAGCTTGAACTGTTTACAGGGCGGAAACATCAAATTAGGGCACAGCTTAAAGCCTTTGGCCATCCTATACTATACGATATGCGCTATGGTAAAGGTATAAAGGGCAAGCAAATAGCCCTATGGGCAAGCCAATTAAGCCTAGAACACCCAACAACAAAGGAAATATTAACATTTAAATCAATACCAAATACATCATCCTTTGATGAATTTATAAATGAAATTAAAGATTTTTATAGAGGAGCCTAAAAATGAAAGAAACTTTATCAAAAATAATATATAAATCCCTTAGTGAACTTTACCCACAAATTGACTCTTTACCAGATGAAAGTAGTATATTAGAGTTTATTGAAGTTCCGCCCAATAAGGAAATGGGCGATTATGCTTTCCCTTGCTTTAGATTATCAAAAGCATTAAGGAAATCACCCCAAGCAATAGCGGAAGAACTTTCTAAACACATAGTTGATGGCGCAACGCAGGCTAAACCCCTTGGTGGTTATTTAAACTTCTTCCTTCAACGTGAAAAATTTGCTCAAAAAACCATTGAGGAATTAATGCAAAAAGGTGAAAACTATGGTTCATCTATAATGGGTAATGGTAAAACCATATGTTTGGATTATTCATCTATAAATATAGCTAAACGCTTCCATTTAGGGCATTTAAGCACTACAATGATAGGCAATAGTTTAAATAGAATATTCAGCTTTTTAGGTTATAAAACTGTTGCAATAAACCACTTAGGCGACTGGGGCACACAGTTTGGTAAGCTTATTTATGCCTATAAACAATGGGGCGACAAGGAAAAATTAGAAAAAGATGGGGTTGATGAACTTACAGCCCTATATGTAAAATACCATGATGAAGCCGAGAAGGACCCTTCCCTTGATGATCAAGGTAGGGCATGGTTTAAAGCCATTGAAGATGGTGATGAGGAAGCCCTTGAATTATTTAATTGGTTTAAAAAGCTAACATTAAGGGATTCTCAAGTGGTTTATGATTTGCTTGGTGTTAAATTTGATAGCTATGCAGGTGAAAGCTTTTATAATGATAAAATGGATAGGGTTATTGAGGAGCTTAAAGCTAAAAACTTGTTGAGCATTAGCGACGGTGCATCCGTTGTAAACCTTGATGAATTTGATATGCCTCCTTGCTTAATACTAAAAAAGGATGGGGCAACCTTGTATGCTACAAGGGATATTGCGGCAGTATTGTATCGTCATGATACCTATAATTTTGATAAATGCCTTTACGTTGTAGCATACCAACAAGATTTGCACTTTAAACAGGTATTTAAAGTTGTTGAACTTATGGGCTATGATTTCGCTAAGGACTTAAAACACGTATCCTTTGGTATGATAAGTTATGAAGGCCAAATGCTAGCAACAAGGAAAGGGCATGTTGTTTTCCTTGAAGATTTATTACATAAAGCGTGCGAAAAAGCCCTTGATATTATAGACCAAAAAAGCCCAGATTTGCCTGAAAAGGAAATTATTGCTCGCCAAGTTGGTATAGGCGCAGTTATTTATACAGACCTACAAAATAATAGAATTAAGGATATTGATTTCCGTTGGGATAGGGCCCTTAACTTTGATGGTGAAACAGGCCCATACGTTCAATATACCCATGCAAGGTGTTGTTCAGTGCTTAGAAAAGCTGATGGAATAGACCTTTCAACACCTGATTTTTCTGCACTTTGTGATGATTGGGCGCAAAACTTATTATTGCTAATTAGCAGGTTGCCTGAAAACATTATTCAAGCAGCTGAAAAATATGAGCCATCAATTATTACAAGAGCTATGACCGATATTGCAAAGGCTTATAATAAATATTATTATGAGCAAAGAATTATTACAGATGATAATAATGCAACAGCGGCAAGGTTATTGCTTACAAAAGCTACAAAGGATGTTCTAAAAACAGCTATGTACCTAATTGGTATGGAAGCCCCTGAAAGAATGTAGCATTATGAGCATTATAAGTAGCACTAAAAATGAAAAAATACAAAAAATAAAAGCCCTTAATACAAATAAGGGTAGGGCGGAGCAGTCAAAATTTCTCTGTGAAGGGGAACATATGGTTGAGGAGGCAATCCTTTCAAATAAAATAGTAAGCCAAATTATAGTTAGGGAAGACTCGGTAAATAAGTATATAAACCTAATAAACAAGGCGAATATGGAGCCTATTGTTGTTAGTTCAAATGTATATAATAGCATTTGTGATACAAAAACCCCCCAAGGTATAAGTGCGGTTGTTGATATGTTTACAAGCAATACAAACTTTGGAGGGCATATTGTAGCTTTAAATGGTGTTCAAGACCCTGGTAATGTAGGCACAATTATTAGAACTGCCGATGCTGCTGGTTTTAGTGATGTGTTGTTGGATGCACAATCTGCCGATATATATAACCCAAAAACCCTTAGGGCTAGCATGGGTAGCATATTTAATATAAATTGCTATAAAACCGATAAACTTGTAGATGATTTGGAAAAACTAAAAAACCAAAACTATGCTATTGTAGGCTCCACATTGGATAGTGATAATTTTTATGAAAGGGATAAAAGCATTAATAAGCTTGTGCTTGTTATAGGTAATGAGGGGCAAGGAATAAGCGATAATGTTTTAAATATTTGCAGCCATAAGTATAAGCTGCCTATGCGTGGCAAAGCAGAATCCCTTAACGCCGCCATTGCCGCCGCAATTATAATGTATGATGTTATAAATAGATAGGCCTTTAGGCCTATTTTTATTGGTTTATTTTGCCTGTATAAATATTATGGTATAATTTGTTGTGGAGGTGACGCTGTGTTTATTTTCCCATTAGCTATTTTAGAAATGGATAACATAAGTGATAAGCACTTTATGGAACAATTATATATAGATAATGAAAACCTTATGTATTTTTATGCTTTTAAATTTGTTAACAAACATAATGATGCTGAGGATATTGTTAATGATACTTGTTTAAAATTAATAAAAAAAATACCTCTTTTACGTACCTTAGAGTGTTACGTTTTAAAAAGCTATATTGTATCTACTATTGAGCGAACAGCAATTAACTATATAAAAAAACAAAGCCGTATTAATAGCCGAAGCGTTTATGATTATAGCTTTGAAACTTTACAAAGTGATGATGATGGCCCAGTAGAGCTTTTTGCCCAATATGTAAAAAATGAAAATTTACAAAAGGCTATAGAACTTTTGCCTAGTAATTATAAGCAATTACTACAATTAAAGTATTTTGATGCTTTTGATGATGAGGCTATAGCTAAAACCATTGGTATAAGTAAAGATAGTGTAAGGGTATATGTGAATAGGGCAAGGAAAAAACTAAAAGCTATTTTAGAAGGTGGTGATTTTAATGAGTGAAAACTTTAAATCATTGCAAACTTTGTTGCAGGAACAAGAGGAGAATGCTATTAAAATAGCAATGGCACAAATACAAATAAAAAAAACAAACAATGCTGAGGATTTAAACCTAACAAATACTCCAAACATAAACACTTTAAACCTTATTAATAAAAAAATTAACAAAGATAATATTATAAAATTTAGCAAAAAAGTAGCAAATAACACAGTTAAATTTGCAGCCTTGTTTGTTATTATTGCAAGCGTAGCTTTTACAACTGTTTTTGCAATAAATTCAAATTTTGTTATTAAAACACTAAAATTAAAAGCAAATACTTATGATATAGCTACTGACCTTACTTTTGAACCAGATAAAATAATAGAAATTCCAATGGAAGCAAGGGGCTTTTATTACCCTACTTATATACCTGAAGGATATAAGTTAGTAGATATTTTTGCAGATGATAATATTTATTTTTACTCAATATTTGAAGATAAATATGAAAACAGGATTATTATGTCGGACGAGCCTGAGGAAAGTTCAACTAGTATTGATACTGAGAATGCAGTTATGTTAGATGTTTTTATAGATAATAAAAAAGTGTTTGCATCAGAAAAAAATATCGATGAAAATAAACTTATTTTTATTGCATTTACAAAACAAGATAGAGGAATAGTTTTAAGCTCAAATGGGAAAATAGGTATAGACGAATTAGTAAATGTTGCAGAAAGCATAGTAAAGGTTCCTAAATAAAACTTATTAATGTGTTACATTTTTACCTCCTAAATTGTATTAATTATTGAATACAATTTAGGAGGTTTTTTATTATGAAGAAAAAAATTTTATACGCTTTTATATGCGTTATGATTGCAATGTCTTTTTTGAGTTACAGATGTGAAAATTTAACTGAAAGGTATAATGTCATTGAACGTTTTACATTAATATTAACCGTTTCTTCGAATGTAGCAAGTTGTAATACAACAGTAACTACAAATAAAAATTATGAAATAAGAGCCTGGCAGATACTACAAAACAATATTAATGGAAAATGGAATTCAATTAAGAGTTGGAATACTTATAATAAAAGCACAAAAAATTTGAACTTAACTAATAAATATCAAATAAAAAGTGGAAAATTTAGATTATTTTCAAAAGTCGAGATATTTGATAAGGCTGGTAATTTAGTGGAGAGCGCAAGCAAATATAGTGCAATAAAAATAAATTAATTTTCAATTACTGTTACATTCTACTGTTAAGTATTGTATTTATTAATGAAAGGTTTTAGCAAAGTAAAATATTAGGAGGAAAAATGAAAAAATTAGTATCAATTATTTTAAGCTTAATACTTGTTTTAAGTATTGGGGCCACATTGGCAGAACCCGTTTTTAGGTATGAGGATAATTATAGGTATAATCCTAATACAAATGTTGATGATCCTTCATCAATGCCGTACAGTGGTAACTTTAGTATTCTAGAATATACTGCAACAAAGACAATAAAACCATCAAGTGATGGTAGAATAGTTGTTAATGTTAATAATGCAAAGGTTAGTGTAAATAAGAATATTAGGGTTAAGGTTCAGGTTTACCATTCTCCTACTCCTAAAGGTGATAGTTATGTTTGGCAAGCTACATCTGCACAATATGTACTACTTAATAATACACCCAATTATTTTAAATTGAACTTTTCTATTCCAACAGGTAAAAAGTTTTATGTAAGAATTAGTAAGCCATATCATAAAACTGAAAGAATAACAGGTACATTAAAAATTACAGATTAATATAAATTAATTAACTTAAAGGCCATTAACTTTGCTAAAACTTTTTACTAATAAAACTTAACATATGTAACAAAACACCTTATTTTGTTATTTAAAACAAACAATGTGATATAATTAACAATATTGTATAATAAGTTTTATCTACTTTGTTATTATTAGGAGGTTATTATGATTAGTATATTTAAAAAGATTTTATCAATTACCATATGCTTAATTATGGTTTGTTCCATAACATTAGCTGAAGCACCTAAAACCTTTACCGAGGATCAACATGATGAAAGAAGAGATTATTATTTGGATATTTGGTATGGTTTAATTGAAAAATATAAAAGTGAACTAAGTGTCCAAGAATTGTTTGCAGCAGAAGCATTGCATGACCGTGTTGATAATTATGATGGGGAAACCGCAATCAATTTTTTTGATAAAATGTTCAATGCAAAAACCTTAAACGATTTTAGAACTTTGATTAATAATGGATTTTTTGGCGCTGAAACAAGTAAAGATGAAATGGAAACGATTGAAAAGAATGTAAAACAAAACTTTAAAACCTTAGCCCTAGAACAACCACCTTATTATTTTTATATGAGCTATTTATATAATAATGGTGGTAAAGAAATAGAATGTGAATTTAGCAATTTAGATAATATACGCATTACAATGCGCTTAATTGGTATAAATAATAATGTTGCTGAAATGAACATTAATAGAGTTTTAACAGAAAAACTTGATAAAAAATTAAGCGATAGCGATATTAATAAAATTACAGAGCTTGTAAATGATGTTAGAAAAAATGTGGTTAATTTGCCTGATGATAATAGGCCACTAATTATTAGTGATGAAATATGGAGTGCATCAGTAGACGAAGAAACAAAGCCCGATATGGAGCTTGTTCGCGTAGAGGCACCTTATATTTTAAATTCGGATAATGAAAAATTTGATGAAACTGCTGTATTTTACGTTGATATAAATAACTTTAGCGTAGTAAGCTTAAACGTAATAGCAAGCAACTTTAATGAAATGCAATAGAAGTTTATATAAATAAAAAAATGTAGAAGTACCACCCTTCTACCTTTTTATTGTTTTATTATACTGTTTTTATTCGCTGTTTTCTATTAATTAAAGCTAACATAAAAGACAATGTAAACATAATTAAGCTTGCATAAAAGGGAAGCTTAGGGCCAACGGTATACAAATATCCGGCTGATAAACTGCCTGTAACCATACCTAAAGCATTTATAGAATTATAACCACCATATATTATAGAGTTTTCAGTACCCATAATTTGTTGTATGGGCTTTGTTATGGAATCCATAATATATATTAATATTGCAGCCCCAAGGAATAGTACAAAGTTTTGTGTAAATATAAGTATTAGTAAAAATAGTATTGAAATTCCATAATATACTATATTAACATTGTATGGCCTGTATTTATGGGCAATGTATCTGCTTAAACTAAAGTTTAATAACAAGCCTATAACTGCTATGCTACCCTTTATTGCACCATTATATATTGATGGCAAGTTAAGGGTGTTTTTTATGTAATAGTTAAAGGATGTATCATAACATGTTACTGCAAATGATACTAAAGCCACAACGCCATAAAAAACAACAATAGTAGGTGTCATTATTTTTATTACTTCACTAAAGGCTTTAAAAGGGTTAATTTCAGATAGCTCAATTTTTTTATTGCTTTCAGTGCCTTTATCTTCAAACACAACAAAAATAAATATTGCGGTTAATACACATAATATTGGTTGAATATATAAGGGAATCATTATATTTATATTACCTAAATAACCACCCAAAAAGAAGCCAGCAGCACCAATAGATATCTGTAACGCCATTGCAAGGGCAATTCTTTCACCTTTTTTATTTTCTTCAAAAAAGTTGCTTATATATAATAAACCACCTACTTGCATTGCAGCTGTAAATATTCCAGCTAAAAGCCTAGCAAGCAATGTGCTTGGTACTGTTCGCCCCAAACCAAACCATAGTTGAGCTATACCATATACAGCCAAACCTAAAGACATAACCTTTATATAACCATGTTTTTCAGCTAGTTTACTCCACATAGGTGATACTAAAAATATGCCTAAACTCATTAACGAAAAAGCCACCCCAAACATATAGTTGGGATAGTTTAAGCTTTCAAAATAAGCGGGGGTAATGGGGTGGGCCAAATTTGCCGAAAAGAACATAAGCCCATAGCAAGCATAAAACAATGGCAAGCTTTTAATTTTATTCAATTTATTTCTCCTAAAAAAATATTACCCGATTTTTGTAATCGGGCATATTTAAATTAACAAAAACTTATATTTTAACAAAAAACCTTAGTATGCCTAACAATATCATTATAACACCAGATATTCGCCTTATCAACACATTGTGCTTCTTTAAAAAGCTAAGCAAGCCGCTTAATTTTTGGTATAAAAGCATTATTAATACCATGGGTAAACTTAAACCAAGGGCAAAAAAGCCAAGCATATACATACCATTTAGGGCTGTTGCGCTCTCGGAAGATGCTGCGGCAACTAAAGCATTACCTAACAATGGGGTTAAGCATGGGGTCCAAGATAGTACAAGTACTGCGCCAAATAATACGTTTTGTATAAATCCACTACCAGCTAACCTACTACTATCGCCACCTAAACCACTAAAGTTTAAGCCGGGGATTACATCAAGCATCATAAGGCCAAATATAATAAGCATTATATTGCCTACTATATCAAGCAAATTACGGTTAACTTTACTGTTTACAGAGCCTGCTAAACCTGCCAAACCACCTAATGTTACAAATACTATTACAAAACCAACAACAAGGCCTAAAAGCTTAATTATTGTTTGTTTTGTTATTTTACTGCTTCCACTTGCACCGCTACCTACAATGTAAGCGGCATAAATGGGTAACATTGGTAATATACAAGGTGATAAAAATGCTAACAAGCCATTTAATAACATTGCAAAAGGTGATGCTGAAAAACTTGCAGCTGGGGCCATTACACCCATATTAATACTTGGCATAATTTCTCCTTAATGCTTATTCTGCTTTTGCAGCATCTGGCTTAACGCCTAAACCTTCTAATGTTTGTACAATAGCATCATAGTTTGTTGCGTATGTGTAAAGTGCTACTTCACCTTCTGTATTAAACATTACGTTTGTTGGAAAGCCAGTTAAGCCCACAACGCTTGCAAGTATCATGTTAGCATCGCTTTCTAACTGTAGGTTAATGTTATTATCCTTAAAATAGTTTTCAGCAACTTCAAATTTTTCGTCGGATGGAACATGTACCATCAATACTTGTACGCTTTCGCTATATTCTTCTTGTATTCTTTGAAAGTCTGGTATTTCCCTTACACAATGGGGGCACCAAATTGTAAACATGCTCATTAATATAACTTTGCCTTTATATGGCTCAAATTTAAAGGGCATTTCATCAAATAGGTCCAACATAAAAACCTTAAATGGCTCTTCAGGGGCTTCCTCAGCAAGTTCACCCTCGCTATCATCATCTTGAACTTCTTCTTCGCTTGCTTCAACAGCTTCGCTTTCAACAGGGGTTGCTTCAGTTGTTTCTGCTATAAATGATGCTGTTGGTGCAACAAGCATAAATACCATAACAAATGCAATTAATAACAATGTAAATCTCTTCATAAAAATCCTCCTTTTGAGTGATATTAATATAATACCACCCAAAAGAAGGATTGAAACATTTTTTTATTGTAACAATTGTAAAGCTTAGCTAATTAGTTTTTCAGCATCTACAGCTAGCTTATCTATTAAAGCATTTGCTTTTTCTTCTGTTTCAGCATTAGCGTTTAGGTAAAGCTTAATTTTGGGTTCTGTTCCACTGGGGCGTACGCATACCCAGTTGCCACCTTCTAGTTCATAGTATAATACTTCAGATGGAGGCAAGCCCATATTTTTGCTTTCGCCTGTTGTAGTATCTTTGCGCATACCTGTTTTATAATTCCTTACAGCTAATACTTTTAAGCCTGCAATGCTTTCAGGGTCGTTTGTAAACAAGTTTTCCATTATAGCAGCCATCTTTTCGCTACCATCTTTGCCAGGCAATGTTTTGCTTACAACTTTATCAAGGTACCAGCCATATTTATTATACATTTCATTTAGTGCATCACTAAGGGTCATTCCCTTTGCCTTAAAGGAGCAAACAGCCTCAGCTATTAACATTGATGCATTAACAGCATCCTTATCCCTTACAGCTGTGCCGGATAAGTAACCATAACTCTCTTCAAAGCCAAATAGGAATACATAGCTATTATCATCCTCAAACTGTTGAATTTTTTCACCAATGTATTTAAAGCCAGTTAATGTTTCAAATGTTTCAACACCATAACTACTAGCTATTTTCCTTGCCATTTCGGTTGAAACTATTGATTTAACTATTGCACCATTTTTGGGCAACTTACCTTGCTCTTGCTTTTTGGATAGTATGTAGTAAAGCATAATACTTGCAATTTGGTTACCGTTTAATAGTTTAAATTCGCCAGTTTCTGTTTTAAAAGCAACGCCAAGCCTATCACAGTCAGGGTCTGTTGCAAAAGCACAATCTGCACCAACTTCATTTGCAAGGGCTATAGCTAACTTAAATGCACCAGGATCTTCAGGGTTGGGTACTGCAACTGTAGAAAAGTTGGGGTCGGGATTCTCTTGCTCTTTAACAACGGATACGTTTGTTATTCCAATTTCTTTTAATATTCTTCTAACAGGCACATTACCAGAACCATGTAGAGGGGAATATACAATTTTTAAGCTTCCGCCTTCTTTTTCTAAAACATCCTTATCCACAACTAATGTATGTAACATTGCTGTATAGGCATCATCTGCTTCAGCCTTACCTATAATTTTTAGTAATCCGCTATCTAAAGCTGCTTTTTCATCCATAGGGAAGCAATCTTTATAGTCAAGTTTTTGGATTTCTTCAGTAACAATATCAGCTATATCGGGGCCAATTTGTGCGCCATCTTCACCATAAAGTTTGTAACCATTGTATTGAGGAGGGTTATGGCTTGCAGTAATAACAATACCAGCAGCACAATTTAAATGCCTTAAAGTGAAGGATAATACGGGTACAGGCCTTAGTGAGTCAAACAAATATACAGGCACACCGTTTTCACATAATGTTAATGCGGTTTCTTTTGCAAATAAATCACTAAAACGCCTGCTATCATATGCTATTGCTATGCCGCGGGCAGCAAATTCGGGGTTCCTCATAAGGTATTTAGCAACACCCTTTGTTGCACGCCTTACGTTGTAAAGGTTCATTCTGTTTGTTCCAGCACCAAGCACACCTCTCATGCCTGCGGTACCAAAAGATAGTTCCCTATAGAATCTATCTTCAATTTCCTTTTCATCTGTTAAAGCAGCAAGTTCGTTTTTGGTATCCTTATCAAAAACCTCGTTAGTTAACCATTCTTCATATTTTTTACGATAGTCCATATTAATCCTCCTTTTTCCATTTGTATATTAAAGCTTGCGTTCCTAAGTTATCAACGCCCTCAAGTTCTAAGTACATATTTAGTACTGTATTTAGCATAGGTAAATCTAAATTTAGCTCTGCTGCATGGTTGCTTGCAATTTTTAAATCTTTTATAAAATGCTTAACATAAAAACCAGGGTTCATGTTATTATCTAAAATTTTAGCACCATTGTTTACCATCTGCCAAGAGCTTGCTGATCCGTTTTTAATGCTTTCAAGTGCTGTTTTTGGGTTAAGGCCATAAGCTTCACAATACGCAATAGCTTCACATGTACCAGCTAAAGCACCCGCTATTGCAATTTGGTTTGCAGCCTTTGTATGTTGGCCGCTACCAGCCTTGCCTTGGTAAATAACAGATGTACCCATGGCCTTAAACATTTCCTTACAGGCCTCAAAATCCGCTTCTTTACCACCCACCATTATTGTAAGTGTTCCCTTTATAGCACCTAAATCACCACCGCTTACTGGTGCATCAAGGGCATTTAAACCATAATTTTGAGCAGCCTCATATATTTCAACAGCCTGTGATGGTTTTGTTGTTGTCATATCGATTATATATGTACCTTTATCGGCACTTTTTAATATACCCTTTATATTTTCATCACCAAAGTATACTTGGTTAACGTCATCTGGGAAGCCAACAATAGTAATAACAGCATCTTTACCTTTAGCACATTCATCTATAGATTGGCACCACTTTGCTCCTGCAGCAATAACATCTTCAGCCTTAGACTTTGTTCTTGTATAAACGTGTACATCAAAGCCAGCTTTCATAAGGTTTTTAACCATGGCAGAGCCCATTACGCCTATGCCAATAAATCCAATTGTTTTCAAATAGATTACCCCCATCTATAATATATTATTTTTTATATAATATATTATACCAAATATTTGAAATAAAGGAATATCAAAATATATATAATTATAAACAGTTTAAGAGTATTTTGTTTTGACAGGCTTAGCTTATTATTTTATAATAAGATGTTATCACTTTTGAAAGGATATATTATGGAATTTATTAATCAATTAATTGCACAAGAACTTGGCATAAACCTTAGCCATGTAAATAATGTTGTTGCACTACTAGACGAGGGCAATAGCATACCTTTTATTGCAAGGTATAGAAAGGAACTTCATAATTCTACAGATGATACAAACTTGCGTAAGTTAGAAGAACGCCTTAAATATTTGCGCAAGTTGGAAGAAAGGCGCCAAGAAGTATTAAATAATATAGAGTCCCAGGGTAAACTAACAGAGGAACTAAGCGCTGAAATAGGGCAGGCAAAAACCCTAGCAGAACTTGAAGACCTTTATGCTCCATATAAACAAAAAAGGCGTACACGTGCTACAATTGCTAAAGAAAAGGGCCTTGAACCCCTTGCTGATATTATTTTTGAACAGGAAATAACAGAAAGCCTTGATAGTTTGGCACAAGCTTATATAGATGCTGAAAAGGGCGTTGAAACCGTTGAAGATGCCCTTAAAGGAGCATCTGATATAATTGCTGAAAAAGTATCAGAAGACCCTAAACTTAGAAAAGTGTTAGGTATGATAATAAAGAGGCAAGGTAAAATGAAAGCAGAAAATGCTACAGAAGATGATAGCGTTTATTCACAGTATTATAACTTTAGCCAGGATGTTAGAACAATACAAAACCACCAAATACTTGCCCTTAACCGTGGGGAAAAAGAAGGTTTGTTAAAAACTAACCTTGCATTCGATAGGGAAGTGGGAACAGAATTTTTATTTGGTAAGGTGCTTAAAAATAATAGCATAACACAGGAGTTTTTAAAGGACTCTATTACAGATGCATATGATAGGCTTCTTTTTCCTGCTATGGATAGAAGTATTAGAAGCGAGCTAACAGATAGAGCTAACGAGGGTGCAATACATAACTTCTCATTAAACCTAAAGGCGTTATTAATGCAACCACCTGTTAAAAACCACGTAACAATGGGCTTAGACCCAGGCTACAAAAATGGTTGTAAGGTTGCTGTTGTTGATCAAACTGGCAAAGTGCTTGATACAACGGTTGTATACCCAACGTTTGGGGAAAAAGGTAAAAATGATTCTATAATAAAACTATCTGCATTAATTAAAAAGCATAAAGTTGAGCATATAGCTATAGGTAACGGTACAGCATCCCGCGAAACAGAACAAATGGTTGTTGATATGATAAAGTTACTTAATGATGGAATAAGCTATATGATAGTAAATGAAGCAGGAGCATCTGTATATTCCGCATCCAAAATTGCTGCTGACGAATTTCCAGAGTTTGATGTTAATCTCCGTTCCGCAGTATCTATTGCAAGGCGCTTACAAGACCCACTTGCGGAACTTGTAAAAATAGATCCAAAAGCAATAGGAGTTGGCCAATATCAACATGATATGCCGCCAAAGGAACTTGACGATGCTCTTTCTGGTGTTGTTGAGGATTGTGTTAATGCAGTGGGTGTAGATCTTAATACAGCATCGGCATCGCTATTATCTTACGTATCAGGGCTAACTGCTACAACAACTAAAAATATAGTTAGCTACCGTGAGGAAAATGGTAAATTTACTAGCCGTAAAGAACTACTTAAAGTAAAAAAATTAGGGCCTAAAGCTTTTGAACAATGTGCGGGCTTCCTAAGGGTGGCAGAAAGCAAAAATATACTTGATAACACAGGTGTTCACCCTGAAAGTTATGATGCTGCCGAAAGAATGCTCACAGCATGTGGCTTTACAATGGATGATTTGAATGGCGCTAAGATAGCCCTTTTACCCCTTATGGTAAAACAATTTGGTGAAGAAAAGTTGGCGCAAAAGGCTGATATTGGCTTACCAACTATGAAGGATATTATACAAGAACTTTTAAAACCAGGGCGTGACCCTCGTGATGAACTTCCACAGCCAGTGTTGCGCTCTGATGTTCTTAAAATAGAAGATATTAAGGCAGGAATGACCCTTAAGGGAACAGTTAGAAATGTAATAGACTTTGGTGCATTTGTTGATATTGGTGTTCATGAGGATGGCTTGGTACACATATCAGAAATATCTAATAAGTTTATTAAGCACCCTTCAGAAGTTTTAACTGTTGGTGATGTTGTTGAGGTGCTTGTGCTTTCTGTTGATATAAAAAAGAAAAGAATTTCACTATCAATAAAACAGGCGGAAAAGGTTAAGAAGTAATTAAATTATATTAGTAAGAAATAAGGGGTTGTATGTTTAATATATTAAAAAATATTGATAAAAGGATAGGGTTTTTAGCCATACTTAGCACAGCATTTATTATTTGCCAAGTATGGCTGGAATTAAAAATACCAGAATATATGTCTCAAATTACTACTATAGTAAACTCTGGCATAGATAATGTAAATGGAATACTTGTTACAGGGGCATATATGTTGCTGTGCGCTTTGGGTAGCCTTTTATCATCAATTACTGTGGGTTTTATAGTATCTAGAATAGGCTCCCATTTAGCAATGACAATAAGGTCCAAAATGTATAACAAAACCATGGCCTTTGCTAAAAGTGAAATAGCACAATTTTCAATATCAAGCTTAATAACCCGTTCTACTAATGATATTACTCAAGTACAAATGTTTTTTACAATGCTTTTGCAAGTAATTATAAAGGCACCAATTATGGGCCTTTGGGCAATTAGTAAAATATTTGGTAAAAGCTGGGAATGGACCACTGCTACAGGCGTTGCTTTGGTGTTTGTGTTAATGCTTTTTATAGTAATAATTAGCCTTACTGTACCTAAATTTGCAATTGTACAAAAGTTGATTGATAGGGTTAGCCGTATAGCGAGGGAAAACATTACTGGTATACGGGTAATTAGGGCGTATCAAGCTCAAAGTTACCATGAGGAGAAATTCCAAAAAGCAAATGAACACCTTACAAAAGTAAATAAATTTACAGGTAGAACAATGGGTTTTATGGACCCAAGTATGACACTTATAATGTCCTATTTAAGCCTTTCAATATATTGGATAGGTGCTTATTTAATAAACAATGCTGGTATGGGCGATAAATTTACCCTATTTTCTGACATGGTTGTATTTTCGTCTTACTCCACACAAGTAATAATGTCCTTCATGATGATGACTGTAACATTTATAATATTTCCTAGGGCTAAAGTTTCTGCAAATAGGATAAATGAAGTTTTAAAAACACCTATTTCTGTTGTTGAAGGAAGTGTTAACGATAGCCCTGAAGTTAAAAGTGGCACACTAGAATTTAATAATGTTTGCTTTAAATACCCCGATGCTGAAGAGTATGTTATTAAAAATATAAATTTTTCTGCTAAAAAAGGTGAAACAATAGCCTTTATTGGCTCAACAGGAAGTGGTAAAAGCACAATTATTAACTTAATACCACGCCTTTATGATGCTACTGAAGGGGAAATTTTGCTTGATGGGGTAAATGTTAAGGATTATACCTTTGATGCCTTATATAATAAAATTGGCTATGTTCCACAACAAGCAATGTTGTTTAGTGGCACAGTATTCTCAAACGTAGCCTTTGGTAAAAATAAAAATGAACAAACTACTGAACAAGATGTTATAAAAGCCTTAACTATTGCACAAGCTATTGATTTTGTTAACGAGTTGGAAGGCGGCCTTAATGCTGAAATAGCCCGTGGAGGTACAAATGTATCAGGCGGTCAAAGGCAAAGGTTATCAATTGCAAGGGCAATTTGTAGGGGTGCAGAATTTTTAATTTTTGATGATTCTTTTTCAGCATTAGATTTTAAAACGGATTTTAACCTTAGAAATGCTTTAAGAAATGAAACGCAAGGTGTTACAAAATTAATAGTTGCCCAAAGAATTGGTACAATTATGGATGCAGACCAAATACTTGTTATTGATGATGGCGAAATCGTAGGCAAAGGCACACATAAAGAACTAATAAAATCTTGCCCAGTTTATATTGAAATTGCCGAATCCCAACTGTCAAAGGAGGAGATATACGGTGAATAGAGGAAATAATAGGCCAAGATTTGGTGGCGGTGGACCCCATGGCAGAGGTATGGGTGATGGTGCAAAAGCAAAGAATTTTAAAAAATCTATAAAAAGAATTGCCCAATATACTAAAAAATACATACCATTAATTATAATTGCGCTTTTATTTAGCGGAACAGCATCAATATTAAGGGTAATAAGCCCTGGTTACTTATCACAAATTACTAACCTAATTAGTGAAGGGGCCAAAACTAGTATTGATCTAAATGCAATAAATAAAATTGGTTTCTTTTTGGTTGGATTATACTTGATGGTTGCAATACTAAATGCAAGCCAAAGTATGATTATGGTAAGTGTAAACCAAAACATTGCTAAAAAATTCCGTAATGATTTATCAGATAAAATAAATGAATTACCATTAAAATATTTTGATAATAATAGCTATGGTGATATTTTATCAAGAATAACAAATGACGTTGATACAGTAAGCCAAGTTTTAGCTCAAAGCTTAAGCACCTTGCTTGTTGCAGCTATGATGTTTGTTGGAACACTTATTGTAATGTTTAGTGCTAACTGGATAATGGCATTATCAGCTATTGTGGCTGCTTTTATAGGCTTTGCACTAATTATGCTTATTACATCAAAAAGCCAAGGCTTTTTTATTCGCCAACAAAAACTTTTGGGCGAAATAAATGGTAATATAGAGGAGAATTACTCAGGCCAACTTATTGTAAAAATTAGCAATGCTACAGATAATACAAAAGAAGATTTTGATAAATTAAATAAAGATTTATACAATGCTGCTTGGAAAGGTCAATTTGCATCAGGTGTTATGATGCCAATAATGGGCTTTATTGGTAATTTAAGCTATGTTGTTGTATGTATAATTGGTGCAATACTTGTTATAAATGGAAGTATTGGTTTTGGAACTATTATAGCCTTTATGGTATATGTTAGAATGTTTACTCAACCCTTATCCCAGTTTGCGCAAGTAGTTGCAAATATGCAATCCGCTGTTGCAGCAGGGGAGAGAGTTTTTGAGTTTTTAGATGAGCCCGAGCTTGATGATGAAAGCCATATAAGCAAAGTTCTTAATGATGTTAAAGGCGACATTGAATTTGAACACTTAAAATTTAGTTACGAAGAAGGCAAGCCAATAATAAAGGATTTCTCTGCTAAAATTAAAGCGGGGCAAAAGGTTGCTATTGTAGGCCCTACTGGGGCAGGGAAAACTACATTGGTAAACTTGTTAATGCGCTTTTATGAAATTAATGGTGGCAGCATAAGAATAGATGGAGTACCAATATCTGAATTAAGTAGGGATAATGTGCAGAGTATGTTTGGTATGGTGCTTCAAGATACTTGGTTGTTTGAAGGTACCATAAGGGAAAACATAGTATTTAATAAAGAAAATGTTTCAGATGATGAGCTTAAGAAAATATGTAAATCGGTTGGAATATATCATTTTATTAAAACCCTACCTAAGGGAGTAGATACTGTGCTTGATGATAATACCAATATTTCGTCTGGTCAAAAACAATTGCTAACAATTGCTAGGGCTATGGTTGAAAATTCACCTATGCTTATACTTGATGAAGCAACAAGCTCAATAGATACAAGGTCTGAAATACTTATACAAAAAGCTATGGATAATTTAACAAAAGGTAGAACATCATTTGTTATTGCTCACAGACTTTCAACAATAAAAAATGCGGACCTTATACTTGTGCTTAAGGATGGCGACATTATTCAAAGTGGCACACATGAAGAGCTTCTTAAAGAAGGTGGCTTCTATGCAGAGCTTTATAACAGCCAATTTGAAAAGGTTTCATAATAAAAAACTGTTCCAGTACTGGAACAGTTTTTTATATTATATATTAAATGGATTTATGGCTCTTTTTAATATACCGTTCATTTGTGCAATTGCAATACCATAATTTGTAAATGATACATTCTGTGATATGGCTCTATTCATTCTTGTAGCCATTTCTCTATCGTTTAGCATACATGCCCCACAATGTACAACTAAGCTATACTCATTTAAATCCTTGGGAAACTCACCACCAGATGTAAACTCAAAATTAAGTTGCTTTTTAGTGTAATTACTTATCCAATTAGGTATTTTTACAGTACCTATATCTTCGCATTGCCTATGATGTGTGCATCCTTCAGATATTAATATTGTGTTTCCGTCTTTTAAATTATCAAGCTTTAGAGCACCTTTTACAACGGTTTTTAAATCATATTTATATCTGGCAAAAAGTATTGAAAAAGATGTTAATGGAATATTATCAGGTACAATTTTCATCACTTTACCAAAGGCTTGAGAGTCTGTTATTACCATTTTTGGCTTTTTGTTTAAGCTTAATAAAGTTTCATTTAATTCCTCTACTTGGCAAATTATAGCCATAGCCTTATTGTCAAGCACCTCGCGTATTGTTTGTTGTTGTGGAAGTATAAGCCTTCCTTTAGGGGCGGATTCATCTATGGGGGTAACTAGTACAAAAATATCGCCTTTGTTTATCAAATCCCCTAACAATTGTTTGCTTTTATCCTTTTTTGTAAGTTTGCCTATGGCTTCTTTAAGCTCAAATATACCTTTAGCAGTTTTTGCGCTTACAAAAATAGCATTATTTAATGTGGTTGGTATCTCGTTAGCTAACAAATCAACCTTGTTTAATGCAATTATATAAGGAATATTATTATCCTTAAACTGATTAATTAAAAGCGTTTCCTCTTCACTTAAGCTATTTCTTGCATCGCTTACTAATATTGCTACATCTGTTTTACCTAGTATTGTTTTAGTTTTTTCTATTCTAAGCTCACCTAATGGCCCAAAATCATCAATACCAGGGGTATCAATTATTACTACAGGGCCTAATGGCAAAAGCTCCATAGTCTTTTGAACAGGGTCTGTAGTTGTTCCTTTAATATCGGATACTATTGATAAATTCTGCCCTGTAACAGCATTTACAAGGCTTGATTTTCCAGCATTTCTTAAACCAAAAAATGATATATGAAGCCTTTCCCCGCTACTTACTGAAATTAAAGACATATTTACCTCCTAAAAGCGGAAATCTCTACGGTTAGACTCTTTTATAGCTTTAACATTGTCCCTTGCTATAAGTTCAACTTTTTGTTTTGGTATTTTTCCTAATTCTTGTTCAATAAGTTTAAAACCAATTTCTTTTGTGTTTTCACTTGCATAGTCTACAAGGTATTCTGTTAATGTCATAAGGGCATTAGGGTGGCAACAATTTAGTATTTGCCCACTTTTGCATAGGCTCATAAATCTATCACCAGTTCTACCTTCCCTATAACAAGCGGTACAAAATGATGGTATAAAGCCTAAATTAATCAACCAATTCACAACCTCGTCTAATGTTCTTTGGTCTGACACGTCAAACTGTTCAGAATCATGGGGGCGAATTTCCTCAGTATATCCACCAACGGATGTGCGGGATGCTCCACTTATTTGGGATATACCTATTTCTAAAGCTTTTTCCCTAACGTTTTGGCTTTCCCTTGTAGATATTATCATGCCAGTATAAGGTACAGCAATTCTTATGCAAGCTATTATTTTTAAGAACATATCATCACTTATACCATTATCAAAAGCTGCAGGGTCAATATCGTTTGCTTTTTTAATTCTAGGTACGCTTATTGTATGGGGGCCAACGCCATGGGCTGCTTCTAAATGTTCAGCGTGCATCATAAGCCCAGTAAACTCATATTTGTATAGTTCTAAACCAAACAATACTCCTAAACCAACGTCGTCAATACCGCCTTCCATTGCTCTATCCATAGCTTCAGTGTGGTAGGAGTAATTGTGCTTAGGGCCAGTTGGGTGAAGCCTTTCATAGCTATCTTTATGATAAGTTTCTTGGAACAATATATATGTACCAATTCCAGCATCTTTAAGCTTTTTGTAATCCTCAACAGTTGTTGCGGCAATATTTACATTTACACGACGTATGGCACCATTTTTATGTTCAATATCATATATTGTTTTTATGCTTTCAAGTATATATTCTAGTGGGTTGTTTATTGGGTCTTCGCCTAATTCTATAGCCAAACGCTTATGGCCCATATCCTGCAAAGCTATAACTTCATTGCGTATTTCTTCCTGGCTTAACTTCTTCCTTGCAATATTCTTATTTTTATAATGATAAGGGCAGTATACGCAACCATTTACACAATAGTTTGATAAATATAATGGTGCAAACATAACTATCCTGTTTCCGTAAAGGGTTTCCTTTATCTTCCTTGAAAGTTTAAAAATTTCTTCGTTCTTTTCTGGAATATCACAAGCTAACAATACTGATGCTTCCCTATGGCTTAAACCGCTACAGCTTATTGTATCGCCATTTTTCTTTGGCTTAGCTTTTTCTATTAAGCTATTTATTAACTCTAAATTGCTTTTGTTTTCCTCGGCATATTTTAATGTTGCTAGTATTTCCTCGTGATTTATAAATTCTTCTGCCATCATGGATTTTGGATTGTATAATGCCATAATTTACCTTCTTTCCTTTGCGTCGCCTCTATCAACGACTATCTCATATCCTATTTTTTTCATTGAATTTTTTAGTTTTAACAAGTTTTTGGCTGATTCTTCACCGCTATATAGTTTATTGTTGTACAACTCGTATTTTTTTCTTTGATTTTCAGGGGATAGGTTAGGCATAATTACGTTTGCCCCAGCAAGTATTCCTAACTCTCTACCCATTTCATTTATACTGGCCAATGCAGTGGTTGCAGGTAATAATATGTTTGGTTGTATTAACCTAATTATAGATAATAGGTATAGGGTTAGTTCAAAGCTACCTGCCTTGTAATCTTTAAAGGGGCTTTCTTTGTGGGGGATAAATGGGCCAATTCCACACATTTCAGGTTTAAATTCCTCAATAAACTTTAAATCATTAGCTATGTTTTTTGATGTTTGATAAGGTGAACCAACCATAAAACCACAACCTGTTTGAAACCCTATAGCCTTTAAATTATTTAAACATTTCATACGCCATTCATGTTGCATATTATCAGGATGTAGCTTGCTGTAATGGTCGCTTTGAGCTGTTTCATGCCTTAATAAATATCTGTCTGCTCCAGCGTCATATATTCTTTTATAACTTTCATAGCTTCTTTCGCCTAATGATATTGTTATTGCACAATCAGGGTGATTATCCTTAATCTGTTTAATAATATTACACAAAACTTCATCATCAAAATAAGGATCTTCGCCACCCTGCAAAACAAATGTTCTAAAACCAAGGTCATAGCCCTCTTTGCAACAATACAAAATTTCGCTAATGTCCAACCTATATCGTTCTACATTATTGTTACCACAACGTATACCACAGTAAAAACAGTTATTTTTACAGATATTGCTAATTTCTATTAATCCACGAATAAAAACTTTGTTGCCATATATTCTTTTTTGAGCTTTTACAGCTTTTTTAGCTAAGATATCGGCTAATTCTGGGCTATAAGCATTTATTAAAGCTTCATATTCCTCTTTGTTTAAAGAGTGTGTGTTTTCAAGCTTGTTAATAATTGTGTTTATATCATTCATGAGTAATTACGTTGGAATAAGCGGTTTTTATACTTATACCTTTTAGCTTTCCAATTTTTCCAGATAGAGTGGATATTACATCCTGTGGAGCATCTATAGCGATTGATACTATGCTAATATCTTTTTCACGGTAGGGGATACCCATTCTACCAACTATATATTTGCCATACTCGTGTAGAAGTAGGTTTAGTTTTTCTACAGATTCTAAATCTTCCACTATTATTCCCATTACTGCTACCCTTGTTTCCATACATTACCTCCCATTTTTACAATAAAAAATCTGCATCTAAAAGATGCAGATTAAAATATGCCAAAGGCATATATAAATTCATTATAACTTGCATCTTTCACTCAGAGTTCGGCAATCCTCGTCTTTATGTTAGATCTTCTTTATTATAACACCTGTTATTTAATTGTCAATTTTTTTATCAATAATAGTGTATGTTTTAAATTTAAGCCATCTATATAACATTAATTTCAATAACAAGCCAAATTAATTATAATCATTAATCTTTATTTCCTCATTAACTATATTATAAAAAGTTTCAGCTAATATTTTCCATTTTTTACTAATATATATATTGCCTTTTTCTGGATATAAATTGTTATAAAAGGCTTCCAGTTTTAATGCTTTTGTATCAAAAACTCTTATACCTTGAATTATTCCATCTATTATTATATGTAATTCATGGTTATATTTAATTGTGGGATTTATTGCGTTAATATACTCTTTCAAGTTAGTAACAAATTTATTACTTGCTTTTACAATACCACAAATTATTTTTGATGGCGGTATATTTTTTCTTTTATCAAAAGCCTCAACAAAGGATCGTTCCTTGTGGTAAGCGCATATTTCGTGCATATATACTTCTGTTTTCGCATATATGATAAAAACATCAGTATCTTTTTTATAAATTTCACAATAATATGTTTGATTATTATAGCTAGGTAAACAATATAAATCGCACCATAAACTATCAACATCAACATATCTTCTTAATAGGGATTGTTTAATGCTGTCCTTAGCAATATTAATATCTTTTAAACAATCTTCATAAATGCTCATAATTTACTATCTTCTTTTATTGCTTCTTTAATACTTAAAAACAAATATATAAAGGCTATAGCTAACAATATATGGGAAATTCCAGCAATTCCAGATATGGATGCATCTAATCCCTTTGAAAGTTCTGTGCCCAAAACTTGTAATACTCCTCTTACTACCATCATTATAGCCATAAAAGGTAATGCTATGCTATATAAATTCAAAAAAATATTGAATTTTTTATATTTAGGCAATGGAAAGTGCTTGTAAAACAAAACCAATATTAAACATAAAAATGTGCCTAAAGCAAAAAGGTGTGGGTGAACAAAGGCAAGAGCTGTGTTACCAGTAAACCCATTAAATTTTGTAAATTCACGGTAAAAAACACCAGCCAATAAAGCAAACAAACCAAAAATAAAAGCTTGGTTTATGAGCCTATTAATAACATTGTTCATTTTGTTTTTACTTGCGTCGTATTCTCTCATATTAAACCTCCATAAAGATTACGTTTGTTTTATTATATTGTTTTATTGGGTTTTTGTATACTATAAACAAGTAATAAATAAGATAAATTAATGATATTGTAAGTAAATAAAAAATTCCAACATAAATGCTGGAATTTTTAAAATGCATATTTTTCCCTACTTAGCATCCTTTAGCCCTATACCCATAGTTCCTTCTGGTGACTTTACCTTTTCATAATGAAGTATGCTATCTAGTGGGATTTTTCGTATCCTTATCATATTTAAGCAACTTTTATGTTCCTTAGGGTTACCAGAGCAGTAAGCTAAAAATACAAAGTTGTTATACACGCAAATTGCAGTGTAACAATAACCAGCCAAGGGGTCATCTTCCAATATAATTGGCTCAGACCAGGTTAGTCCATCATCGTCACTTAAAGCGTATACAAAGGGCGTTCTCCCGCCAGTTTTGGGGTCAACATATCTTGTTTGGTAAGATGGTATTGGGTTCCATATTGCAAATAACTTTCCATCAGGTAAGCGCTTCATTGATAAGGGAGATAGTGGAGATGTAAAACCTGAGGGTTGAGGTACAGACCAGGTTTTTCCTTCATCACGGGATAGCATTTCATATTGGCAACCCATATCCGTCCTTGCCCAGCCATAAACAAGCTTATTACCAAGGGAAATAACACCAGGCTCCTGTAAACCAGATTTTGTATGTGGGGTTATTAGGCTTAAAGGAGTATTTGTTTCATGGAAAGTTTCACATTCATCGTCAGTATAAAGGTAAGTTAGGGTTCCTGGATGAAACTCAGGTACGCCTTTTGCGGGGGCAAGGGCTACATGCTCTGCCAAAGGTAAAAGTATGCGTCCGCTTGGTAAACGTATAACTCTATCATTGTTTAGAACATAGTAAGATTTTCTGTTTGTACAAACCTTAGGGGTTGAAAATGTTTTACCGTCATCATTGGATATTGAAACACATGGTTGCATATCCTCAAAGCTTCTACGCAACAAAAAGAATAGTGCTATACTACCATTTTTTAACGGCAATAGTGATACACTCATTAAGTTCATAGCATTAAAATCACTAGCCTTAAAAAGTTTTTTAGGTTCAGTAAAAGTGTTTCCACCATCATAGGAGTATATTACTGATAAATCGGCAGATGTATGGTCACGGGCAGTTTCACCATAAAAAGAGGTATAAATAAACATAATACCATCTTTAATTGGTATAAAAGCTCCTTCGCTATTTCTTGGGTTACCAATTGAAGGGGCTAACTCCAATAATACTAATCCCTTATCATCCATTACAAGCCTCCTATTAATCAATTAAAATTTTAACGACGGCTTTTTTAACAAAAGCAGGGGTTTCCCATGTGCATTTAACCTTATGAGCCTCATTGGGGAATACAATTAGGGCGAAGTTCTCGTCCATATTGAATGTGGCTTTTTCTTTTCCCTGTAGGCCAATATAGTCTTCTTGTTTGTTTTCTTCAACAAAATCAAGGTTTTCATTTGGTGCAACAAATATGTTTTCATGGCCAGATAAAATTAAATGTAAATCGGCATATTTTATATGGCTCTCATATAATAAGCTGCTAGCGTCTTTTGTTTCATAGTCAAAGCGGTTAATAAAAACTTTTTCTCCATCAACATCATTTCTGCCCATAGCCAAATTGGCTATGGGGTTAGAAATGATAAAATTTATTGCTGTATCAAGGTTTTTATTAATCCCTAAATAATTTTTTAAATCTTCTTTTTTGCAAAAAATCATGGTGATGTTTCGCCTCCATAATAGCGTGGGTTAGCCACTACTAAATCGCCTTTTATGGCGTATATTTTTGCTTTTTTAGCTTTTATTACTAAAGTTGCGCTACCTGTGCCTATGGTATCAAAGGGTTTATCAAAACTTAAAACTTTCCAGCCTTTTTCGCTTACGGTTAGTTTAGCATTGTTTACATCAAAACCTTCAAAAGCAGGTAAATTCCACCTTGGATGAATAGAAAAACTTATTTCTCCTTCGTCTTCAACGTCATATAAAACTTCAATTTTATTGCCATAGAAAACCATCATGGTGGTAGGAACAACCATCTCCCTTTTTTCGCTTTTTTGGGAAATATATCCTATTTTATCGCAATCTATAAAAGCTCTACCAAAGGAAGTTTCGCGGAAGTTTGTATGTTGACCGTTGCCACCCATATAATAAATACATAGTTTATCATCCATTTTTATAGGCTTTGAAGCATAAATACAGCCACAATCAAACTCGCCATTTGGGTAATTACCAGATCCTCGTTTAATTAAAGGTACGCCAGGTTCAACGGGGTCAAGGTGGCGAACACTTGTGCCTATGTATAGTTCTAAATCTACTTTATCAAAATCTTCATGCTCGCGGTCACCTTCGTGGAACATTGATGCTAAACCCAGGTATAAACCGTTATGGGGAATTATTGGCATTGAATATATTTGATTTTCAAAGCCTGTTCCTCGAGCAATTTCTCTTGCTTCCGACCAGTTAATAAAATCTGTACTTTCGCATACAGCACTTACTCTAACGCCATCATCCCAAACTCGGGTTATCATTTTAAATTTTCCATCCCTTGGGTCACGGAATGGGAAGTTATGGCTATCTGCTGGTGGTTTATATTTAGGCCAAGGTATAAGCTTGCCAAAGTTAACTCCGTCCTTACTAAAAGCTACAGCCATATGGCAGTATATTAAATTAGGATAATCCACCATAGTAACAAGTTTATAACGTTTGTTAGGGTCTAATTCTTCTTCGTCTAAAAAAACACCTGTACCATGAGCATTTAGCAAGAGAATATTGTTATCATAACTTCCTTCAAACTCTATAAAACCAAGATTAGGCTTTTCCCAATTTACACCATCTTTACTACATGCATAGCAAAGAGAGGCTCTTCTGCCAGGGGTGGGTTTATATGGCCTGCTTGCACGCTCCTCTTTGGAAATTCCTCTGGAGTCAACGTCTTGAGTAAACATTGTATAGTAACAATGATAAATGCCTGTATCTTTATCATAAATAACGTTTGGGTAGGCATTATCATAACGTGTTTCCCAAGGCAAGGCAGGGCTTTCCTGCCATCCTTCAGTAAACATGGGGTTGTTGTCAGTATCTTTTTTAGCAGCTACAACGTGTATTTTAGCGTTGCTCATACCTTGTGGAGCCAAAATACCCTTATCAAAATAATAATAAGTATTACACTGCCTGCTCATTTTTGGCTGATTCCTCCTTATACAAGTGACATGCTACTTGATGTTCGCCATTTTCTTCTTTTATTAACTGTGGGCTTACCTTTTTACATATATCCATAACATGGGGGCAACGTGGGTGGAAAGCGCAACCAGTGGGTTTGTTTATAGGGCTTGGTACTTCTCCGCCTAATACTTGGCGTTTTTTCTTTTCGCCTATAACAGGTACTGGTATTGCTGACAATAAAGCCCTTGTATATGGATGTTTAGGGTTATCATAAAGTTCTTTTTTACCCGCTATTTCTACAACCTTACCTAAATACATTACAACTATACGGTCTGACATATACTGTACTACAGATAAATCGTGGGCAATAAATAAATAGGTTAAATCGAGGTTTGCTTGAATTTTCTTCATTAAGTTTAAAACCTGCGCTTGTATTGATACGTCAAGTGCGGATACAGGCTCATCACAAATTAAAACTTTTGGGTAAACTTCAAGGGCGCGGGCAATACATAAACGTTGCCTTTGGCCACCTGAAAACTCATGGGGGTAACGTAACAAGTAATCTGGTTGTATATTAACCATATCAAGCACGTTACGCATTATGGTTTCCCTTGTTTCCTTGCTTTTAAAACCATGTACTTTTAAAGGCTCTTCAAAGGAAGTATATATCTTTTTTAATGGGTTAAGTGCAGAGTAGGGGTCTTGGAATACCATTTGTACTTGTTTTCTAAAGTTAAACATTTCCTTTTGGCTAAACTTTGTAATATCCCTAAACTCTCCATCTTGGTTATATAAAACTTGTCCACCAGTAGGTTTTTCAAGGCACATAATTGTTTTTCCTAATGTGGATTTTCCACAACCAGATTCGCCTACTATACCTAATGTTTCACCTTTATAAACCTCTAAACTAATATCATCAACAGCTTTAACATGGCCAACAACCTTTTTAAAAGCACCTTTTTTGATTGGGTACCATTGTTGTACGTTTTTTATTTTAAATATAATATTTTTTTCATCAGCCATATTAGTCCACCTCCTTGAAGGAATTAAAGTTTAAGCAACGAACTCTGTGCCCTAGTTCTACTTCAAAGGCAGGTATCGTTCCTTTTCTGCATTCATCCCTACAATCAGGGCATCTATCTGCGAACTCGCAACCTTCTTTTAAATCCGCAGGGTTAGGTGTTGCACCTGGGATTGTTTCTAATAGGGCGTTTTCTTCCATACCTAATACGGGAACACTGCGCAATAATGCTTTTGTATAGGGGTGTGATGGATTATTAAATATATCCTCTAAGGATCCAAATTCAACTATCCTACCCATATACATAACGCAAACTTCATCAGCCATTTCTGCCACTAAGCCCATATTATGAGTTATTAGTATTATGGATTTATTCTTTTCGGTTTGTAGGCGTTTCATAAGTTCCATAATTTGTGCTTGTATTGTAACGTCTAGGGCAGTTGTAGGCTCGTCAGCAACAATAATTTCTGGGTTACATATCATAGCAAGGGCAATTACAACACGCTGTTTCATACCACCAGAAAACTGATAGGGGAAGTCGTTAATTCTGTTTTCAGGGTCAGGTATACCCAATTCCTTAAACATAGCAAGTACATGTTGTTTAGCTTCTTCTTTACTCATTTTTGGGTTATGTTGAAGTAAGCCTTCAGCAACTTGGTCGCCAACTTTATAAACTGGGTTTAATGAAGACATAGGGTCTTGGAACACCATACCAATATCAGGGCCACGAAGGGATCTCATTTCTTTACCATAGGGTTCAAGTAAAGAAAGGTCAAAATCCTTTGTTTCTTCACCATTTTTTTGAGTGTAACGTATGTAATCTGCTTTAACTATGGCATTTTTTGGCATTAGCTTTACTATTGAGTGCACTGTAACACTTTTACCGCAACCAGACTCACCAACTATTGCAAGGGTAGTGGCGCGTTTCAAATCGAAGGATACATTCTTAACAATTTTAACTTCTTTACGGTCACTTATAAAGCTTGTGCTTAAATTTTTAACCGATAAAACAATATCTTTTTCGTTCATGTTTACACCTCCTACTGTTGCTTGGGGTCGAGTACGTCGCGTAAGCCATCACCAAAGAAGTTTACGGCTAGCACGAATACTGAAATAACAACACCGGGTATAACCCACATCCACCAGTAGTTAGCAATAACTTCTATAGACTTTGCAGCATTTAATATATTACCCCATGTTGGTGTGCTTGAAGGTACGCCTAAACCAAGGAAGGATAGGCCAGCCTCGGATAATATAAAGCCAGCTATATTTACTGTTGTAGCAACAATTACAGGGGAAAACACATTGGGTAAAATTTGCTTAAACATAATACTGCTTTTAGACATACCAAAGGCTTCAGCAACTTTTACATATGTTTCACCACGTAATGCCATAAACTCGTTTCTAACCATACGGAAGGTGGTCATCCAACCTGTTATTGAAAATATAATTAACAAGTTTGATAAGCCAGGCCCTAATATGGATACCATTATAAGTATCAATATCATTTGTGGAAATGTTTGAAACACTTCAGAAAGCCTAATTAATAATGCATCTGCCCATTTACCAAAGTAACCAGCAATACTGCCTAACACTACACCAATTAATGAACCACTAAAAGCTCCAACAACACCAACTAATATAGATATACGGCCACCGTACAATATACGTGAAAATAAATCACGGCCTAGTTTATCTGTACCAAAAAGGTGTTCGCTACTTGGTGCTGATGATTTAGCTTTAAAGTCTATCTTAGCGGGCTCATATTGAGTTAATAAGGGGGCAAAAATTGCAGATAGCACTATTATCAACATAAAAATTAGGCCTAACATTGCTAATTTGTTGTTTACAAACTTTTTAATATTTTTGCGGAGTAAGGAAGAGGATTTTCCTTTTGCCGCTTTGCTAATAGTTGTCATGGCAAAATCTCCTTTCCTTAGTCACCAAGCCTAACACGTGGGTCAAGCAAGGCTGTAAATACGTCAACAAGGAAGCTTGCAACTAATATGGATGCAGCTACCATCAAGGTTGTTACCATAATAACCGGCATATCACCAGCTACTACAGAGCTTGCAATTATTGTACCTATACCAGGCCATGAAAATACGGATTCTATAACAACAGAACCACCAATTAACATAGGTAAACGGAAACAAATTATTACCAATACAGGGCGCATTGCGTTTCTAAAACCATGTTTAATAATAACTTTCCACTCTGGTATACCTTTACTGCGTGCTGTTTTAATATAGTCACTGTTCATAACATCTAGCATAGTGTTTCTAGCATAACGCATAAGAACTGCACACATTGAAAGGGTTAATGTAGTAACGGGCAATATTAAGTGTTGTATCCTGCTCCAATTACCACCGGGTGAAATTCTTTGACCTACGGGCAATATTCCCATACTAACAGCAAATATTTGTATAAGTATAATACCAAAGAAAAACTGCGGTATTGATTGGCCAACAACAGCAAATATTCTGCCAATGTAGTCAATAATACCATTTTGCTTAATTGCCGATATTATACCTATACCAACACCTATTATTGTAGAAAAAAGTAATGCCAACAATGCTAACTCAATAGTTGCGGGTATTCTAACTGCTATTATTTGTGAAATTGGTGTACCACTAACAATGGAGTAACCAAAGTCGCCACGAAGCATTTCACCTAGCCACCTAAAATACCTAGTAAACATAGGGTCGTTTAAACCCAATTGATCCCTCAATCTTTCCAAGTTTTCGGCGCTTCCTGCCATATCAGGGCTTACCATATAGCTTAAGGGGTCAATGCCTGTTAGCTCCAGGCCTATAAAAACCAATAAGCTAATTACTAACAGCATAGGTATCATCTGTAGTAATTTTTTAATAATAAATTTTAGCATATGCACCTACCTATTTGTTCCATAAAAGTAATAAGGGGGAGGGAATAGCCCTCCCCCTTTTAACTATTTTTTAGTTTAGTTCCCATTCCTCAAAGGCTATATCTGTGCGATACCAAGGATTACCAAATACCAAGTTTTCAGGAAGTTTTACATGTTGTGTGTTAATAAATATGTTGTTACCGATTGTATATAAAGGTATTTTATATAACAATTCTTGTTCTTTTTCTTCCAAAGCAACCAATGCTGCACTAACTTCTTCTGGAGTACCAGCTGATGCATATGTAGCAATTAGTTCGTCAAAGGATGTATCTCCACCAAAAATGTTGCTGAAGTTTGCGTTTGATGATGCATATTCGTTGTACCATTCACCAATATTAAATGCGGATAAACCCTTATAGCCAACATCATAGTTACGTGTTTGGAATAAGTCTGTTGTACCTTGTGTACTTTGAATTAGTGTTACATCCATGCCAATTTCGCCTAAATAGTAAGCAATAGCTTCCATAAAGTCTATTGATGTTTGGTCGCTATAGTAATATAAAATGCGGAATTTGTATGAATAGTCATATCCAGCTTCATCAAGCAATGCTTTTGCTTTTTCTGGATTGTATTCGTAAACAACGCCGTTAAATTCTGGGTAGGAGTTTGGTACGCCAGAGCTTAGTGTGTGTGCTAAATCTGGGAATAAGTTTTCTGCCAATGCTTCACGGTCTATAGCATAAAGTATAGCATCACGAACGCGTTTATCTTGCATTACAGGGTTTTCGTTTCCGTCTACACCCTTCATGTTGCTAATAAAGTAGCGATAGAAAAGAATATCAACAGGGTACATTGACATATGTTCAAGTTTTGATATTTCTGATATTGTACCTGGGGAGTTGGAGTTATAATAGTCCATCAAGCCAGATTGTATAGCGGTTATAGGATCATTAACAAAGTGGTTTGTAATTTTTTGAATTTTTGGTGCTTTGCCTGTATATTGGTCGTTTATTACCAATGTATAGTAGTTACCAGCATTCATTTCACCCATTTTGTACATACCACTTACAACAGGTTCTGTCCAGAATTTTGCATTGTATAATTCTAGAGGATCTTGATCTTTAAGTGCATGCTCAGGTAAAATTGCAAATTGAGCTAATGTGGATGCAAATGCACTATAGGGGTCTGAAAGTGTTATTGTAATTTTGTTGCCATCAACTACTAAACCAGCTAAATCATCAGCTGTAGCATCTTTCCATTCAGCAGAACCAACAATTTTATTAAATGCTGTTGTAAAGATACCGTTTGATATTGCTGCACGTAAGTTAAGTTTAATACTAAATGCAACGTCGTTAGCTGTTATTGGTTCGCCATCACTCCATTTGCTGCCTTCTATGAATTCAATTTCATATACAAGGCGGTCTTCGGATAGCTTATAATCAGCCTTAGCCAAGTCGTCTTTTAGTGTAACTAAATCATTCTCGGCTAAAAATAGTGTACGGAATACCACAGAGTCAAGCAAAAGCATGTTTTGCCAAGGATAGTGAATTTTATCACCAACGCCCTCAGGCACTGAGCTTATTTGTAGTGATTTATCTTCACTAGCTAGTGCGGAGGTAAAGCATGTTAGCAATATGGCTAACATAAGTACCAAAGAAAGTGCTTTTTTCATGGTTGTGCTCCTTATTATTTAATTTTGCTAAAAAATTCTGTTAGAAAAGAATATTAGCTTATTAATGAAATAATAGCATAAAAAATATCAAAAATCAACAAAATAATTCCCAAAAATAATAATTGATGAAAAATATTTTCGAAATACAACTTTAATATTTAGAAAAAGGTTATAAATGTTAATAAACTGAACAATATAAGGAAGGCAAGATTATTGTTATAATCAAATTAAACTTATATATTACTCGTACATAAATTAAAAATAAAAATGATATTAATTTTTGTTAAAAGTGGACTATTTCAATCAAAAAAACGTAAATTCTGCATATAATTGGTAAAGATAAAAAAGTGAAATAATCAATACATAAAGTAACACAATAGAAAATTATGATGTGTAAATAATTGATATTACTTTCTTTTTCAACAAAAAAACAGCTCAATCCACTTAGATTGGCTGTTTTTATTTGGTGGAGCATAGGGGAGTCGAACCCCTGACCTCTTGAATGCCATTCAA
>CAZJEB010000002.1:0-294052 GCA_964544955.1 uncultured Oscillospiraceae bacterium | reverse complement strand
CACACCTCATCATGCTCTAAATACAAGAGCTCATTTATTTCGCAATCAAACAGGGCGCAAAGTTTAAGGATGGTATCGTAGTCAATTCGTTTTGACTTCTCATTGTAGAGATTTGACACAGTACTCCTGGAGAGTCCTGTTTTTTCATGTACGTCTTGGATCTGGTATTTTTCACGCCCCATGAGCGTCGATAGTGCACAACGGACTCGCATAATTTTGCCTTCTTGTTTCATTTATTATAACTGAGCCTGGGTTTATATTCAATAGCATTTATTTTGAATGGCATCCGCTTTATTTTAGCTTCGTCCCCCTCACAAACACAGGTGTGTAATAGCTTGTAGCAGGATTTTATAGTAAGCCATATATTTCGCTTAAATGGGGGTGACTGAAAAAACCTGCTACATCCGGCTACAAATCGACGCCCTATGTTCAATATAGGGCGTCCCGCATAAGCCTAGGTTGAACATAGGCTTTTATGTCAAATGTGCCGGTTGCAAGAGCGATACTTGTGCAACATACTCCTCTTTTTTGCTTGGCTTTCTCCTCTTTTAGAGCAAACATGTAAGTGAAAAACAACGGGAGGAGACAGCATGCAGAAGAATTTTCATATTGATTTGAACGGCAAGAAACGTAAATTCTTGGCTGATGCCATCGGCAACATTTTAAACGATATCCCTATCTATAAAGGCGGCTGGCGCAAAGTCTATAAAATCCGGGAATGTACCTTGGAGTATGACGGGCGCCTGATTGTCCCGGAAAGCGTCAGCCCGGAGCAGTGCAATGCCTTGTTCGAACAACTCAGCTTGCTGGGTTATGGCGTAACGGTAGAAGACAGTGAAGATTACAGCGTCATCACCATGCCCGAAGACTGCCTTAGCGAGCAGGGCTTGGAAAACCTAAAACGGCTAATTAGAAACAAAAGGCTCTTAATCGAGCGGGCTTTTGAATGTGAAAATCCCGAGGTCATCCAAACATCGGACGGCTACAGCTTCGCCTGGTTTCCGTTTACAACGGATCCGATCGAACTGAAGGCCTACAGCCACTTTATCGAAAAGCTCTGCAAGAAGGCCAATACTCAATCACATGTGCGTGATTCGGTATACGAAGGCGGAAACGACCGCTACAGCTTCCGCTGTTTTTTACTTCAGCTCGGCTTTATCGGCGAGGAGTACAGGAACAGCAGACGGGTTCTGCTAAGGAATCTTGAAGGCAATGCCGCCTTTCGAGACCTGTAATCACGCAAGGGTTGTGGCATGTGGCAGATTGTGGCAGGTATTATAGGTTATCTCCCATGAGAAATGAAATTTTTAAGCACCTATAAATCTTGCCACATCCTGCCACAGTAGCGTCAGCCCATGTGACCCGGGGGGCGGCTTTATCTCTGCCGGACTTTTTTTGAGCAACGGGCTGGCAGCTTCGCACAAAAATTTTTCAATTCAAAGAGGGGATTAACCCCTCTCCCCACGATATACGGCCCCACAACAAGCAGAAAGCGCCCCGAAGGACGCTTCCAAATCTCATGTTACGATACGGCTTATGCTTTAATCTGCAATGTTTTAGCGGCTGCCGCCCGAATCAGTTTGCCGTCCAAACGCTCCTGAGCCGCAAAACCGATTTGACCGTTGACGATGTATTTTTCCTTTAAGACTTGCACAGAAAGAGGTGTCCGCTCCAAAAGCCAGAAATAGGAAAGATCGGCAAAGACAAGAGGTTTTGCCCCGGCTACCATATCCGGCATAAAATTGGAAATCACAAGCGGCCTGCCCAGCATAAATTGCATATCGCTTTCTATGAGATAGCGTCCGCTGCTGTCTTTAAGCGTTCGGATGAAATAGGCCGTGCGGTCATTCATGATCCAGACGGCCCGTTTTCTGTATCTCGGTTCCAGAGCAAAGAACAGAGCGATCAGCTCGTCACTGTTCAGGGTAGCTTCCGCTGTAGTTACACCTGTCTCGGCGGCTTGCAGCAAACCTTCCGGCTCGTTTTCTCCTGAACCGTTGAGCAGCAACTTTTCTTCCGCATCACCGAAGCGCTGTACCAATTCCTCTTTCAGATAGCGATGCAGGTCAAAGTGCATATCTTTTACCCAAGCCAGAGGCAGTTTCATGAGCGTAGCCAATTTATAGGCATCAAAGAGCAGCCTCTTTTTCTCATCACCGTCTTCCGGGTAATTCATTTTTTCTCCCGTCAGCTTTGCTTCCGCAACGGTCGTCACGGTTTGTATTGTTCCCTCGGAAACCTTGGTTAATACACGCCCGTAACGTCTAAAGAGATTCTGCTCAGCTAAACTTTCCTTATAGTCACCTTTAAAGCCCTCAGGAAAGCTGTAATAATCGCTATTGTAACTGCCGTCTTCTAAAAAGCTATGGTCGCCAGCGCCTAAGCGGTTACGAATCAGATTTTCAAATGCTCTTGTATATTCAAGACTTTTTGTTTGTAACATAGTTGGATAACCTCCATTCATCCTTGTTGTTTGGTAAAGCCGTGTGTTCTGCAATACTGTTCTGCTTCCAAAATGGACCGGAAGAACAGAGTGCTCAGTCCATGTACCACCCGATAGCCATAGGGCGGCTTCGTCCTTTGGTAGATAATCGCCAAGGGGTCATTCCGCTTACTACTCCATACAGACAAGGCCTTATAGCCCGGCCTGCTGAAATCATCCGGATTGACCCCGGGCGGCATCTCTCCTTTGTTGTGCAAGATTCCATACACTCTGTAATGTTTCATCGCCTTTCCTCCTCTCTAGGGGGCTATTCCCCCTTTGTTTTCGCTGTCTTTATGTGCGAAGCTGCCGGCCTGTTGCAAGGTCTTTTCTCGCCGGATCATTGACCCGCCCCCGGGGCATCATTTCCGCACACATGACAGGGTGAGGCAGGTACAAAAGGGATATAAACGAGGGAGAACGAGACACGCCATCCCCATCAGCACTTGCCCCTTCCTTTCATGTGTGCTCATAAAAACGCCTCCTCGCGCAGCCGATAACCGATGAGCAAAGTAGTCTTTTCGCCGCCGTCTTTAGGACGTTTTCTCTCCAATATCCCGATTGTACGAAGCGCCTGATTGAAATTACGTTTGTTTTCGGTATAGTGACCGTTTTCGGCACACCAACTGCGATAGCTGTCATAAACCGCAGAAGTGCGAACTTCGCCGCTGCCGTCTTCTTCCAAATGCTCCTCCGCAAAAAGGCCGATTTTATTGCTTTCTCTGGCATACCCTTCTGTTGCTTCCCGGACGGAATCCGGCGGCTGTAAACCTTCCTTTTGTAAAAGCCGGTAACCGTCCAGCATCCAATTCAAAATGGCACTCATGGCTTCCTCCGAGCGAAACTTCCTTTTAAGGCTCTTGTCCTGTTCATGCTCTTCAAAATGGCGATCAAACGGTATCACGTGCAGACGACCGCTCCGAAAAATGGTCATATCGGTAATTACGGGCAGATAGTTGGTATTCATGTAGAGTTTGCACTGCGGTTTGAAATCAAAGCTGTTCTCATGCAAAAACCGGGCATTTAACGTATCGTTGCCCAACATGCTTTTGAGCAGGGCTTCATTAAAAACCAGCCCTCGTTTCGGTTCGGAAATCGTGACAAAACGCGCCCCGTCCAGTCTGGCAATATCTTCACTCGGCGCCTGACTGCTGCTGACTTGCTTAGCCGCCAGAGATTCCGGTCGCATCGCAACGCCATAGTCACCCATCATGTGCAGGACGCTCTCATTTAACGTGCCTTTTCCGTTCCTGGTCGTAGAGCCATACTCCACAAAACCGATTTCAAGGCCGGTATCTCCGGATAAGCCATAGCCGTATATCTTTTTTAGATATTTCGCTTTTTCATCATCCCGGCTCATAATCTCGTCAATGAACTGAGTGAACCGCTCATAGCTTGTTTCAGGCTCATAATGAGCCCTGGATATCTTGCTGATTAAATCTTCCGGGCAATGCTCATGCGCCTGTCCCGTTCTTAAATCCAGCGTGACATTTTGACAATTGAAGTAATAGATATTCTGATCAAACTCTTTCATGGATAAGGGGTACACACTCTCGGCATCTCGGATGTAGGTAATACGCCGATTGCGCACTTGCCATTTCCCGGCATAGTCCAGATAGTCTTTACGCTTGCGTTCATCCTTGATGGTCAGGCAGTAGCGAATCAGGCTGTCGCCCAAGCCCTTTGCCAATTCCATCGTTTTCAGGCTTTCCATATCGGCAAACCAGCGTTTGCCGTCATAGACGTACCACTTCTTGCGTTCCGGTACATAACGGGCAATATCTTTAAACACATCTGCAAACAAGCGGCCTGAGCCGCTGTCATTCCAGGTATAGCGCGGATTGTCTTCCGGCCTAAGTTCCTGCAACTTCGGTAAGACGGTATCAAAATCATCTGTCGCAGAGGAGGGCTTATACGGCTGATAAAATTCTCCGGTCAGAGAAAGTGCCTTTTCCATCGTTAATAGGCCATAGGTAGAACCGCTCTGAGCCCTATCCCATTTCGGACGATAAAGACCGGATTTGCGCATCAGGCGATCGACCTGTTCCAAATCTCCTCCGCACCAAAAGACCAGCCGGCAAGCAAGAGCCATATCGGCTTCACTGTGTGATTTACCTTCCGGAATTTCTCCGTTCCAAAGGGCTGTAAAGCTTGCTCCGTTCTCAGCGGACTTGGCCTTGGCAATCACGCTCTCATCCGATAGATAAGAGCCCGGAACGGAAATCTCCGCTTTCTTATTTCTCCGTGCCGGCCGCTCCATATACTTTTCTAAAACCGTTAACAGCTGCCGGCTGCGCTCTTCAATCTCATGGCCGTAGATGCGGTTGCCGGTTACCGTACAATATTTCTTTGTGACATCCGCCACATAGACTTCCAGTCCTTTGGATTGGTTGTTGATATAAAAGCGGTCTCGATCATAATCCTCGGCATCAGCACAAAAAATAATGCGCAGCCCCGTACCGGACGGACTGATTTCGGTATAACTGTCCATCAAGCTCACAATATCTTCTGCTATTTCCGAGAGTGACCCGTCCTGAAAGACACAGCGGTCAATATCGATCATCGACAGACGGTCAAACACACCCACACCTATGCCGTCATAATCGGCCAGATGCTCCAATGCCAACTGCCAATCAGCGTAGTCGGCCTTTCTTGCCGGATTTGCTCTATGCCCCCGAATGCTATACGGAACTTTTGTAATTCGTCCGTTTTTATCCGGTTCATATTTCCACAAACAGAACAAACCGCTTTTCTTGAGCGATGTAGGCACAAGTTCAAATGAAACTTTCTTGTTCTCCCTCATGAAACTGTCTCCTAGAACGGCTCGTCTTGCATTTCAGGTACAATATCCGCTTCCAAGCCGTTCAGCTCGGCACACAGCTTGTCATAATTGATGAGTGCCTTGCTGCCGATGTATATGGCAGGGAGTTTTCCCGCCTTGAGCAAACGCCGTAAGGCATGTTCTGAAAGCAAGCCGGTGCGGGCAATCTCCCTGACCGTCATCATCTGAGGTTGTTTATAATCCGCCATCTTCTTTCCTTTCCAACACGATAGTCTATCTAAATGTTGCATCTTTGACGTTATTATACAACATATAGATAGACTTTACAAGGCCTTTGTTAAACTTACTGTCGTTCAAATTCTAAAAATGTGCAACATTTAGTCTTGCTTTATTAAACAAACTGTGCTAATATCAAGACGAAGTCAAACAAAAGACTACGAAACGAGATACTTGGAAACGAGGTGCTATCAATGATTGGAAAGAGAATCAAAGAGCAGAGAAGAAAGCTGAATCTTACGCAGGCGGATTTAGCGGATAAACTCGGTGTCGTAAAAGGAACGGTCTCCGCTTGGGAGACCGGTAACCGCAGACCGAGTTTTGAAATGATGAATGACATGTGTGAGGTGTTTCAGGTGAATTTGGGTTATCTGGCAGGAAGTTCCGATGATGCTGCGCCTGTCCCAACTCCAACGGATGTGGTAGCGGCAGATTGGCTTGCGCAAGAACATGAGGAAGATGCCGACTATCTGAATCGCACCTTACAGGATGTCTGCTTAGGTTTTGCTCGCATGGATCACTACGCAAGGAAGGCCTTGCTGGCACTCTTTCAAGAGGAAATGAACCGCTGCAAGGAGCAAGATACCTTGGCCGATCCGAGCAGTTTTGTTTGCGCCGTCAACATTCAGTCCGTTCACAAATAAGACGTTTTCAGAAAGGTGGATTGTGATGCCCAGTATCCGAAAACGAGGCAATACATATCGCATTATGGTTTCACTCGGCTATGACCTTGAGGGCAAGCAGATTCGTAAGACCACAACATTTACGCCGCCCCCGGACGTCACGGAGGGGAAGGCGGAAAAACTGGCGACTGCTTTTGCCTATGATTTTGAAAAGCGCTGCCGAGGTATGGTGAACTTGGACGAAAACATCCGCTTTGTTGATCTGGCCACCTGGTATTACGAGGAAATTGCTATCCACAAGCTCAAACCGAAAACCTTTGAGACTAACCGCTATATGATCAACACCTACGTGATGCCCTATATCGGTCACGTGAAGTTAAAGGACATCAACACGGCCAAGATTGATGCCCTGTTTAATGAACTGTTCAAGAATGGCAGAAGGTATCAAGGGTATGCGATGAAGGACACTTCACTCATCCCGCTTGGAACAAGAAGGCCCTTTTCAAGAAAGACGGGCGTAAACATGAGCACCCTGAGAGACATGCTTGATGGCAAAGCGGTCAGCAAAAATGTAGCGATGCGAGTGGCCAAGGCTCTGGGAAGGAAGCTCAGGGAGATATTTACTCAGGTAGAAAGCGGAGGCGGGTTATCCGCAGGATCCATTAAGCGAGTACGCTCCGCCTTATCTCCGATTTTTTCAACCGCCGTCAAGAAGGAACTGTTGCTTAAAAATCCGGTTACACATGCGACAACACCTAGAGGACCGAATAAGGACAAAGCCTTTCTCGATGCCGAGCAGTGCCGGAGGCTACTGACACTGGTGCATGACATGTCAAACCCTCAGCTCACCCGTGTGATTACCATGCTGCTTTATACAGGAATGAGAATCGGCGAAATTACGGGACTTCACTGGCAGGAGGTAAATTTGGAGAATGCTACATTGCAAGTCAAATACAATCTTTATCGCTTGCATGGCGAGTACAGATTATCCTCGCCAAAGACCAAGAGCAGCGCCAGACTCATTGCCCTGCCGCCCCAAGTTGTCGAGCTTTTGAAAGAGCAAAAGGCTTGGCAGGAACAAAGGAAAAAAGATGCAGGAAATCGCTGGCTCAACAGAGGAGCGGTATTTACAGGTGAATACGGGGAATACATGAATCAGACTTATGTCAATTCAAAATTCAAAGAACTGATTCGAAAACATCATTTCCCGGATGTATCCATTCATGATTTGCGCCATGCCAATGCCTCTCTCCTGATCAACATGGGAGTTCCGGTCAAAGTCATATCGGAGCATTTAGGCCACTGTGATACAAGGACGACAGAAAAAGTCTATGCCCATATTTTTGAAGAAACCATGACGCAAGCGTCATCTGCCATTAGTGAGGCCTTATCGACTGTAAAATGAACTACACGAAGTTACAGTTTTTAGAAAATCTTGGTGTTTATTTGGTGTTTAAATTGGCAAAACGCTACGATACAAAACACCACGACCTACAGTTTGCAATCCCACAATCCCCCAAAACACGGCACTTTCCTAACGTTATGCTACGATATTAGAGCTCCGCACTACCGTTTGTATACAAATACCTTAAAATACCGTTTTCAAGAATGTTTTTAACGGGTTCCTTTAGTTTTTCAATTTCATTTTTAACTTCTAAATTTACATATTTAAGGGATGCAAGCAAAACCACTATATAAATTTCTAAAATAAAATCAATTTCTAATTCACTTAGGCTTTTATCAGGGCTAATTGTTTTTTTAAGTTCTGGCTTTATTAATTTAAGCATTTTACTATAAAACTCCATGCTGCCTTCCTTGTTTATCATATAAAGCAAAACATCGCTTTTTGTTTTAAGCAAAGTAAACATATGATCTAGTGATTTTTTAGGGTCATCCTTTATTAAGTTGCGTATAAGCTCAAAATCTTCTTCCCCAGGTATAAGCTCGTTTTCTATTGCAGCCTTTAAATCGTCAACATCATTAAAATAGTTATAAAAAGTTCCCCTGTTATAACCCGCCTTTTCAGTTATGCTTTTAACGGATATTTTTTCACTATTACTTGATAGGTATAAATCTAAAAAAGCTTGCATAAAGTTGTGCTTAGTTTGGTTTTTAACGCTTGATTCATTAATAATGCTCATAGTATTCCTCCAAAAAATATTACACTATTTTTAAAAATGTTGTTTTAAATACGACACCGTGTTGTTATAATTATATCACAACACGGTGTCGTGTCAATAATTAATTTGGAGGATTTTATGAGTTCAGAACCTAACAACAACAAAAAAGAACTAAACAAAAAGTTATTAACATATTATGCTATTGTATTAATTGTTATACTTGTACTAAACTGGGTAATATTGCCCATGACTGTTTACCAAAGGCAAATTACAGCATCATACAGCGACTTTTTAAAAAATTTAGACGAAGGTAAAGTTACAGCTGTTGAAATAGAAGATGCACAAATATCCTATGTGGTTAAGGATGGCGAGCGCAACTTGTTTTACAAAACTGGTATAGTTGACGACCCCACTTTAATACAAAACCTACACGAAAAAAATATACCCTTCGGCAAAGCTATACCTGAACGCCCTAATATGCTACTTAGCTTTTTTATGAGTTACATATTACCAATAGGTATATTTATGGTTATGGGCAGGTTTTTATCCAAAAGCTTACAAAACAAAATGGGCGGTGCAGGCCTAAACATTGGTGGGCAAAAAGTTGCCCGCGTATATAAGCCTGAGGAGGGTAAAAAGACTTTTGATGACGTTGCTGGCCAAGAGGAAGCAAAGGAATCATTAATGGAAATTATAGACTACTTAAAAAGCCCACAAAAATATAAGGATATTGGAGCCGAATGCCCCAAGGGTGTGCTTTTAGTTGGCCCTCCAGGAACTGGTAAAACCCTTATAGCAAAAGCTGTTGCTGGTGAAGCAAATGTACCTTTCTTTGCCATATCTGGTAGCGAGTTTGTTGAAATGTTTGTGGGCCGTGGTGCTGCAAAAGTTAGGGAATTGTTTGACCAAGCATCTAAACAAGCCCCATGTATTGTTTTTATAGATGAAATTGACACAATAGGCAAAAAGCGTGATGGTGCAATAACATCAAACGATGAAAGGGAACAAACATTAAACCAATTGCTTACTGAAATGGACGGTTTTGAGGGCAATAAAGGGGTTATTATACTTGCTGCAACAAATAGGCCAGAGATATTAGACCCCGCACTACTTCGCCCAGGTAGGTTTGATAGGCAAGTTAGAATGGAGCTGCCCGACTTACAGGGTAGAATTGACATATTAAAGGTTCACTTAAAAAAGGTAAAAACCGATGGTAACATAGACTATAAACTTGTTGCAAGGATGACCGCAGGCGTATCAGGCGCAGAGGTAGCAAATATTGTAAATGAAGCTGCACTTCGTGCTGTAAGAATGAAGCGAGATACTGTTACAACGCAGGATATTGAAGAATCAATTGAGACCGTTATAGCAGGCCAACAAAAGAAAAACTCAATACTAAGTGATGAAGAAAAACGCATTGTTGCTTACCATGAAATTGGCCACGCATTAGTAGCAGCAAAACAAAGCAATTCCGCACCAGTACAAAAAATAACAATAGTACCCAGAACATCAGGGGCATTGGGCTATACAATGCAAGTTGAGGAAGCGGATACCAACCTATTAACCCGTGAAAAACTATTACAAAAAATAGAAGTGCTTTGTGGCGGTAGGGCTGCCGAGGAAGTTGTATTTAACGAAATTACCACAGGGGCATCCAACGATATAGAGCGTGCAACAAAAACTGCAAGGCAAATGGTTACAAGGTATGGCATGAGTGAACATTTTAATATGATGGCGTTGGAAACCACAAGCAACCAATACTTGGGTGGGGATAGTACATTAGCATGTTCATCGGAAACAAGTAAACTTATTGATGATGAAGTGTTGAACATAATAAAAACATCCCACGCAAATGCTAAAAAAGCCCTTGAAGATAATATTGATAAACTACATGAACTATCTAATTACCTACTTGAAAAGGAAACTATTACTGGCGACGAGTTTATGGAAATATTAAACAAATAATATAAGGCCCTGTTTAAATAGGGCCTTTTTTTATTTATTTTGTTTGATTAGAACTAATTTTTATGTTAATATATTTGCATAAATATTACCAATGATTAGAATAGTAAATGTTAAAAAGCGCAAAGAAAACTTTCGGTTGATGTAAGAAAGTGGCTATATAGAATTGAATGGGCCTATGAGGTATTCCTTAAAAGGAACGGGTTTGCCCGATACAGCAAAGCGTATATTATTGTATACGACAAAGAGCATTTTTAATGAATTTAGGTGGCACCGCAGCAACACTGTCCTAATGTTGGTGGGGTGTTTTTATTTTATATAAGGATGTGTAAAAATGGAAAAAAGATTTTTACTTGGGAATGAGGCAATAGCCTTGGCTGCCATACACTCTGGCATAGCCTTAGCAAGCGGCTACCCTGGCACCCCATCAACGGAGATAATGGAGGCCATAGCAAAAAATAAGCCCAAGGATTTATATGTTGAATGGTCTACAAATGAGAAAGCCGCCTTGGAGATAGCCGCAGGCGCATCTTACTGTGGGGCAAGAACAATGGTTACAATGAAGCAAGTTGGCTTAAATGTAGCAAGTGACCCCCTTATGAGCCTTGCCTATGTTGGTATAGAGGGTGGTATGTGCATAGTTGTTGCCGATGACCCTGGCCCAATATCATCACAAACAGAGCAAGATACAAGAACATTTGCAGCTTATAGCAAGCTACCTGTGCTTGACCCTTCAAGCCCTGAGGAAGCTTACTATATGACAATATTTGCCTTTGAATTATCAGAAAAGATAAAAAGGCCTGTTATTTTGCGCCCTACAACAAGAATTTGCCATGGTTATAAAAGCTTTGATATATTTGATTATAACAAGGATATTAAAAAGGGTAAATTTGTTAAAGATACAGCCCGTTGGGTAATATTTCCAAAGGCATCATATTTAAACCATATTGCCCTTGAGGAATTACGCTTTACATTAAGCGATGATTTTAGCCAAAATAGCTTTAACAAACATATAAACAACAATAAAAATGTGGGTATTGCCACAGGTGGCGTTAGCTATGCCTATGTTAGTGAAGCCCTTGATGGCAATAAGGATTTCAACCTATTAAAAATTGGTACACCCTACCCCTTCCCTGAAAAATTAGCATTAGATTTTTTAAGCAGTGTTAATGAAGTATATGTTTTTGAGGAGCTTGACCCCTATATTGAGCGTGAACTTTACATTGTTGCAGGCAAATATAATTTAAATGTAAAAATACACGGCAAGCTTGATAAACAGAATAACCTTGCTGGTGAAAACAGCCCTGAAAGCATAGCAAAGATACTTAAATTGACTAGCAACGATGAAAGCTTAGTGTTGGATATTCCCCTACCTGTACGCCCCCCAAGCCTATGCAGTGGTTGCCCCCACAGGGCAAGCTTTTACGCAGTAAAAAAAGCCATGAAAGGCCAAAATGCCATATTTAACGGGGATATAGGTTGCTATACCCTTGGTAATGCCCAACCTTTAAATATGGTGGATACTTGCTTGTGTATGGGTGCGGATATAACCCTTGCCCAAGGTATAAGCAGAATTGATGAAGAAGCTAAAAACTTTTCGTTTATTGGGGATTCAACATTTTTTGCATCAGGTATAACAGGGGTTGTAAACGCTGTATATAACAAGGCAAATATTACAATAATAGTGCTTGATAATAGCACAACTGCCATGACAGGCAACCAGCCCCACCCAGGTATACCCTTTACTTTGGCGGGTGATGTTGCAAAGGCCATATCCATACCCAAGGTTTTGGAAGCCATTGGCTTAGATGAAGTTGTTACCCTTAACCCCTTTGACCAGGAAAAAGCTGTTGAGGTTATAAAAGAGGTTTCAGCAAAAAAAGGTGTTAAAGCTATAATATTTAAATCCCCTTGCATATTTGTTAGCAAGGCAAAAACCCCTTATTATATAAACGAAAAATGCACAAAATGCAGAAGATGTATAAGTGAAATAGGTTGCCCTGCAATATCATACAACAACAATGAAGTTATTATAGATGGTGATATGTGCAATGGTTGCGGCTTATGCGCAGACATATGCCCTGTTAAAGCAATAAAGCAAAGGGAGGTGCAAGCATGAACATATTATGTGTAGGCGTTGGCGGGCAAGGCATAGTATTAGCAAGCAAATTGATCGCCCATATGGCAATGGCAAAAGGTGAGGATATAAATACAGCGGAAACCATAGGCATGGCTCAAAAAGGTGGTAGTGTAGTTAGCCATGTAAGAATAAATAAAGGCTTATGTAGCCCCCTTATACCAAAAGGCAAGGCGGATTTAGTTTTAGCTTTTGAAGCAACCGAGGCAGTAAGAGCCCTACCCTTATGCAATAAAAACACTAATTTTTTAATAAACGAAAAGGTTATTAAGCCCTTTAGCCTTGATAAAACCAAAAATGTAAGTATTGATGATTATTTAGGCCATTTAAAAAGCAAAGGTTTAAATGCCATAAGTGTTGATACAGATAAAATTGCTAGCGAATTGAACAACAGCAAAATAAAAAACATAATATTAGTGGCATATGCCATAAAATATAATTTGCTAAATTACAGTATGGATAGCTTAAAGGATGCTGTAAAAAGCCTTGTAAAACCCAAATTTGTTGATTTGAACCTAAAAGCCATTGATATGGTTATAAACTATTAGGGAAGTTGAGATATTTGCATGAATAATGATCAATTTAAAATAATACAAAATCAATTTTATAAACTAAAGGCAACTAAAGGCTTTTATGCCGAGAAATTTAAAGATATTGAAAAGCTTGATAGTTATGAGGATTTTTTAAAGCTGCCCTTTACTGAAAAGGCAGATTTAAGGAATGCCTACCCCTTAGGCTTACAAGCAGTAGATGAAGATGAAATTGTTAGAATACATTCATCATCCGGCACAACTGGCACGCCTGTAATAATACCCTATACACAAAAAGACGTTGACGACTGGGCGGATATGTTTGCCCGTTGTTATGAAGTTATAGGCGTTACAAAAAAGGATAGAATACACATTACACCAGGCTATGGCTTATGGACTGCGGGTATAGGCTTTCAAGCAGGGGCAGAAAAGCTTGGCGCTATGGCAATACCCATGGGCCCCGGCAATACGGATAAACAGTTGCAAATGATGGAGGACTTAGGCTCCACAGTATTATGTGCCACATCATCTTATGCATTATTGTTAGCTGAGGAAATAGAAAAGCGTGGTATAAGGGATAATTTAAAGCTAACAAAAGGCCTTATAGGTAGCGAACGTTGGGGCGATAAAATGAGGAAGCGTATTGCAAACGAACTTGGCGTTAAACTTTACGACATATACGGTTTAACTGAAATATATGGCCCTGGCATTGGTGTAAGCTGTGATAAAGAAGAGGGCATACATATGTGGACCGACTACCTTTATATTGAAATAATAGACCCTAAAACCGGTGAAGTTTTGCCTGATGGTGAGCCTGGTGAGCTTGTTATAACAACATTGGCTAAAGAGGGTGCCCCACTAATAAGGTACAGAACCCACGACCTTACAAGGATAATGGATAAGCCTTGTAGTTGTGGTTTGCATTACCCCTTAATAGATACAATACTTGGCAGAACTGATGATATGGTTAAGGTAAAGGGCGTAAACATATTCCCTAGCCAAATAGATGAAATGATAGCCCAAATACCCGATGCATCAAGCGAATACCAATTTATGCTAGACCATGTTTTTGGCAAGGATATATGTACATTGTTTGTTGAGGCTAAAAAAGATGTAGATGTGGTAAGCCTTGAAAAAGAAATAAACCAAGCCTTTAAAAATAAAATTGGCATAATTGTGCTTGTTAAAGTTGTGGGCATTGGTGAGTTGCCAAGGAGCGAGAAAAAATCAACAAGGATATTTGATAATAGGTATTAAGCCTTGTAAATAAAAAAGATGCACTAAGCATCTTTTTTATTTGTTATTTTATTTATTATTTTATTTGTTATTTTATTTTCTATGTTGTTTATTGCTATTGCTGCAAACATTGCCATAAGGCCAAACAGGAAGAACATATAGCGGGCTTGTATTTCTATTATTAGGTGAATAAATATATAGGCCGCAAATATTATAAGCGGTAGACAAAGTTTATCATCAACATCTTTTTTGTAGCTAACAACAGTTAGCATACTTAGCATAAGCACAATAAAGAAAAATATTCTTTCAAACTTAATATAGTTATTTATAAGCAAATCCGCATTATAGTTTTTACCCAATATATTTACTGTGTTGTTGCTTATGTTGTTAAAAGTGTACTCCGTTGGTTGGTTCCCTAAAAAATGCCTTGTTATTTTTTCTATGGGCAAAGTTAGCATTTTGCCCCCTTGTGATAGGTTGTTTTTAATAACTTGTTTTGTTAAGGCTGTTCTTTCAGTTTGTGTAATATCGCTACCGTAAAGCAGTTCACCTATTTGTGGGTTGTAAGCGCCGTGGTATTCATGGTTTGTGCCTATTGCAACTTTCCAAAGGAAAGTATCATTTTTTAAACCATTGGGGCTAAGGCCTGTAAGCATAAAAGTATAGGCAATACAGTTAAAAATAATTAAATAGCATAGGCACAATTTTGTTAATTTTAGTATTGTTGCCTTATAGCTTTTAATATTTATAGCTTTTAATAATTCAAATAGTATTATAGCTGCCACAGCAAGTATAGCTATTGTTCTTGTAATATTTGCAATGGCTAAAACTAAAGCAATTACAATTATATTTTTAATTTTTGTATTATCTAAAGCTAACCAAAGGTATACAGCAAAATATATTAATGCAGATGCTATAAACTGGTTAGTTATTACAGGTAGCATTATTAAGCGTGCTGGAAAAAACAAATGTATAACTAGGGCTAAATTAGCTGTTTTATTATTTTTAGTAATGTTTTTTGTAATACCATATATGCAAAGGCTTGCAAATATTGCCCAAAACACATTGGATAATTTGATTATATACTCACTTTCCCATATGTTTAACAATAGGGCTATATAGCTTGAATAGCCAACTTGAAACTGCCAAAACAGGAATTTATCAAAGGCCAAATAATCCCTTCTGCCATATTTTATATCCAAGCCTGCATTATAAAACTGTTCAAAATCGGATATTTGCACATTTTTAATTGCAAAAACTAAGTAAAGCATAAAAACCGTTGCTATTGAACAAACTATAGCTAAATCTATTTTGCTTTTTACAAACTTTGAAATGTACACCATGGCTAGCATATAAAGCGCTGCAACTGTATACAAAACAACGCTTGCCTTTATAGTAAAAGCTAATATTACTATGGCAACGGCAAAAGCAACAAATAATATAGCTGAGTATGCTTTAAACAAGTTTTTAAAAAGCTTAACCATGGCTCCTCCTATAATTTTATATGCCTATTATAACACAAAAAAATAATAAAACCCCTTGTTTTAACAAGGGGCCTTATGCTGTTGTTTATTATTTATATTTGATTAGTGTTTGTGTTACTATCAACATCAAAATCATCTAATGTAACACTTATTTGTTGTTTTAGTTTTTTATCAGGGTATACCCTTGCAATAACTTTTGTTTGGGTTATAAACAATACCTCCGCTGAGCACTCTTTTCCAAACTGCTCGTATAGCCTACCTGCGCTTATTGTTCCCCTTGCTATTGTGTTTATGCTATTTGCCACATGGCCTACTTGACCAAAGAAGGGAAAGTAAACCGCAATAGCCTCGGCATCATACTTGTTTTCAGGCTCCTTAATTAATTGTAGCTTTGAGCCTATATCAAAGGGTTTTAATCCCATAAAATATTGCACGCCAGTTATTGTAACGTAAATTTCTTTATTATTCATATTCCATCTCCATTCTTTTATACACAACAGCATACTACCATTAAAAATAGTAGGTTTTAGAAGGTTATTACCTTCTATACTTATATTATAACAATGCTTATGTACAATAAAACGGACTGTGCTATATAATTTGTAATTTTTTTAAATAAAAAACGCCTTGATATTATCAAAGCGTTTATATAAGCCTGTTAAACGTTCATTACATAATCCCTTAAAGCCTCTTCATTTTTTATAATTATGTAATTATTATTTTTATAATCTAGGTAGCCCAAATCCTTAAACTCACTTAATTTACGGGTAAAGGTTTCACGGGTTAGGCCTGCATAGCTGCCCAGTTCTTCCCTAGTAAGCTTTAAATCCACACGGATGCCCTCTGGGGTTTCCTTTCCATACCTTTGGGAAAACCTTAAAAGCAATTCTGCAACTTTTATGCCCGCATTTGTATTTGAAAGGCGTGATATAAGTTCCTCCGCCCAACGAATACGGTCGTAGCTTTTTTCAAGTATCTGTTTTAAAACTTTTGGATTATTTACAAACTTGCTATCAAATATTTTTTTAGATAATAAGCAAATTGTTCCATCCTCTGTTGCTTGCCCCATATAAATATACTTATGGTTTTTAAGCAAGTTAAGGCCTCCAACAAAATCCCCAGGGCCGTAAATATACATAATTTGCTCCCTGCCATCAGGGGTGTTTGTGTATATTTTAAACCTGCCATCGCAAACAATATATAAAACACTTGCAGGGTCACCACTTTTAAATATAAGCTCACCTTTTTTAACGTGTTTAATTTGAATATCCTTTGCCACTTCATAAAAATCATCAACGCTTATATGGCGAAGTAAAGGTAGTTGGCGTATATCTACCCCCTCGTGAATATATAAGGAATCATCTTGTTGTGGAACATCCACTTTACTTGTTTTTTTCATTTCAAACACTTTCTTTAGGTTGCTTATGTTACTTGGGCTATTTAATCCGCTTATTCTGCGCGTTTTTCTAATTTTTGTTAGTTCTTTTAAGTAATGCCTATGGGCATAGCGTTCAAGTTCCTTTGCCCTATCCTTATCCATAGGGGGCATATCCTTTAGTTTATATTCTAAACCCATTTGCTTGTATTTTTCAACACCCATTGTATGGTAGGGCAATATCTCTATCCTATCAATTTTATATGATAGGGGTGTAATAATGCTTACAAGTTCTTCCATAGCCTTTTCATTATCCGTATGGCCAGGCAACATAACATGCCTAACCCATATTTGACCATGAAAATCTGAACTATTCAATGCCTCTACAAACTTCAAGTATGTTTCAAAGCTACCTTCTGTAAGGGCTTTAAACTTACCGCTTTCAAAGGCTTTTACATCAAGCAATATAGTATCAATAAGGGGGAAAATAAACTTATAATAGCGACTATCCCCAAAGCCTGATGTATCTACCGCAGTGTTTATTCCGTTTGCTTTAAGCAACTGCAAGCACTCAAGTACAAAAGCACCTTGCATAAGAGGCTCACCACCAGAGAATGTTACGCCACCATCTTCACCAAAATATGGTTTTTGGCGCAATGCCATATCCAATACCTGTTGGGGTGTAAGCTCTTCTGCCTTAGCGTCAAAGGCTTGGGAATCAGGGTTGTGGCAGTATAGGCAACGTAGGGGGCAACCTTGGAGGAAAAATACCATGCGAACCCCTGGCCCATCCATAAGGCCCATGGACTCAATTGAATGAATTCGCCCTTTCATATTTTCCCTCCAAATTAATTATATTCTATTATGGAATGTTCTGTTTATAACATCCATTTGTTGCTCACGGGATAGTTGGTTAAAGCGTACAGCATAGCCTGATACCCTTATTGTTAAGTTAGGATATTTTTCTGGGTTAACCATAGCATCTTCCAATAATGAGCGTTCAAGTACGTTTACATTTAGGTGGAAAGCATCTTTTTTAAAGTAACCATCAAGTATTGTGGTTAAGTGCTGCTTCCTATCCCCTTCATTTTTGCCTAAGCTTTGGGGAACTATTGTAAACGTGTTGGATATACCATCTTGGCAAGTGTTGCAATAAGGTATTTTAGCTACGGAGTTTAGTGAGGCAATGGCGCCAGATTTATCCCTACCGTGCATGGGGTTAGCACCAGGAGCAAAAGCCTCCCCAGCTTTCCTACCATCAGGTGTTGAACCTGTTTTTTTGCCATATACTACGTTTGATGTAATTGTTAACAATGATAATGTATGCTCTGCATTGCGGTATGTGGGGCGTTTCCTTAAAGCCTCCATAAAGTATTGGGATACTTCAATTGCTAAGCTATCAACCCTATCATCATCGTTGCCAAACTTAGGGAAATCGCCTTCTATTTCAAAATCAACAGCTATGCCATCTTCATTCCTTATGGGGCGAACTTTAGCATATTTTATAGCACTTAATGAGTCGGCAACTATGGATATACCTGCAATACCGAAAGCCATATACCTATGCACGTGGGAATCATGCAATGCCATTTGCCCAGCCTCATAGGCATATTTATCGTGCATGTAGTGTATTGTATTCATTGTATCAACATAAAGTGTTGCCAAATCATCCATAACCTTTGTAAAGTTATTATACACTTTTTCGTAATTTAAAACATCATCTGTTATTTTTTCTATGCCATCTAAAACTTTTAATGGTTTGTTTGTTACCTTATCGCGTTTAACTTCATCAACGCCACCATTTATTGAGTAAAGCAAAGCTTTTGCAAGGTTGCTTCTAGCGCCAAAAAATTGCATATCCTTACCAACACGCATTGCAGATACACAGCAAGCTATGGCATAATCATCACCATAAATATCGCGCATTAAATCATCATTTTCATACTGTATTGTGCCAGTATCTATACTTAATTGTGCGCAGTATTCCTTAAAATCGTTAGGTAAGTCGTTGCTCCAAAGCACTGTCATGTTTGGCTCTGGGGATGGGCCTAAGTTTGTTAAACTGTGTAAAAAGCGGAATGTTGTGCGGGTAACCAATGTACGCCCATCAAGGTTCATACCACCTAAACTTTCTGTAACCCATGTTGGGTCGCCCGCAAAAAGTTCATCATACTCGGGTGTACGCAAATGCCTAACCATTCTTAATTTAATTATAAGTTGGTCTATAAGCTCTTGTGCCTCTGCCTCAGTAATTTTGCCTTCCCTTAAATCCCTATCAATATAAATATCTAAGAAAGTAGTATTGCGGCCTAAGGACATTGCGGCACCATTGTTTTCCTTAATAGCAGCAAGGTAAGCAAAGTACAGCCATTGAACAGCCTCTTTTGCGCTTTCAGCAGGGCGGCTAATATCATAACCATAGCTTTCAGCCATTCTTTTCATAGCTTGTAAAGCCCTTATTTGCTCGCTCATCTCTTCCCTGTGGCGAATTTGTTCAGCACTTGCTGCAAGGTTTTGCTCGTTTGCTAAATCCTTTTGTTTTTCAACAATAAGCCTATCAACACCATAAAGGGCAACACGGCGATAATCACCAATAATTCTACCACGGCCATAGGCATCAGGTAAGCCAGTTAGTAAGCCCGCAGTTCTTGCAGCCCTCATAGGTTTGGTATAAGCATCAAATACGCCTGCATTGTGGGATTTACGGTAGGCGTTGAATGCTTCGCCAAGGCCTTCCTTCATTGTGTAGCCATAGGCTTTTAGTGAAGATTCAACCATTCTGTAACCACCATAGGGGTTCATAATACGGCGAAGGGGTTTATCTGTTTGGAAACCAACAACAGCCTCCCTATCCTTATCCATATAGCCAGGGCCATAGGCATCAATACCGCTAAAGCGCTCTGTATCAATATCTACAGTTTTATCTTTAATTTGTTTTTGAAGCATATAACTAGCTTCATCCCAAAGTACTTTTGTGTTTTCGGTAGCATTAGCTAAAAAGCTTTCATCACCCTCATAGGGCGTGTAGTTCTTTTGAATAAAATCCCTTACGTCTATCTTATCGCACCATGTACCAGGAACAAAACTTTTATAATAATCATTAATCATAAAACAATACCTCCTTGTTTATGCTTTAATAATATACTAATTAAAAATGTAAAACCGTGATTTGAATCACTATTTTGAAAGATATTTATTTAACAAAGTGCTTTATTTAGCTGGTTTTTAGGTTATGAAAGTTTTGTATACAAGCCTTTTTAACAATTAATTAAACTAAAAAAGTTCCTCACAACGGGCATATTGTGAAGAACTTTTTTACGGTTTTTAAGGTTTTATTTTTTTAACAAATCAGCATCAACTAATTGAGCTTGAATTTCGTCTAAAGCTTCCTGAGCTGTTAATTCGTTTGTTTCAAGGGTGCTTAGTACATTGTTTATTGTTTCGCTAACTGCACCTTGTTCAATTAAAGCTGGTGGAGCTGCAGCATAGTTCATGCTATCAAATACTGCCTTTTTATTATCTGGAGGTGTAATTTCTAAGTATTGTGTTAATTGTGATTGGTCAGCAATTGTTGGAAGTTCCCAACTTGCATCAAGCCTTAATTTAACAATATCAGGGTCGGATCCCATAGCGTCAATAAATTTAGCTGCGGCTTCTTTGTTTGCAGATGTAGGTGAAATGCTGTTTACGTTTGCAAAGAAGAATGTGCTCTTTTGTGTGTTGCCTGGCTCAACTACAACATCCCAAGGGAATGTGCATTTTTCTGTATATGTGGGGAATGCCCAAATGCCTGTAATAATCATGCCAAGTTTGCCTTCTGTAAACAAATCCCAATCGCCCCTACCAGCCATATCTTCTTGTGTAGGTTGAACACGGTTTTCACCACGTACTCTCTTAAGCATTTTATCAAGTATTTCAACGTTTTCTGGTGAGTTTACTGTAAACTCTGTAAAATCGCTATTTAGCAAGCTACCACCATTTGTAGCTACGGATTTATAAAGCTCGTTATATGTTATTGGTTGGTAAATACCCCAAACATCATTAGCCTTATCTGTAATTTTTTCTGCTGCAGCTTGAATATCATCCCATGTCCATTCATCTGTTGGGTAAGCTACGCCAGCTTTATCAAACAAATCTTTATTATAAATTAATAAGCAGGTTGAAAAGCTCATAGGTACAGCGTAAAGTTTACCATCGTTTTTAACTGCGTTTAATGTGCCTTCAGAGTAGTTTGCTGTGTTAATGCCAAGGTCGCTTAAATCTGCACAAGCGTCACGAAGCATGTAAGCAAGGAAGTTTTCCATGTTTACTTCAAAAACATCAGGTGGGTTACCACCGCCAATTTGTGTAGCAAGCACTGTAAAATAGTCGTTATAACCAGTTAGTTGAACATCAACTTTAATGCCAGGGTTTTTGCTTTCAAAAACCTCTATCATCTTTTTCAATGTTTCTTCCTGCGCGCCTGATGCTGAGAAGCAGGCATAGGTGATTGTTGTATCCTCAGCAAAAGCAGCTGTGAAGGATACCATCATCATCAATGTTAAAAGTAGAGCCAAAAGTTTTTTCATTTTTATTTCCTCCTTATATTTCAAACATGCCTTAGCATGCTTGTTAACTATTTTAAACCGCCAACAGATATGCCCCTGTCAACGTATTTTTGAGACGCGATATACACAATTAGTATAGGTAGTATTGTAAGCACTGCCCCTGCCATAATTACATGCTCATTATTTTTATACATGCCATTCATATTGCCTAAAATAACCTGTAAGGTTTTTTTGTTGTTAGAGGATAGCACTAATAATGGCCAAAGGTAGCTATTCCAACTACCCATAAAGGATAGTAATGTCATGGTTGCCAATGTGGGGCTTACCATAGGAAGCATTATTTTAAAGAAAATTCTGTAAAGGGATGCTCCATCTATCATGGCGGACTCCAAGTATGAGTCGTTTATTGTTAGCATGCTTTGGCGCATAAGGAATACCCCAAAAGTGTTTGCAAGGGAGGGTAATATAAGGCCGCTAAAGGTATCTAACAAGTTTAAACTGCGAAGTATAATATAGTTTGGCACCATTGTAACTGTACCAGGTATCATCATTGTGGCAAGGTATAGGGCAAATATTTTGCCTGAATGCCTAAAGGGTATTTTTGCAAACACGAAAGCAGCCATTGAGGCCGATAACACTGCCACAACTGTGCTAGTAATAGCTAAATAAAAACTGTTGAATGTGGATTGGCTAAAGGAGAAGCTGTGCATATTGAAAACCCTAGTGTAGCCTTCTATTGAGGGGTTTTCCGGTATCCATTTTATTGGTATTGTTCTAATAGCTTCAGCTCCTTTAAATGAAGAGCTTACCATCCAAGCAAAAGGAAGTATTGTTATAAATGCTGTTATAATAAGTAAACTATAAAACATTAATTTAAATAATTTGCTTTCATTACGCATCATAGTTCACCCACCTTTTTTGTGCCCTAAATTGTATTAGGGTGAATATCATAATTAAAACAAACAATATCCAAGAATAAGCGCTAGCTATACCCATTTTGTATTGCTTAAAGGCATATTTGTATATACGCTCTAAAAACACTGTGGTTGCACCACCAGGGCCACCATCGGTCATAATAAGTACCGAGTCGAACACCTGTAAGCCGTATATAACATTTATTACAACCAATAAAAATACCGTTGGGGATATTAAGGGTAATGTTATGGACCTAAACTTTCTTATAAAGCTTGCCCCATCTAAAGAGGCTGCCTCGTAATAAGTTGGATCTATTGATTTTAGTGCTGCCAATATCATAAGGGCATAATAGCCAGTATCCTTCCAAATTGCAGCTATAACTACACCAGGCATTGCCCAGCTTGCACTTGTTAACCATGAAGGGCCATTTATGCCAAACACTAGCAATATGTTATTAAGCAAGCCATATTTGCCTGATAATACCCATTGCCAAACTACTGCGGCTGCCACCCATGATGTTATTACAGGGGTGTAATAAATTGTTCTAAATAAACCATTGCCACGGAAAGCCTTATTTAGTATAAGGGCCTGCATAATAGATGTAACTATTATTAATGGCAAGTATAGTATTAGGTATGTGAATGTGTGGCTTAGCACTTGTGGAAACTCACGGCTTTTTAATATCCTTACAAAGTTATCAAAGCCAGTAAATGTCATTGTATTAAGTGGGCGAAGTAAGTCATAATCCATAAAGCTAATAACAAGGGATGCAAGCATGGGCAACAGGCAAAACACAGTTAAGCCAATTAGTGAGGGTAATAGGAATACTGCTACCGCAGATTTTTTGCCAGCATCTTTTGGAATATACATTCTATTCTTCCTCCTTAATACTGTTATTTTCTCCTATATTAATGCGATACTTTTTACCTTTATGGTAAACTGCAAAGTTAATATTTTTAATTTGTTTAGGTAAATTAGGGTTTATTGTAAGCTTGTTATCCACTAAGTTTAACCCTGCAATACCATATACTATGGCTTGCCAGCTTATGCCAAAGGCGGCAACATGCAAGCCCTCATTACCAACATTGTTCATTACATTTTTAAGGTCCAAATACAGCGATTTTTCAAAATAATCCCAAGCTTTTTTATTTTCGCCTATTTGAAAGGCTAACAAAGCGTGTACCCCATAACTTAGGGATGAATCGTGCAATGTTAAGGGCTCATAAAAATTAAATATATTTTGCTTTTGCTTTAGGCTTATTTCATTGGGGAACAATGTGGCTAATTGAACAAGGTCGGCCTGTTTTAGCACTTTAAGCCTTTGTATGCGGTCATAGTCTATACTTTTATAGGCGGGTTCATCATTAATATTTTCTATTTTATAAGGCTCAAGGCGTTCAAACAGTTCATCTTGAAGGAACAAATCCCTTTGTTCATCATACAAAATAGTAATTTTATCCCTAAAGTTTTCATAGGTAGAGCGTTGTTCTGCTGTAAGCTTAGAATACTTTAAGGCTAAGTTTACATTATGCCTTGCCATGTAGTTTGTAAAGGTATTATTAACTGTTATGCCACAGTATTCATCTGGGCCTTTTACAAAAAACAAGGAATATTTATCCTTAGCATGTTCATAGCTAAAGCGGCTAAGCCAATACTCGGCAGTTTGTTGGTATAGTTCCCCCGCATCAATGGGCTCGTTTGCAATGCTGTTGTATTTATCTATACCATAAGCCACATCCGCAGTAATGTGAATTTCACAAGCCCCAATATCCCAGCTTTCACATTGTTCCTCACCACTTGTGGAGCACATCCACGGGAACCTTGCGCCTTTAAGGCTTTTCTTTTTTGCCAAAGCCCTTGCAGCATCAAGCCTGTTTACACGGAATAAGCTTAGGTTTTTAGCCGCATTAGGCCTTTGCCAAGTATAAAAGGGCATTAGGAATATATCCGTATCCCAAAAGGTATTACCCTTATATCTACCATGGCTTAATCCCCTTGCACCTATGGAAGCATTGGGGTTTTCACTTGCATTGTTGCATATAAGTTGGAATATGTTGTAGCGAATAGCACCTTGCAATTCCTCGCTACCATCAATTGCAATATCACAATCATTCCACAATTTTTGCCATGCAAGGCTATGGCTTTCCCAAGGGTTTTCATTTTTGGGGTTTGGAGCTTCATCCCCCACCAATAGTCTAATTTGCTTTTCAACAACTATGCTTTCCCCTGCTTTTAATGTGCCACTTAAATTGCCAATTGTTTGCCAACTTATTGTTATTGGTGTGTTGCTGTGCAAAGTTTCAAACTTGTAGTAGTTGGGTTTTTCCTTAACAGTTTTTATTAGCACAACGGTTTCAGTATCCTTAGTCATTTGATCATCATTTACTGGAAGGTTTGATACCCTTGTGTTAAGGCTATCGCAAATTTCATAACTACTATCAGTTTTTGCGCTTAGCTTTAGCTTTATACAAACAAGCTGTTTATCTGCCATGGACGCTATTCTTTGGGTTTCGCATACAAAATTATCGCTTACCCAATTTTGCACAAATATGCCCTCCAGCATATTTAAACTTTGGCTAGTTATTTTATAAGCCTCGTTTTTAACGCTAAGGTGCATAAAATCGGGCAACTGCACCATATCGCAAATATTCTTTTTTATATTTTCATAAAGGCCTGCTTTAAAAATAGCATGGGAATAATCAGTGGTTTTTTCCTCTTGGGATGAAAACCCTCTTATGCCAATTTCACCATTACCTATAAAGAATATACTCTCTGTAAAGTCGTTTACTTCGCTTGTTGTGCTTAATAGCCAGTTGTTAATGCTTATCATAACTTAACCTTTCAAAAACTGGAATTTCGTTTATGTTGCAGTTTACAAAAATGCTCTTGCCACCTTCAAATACTTCCTTGGTAAAGAAGTGTTTCCAACTACCTTTTGGTAAATAAACATCCCTACCATTAGCACCCTCATCAACTATGGGGGCCACCATATATTTTTTGCCAAACATATACTGGTTTTCAATAGTTAAAGCTGTTTCATCATCAAAGAAGTACAATGCTAAGTGGGCAATCATAGGTATATTATTGTTTACGCTATACTGAGCCTCTTCCCAAATATAATCCTTTAAATTAGCATGTATATTTGCAAAGTTTGTTGCTATTGTTAGCAAGCTTTCTTCCTTATAATATTCTGCCAAATTCCATGGGCTTCTATCATTGTTGAAGTTAGCATCATAGCTAGAGTAAAACTGCCCTGTTCTTGGCTCGGAATGCCATTGCATTACCGGGCAAAAACAAGCAAAGGCTGTTGCCCTTAAGTAAAGCTCGGGGCTTGGTAATTCGCCTGCAAAGCCACCTATATCAAATGCCCAAAACAGTATGCCTGATAGGCCTGCGCTTATGCCTGCAACAACTTGGGCTTTTAACTCGCTCCACTTGCTTAATTGGTCCCCCGCCCAATGTATTGCTTGGCTTTGAGCACCCGCATAGCCGGCACGGCTGAATGTTACGCCATTTACATTATTATTTTTCATAAAGTTATTATAAGCGCCAACATATTGCATAGGGTAAAGGTTATGGGCTTCAAGGCCTGTTAAACCATTGTGTAGGCGTAGGCTTTTATCAAAAAGGAATTCACCACCATCAGTTTTAAACCCCTCAACCCCCATATCAAGAAGATATTTTCGCTTTGAAAACCACCAATCTACAGCATTTGGGTTAGTAAAATCTATAAGCAAGCTATTATGGAACCAGTTTTCCGTAATTCTATATGGTTTACCATCTTTATCAAAAATGCAGTAAGCCTTTGTTATAGCTTCATCTATATCCTCAAGCAACTGAGGTGAGGGTTGCAAGTTCCACTCGTGTTTTATAATTGGTATTTGCCATAAAACTAAGTGCATGCCACAGTTATTAATATCATTAACAGTTTTTTGAGGGTCTTGCCAAAAATCCTTACTATTCCAGTTATAAAAGGTCATTTCATCACTCCATGCCTCAATAACAAGAACTTCTGCGGGGTAATTATGCTTTTTAATTTGGCTTAATTGTTGATTAATTTCATAATCATTATTCCAACCATTGCCACTTACCCAAACCCCAAAGGCCCATTTAGGTGGCAATATTGCCTTGCCTGAATTGTTTATGTATTGTTGTATAAGCTGCTTTGGTGTTCCAAAATATATGTTTTCCTCTGTAAACACATCGCCATAAACTTCTTGGTTTATTGTAAGTTTATCAGCAAAGCACATTTCAACTGGAATATTTGAAAGGCGATGCAAGCCAAAGCCTTGTTCTGTGCTAAAAAACGGTATGGGCAAATATGTTTGATTGCCTTGTTGAGTATACTTTTCAACAACCCTGCCATTCGTTTCACCAAATTTTTGGTTTACTGCATTAAACCTTTCCCCTGTGCCCCAAATATAATTTGCTGTATAATCCCACACAAAAGCTAAATGGCTTATATTGCCTTCTTTATCCTCTATAGTTTTAATATGCTTTAAGCTTAAGACTATTTCACTTAAACGTTTAAGTGATAGGGTAAAAAAATTCTCTTGTATAATTAGTTCAAAATTTTCGTTTAGCTTTTTGTTTACAGCATTTACACTAGTGCCTTGCACGGAATTGTTATGGGTTTTTATTGAAAGGGACTTATCAACTTCTATGGTAATATTAAAATTTTCAAATAGAATATGATAGCTGTTTCCATGTTCCAGCAAGGCTTTTGGAGTATTATGCAACACTTCCCTTTGTACAGTAAAGGTATAAAGCTTGCTAGTTTCCTGTTCTGTTGTAAAATAGTAGCTAATATTATCACCAAAATTATAGCTACCAATATCAAATTTATAGTAGTTATCCCTTACATTTATTGCATTAAGGCTTTTATAATCGCAGTTATTAAGGCTTAAATAAAGCTTTGGAGCACTATTATACCCATCTACCCTACAATTTATTGTTATGCTTTGATTTTGCAAGGGGTATTCTGGAATTCTTTCAAAGCCGCAACTTTCAAAAGGGACTAATCCTTCTGGTAAATGTTTAATCATTTTTGCTCCTTTCCATAACAGAATCCCTTGTAACCAATGATATGGGCAATGTTATATTTTGATTTTTAAATTCCTTATTTTTTAGTGATTCCATTATAAGCCCAACGGCTTCCCTACCCTTTTGGCCTATGTTTTGCCTTATTGTAGTTAATGAGGGGTAGCTCATTTGGGATAGGTAAACATCATCAAAGCCCACAACGGAAATATCGTTAGGTACGCTTTTGCCCATTTGGTGAAAGCCCTTAACCAAGCCTATTGCCAATACATCCGCCGTTACGAAAGCTGCACTTTCCTTATAGCCATTTTTGCACATATCCTGTGCAACAGCCAAGCCATAGTCAAAATCCACACTACCTGTATATACTGAGGATTTTTTAACCTTTAGGCCCGCCTCCTTCATTGCTTTACAGTAGCCCTTATAGCGCATACTATTTACACCATTATCCAACAAGGCGCCTGTTACAAAGGCTATATTTTTATGCCCATTTTTAATTAGGTATTCCGTTGCTAACTGGCCACCAAGTTCATCATCTATGCCTATTGTATGGAAGGCATCATCCTTAACATAGCTATCTATAAGCACCTTGGGAACGTTATAATCCTTAAGCATTTCAAGTTCATCCCCAGGGAAAATACCAACGAATATAATGCCATCCATAACCCTATTTTTAGCTATGCTAATATAGCTTTGATTTTCCGCAGTGCCTGAAATTAGTATATGGAAGCCATTTAAGCGGGCTGTATACTCTATGGCGGAAAGCAATTCACCATAGAAAGGGTTTGAAAACATAAATTCCTTACCCGGCTCCGTTTGAGGAATTACTACACCAATTAAGTTTGTTTTTTTTGCGGATAAACTTCTCGCATTTAAATTGGGTATATAGTTTAAAGTTTCAGCAGCCTTAAGCACCTTTTCACGGGTTTTTGCACTTATAGTTTGGCTGGATTTATTATTTAAAACATATGATACTGTTGTAGCTGTTACACCCGCAGCCTTTGCAACATCTTTAATGCTAACCTTATTCAATTTACACCCTCACTTAAACGTTTAAGTTGTTAGTTAGATAATAGCACTATGATTATTATATGTCAATAGGTAAATTTAAAATTTGTTGAGGAAATTTTGGTGGATGGAAATAGGCTTGGTGTGCGGGGTTGTGGGAGGGTATGGTTTATTGTTTGGGTAAATAAAATAAATTTAGATAATTGATTGAATAATATAAACTTCACTATACTTAGTTTTAACATATTAATTTTAGTAATCAAAACCAACTTTACTGATTAAGGATGATACTAAAAAAGATGATATTTTAATTACATTAAGTAATATACACAAATTAAACAAGTTAGAACAAGCGAAGGGTTTAAATGTTTAAAACCATGGTTTTAAGCCATAAATTGCTAAAATATAGCTTGTTTTATTTAATATTAATTTAACAAATTAACATTGACAAAAGTAAATTAGTTCAATATACTTAAGTTGTAGATTTTTTTATACAGATATTCATTTTTGAATACAAAATATTGTTAAATTTTTATCAATATTTTGATATTATTAAAATGAATTCAAAAAAAGAGGAGGATATTATGAGAAAGAGCTTATCTTTAGCACTTGTAATATGCATGTTGTTTACCATGTTTGCAGGTATGGCAACAGCAGGTGCTGTGTATGTACCAGGTACATACAACACAACAGCAAAGGGTTTTGGTGGTGATATCAACGTTACACTAACAGTTGATGATAGCAGCATAACCGCGTTGGAAATTGTAGGTAGCGCAGAAACCGAATCAATTGGCGGTGTAGCGATGGCGGACTTACAAAAGGCAATAATGGAAGCCGGTAGTGTTGAGGGGATAGACAGCATATCCGGCGCAACAGTAACATCAGACGCAGTAATTGCTGCTGTAAAAGATGCTATTACATTAGCTACAGGTGCTGAAGTTGCAGTGGCTGAGGCTAAACCTGTTGCCGATGGAACATTCCAAGCAGCTGCAAAATCATACAAACGTAATGGTTATGATGTTGATACCGTTACAGTTGATGTAACATTTGCAGATGGCAAAATTACCGATATTGTTGCTTCAAACTGGAGCGATACACCAGGTATTGGCGGTATGGCTTTTGATGTTTTAAAAGACCGTATTATAAGAAACCAAAGCTTAGACCTTGATGTAATATCAAGCGCAACAGTATCATCAGCCGGTTATTTAAATGCTGTAGCAGGCGCAGTTGCATTAGCTGGCGGTAACCCAGATGAATGGAAAGCCCGTGAAGTTGTTAAACGTGAAGCAGAAACTGCAGTTTATGATGCTGATGTAGTTGTTATAGGTGCAGGTTTAGCTGGTTTATCCGCAGCAGTTGAGGCAGTAAACTTAGGCGCAAACGTTGTACTTGTTGAAAAAGAATCTGTTCTTGGTAGCTCAACATCACGTAGTGAAGGCTTTATTCAAGCAGCAGGCACACAGTTGCAAAGGGATAACGGCATTGAGGATACAGAGGAAGCCCTTTACCAAGATATTATGAAGGTTTATGCCGCAGAACCCACAGTAGAAGCTGAACTTATTGAGTATGCAGCTATGAACTCCACAGAGCTAATTCAATTTTTAATTGATAATGGCGTTAAGTTTAACCACTTAGAAGCTATTTCAAAGAACCCACCACGTGATGTTCCCCGTAACCACTGTGTTGAAGATGGTGGTAGTGGCATTACAACAGCATTATATGCTGCCTTTATTGAAAAAGGTGGTACAGCTTTAATGGGCACACCTTGCACAGATTTAATAACAGAAAATGGCGCAGTTGTTGGTATTAAAGCTACAAACACTTATGGTGATGATATTACTGTAAATGCAAAAGCTACAATACTTTGCGCAGGTAGCTACACAGCTAATAATGAGTTATTTGAAAAATTAAACCCAAAACAATTTGCTGCTGCTGAAAGCATTTCCGGCAGTGGTACAGGCGATGCATACTTGCTTGCAGAATCTGTTGGTGCAGATATGCTTCACTTAGATTTTGTACAACAAATGTACTACTTCTATAGCAAAAAATTATCCGCATGGCCAAGCGTTATTCCTGGTGCCCCCAAAACAAGCGTAATTACACCTGCAACAGATTGTATTTTCCTAAGTGGCGGCGGTGAACGTGTTATAAACGAAGATGAATTCTGTTTTGATTATATCGAAAAGAACTTCCATTTAGGTTATGATGAAGGTTGGGCATTAGCCGGTAAAGCTTTTGAAGAAGCTCACCCTGATGTTATTGAAATTGGTTTAACAAGCTCTTTAACATCCAGAGAGAACGCACCTATGGCCTTTAAGGCTGATACCATTGAGGAATTATCTGCAATGGTTGGATTAGATGCTAAAGTGGTTCAAGCAACATTAGACCGTTACAACGAGTTATGTGATAAGGGCGTTGACGAAGATTTCAACAAGCCCGCTGAATACATGGTTCGCATAGAGGCTCCTTACTACATGTTGCGCATGCCTTTAGTGCTTACAGATGGTTACGATGGCATGAGAGTTAATATTAATGCTGAAGTTATAGATAAAGCTGGTAACCCAATACCAGGCTTCTACGCAGCAGGTAGCTGTGCAGCTGCACAAATGAGCTCCGTACGTTACTATGGTTGTGGTACATCACTATTACTTTGTGGTGTATATGGCCGTGTAGCAGCTCAACAAGCAGTAGCAAAATAATTATTAATACTTTACGGATATTCGGGCAACCGAGTATCCGTTTTTTAATGGGTTTTTTGTAAAATAAAATTAGCTTATTGTATAAGCTTGAAGCCTTTCACCCATTTTATATTTGGTTTTATAAAAGATTTTGCATTTATATAACAATTAATTTTAGTGTTGTTTTACCTAAAGAAACCTTATGCCTATAAAAGCAGTTTACATATATATTATATAACTAGTGTTATTAAAAAGCTTATTTATGTTTATTTTTACACTACTCCCACTTTTTATATTTATCGTTATTTAATGCCCAGAGGATGGCGAAGGGTACTATTAGGGCAACGAAAGCGAAGTTTTGGGAGAAAAAAAAGAGGATGGAGAAGGTTATTGTTAGGCCTTTATATTTATTAGCCTCTTTTTTATATTTTTGAATATCATCGGTGGTGGGTTGTGAGGGGTTTGTATAAGGGATTGTGGTGTTTAGGTTGGGGTCTGGGGTTGGGTCTGGGGTGGGGTTTTCTGTGGTTTTTGTGGTGTAGTTTATTTGTTTATTGAAGGTATCGACGATAACTTTTGTGCCACAATAATCGCAGGTGGTATAGGGGGAATTATCCCTAATATTTAGCCTTGCGCCGCAGGATTCGCACCTTATTATAGTATAGGGTTTTGTATAGGTTTTTTTATTTTGATGGAATTGTTGCTCTTTAAGGGCATACTCCCGTTCACGCATAGCCTTATCCCTTTGAAGTTGATCTATGCGTTTTTGCTTTTCGCGGTTAGCCTGTTGCATTTTAATATAATCTTCTTGCTGTTTTTGTTTAGCAATTTCAATATCACGTTTACTATTATGTTTGCTAGTAATAGCATTAGTAATTGATTGAATAATGAATTTTATTAATTTAAAAGCAAGGTTAATAAGGTATACGCCAACTGCGATAAATATTAATAATAATAAGATATATATTAAATCGTTCAATGTGAACCCCCTGGAGAGAGTGGAATTTGGTGAGTTGAAATGAGTTTGTTGAGTTTTGGATTCTGGGTATGAGGTATGAGGTATGAGGTATGAGGTGACGATCAAACTCCTGACGGAGTTTGTTATTTGATGAATAACTTGGGTTGAATAAAAACTATGTTTGTTAGAAAGACAAAAGGTGGGGTCAAGGGCGTCTTGAGGCGGAGCAAGTGAGTGAGTACAAAAGGCGTAGCCTTTTACGGAGCGAACGCACCCAGCGATTGACCGTAGGGCAATTGATGGGCGTAAAGAGGTATGAGGTAACGACCAAACTCCTAACGGAGTTTGTTATTTTATGAATAACTTGGGTTATATCGGAGTTAGGTTGTAATGCGTTGTTGGGTTAAAGGGATTTGTTGTTGGGTGTAAGAGGCTTAGGTTATTACAAAACAGCTTATTTATTTTTATTAAAATCCACAGTATATTTTTGCCCCTTATCAAAAATGATAGCATCGCTTAATTCTATTTTTAGCAAGCAAGTATTAGGGTCTTGTTCGTTTACGTGGCCATTGTTATACCAACTTGAAAATACAGAGCGCAAGGTTTGCATAATGCTTGTGTTTTTTGGATCCAACACTCAACCAAGGTTTATGCCAATACCATTAGCGGTAAACCAATCACCACAAACTGCAACGGCGTTATTGTGGTGTATATGTTGCATTTTGTTGGATAGGGCGTATGTTACGGTGTAGAAGGCTCCATTTTGGTAATAGGCATCTACAACGCGCACAGAGGGTTTATTTTGGTTTATTGTAGCCACGGAAAGAAGAGTATCGTGGTTAAAGCGATCGTTGATTATTTTTAAAGCTGGGTTCATATAAGGCTCCTTTGATTGGGTGGAATTTGATGATTGAAATGAGTTTGTTAAGTTTTGGATTCTGGGTATGAGGTATGTAAGGCGAAGCCTTTTACGGAGCGAACGCACCCAGCGATTGACCGTTAGGGCAATTGATGGGCGTAAATGAGGCGGAGCAAGTGAGTGAGTACAAAAGACGAAGCCTTTTACGGAGCGAACGCACCCAGCGATTGACCGTTAGGGCAATTGATGGGCGTAAATGAGGCGGAGCAAGTGAGTGAGTACAAAAGGCGAAGCCTTTTACGGAGCGAACGCACCCAGCGATTGACCGTAGGACAATTGATGGGCGTAAAACGCTCTTGCGGGGTGGGGTGGAAAAATTGATTGGATTAAAAGGTTTTTAACTATTTTGAAAGTGTTTAATTATTGGGGATTGTTTGCCTGCTCTCCCCCACAGTTTTAATATACCATATGGGGTTTTTTGAAAGGGGTTTTTGGGGGATTTTATTATGGCATCAAAGGCTTGTGTTGTATGAGGTTGAGGGGTGTTCATTGTTTTTTTAGGTGGAGGATATTAAGGTATTTTTAATTTTTTGTTGTGTATAAATTCCCCTATTGAATTAATGGTATATTCGGTTTTAATACTCACCATTTTATTACACCGATATTTTTTTATTGCGTTGTAACAATCTTAATATAAGCTGTTCCTCGGTTTTGATTGTGCGTTTAAAAATTGGCGTGTGGTATAGTGATTATAGGGGGTAATAGCCTATGGTGATTTTATTGTTCCCTAAGCCAAGGGATAATTATATTAAGTATTATAGCTTAGAACTGCCATTTTAACAACGAAACAGGGGCAATTTGGGATGGAGTTTTACAAGTTTAACCAAGGAGATTGTTAAACATAAAAGCCTTATTTTAAGCGATATTCGCCTATGGCTCGCACCTTGAAAATTTAATACATGAAAGCAAAACAAGCAAATGAAAGCAAAACAAGCAAATGGAAGCAAATCAAGCAAATGGAAGCAAATCAAGCAAATCAAGCAAATCAAGCAAATCAAGCAAAAAGAAACAGTAACAATAAAAGAAAAAATAAAAGAATAAAAAACAGAAGAAATAAATTAAGAATAAACAGTAACAGAAAAAGAAACACAATCAATAAGCAAATCAAGCAAATAGAAGCAAAGTTAGCAAAACTAGCAAGTGTTAGCAAATCTAGCAAAAGTTAGCAAATCTAGCCATACATAAACACAATAATAAAAAGAAAATGAAAATCAAAATGAAAATAAAAAAGAAAAAGAAACACAAACACAATATTAAAAATCAAACAAAAAAATCCCCCACCGTTGGTGAGGGTGTGCGGGGTATTTATATATTTTTAATCAGCATTTTCCTTTATGTTTTCAAGCTCTTTGCTTATATACTTGCGTTTAGCAACAAAGCTAATTATGCAAACTGCTGCCAATAGCCAGGTTCCCCAGTTGGAGAAAACTATGCTAATGCCGTTTGCTAAGCTATGATGTGCAGGTAGAATGTATTGAATGTTAAGCGTAGTAATTACAAGGCTAACAAAGCCAATAATGCCAAGGGCTAAAAGGGCAAGCATGTATAAGGATTTCGCCTTTAATCCACTTTTGTTTTGGAGCACTTGAGGTATATAGCCCACAAAAAAGTTAAAGGATGCATGGTAGAATGTGGCTAAAAGCAAGCTAGAGCTTGACATATACACCACAGCCCAAACAAAGCCTGTATACACCATGGCAAGGGGTATAGCTATACGGCCTGTTTGCAAGTGCATAAGCCCAAACACTGCTGCGGATAAGCACAAGTAAACATTTGTTCTTAGGTTAGCCAAGTGGTCGCCCAAAAGCTTGCGAGCCACAAGCTCCTCCAAAAAGGGCACAAGTATAATAACAATTAGGCTTTGTGCTAGGGTTTTATACTCTTCCCCTTTATGTTTATCGCTTATTAGCCCCAATTTTAAATCCACAGCGCTTAGGGGAATAATAATTGCCACAGCGAAAAATTGAGCAATCCACAGCATAAAATAATCGCCAAAACCCATATTTGTTTCCTGATGCACTGGCATTGGCAAGCCATTAATAAACAGGTAAAGCAAAATCAAGCCTGGAATGTAAAGCACCGCAAGCCGCACCAATGTGTTTGTAACATCGCTAAATTTATGCTTATTAGGTATTAACACAAGGTAATTTACAAGCCAATATAGGCTTAACATAAGGCTTAGCCCTATGGTATATTTTTGTATAACTAGGTTTAACATTTGTACCTCCTTTGGATATATGCTTAATTTTATAGCAAAGTATATTGTTTTGTGTAAGGGTTTTGTAAAAAATTGGTATAAAAAATCCCCCACTATTGGCGGGGGCTGGTTTTATATTATTAAATTATTATAACAAGCTTAGTACAGCCTTTTGATAAATTTTGCTTGTTAAATACAAATTTGCCCTGTGGTATAGTGATGGGTAAAAGCATACAAATAAGTTATTCTTAGCAAATTGAACCTGAATATTATTGTTTGTATATTAAGCAATGGTGTTATAGCTAAAAAGCTTTTTTTAGCTTTGTATACTTGTTAAAAATTGCTACTAAAAAGCAAGTAAAGGCTTGCTTTGTGGCATAAAAAAGCGCTGGACTATACACAACAATCCAACGCTAGTTTTAATAATTATAATATGCTTAAACCCTTAGGGGTGCATATTAGCAATTTATTAGTGTTTGCGATATCCGCACTTAGGGCAAGCGCCATGCTCATCAAGGGAAATGCCGCATAGTGGGCAACGATCCATTTCCAATTGAGGTTCATACTCTTCTATTGCACCGTTTACACCACTTGTAAATGTGATTTTAACGATGTTCAATTTATCCTTAAGCAAGTCATAAACAATCTTTATCATGCCTTCAACGGTCATAGTTTCTTTTGTTACAACTAAGCGGCATTCGGGGTATGCGGTAGCAAGCTCGGTTTTAAAAGCAGGACCTTTTTGCATGTTTGTAGGTGCGCCATTCTTTATGCCCTGTTTTTCATAAACATCCAAAATAGCGGGTAGTAGAGGATCATCTTCCCTCAAAATTAATGCGTGGTCAAAATTTTGTAATACATCCCAAGCAATCTTCTTTATCTCGTTACAAGGGAAAACCATATTTACACCCATGTTTACGCTTTCTTCAACTTCAAGGGTTAGTATACCGGTGTGGCCGTGCAAATACTGTGCCTCTCCCTTAAAACCATAAAAACGGTGGGCATACTGGATATCTAGTGTTGTAAAACTTCTCATATTTTCGCTCCTTTATTTATATTATCTAAGGCATTTAGCCTTTGATTTAAGTTTAACAGCCTTTACTGTAATCTGTTAAAATAAATTATTGCTACTTTAGTAAAATTATAAACCTATTTTAAACACAGCAAAGCTAATTGAAACGCTTATGCTAAGCATAAAATACAGCAATAATTAAAGTTTTATTTAGAATAAAATACACATCATTCAAATAGAAGGCCTGTATAAAGGCTTTATTAGCTTTAACCTAATTTAATTATAAAATTAAACCAATATTTTGTCAACGAAACGAGAATCTTGTTACATTTTGCATTTTAGTGAATTTGTTGTTTTATAATAGGTTTGGCAAAAAATTGGTATAAAAAATCCCCCACCCTTTGCGAGGGCGTGGGGATAACATCTACAAGTTATACACAGCGACTATTTCATTGCCACACATATCGCCATTTTCTACAAAGCCGTATTTTTGATACATTCGCCTTGCTTTGGTGTTTTCAGGCTCGTAGGATAGCCAAACTAGTTTAGCTGGGCCAAAGGGAAATTGGCGAATTAAGGCAATTGTGGCATCTATTGTTTTTTTACCAAGGCCTTTACCTTGATAGCGTTTATCTATCATAAGGCGCCATAGTGAGTAGTTTTGCTTTATTAGCTCACTTTCGTTTTCATTGCCTACCGTGCCTTTACCAACCATAACAAAGCCAATTAAAACATCATCGTTATAAACAGCCAAGGGCAAAACATTGTTGCCCTCATTGCGTGTGGCATAGGCTTCTGCAAGGCTTTGAATGTTATCTGCAACAAAATCCTTTTGATAATCAAACACTTCAAGGGTGCAAACCTTCCAAATATTTTTATTGTTTATCTGTTCAAATTTAATCATATTTTCACTTTCTTTATTCCTTAGGTATAACATGATATTTTACATTTTTGGCTTTAAACCAGCAGTAAATATTGCTATTAATATCATCCACAGTTAAACCCTCATCATCAAACAAATATATAAATCCATCCTCAATAAACATGGTTGAATCTAGCCAACGGAGAGGCTTACCTTTTGGATAGCGATTTTTTGTGGAGTAGCTCAAATCACCACTAAACCACATTTCCAAATCGCTCCCCCATATGCCTTCAAACAACACATACAATGTGCCATCTTCCTTATGTTCTAGGTGGTTTATATAGGCAAAATTAAAGCCGTAAAAGGCCTCCATTAAATTATCAATATCCTTTTGGCTATGGATTTCAGGGTATTCCTCATACACATAATCAGCATCAATTTTAATACACTTATCCAAAATTTCCCTTGGAACATTATCAACATCATGCAAGTTTTGCAAAAAATCTATGCAGCCATGGCCTCTATTATCCACTAGCCAATTGCTAAATTCCTTATCAACAACAAGCACAAAAGGGTCTAAATAATTATCTTTTTTAGGGTAAGTATATTGCCTTACAAGTTTGTTTTTATCTTTGTTAAGCACAACAAAATAATCGTTACGAAAGGCCTCAAAATATCTTTTAATTTCATCCGTGGCATTAGTTTCACAGAAGTGAGCAAATACCGCAGAGGTATAATATCCGCCATTTTCCAAGCGTATTATTGCGTGCATGTGGGCCCTCCTTTGTTTAGTGTTTTAGCATAAATTTGTTTTTGATAATCCTAAAAGCACATATAATAGTAGTAGGTTAGAGTTTCAATTATTATAACATATTAACTATGTCACATTTTCAACAATGGATGATATTTTTAAAATTTAATTCCTTGTTCTCAAATTAATTTAATCTCCACACTATCAAATAAAACAAACTGCTAAGATTCTGTTTTATTTAAAATATTAATTATATACTATCTTTCACCTAAACTTTCAAACAACTTACTCACATCAACATTTTTAGTTTCTTCCTTGTTTTTTTCTTGTAATTTTCTATAAATATAATTTTTTCTTAAATCATAAGAAGGAGTACTTTTAAAATTTACAATTTGATTATAAACTTTTCTTTCGGGAGGAGTTAATGTACCAACAAATCTATTTGCTTCCTTTTTTTCCACATTATTTTTTGCTGATAATACTGCATTTATGCGAAGTAGTTGTCGATATGATAATTTTCCTGTCTTAACATTAAAATTTTTTTCTTCAGCGGTAGGTTTTCCAGTCATATTGAAGTTTTCTAATTTTAACTTTTTATTAATGTTTGACTTTGTTATTAATTTTCTATTTATATTGTTTTTTACACTCATTTCAATGATTCCTCCTTTTCAAAAACATCAATATCATAAAGTATCTTATCAAATTTAACTATATCAAAAAACTCTCGTGGTAAAGCTCGACTTAGATATTCTCTTGAGTTTTTTGAGGCTGTATCTTCAATTGGAACAGTTTCACAATGTTCTTTTAGACGGTTCCATGTACCCACAAAAATTATTGGCATCATATAGGATAAATCTGTTTCACTACATTCAATCACTTTTCTAATTTCAAGTTCCTGAGATGTAGAAATTACACCCTCTTTTAACTTTATACTTGCGCCTTCAAGCATACGTCTCCTAATACGGTCTAGTTTTTCACAATGTTTATCTTTTGTCACAATAGAACGTAAAATATGATTACATATAGTTCTAGGGTTAGATGAAGCTGGTTGTTCATTTCCTAAATCAAATTTCGGAGAAAACCACGCATAATGTATGCTATTATAATATTTTTCAGCAATTAAAAAAGCAAGCAATGTGTTCACTGAGAAAAGCAATTCTGGCTCTTCTATTAATTTATCATTTTGCATCTTACAAACTCCTACTTCAAACATAAGGTAATTAATTGTTAAATTTCAATAGAATTTATTAATATATTTAATTATTATACAACAAATTATTGAATATAACTATTCTAAGACATATTTTTATCAAATAACTTAAAATATTCTCCATTTTACTTAATCTTGATAGATTATCTATTCCGTTTAAGCAATAATGTCACGTTCACATCTACTATTTATATTGTAATAAATATAATCAAACCCAACATTATCCCTTATTAAAAAAAACATATAAAAGAAACTTTATAGATTCAGTATACCAACAAAAAATAAGAAATTCAAGAAATCATGTACATGTCATCTTTATAAGCTTATATAAACTTCTCTTTATACTAAATTTAAATAAAAAAGTCACCTGATATTAAATCAAATGACTTGTGTGTAGTTAAATACTTTCTACTCCCACTCAATGCTTGCTGGGGGCTTGGTGGTAATATCATACAGTACCCTGTTAACGTGTTTAACTTCGCCAACTATGCGGCTACCTATGTGCATAAGTAGGTTGAAGGGGATGTCGGCCACGTCGGCAGTCATAAAGTCGGTAGTGGTTATGGCACGTATTGCTAAAGCATAGCTGTATGTGCGTTCATCGCCCATTACGCCAACGGAGCGAACGCCTGTTAGCACTGTAAAGTATTGGGATACGGTTTTGTTTAGGCCTGCTTTTTCAAACTCTTCCCTAAGTATTGCATCGCTTTCACGAACAATATTCACCTTATCACGGGTAAGTTCTCCAAGCACCCTAATGCCAAGGCCGGGGCCTGGGAAGGGTTGACGGAATACCATATACTCAGGTAAGCCAAGGGCTAAACCAATTTGGCGAACCTCATCCTTAAACAAGGAGCGAAGGGGTTCAACTAAGCCCTTAAAGCCAAGCTCTGCGGGTAAACCATTTACGTTGTGGTGGGATTTTATTACTGCGCTACCTGGAACTTTACCGCTTTCAATAACATCTGGGTAAATTGTGCCTTGGGCAAAGTAATCACGGGATATACCAAGCTTATCGGCCTCCGCTTTGAAAACATCAACAAAGGTGTTGCCAATTATTTTACGCTTTGTTTCAGGGTCGCTTACGCCTTTAAGCCTATCATAGAATAAGTCAGAGGCATCAACAGCGCTTAGGTGTACTGGGAATTGCTTTGTAAACACTTCCTTAACCTGCTCTGGTTCATCCTTACGCATAAAGCCATGGTCAACAAAAACGCAGTAGAGCCTATCCCCCACAGCCTTATAAAGCAATGCTGCAACAACGGAGGAGTCTACACCGCCGCTTAGGCCAAGTAGAACGTTTTCATTTTCGCCAACTTGTTCCTTAATTTGTGCAACGGTTTTTTCTATATAGGCGTCAATTGTCCAATCACCAGTACAGCCACACACGCCTTTAATAAAGTTGATAATAATTTGTGTGCCAAAGTCTGTATGGGTTACCTCTGGGTGGAATTGTACACCGTATATTTTTTTGTTATCGTTTGCCATAGCTGCAACAGGGCAGGTTTCAGAGTAAGCTATGCAATCAAAGCCCTGGGGCATGGTTTCAACTTGATAGGTGTGGCTCATCCAAGCTTCAATTTTATTAGGGATGCCTTTAAATAGGGTGGCATCCTTTAGGTTTATAGCTGTTCTACCATATTCCCTTTTGCTTGCCTTTGCAACTTTGCCCCCAAGGATTTCCGCTGTAAGTTGCATACCATAGCATATGCCTAAAACTGGTATGCCAAGATTGTATACTTCTGGTGAGCATTTTGGGGCGTCTTCCGCTACTACACTAGCAGGGCCACCACTTAATATTATACCGCTTGTGTTTGGCTGGTTTATGCTTTCTATTGAAGCATTGTAGGGAAGCACTTCACTATAAACATGGCATTCCCTTATCCTTCTAGCAATTAATTGAGTATATTGGCCACCAAAATCCAATATAACTATGCGTTGATTTTCTCCCACGGAAAATCCTCCTTATAAAGATAAATTTGAGTTAACACGTTTTTCCTTAATTAAACCACTGCGATAGGCAGATAATAGCATTTTTAAGCCTTTAAGCCTATCCTTTATCACTTGACCCTTATCCGTATCCCCCATTGTTATGCGCTCCGCAACGGATTCATAAATCATAGATGAGCTTAGTATATCCGTATTGTTCTTTATAGCATCCTGGGTGCCCTTAAAGGGTTCATGGGATATTAACCTTAAACCATAGCTGTTAAATATTAGCGTATAGCCTGCAATGCCTGTTTTAGGTTGGTAAGCCTTACAAAAGCCACCATCTATAACAATAAGTTTGCCATCGGCATGCACGGGGGTTTCGCCTTTTTTAACCTTTACAGGTACGTGACCATTAATAATATGGGTGTGCTCCCCACGAAGGTCAAAATCGGCAAGTATACGCTCAACAACTTTAGCATCACGGTTATACTTGTAGTAAGGGTTCATAGCCTCGGTATATGTAGATTCATCAGCCACAAGCAAGCGCTCAAAGGTAGTCATTCTATCCCTGCCAAACAGGGGTGAATTTCTGCCCGCCCATAGAAACCAAAGAAAATCTTTACCCACTTGCCTTTCGGTTGTGTGAGGAAGGGCATAATAGCCTTGGCGAGCCTTTGCTTCTACATGGTCAAGGTAGGCCTTACAGCTAACAATTTTACCATTAATATCAAATTTTGTAAATTCACCATTTTCATCAATAGGTATTGCCCCATGGAATAGCAAATTGCCATTTTCCACCTTGTATATGCTACCGTTTGTGTATAAAAAGCGAATATGCTTTTGAAGTTTTTCACTGCTTGTAAAAGCCCTGGATAGCTGGCGAAGCACCTCCGCCTCATCATCGGTAAGCTTATATGGGTCCTTAGGGTCTATTGTTGGAAATTCAGAATCCTTTAGGGGATATATTTTTCCATCAATATTAACTGTTTTATTTTCATAGTCTATTTTATTTAATAAAAGCCTATCTTCCATATGGAATTGAGGGTTGCGGAGAATTATCATGCCCTCCAATTTAAAAAGCATAATAGCAACAGCCTTGTGCATACGGGCAAGTTGGTAAATATCCTTTTTAGAATAGTTATCATCATCCGCGGTTTTAGGCATAAAGCAACTTACATCCACATCAGCATAAACATCATTAGCAAACACAGCCAAAGGCCTTAGGCTAATACCATAGCCAATTTCAATAGAATCCAATGTATCGTATTTTATGCTAATATTTAGGGCATTTAGCAAGCAAGTTCTACTACCTGAGCCTGCGCCCATCCACAGTATATCGTGATTGCCCCACTGCACATCAACATTATGGTGCTCTATAAGCATATCCATAACAATATCAGGGCGGGGTCCTCTATCAAATATATCGCCAACAATATGAAGTTTATCAACAACCAAGCGTTTTATTGTTTTTGTTATAGCAATAATAAAGGCATCTTCACTTTCCACATCAACAATGGTTTCAAGCAAGGCCTTATAATAAGCACGCTTGTTTCTATCATTCATATCGGCATAAATAAGCTCCAAAAGAATATCCGCATATTCTGGGTCAATAGCATCCCTTACCCTTGATTTTGTGTATTTGGAGCATATTAGTTCACACACTGAAAGCAACCTGTTTATTGTAACCGTTGCCCACTCGTTGCTTATATCGCCAAACTGCCTTATTTCCTCCAATTTTTCCTTAGGGTAGTAAATAAGGGTTGCAAGGCTTTCCCTGTCCTTTTCAAGGAGGGTGTTGCCAAAAAGGTCGTCTACCTTTTCACGTATTACCCCTGAGGCATTATTAAAAATATGCCTAAAGGCCTCATACTCCCCATGAATATCGCTTATAAAATGCTCTGTATGCTTAGGCAATTTTAATATGGCAGATAATTTAGTAATTTCGTTTACGGTACTATTAATGTTGGGGTAGCTTTCACTTAAAGCATTAATATAGGGTAAATGCAGTTGTAAGTAGTCACTCATAGTTCGCCCTCCTTTTGTGGTACAAGGTTTAATATATCTTGCCTACCCCCAAGGGCCTCACAAGCCAAATATGCCATGTATAATCCCCCTACACTTGGCACATAAGGCAGGCTTGCTGGGGATGGTTTTCCGTTTATAACAAGGCCTGGTTTTGCTGCCTCCTCTTTAGAGTAAACAACTGTAATATTCTGTAAGCCTCTTTTTTTGGTTTCCCTCCTTAAAACTTTGCAAAGTGGGTCGCCACTGGTTTTATTAAGTTTAGATATGCACACCTGTTCAGGATTATACCTATTGCCCATGCCCATACAGCTTATTAGGGGAATACCCCTGATAGCTGCGGTTTCCATAATATGAAGTTTTGCACTAACGGTATCTATACAATCTAAAATTATATTAACATCACTGGGTATATCAACAGGGCTATCAGGCAAGTAAAAGGCTTTTATAGGCTCAATAATCACAGTGGGGTTAATATCCTTTACACGCTTTGCAGCCACATCCACCTTAGCTTGGCCTATTGTGGAGCTTAATGCCACAAGTTGACGGTTTATATTGGAAGGTGCAACATTATCATTATCCACAATAATAATTTTACCCACGCCCCCACGGGCAAGGGCTTCAAGGGCATATCCACCAACACCCCCAACGCCAAAAACCATGGCGCAGGAGCCTTGTAATTTATTTAAAAATTCTTCCCCCAAAAGGGCTTCAGAGCGTTGGAAGTATTCGTTTATTTGGTTTTGAGCCATAGCTACCTCTATTTAATGTAGTATAAGCTTATTTTACCATAGTGGTGTGAATTTTCAAGGCATATTAAATGTTTATTTGCTTTAGGCATATAAAAAGCCCGCCGAAGCGGGCTGTGGGTTTGGGGTTATTGGGTTACTACGATAACTGGGCTCATTTTTTCTTTTATTGTGCCATTGCTATCTTTAACAAATACTCTTACGCCATAGGAACCTGCTGCTGTAGGAACAAATGTGTAGCTTGTGTTTGTTGAGTAACCAGTTTTACTGTGAACTATGCCATCTTTAAATACATAGTAAGCATAGGTATATGTACCTGTACCACCTGTTGCGCTAACTGTCCAAGATATTGGTTGGTTAACTACACCACCTGGGGTAAATTTGCTAATTACTATAGCTATTTCTGTTGGTGTAATTACAGGTTCAATAATTGTAATATAACCTGAACTATCCTGTGAAACTACTTTGCCATTAGCATCCCTTACAAAGCCGGTAACCTTATATTTACCAGGTGCCATTGCTTGGTGGGTAAAGCCTGTAGCACTACTGTAATTCCTTACCTCTATCCTCTTGCCATCTAAGAACAAGTAGTAAGAGTAGGTATAGGGTTGTGTACCGCCACTAGCCTTCATGTTCCAGAATATCTTATCGCCAACCCTACCAGATGTAATGTTAGCTGTTAAGGAATCAATTACCAATGGTGATGTATCTGGGTTTACAACTTCTACTATAGGGGATTTTACAGTTAATACTGTGCCATGTTTATCCTTCATAAACACTACAACGTGGTATGAGCCAGATTGCATTGGTGTGTATGTGTAGGATGCTGTTGTAGAATATGCGGTTGTTTTAATCCTTGCATCATTCCTAAATAGGTAGAAAGCATAGGTGTAAGGAGGCATACCGCCTGCTTGATCATAAGCCTTCCAAGAAATTGCGTAGCCTGTTTTTGAAGGAGTTTCAGCTGAGTATTTGCTTACCTTAAAGCTTAATGGAGCCAATGGGCTTGCTACAACTGTTTCTGTTGTTTCCATTGTGTTTGAAGTTCCAATGCTATCCTTAACCACAACTGTTACATCATACTTACCTACATACATTGGTTTGTAATCGTAGAAAGCGTTTGTTGTAACTTTAGATGTGGATATTAGTTTACCATCCTTAAATAACCTATATTGGTAGGTGTAAGGTGATAAGCCACCGGTTACATTAGCTGTCCACCTAACGTTATTGCCAACTATTACATTTGTTACGCTAGGAGCTATTTCAACTTGTAATGGTTGTAAGCTTGCAACTGATACATTGTTTGAAGCAACTACAATTTTGCCAGTTTTATCCTTTACGAAGGACTCTATTGTGTATTCGCCATTGCTTGCAAACTTGTACTCAAATGTAGGTACTGTGCTGTAAGAGCCCTTATGTACAACGGTTGAACCCTTTTTAACGTAGAAAGCATATGTGTAAGGTGTATAACCGCCACTTGCTTTTACTGTTGCTATAGCACTACCGCCAACGGTTGTATTTGTTTTATTTAATGTAGTGTTATTTGTTAATGGAAGTGCATCTACTTTAATATTTGCAATTTCCGCTGTTTTAATTGCGCCAGTTCTATCCTTTGCAAAAGCTACAACCTTATATGTGCTAGGTGCTGCAAATGTGTATGTAAGTGAGTTGCTTGTTGTATAGAATACCTTTTTAACTAATACATTAGAACTGTTATACACATAGAAAGCATAGGTATAAGGAGCAACGCCTGCACTTGCTGTTGCAGTATATTTTACTGTATTGCCAAGTTTTGGTGTTGCGTTTGAAGCAACTAATTTAATGCCTAGGCTACTTGTTGCTGTAACAACTGTTGGGTCGCTATATGCGTATTTTGTTTGGCCACTAGCATCCCTTACAAATGCCATTACATGGTAATTGCCAGCTGCATAAGCGTAGTAGGAATATTGGTTGCTTGTTGAGTAAGGTGTTCTTATTATACGGTTATCATTAAAGAACAAATAGAATGAGTATTGTAATGGCTTCCTTCCGCCAACAGCGGTTGATGTCCATGTAATTGTGCTATTAATTGGTGAAGTAGCTGTAGAAGCTTTAACTGCGGTTAACTCTAATGGTATAGATGTTGCAGTAAACTTAGTGCTTGCTTTGCTTGCTACATAGCCATTTTTATCCTTAACGAAGGCTACTACATAATATTCACCAATAGCTGTGGGTGTATATTTGTAAGACCTTGTTGTTGAGTACTGTGTTGTAGCTATCCTAACGCCATCTTTATACAAGTACCAAGCATAGCTGTATGGTACTGAACCATCGGCAGCTGTAACGCCCCAAACAACTTCATCACCAACATTAGGTTGTGCAATGTTTTGTACAAGGCTTACAATTCTTGGTGGTACATATGCTGTTACAAGAACTTCAAAGCTTTCCTCTGTAACAACTTTACCAAGGCTATCCCTAACAGAAACCTTCATTTTGTATGTGCCTACAACTGTAGGTGAATATACATAGCTTGAATTGCTGGAATAAGGAACTGTTAATTGTAATACGCCATCTAAGTATAGATAGTAGGTAAATTGGTAAGGAGCTGTGCCACCATAAGCATTAGCATAGAATGTAACTTTCTCGTTGTTTTTAAGTGCAATTTTATCACTTTGAACATTCAATGCTAAGGGGTTGGATAGTACGCTTATATCATCACTAGACCTAAAGTTAACTGTATCGTTAGAGTCTTTAACAAAGGCAATTATCTTATAAATACCAACTTCTGTTGGGGTGTAGCTATAAGATGCGTTTGTTGTATAGTCTTGTGTGGTTAATAAAACATTGTTTTTATATACTTCATATTTGTATTGGTAGGGTGTTTTTCCACCAATAGCATATGTGGTCCAAACAAGAGGGTCGCCTACAATGGAAGTACCTGTTTTGTTAGCTGTTATTTGTGTAATATCAAGGGGGTCAACGTTAACGCTTGTTACTGGAATCCATGGGCTTGTTACACTTGCAATTTTACCTAAAGAATCCTTAACATAAGCAGTTACCCTATAATTACCTGCCTCAATGGGCGTATAACTGTAGTTGTTTGTAAATGTATAGGATGTTTTTGTTTTTATAACATTATCCTGGAAAACATAATAAGCATATTGATAAGGAGCCTTACCACCGCTTGGGTATGTGGTCCAAACAATGCTTTCACCAACTGTTGCAAATGTTTTATTTGCAGCAACTGTAGCAGCTAATGTTGGGTAACCAGTAATTGGAACGCCTTTGCTGTAAACATACCTAATAATGCCGGTAGCATCTTTAATAAATGCCATTACTTTGTAGTTACCAGCACTTGTGGGTGTGTAGGAATAACTGTTTGCGGATGTGTACATTCTTTTTGTAACAAAAACATTGTCTTTATAAACATAGAATGCATATGTGTATGGTGCTTTACCACCTAAAGGTGATGAAGTCCATGTAAGGGTATCCCCTGCCTTACCATCAACGCGGTTGCAGTACACTAAAACTTGCATTTCTGTGTTTCTTGCTTGCATTGTTGGTTTTACTGTTGTAGCTTCAGCACTTGGGAGTGGTATAAATGAAAACATCATAACAACTGCCAAAAGCAATGAAGCAAATTTTTTGAGTTTAAAATTAACTTCCATATTTTTACCTCCTATAAATCCTATATAAATTTACTGTGGGTTAAACTCATCTGTTTCAACGCCACAGAGAATATCGGCTATCCTCTTGCTTGCAAAGCCATCACCATAAGGGTTACTTGCCTTGCTCATTTTATTATAAGAATCTTCATTTGTTAGAAGTTCCTTAAAGTTTTGGTATATAAACTCCTCATCGGTGCCTACAAGTTTGAGTGTACCTGCCTTTATGCCCTCGGGGCGTTCTGTGGTATCCCTCATTACCAATACGGGTTTACCTAAGGAAGGAGCTTCCTCTTGTATACCGCCACTATCTGTAATAATAAGGAAACTGCGGGCTAAGAAGTTGTGGAAATCCAACACATCAAGGGGTTCAATAATATGAATCCTATCGCAACCTGCAAACTCTTCATCGGCAGCCTTACGAACAACGGGGTTCATGTGTATGGGGTAAATTGCTTTAACATCTGGTGTTTCATCTATAATGCGCCTTATTGCCCTAAACATATTATGCATGGGTTGCCCTAAGTTTTCACGCCTGTGGGCAGTTATCATAATAAGCCTACTATCCTTTGCCCATTCAAGCTCGGGGTGGGTATAATCTTCCCTAACGGTTGTTTTAAGTGCATCTATTGCTGTATTACCAGTAATGTAAATGCTTGCCTCATCTTTACCTTCCCTAATTAGGTTATCCCTAGACATTGTTGTGGGGGAAAAATTGTACTTAGCAACAATACCAACAGCCTGACGGTTAAATTCCTCAGGGTAGGGTGAGTATATATTGTAAGTTCTTAAACCTGCCTCCACGTGGCCTACGGGTATTTGAAGGTAGAAACAAGCAAGGGCTGTTACAAATGTTGTTGATGTATCGCCATGCACAAGCACTACATCAGGCTTTACTTCTTCTAAAACGGATTTTACGCCTAAAAGAATGTTTGTTGTGATATCAAACAATGTTTGGCCTTGCTTCATAATGGAAAGGTCATAGTCTGGTACCACGTCAAAGGCTTCAAGAACCTGATCCAACATTTGCCTATGCTGGCCGGAAACGCAAACAATGGTTTCGATATCCTTACGTGACTTAAGCTCGTTTACCAAGGGGCACATTTTTATTGCCTCGGGCCTTGTGCCAAACATAAGAAAAACTTTTTTCATTGCAAACTCCTATAACTTATAAACGTTTGAAACATTAAGAATGTTCCTTGTATCCAAAATAATTTTATTTTGAATTTTATCAATATTTTCTAGTAAGTGGCTGTGGCCAACCATTACAACTATAAAATCAACTTCATTTAAAAATTCATCAAAGTTTTGATATTGATTTTCAACAATATTCTTTTTAACCCATGGATCGTATACCTTTAACCCTGATGCAAGGTGTTTTTCCATGTTTTCAATTAATTGAAGACTGGGGCTTTCCCTTGTATCATCAACGTTTTCCTTGTATGTAAGGCCATATAAGCCTACACGGCCAAGGTTTTTAATATCATGTTCCTTCATAATTGTATGCATACGGCTTAGCACAAACTCTGGCATAGAATCATTTACAAGCCTTGCTTGTAGTATAAGCTTAGCCAAGTCTGGATAGTCACCTACAAGGAACCATGGGTCTACAGATATACAGTGGCCGCCAACACCTGGGCCTGGTGTAAGTATATTTACACGGGGGTGTTTATTAGCTATTTTAATAATTTCATAAACATCCATATTATCATGGCGGCAAATTTTTGCTAATTCATTAGCAAAGGCAATGTTTATATCCCTAAAGGTGTTTTCAACTACCTTGCTCATTTCCGCAGAGCGAATATCTGTAATTACGATATCACCTTTGCAGAAAGAGGCATATAAATCTTTAATTTTTTGAGCTACAGCCTTATCATCAGCGCCTATTGTGCGTGAGTTATACTCTAGCTCGTATATCATATTGCCAGGAATAATGCGTTCTGGGGCGTGTACAATATGAACATCTTCACCTGTTACAAAGCCCTTTTCGCTTATTATTGGCCTAATAAACTTATCTATTGTGCCTGGGGAAACTGTGGATTCTATTACTATAATTGCTCCCTTAGGGCAGGTATCCAATATTGTTTTAACGGAATTTTGAACATATTTTGGGTCTATTTGCTTTGTAGTGTTATTGTAGGGTGTAGGAACTGCAACAATATAAACATCTGTTTTTTGATAGTCTGTTGAAAACTTAATTTCTTTAGAAGTTGCCCTATCATACAGTTCTTGCAAGCCTTTTTCCTCAAAGCTAACTTTGCCGTGATTTAGAGTATCTACTAATTCGCTGTTATAGTCTGTACCAACAACATTTACACCATGGGCTGCGAACATTAACGCAGTGGGTAAGCCAATGTAACCTAAACCAATAATATTAATCATCAAAACTCTCCTTAACACATAGTAAAGAATATTATAACATAATAATGAATATTTTACATTCATTTGTAACAAATTCTTTACATTTAAAGAATAAAATTTATGCAGTGTAATTTATATTCTGCATTTGTAAATTTTAGCACACACAAAGTGTAAAGTCAACATAAATAGCCAATTTCACCATATAGATAGCCGTCACTTAATAGTGCCACCATATATTGTGCTTGTATAAAAATAAAATAAATATTATAATTTATTTAATAAGAGGTGTTTAAAATGAAAAAAGTTTTACTCACTGGTGCTAGTGGCAGTATGGGTAATTTTGCCTTAAAGGAACTAGCTAAAACAGAAAATTATATTAGAGTTTTTTCCTTGGATAATGTAAAGGAAAGAAGTTTTTTTAAACCCTATAAACGCAGCAAGAATATAGAGTTTATTTATGGCGATTTATGCAACTATAGCGACGTTTACAAGGCCCTTGAGGGCATAGATATAGTTATACATTTAGCAGCATTTATATCCCCCTATGCTGATGAAAAACCAAAGCTATCTTTTAAAATAAACTATGGTTCAACAAAGAATATTATTGATGCTATAAAAGCCCGAGGAATGGAAAATACATGCCAACTTGTGTATGTGGGTTCCGTTGCAATGACTGGTGATAGAATGCCACCTATACATTGGGGTAGGGTTGGCGACCCATTAAAACCATCTGTTTTTGACTACTATGCCTTGGCCAAAATTGCTGCCGAACGCTTAGTAATAGAATCTGGGCTAAAATATTGGGTATCATTAAGGCAAACAGGCATAATATCAGAGCGTATGCTTAGTATTAGGGATAGCATAATATTCCACCAACCCTTAAACAATGTGTTGGAATATGTTAGCGATAAGGATAGTGGTATATTGGTTAAAAACCTTTGTAATGATTTACCCGATAACTTTTGGCAGCATATATACAATATTGGTGGTGGCGACAAAATGCGCGCCTCCAGTTACAATTTATACAAAAGAATATTTGGTATATTCGGCTTTAAAAAACTAGACCTTTTGTTTGATACAAAGTGGTTTGCCCTTAGGAACTTCCATGGTCAATATTACTTGGATGGGGATAAGTTAGAAAACTACCTTCATTTTAGAAACAACGGCATGGAATATACGGAAATGTTACAAACAGCTTTATTATACGGCTTTGCTGGAATAATTAGAGTATTATTGAAAATACCCTTTATAAAAAAACTTGCTGCAAGGATAATTAAAGATGTATTTAAAAAGCTAACAAAGGGCCCAAGAGGTACAATGGACTTTATAAACAATAACAACGAAGATGCTATATCCGCCTATTTTATTAGTAAAGAGGAATGGCAAAATATACCCGATTGGGATAAGTTTGAACCCTACGAACATTGGAATGAGGCAATATTTATAGACCATGGCTATGACGAAAAAAAGCCCCCTGAAGAACTATGCCTTGAAGATATTAAAGGGGCAGCAGAGTTTAGAGGAGGCAAATGCCTTAGCGAAAGTATGGTAACAGGCGATTGGAACACTCCCCTAAAGTTTGAATGTGCCTTTGGCCACAGCTTTACAGGCTCACCAAGGCTTATACTTGAAGGAGGACATTGGTGTGATACCTGCGAAAGGGAATATTGGAATTACCACGAAATTGCAAAGAAAAACCCCTTCTTCGCACAAGTATGGTACCCCTTGCATAGCAAGCACGAAATACCACACCCAGTTAAAAAAGAGGTTAATGAGATTAATTACTTGGATTAATAAAGGCAGTTTTATATATGGCAAATATTTTGCTTTCATCAATTAATGATGATTGATAAACTATTTGTTTAAGGCCATTTTCTTCACTTAAAATTGAATATTTTTTACTTTTTTTAAGCGTGCCTGCATAGTTTTCTAATTTAGAATCATAATACAAATCCAAATTTGATGCTGTTTTTATATACAGCATTTTTTGAGGTAGCGCTACAATAAAGTTATTTATATCCTCTTCCCCATTATTTGTTAGGGCTTTGCCATCCTCATAAACGTGGTAAACAATTGTTTGTTTGCCATTATTTTTGTTTGTTGTTAACAAAGGGGTTGGAATTAAGTTGTTTGTAGCCCTTTTAGGCTTTGCATCATATACGCCAAAACCCGCAATTTTGTTGGGATTGTGTCGGTCATTATCCTTAGATACTACACCTTTCCAAACCTCATTTTTAAAGTTACCCTCCACAACTTCAAGGCTACCATCCTCATTTATTGCTGTAACTACCCCCGCATGGCTTATTTTATTTATGTTTGCAATATCGCTATAATCATCATAGTCGCTTTTATGCCAATTATAAAAAACAATATCCCCCGCTTGAACGTTTTTTATATAGCTTGGGCTAAAGAAGGCAAGGGATATGCCTTGTTTTGTTGTAGATTCCCCACCCGTCATAAACCTATAAGCTAAATTTTTAACCCCTGCTGCAGCTATCCCTCCAAATACAGAGGTATAAAGGCCTGCCTTTTTAAAACACCAAGCTAAAAATATGCTACACCAATCGGCATTATAGTTGCCATCCCCTAGTTTTGCATTTTTAAACATTTCCTGATGGTAAACTGTTGAGCCATCCCCATCCTCAACATAGCCAATTTGACTATTTACAATTGTAAGTATTTTATCCCTATACTCTTGGCGCCTAAAATAATGGGGTATAGGCTTTGCTGGGGCAGTAGCAAAGGCCACTTGGTTTACAGTAAATAATACAAGCACTAAAAGCAATGAAATTAACCTTTTTATATTAATCCCCCCAAATTTTTATAGAAAATAACCGTGGATAAACCACGGTTACTTATATTAATTATCATCACATTCGCAATCGCTTACAGCTTTCCTAATAGCCTCAAAGCTTTCCTTGCTTATAGCATGCTCTATACGGCAAGCATCAGCAGCAGCGATAGTTGAATTTACCCCAAGTCTTTCAAGCCAGTTTGTAAAGAACATATGCCTTTCGTACATAATTTCGGCAAGTTCCCTTCCCTTTGGGGTTAGGGTAATTTCCTTATCCTTATCCTCATCCATAATCAAGTAACCCTCGTTTTGAAGATTTTTTATGGCGTAGGATACGCTTGGTTTTGTTACCCTTAGATAGTTTGCAATATCCACAGAGCGCACAAATCCTTTTTGTTTTTCAATTATTAGTACTGCTTCCACATAGTCTTGTGCGGACTCTTTAATGTACATTGCCTCACCTCTTGTTATAATTTATTAATTAATTTTATACTATTTTCTTTGTTATTGCAAGCGCAGCAACTATCCTTAGCAGAACAGCCAGAACACTTGTTTTTATTTTTAATTGCAGACCTTGCAGCAAAGAATACTACCACTACAAGCAACGCAATTACTATAAAGTTACCCATTATTTGTCACCATACTTTGAAATTATTTTGTCGTTTTTATAGGGGTTAGGCCTGAACAATAAGTATGCCATAACAACAGTCATTACAACAGCAATTATTGCATTTACCCCAAAAGCTCCACCTTTTATTACTAAACCTAAGTTGTAGAACACAAAGGATGTTACCCAAGCAAGTACGGTCATATAAGCAATTGCGCCTATTGTCCATTTTGCATTGTTCATTTCACGCTTTATTGCACCAATTGCAGCAAAGCAAGGGGCACACAATAAGTTGAATATTAGGAAGGAGTAAGCGGATAAACCACTGCCATTAAAGAATTGTTCACCTATGGGCCTTAGGCCTTCAACTGCCTCGGCACCACCAGCTTCAACAAAATCCATTGCACCTTCACCAACAGATGAAAGAACGCCAAATACGTTTACAACTTCTTCTTTTGCAAGCAAGCCCATAACTGTGGCAACAACTGCTTCCCATTTACCAAAACCTAGGGGAGCAAACAACCATGTTAATGCTCCACCAACTTTAGCTAGCACGGAATGATTCATATCCTCAACCAAGCCAAAGCCTTCTTCACCAAAGCCAAAGTTTGATAGGAACCAAATTGCTATACTTGATAATAGTATAACGGTACCAGCACGCTTTATAAAGCTCCAGCCACGTTCCCATGTGGATCTAAGCACGCCAGATACTGTGGGCCAGTGGTAACTTGGTAATTCCATAATAAACTCGGCAGGTTCACCAGCAAAGTGCTTTGTTTTCTTTAGTATAATACCACTTACTATTACAGCAGCAACACCAAGGAAGTATACGCTTGTAGCAACTAATGTAACATTACCACCAAATACTGCTGCTGCAATAAGGCCAACTATAGGCATTTTTGCGCCACAGGGTATAAAGCTTGTTGTCATTATGGTCATACGCCTATCACGTTCGTTTTCAATTGTACGTGATGCCATAATGCCAGGAACGCTGCAACCAGAGCCAATTAACATAGGTATAAAGCTTTTGCCGGATAAGCCAAACTTACGGAAAATTCTATCCATAATAAAGGCAACACGGGCCATGTAGCCACACTCTTCAAGGAATGCAAGCATTAAGAATAGTATTAGCATTTGTGGTACAAAGGTTAAAACAGCACCTACACCACCAACAATACCATCAACTACAAGGCCTTGTAGCACAGGGCTAACTTTGCCCTCCATAAGGCCACCAACAAATCCACCTATGTTTTCAAACAGGCCTTCCATAAAGCCTACAGACCACTCACCTACTGTACCAATTGATATTTTATATACCAAGAACATTACAACAACAAATATTGGTAAAGCGAGTACTCTGTTTGTAAGCACTCTATCAATTTTATCGGATATTGTGCCGCCTGCGGATTTTTGTGATTTTTTAACAGCCTTTTCCATAAGCTTAGCAATGTAAGCATAACGTTGGCCTATAATAATGCTTTCCGCATCATCATCCATCTCACGTTCGCATTCAGCAATATGTTCTTCAATATGCTTATTATCCTCTTCGCTTAATTTTAGTTCTTCTAAAACTTTTTCATCACGCTCAAATATTTTAATAGCATACCAACGCACGTTGTGCTTTGGAACAATATTTTCAATACTTTCCTCTATGTGGGCAATAGCATGCTCAACGCTACCCTCAAAGTGGCAAGGAATATTTTTATTTTCACCACTGTTTGCAACAGCAACAGCACGCCTTGCAGCTTCCATTGCCCCATCACCCTTTAGGGCTGATGTTTCAACAACAGGGCAACCTAATGCTTTTGAAAGGTTTTCAACATTTATTTTGTCGCCAGATTTACGGACTATATCCATCATATTAACAGCAACAACAACAGGTATACCTAGCTCTATAAGTTGAGTTGTAAGGTAAAGGTTCCTTTCAATGTTTGTGCCGTCAACAATGTTTAATATAACATCGGGTTGTTCTTTAATAAGGTAGTTACGTGTAATAACTTCCTCAAGGGTATAGGGTGAAAGGGAATATATGCCAGGTAAATCCTGTATAACTACATTATCATAACCTTTAAGGTTTCCTTCCTTTTTTTCAACGGTTACCCCAGGCCAGTTACCAACATATTGGTTAGAGCCTGTAAGCATATTGAACATTGTGGTTTTACCACTATTAGGGTTACCTGCGAGTGCAATTTTTATATTACTCATAATTACTTCCCATCGCTTTCTGTTACTTCTATCATGGCAGCATCTGCCTTACGAACGCTTAACTCATACCCTCTTATGGTAAGCTCCATAGGGTCACCTAGGGGTGCAACTTTACGAACGTAAACCTCTACACCTTTAATAAGCCCCATATCCATTATTCTGCGCTTTATAGCGCCTGTGTTGTTAATTTTAACAACCTTAACAGTTTCACCAGTTTTTACCTTATCAAGGGTCATAATAAGCCTCCTAATTAAACAATAATTTTTGTTGCCATGCCTGCCCCTATGGCTACACGGGATTCGAATACTCTTACTATAGTATTGCCACCTTGGCGAGATATTACCTCGATAGCTGCACCTTCAACAAAGCCCAGTTTTTCAAGATGATGCCTTGCTTCTTTCCCTCCACGGATTTCCTTAACCGTGTAGTGTTTACCTATTTCCGCCATTATTAACGGCATAAGTTTCACCCCTAATTCATGAATTAGTTAGAACTAACTAACAACATAGATTGTATCAATCATCTAATTTAATGTCAACACCTTTTTTTAATTTGTAAATTTTTTTACAACATTAAAGCCCGTAATGTATTTGACATAAGCTTCATTTTAAATTATATTCAAAGTGTAATAATTCTGTTTTGTATAAAATTTAATATAGAGGTGGATTATGGAAGCTATTTCCAAATTTGTTGTTAAACACCGACGTTTAATAATATTATTCTTTTTGGCAATCGCCATATTAAACGTATTTTTAACCTTACAAGTTAAAATAGAATATGATTTAACAAAATACTTGCCAGATGAAAGCAATACAAGCAAAGGCTTTGCTATTATGCGTGATGAGTTTGGCCTTAATGGTTCAGCTCAAGTTATGGCAAAGGTTAATAACATTGATGAGGCTGTGGCATTAAAGGAGAAAATACTAGCCATTGAAGGTGTAAGTGCTGTGGTTTTTTCCGATGAGTATTCACAAGCTATACAATTAGGTGCTTTTAGCCAAGAGCAAGTAGATGCTATGCACTTTAAAGACGGTTATGCTCGCTATGTAGTAGCCTTTACCGAGGATGATTATTCAGATAAAACAAATAGTGCAGTATCAAAGCTATACGATACCCTTGGCGAAGATGCTCACTTATCCGGATCAGCTGTAAATGTTTACTTTACGCGAACAGGGGTTTATAAGGATGTATTCAATATTGCCCTTGTAATAATACCAGTATTTTTTATAATATTGTTTTTAATGTTGGATACATGGTTGGAGCCAATATTAATAATATTTGTTATGGCAATATCCCTAATAATTACCCTTGGCACAAACATTTTTAACGGTAGCATATCCTTTATGTCGCTTATATGCCTTGTAATACTGTTATTTGCCATATCTATGGACTATTCCATATTTTTGTTGCACAGGTTTGCCGAGGAAAAGAAAAATGGTTTAGGCCTTATTGAAGCAATGACTGCCGCTGTAAAAGCATCGTTTTCAACACTGTTAGCAAGTTGCTTAACAACAGTAGCTGGAATGTTATCCCTTGTAATAATGAAGTATAAAATAGGCTATGATATTGGTTTTGTACTTGCAAAAGGCGTTGCAATAAACCTTATTGCTTGCCTAACAATGCTACCCTCACTAATAATAGTATTAAATAAAGCAATAGAAAAAACACGCCACAAAAGGCTTAACCTTAAAATGGAGCGCTTTAGTAAAGGCGTATTGAAAAACAAAATTTTTATATTAGCTATATTTTTTATACTTATAATACCCGCATTTTACGGGCAAAATAAAACAGAGTTTTTATATGGTAGCAGCGTACTTTCTGCTAGTGAAGGCACAAGGGTTTATAAAGATACTGCAAAAACGAACGAAGTTTTTGGCGTAAACGAGCCATTGGTTGTTTTAATACCAAACACATCACCAGAAAAAGAATTTAGAATAAGCAACGAGTTTAAAAAGCATAGCGAAATTGGGTCTGTACAAGGGCTATATGCCTCAGTAAACCCAAACTTCCCCTTAGCTTTAATACCTAACGATTTTAAAAGTTACCTTATAGGCGAAAACTACTCAAGGATAATAATTAATTTAAAACAAGCTGGTGAAAGCCCTGAAGCCTTTGCATTGATAGAGGATATACAAAATACAATAAGGGCAGAGTATGGCGATGATTTTTACCTGTTAGGCGAAACGGCTGCCGCTTATGATATTAAAAACGTATCCTCAAAGGATTACTTGTATGTAACAGCTGTGTTAGTAGTATCCATATTTATAATACTTGCCCTTACATTTAGGAAAATACTATTACCAATACTGCTTATACTAGTAATAGAAAGCGCAATATGGATAAATATGGCAATACCCTACTTTGCAAATATGCCCATAATTTTTATTGGTTATATAGTAGTATCAAGCTTGCAATTAGGCGCCACAATTGATTACGCAATATTGCTTACAACAAACTACTTAGCAGAAAGAAAGAGTAAAAACAAAACAGAATCCATTATACATGCCTTAAATATTAGTATACAATCAATACTAACATCAGCTGGCATACTAATGGCTTGTGGCTATATAGCTGGTGCAATATCGCAAATATCTGGCATTGCAGAGCTTGCATCCCTTGTTGGTAGAGGGGCCTTGTTAAGTTGCATTGCGGTGCTTGTAGTGCTACCTTGTGTACTTTATGTGTTTGACCGAAAAAAGGAAGTAAAATAAAAGGCCCATAAACTTCCTTACCCCAAAATAAATATTTAGTAAAACAAAGCATATTATTAATAAAAGTTAGGATGTAAAACAATGGATTTAAATGAATATATTGAAATTTATTTAGAACATACTTCAAACCTATTATTCCTTGTAGGTGGAGGAAAAATAGCAGCTGGGGACAATATTACCATATCCAATAAAAGGCGTGCACTAGTTGATGATTGCATAGCTAAAAAAATAGTTAAAGATGAAGATGAATTCCTTGAAAAAGTAAAGGAATACTTAAAAAACTGAACATTATTATAAATAGCTTATATTGCTTTAAGGCATAATATAAAATTTATTAATATAAGTATAAAATAAAAAGCCCGCTGTTTATGTTTTATAAAACCGAGGGCTTTTTTGTGGCTAATTTACTGTGCCATCATTATATTCTATTGTTCTTTGGTAGGGTTTATATGTTGTACTGTGTAATTTTTCCCTTTTAATTTCCTTACCATTTTGAGACCAAACTTGGTATGTATCAACCATATAGCCAGTTCTTGACTTTATAGTTTCCTTTTCTGTACCTATAGGTAAAGATGTGTTTAACACATAGGCGGGTTGTAGCGCAGGCTCAGACTTTTTAGTTACTGTGCTTTCCAAATCTATACTTATTCCATTGCCTAATGTCATGCCATAAATTTCGGCAGAGCATTTTTTATTGCTATAATACATTACAATAAACACGGGGCTATCCTTATCGTTTTTAAAAACCAAGTCCAAATTAGGCCAGTTTACTGCTGCATCTTCCCCTATGGATATATATGTAATGGGCCAAGCGTGATTACTGCGTTTAACAACCTCTAAATCTGCACGGGCAACGGCATTAAACAATGTTGTAGATACTTGGCATACGCCTCCACCAACATCCTGTATGCTTTGACCCTTGGATATGGCTCCTGCTTCCTTATAGCCCTTATCTACAGTTCTTTTGCCAACAACATCATTAAAGCTAAATTCTTGCCCAGGCAATAAAACCGTGCCATTTATAGCCCTACTAGAAAGGTCTATATTATTATTTCTATCCTTATTGCTTGTAGTATTTGTTGTATAGGCCGCTATCATTTTAAAGTTGTTCATCATATCAACCTTACGAACATCGGCTAATACAATTTGTGGTTCAACTGTTACAACTGCCCCATTTGCCCATGTATCAATTTGTGCTTTAACCTTGTTAAAAAGCTCATCAGCATCAATTTCAACCCCAGGGCTATCCTCAGTAAACTTAAATTCTCTATTTACAAAATCAAAACTTTCTATTTGGGAGTTTATTGGGCTTCTGTTTATATACGCCACTATACTATCGGTTAATTCCCTAACAGTTTTTTGGTTATATGTCCAATCCGTATAAAGAACTTCCCCCGTTTGCCTTAAATCCACAGCCTTATCAAAGCGTTGTTTTACTGGGGTTACCTTTGTGCCTGATATTGCAGTAGTGTTTGCCCTACCAATTGAAAAAGCCTTGTCTATAACATTGCCTAAGTTGCGAGTTACCTCAACATTTTTGCTATCTATAACCCAAGTTTTGTTACCTATGCTTACAGTTACTGAAAATGTTTTGCTTACGCCATCATCACCATTTAAAAGCATTTGTTGGGCTTGTTCCCTTGACATATCACCCACATGCACTCCATCAATATACACACCTGGGAAGATTGTATCCCTATCCATGTAGGATTTGTAGCGGTTAAACTCAGCAATATTTTGTGGTTCATGCTTTATTAACCTACCACTTACAAAGGCATAGTTGTCAAAATCCTTCCAAAGTATATTGCCTACTTGGGGCATCATAAATATTGCCAAAACTGCAGTAACTATTGTACAAAACATTATAATAATGCCATACAATATAGGCTTGCCTTTGCCCTTTTTGCGTTTTTCCTTGCCTTCAAAGGGGTTTTTATATTCCTTATAGCGAGGCTCATAAGCCTTTGGTTGTGGAGCTTCAGGGGTATTAACTTTATAGCGATTATCCCTATATGGGTTGTAATCATTATAACTTTGATACTCTGGTTTACTATAATATCTGTTGCCATAGGCGCTGGAATAGGAGCTATAATCAGCATTTGGATTTGCATTTTTTACTGTTGGTGAACTTGCAATTTTTTTGTTTTTATCCTCAGCCATAAAAATCTCTCCTTTTATTAAATATAGTATATATTATCAAAGATTATCAAATTCTGCAATACTTTTGTAATATTTTACAATATATAGCTAATAAATTATTGTTTTAAAGCCATATATTGCGCTTTATTATAAATTTATTAACTGCTTTTATAAGCCTATATGGCTTTATATGTTGGCAATTTGCCTTTCTTGACATAAGAGGGGCTTGTTGTTATAATTCAAGCTATAAAAGCGTTTACATGCAAATTTTTTTATGTTTGGAGGGTATTTATATAAAGGATATTATTAACGTGGCCCAATCGTCCATGCCCCCTTTTGAGGAATACTGCCAAGAAATAAAATCCATATGGGAAAACCATTGGCTTACAAACATGGGTGAAAAACACATTGCCCTTGAACAAAAGCTATTAGAATATTTGAATGCAAATAACATTAGCCTTTTTACTAATGGACATTTAGCTTTGGAAGCAATACTTAGGGTTTTAAACTTAAAGGGTGAAGTTATAACAAGCCCTTACACATTTGCATCAACAACGCACGCCATAGTTAGATGCGGTTTAAAGCCTGTTTTTTGCGATATAGAGCCCGATTATTACACAATAGATGTTAGTAAAATTGAAGGGCTTATAAATGAAAACACTTGTGCCATTATGCCCATACATGTTTATGGTAACTTAGCTAATAACGAGGCTTTAGAAGCCTTAGCAAAAAAACATAATTTAAAACTAATATATGATGCTGCCCACGCCTTTGGTGTATATAAAAATGGGCTTAGCGCTGCTAACATGGGCGATGTATCCATGTTTAGTTTTCACGCAACAAAGGTATTTAACACCATAGAGGGTGGCGCCCTTACATATAATGATGAAACCTTAAAACAAAAACTTGATTTGGAAAAAAACTTTGGTATACCTGGCCACGATAAAGTTATATATAGTGGTAGCAATGCAAAAATGAATGAATTTCAGGCTGCCATGGGCATATGTAACTTAAGGTATGTTGACGAAAATATAAAAGCAAGGGGCAAGCTATATAATCAATACATAGCAAGGCTAGAGGGTAAAACAGGCATTAAGCTATGTAAACCTCAAGGAAATGTTAAGCCTAACTACGCTTATATGCCCGTAATGTTTGAAAACATAGATAGAGAGATTATTTTTGAAGCTTTAAAAGCAAATGGAATAAATGCAAGGCGTTATTTTTACCCCTTAACAAACGAGTTCCCTTGCTATAATTTTAATGCTGATAATACCCCCATTGCTCACAAAGTATCAAGATCGATACTAACCCTACCTTTATATTCTGAACTTAGCCATGACAACGTGGATAGGATTTGCGACATAATTATAAAGGAGCTTTAGTATGGAAACCTTAGTTAGCATTTGCTGTGCAACATACATGCACGAAAAATATTTAGCCCAAACATTAGAGGGCTTTTTAATGCAAGAAGTTAACTTTAAGTTTGAAATATTAATACATGATGATGCATCAAAGGATGGCACCCAAGCGATAATAAAAAGCTATGCCGATAAATACCCCGATATTATTAAACCTATATTGCAGGTTGAAAACCAATATTCAAAGGGTGTACCTATAAACGAAACCTTTAACTTTCCACGAGCCATAGGCAAATATATTGCCCTGTGCGAAGGTGATGACTATTGGGTAAGTAAGGATAAACTTCAAAAACAAGTTGATTACATGGAAGCCAACCCTGATTGTAGCTTTTGTTTTACAAACGGAATTATTAAGGATTTAAGCGGCATAAAAGCCGATAGAAACTTTATACCTTATTATGAAAACGAGGCAAAGTATTACTATGCCAAGGATAGCAGTTATAATGTAGGCGAAATAATTAAATTAAGCTTTATACCAACAGCTACATTTTTATTTCCAAGGGCAGTATTTAATGCTATGCCCCCTACATTCCATGATAAAATGTGCCCATATGGCGACTTGCGCTTTAAGCTATTTTTTACTGCTGCAGGGTATGCAAGGTATATACACAACTTTAGCAGTGTGTATAGGGAAAACGTGCCTAACTCCGCCCTTGCCTTATGGAGCAAGGAGGATAAGGCTGTTATGTTTAACAGGTATGCAAGTGCTGTTGAAATGCTTAAAGACCTTAACGATTATACTAAGGGTAAATATAAAAGCGAAATATATGAGGGCATGGGTATATTTTTGCATTCCATGTTGTTTTGTGCTAACAGTTTGGATGTTTTAAAAGACCCTGATTTAAAAGCAGAATACAGCAAGCTTAGCTTAAAGGATAAATTAAAGTTCAATATAAAGGTGTTAATGCCTACAAAGCTATTAAATACCATAAAAAAGATTATTAGGAGGTAGTACATTGCATAAAAACAGCGTATTTTCCTCCTTTATATTTAAGTTTGTGGAAAACTTTGGCAACCAAGCCATATCCTTTGTAATAAACATTTTTTTAGCCAGGTTACTTGACCCCAGCGACTATGGAATATTAACATTGCTTGTAATATTTATAAACATATCAAGGGTGTTTGTGCAAAGCGGTTTAAATACTGCCCTTGTGCAAAGCAAAGAGGTTGGAGAAAGGGAGTATTCATCCTCCTTTATATTTAGCCTTTTAACTGCCTTTGTTGTTTATATTATTTTATTTTTTAGCGCGCCAACATTGGCCGTATTTTTTAAAACACCTCAATTAACTTCTGTGCTTAGGGTTTTAGCATTAATATTGTTCCCCGGTGCTTTTAGCGTAGTACAATATGCCATTGTATCAAGGGAAATGCAATTTAAGGCACTAATGGTAAGTAGTTTGTTGGCAACAATAATATCTGGAATAATTGGTTTAGCAATGGCTTATGCTGGTTTTGCTTATTGGGCCCTTGTTGCACAACAGTTAAGTAGCCAAATAATACTAACTATATTACTTTTATTTAAATTGAAGTGGTACCCAAAGGCAATTTTTTACTTTGAAGGCTTAAAAAAACTTTTGGCTTTTGGATGGAAATTATTAGTATCTGGCGTTATTGATGTGGTGTATGAAAACCTTAGAGGCCTTGTTATAGGCAAAAAATATGATAATGCGGCCTTGGGCTTTTATAATAGAGGTAGGCAATTCCCTGAGCTTGTTATGAATAGCGTAAACGGATCAATACAAAGCGTGCTTTTACCCGTGCTATCTTCACAACAGGATGATAAAGGCAAAACAAAGGATTATATGAGAAAATCCTTATTGTTAAGCACTTACTTTGTATTCCCCCTTATGATGGGTTTAGCCTTGGTTGCAAAGCCCCTTATACTTGTACTTTTAACTGATAAGTGGCTTCCTTGTGTAATATTTTTACAAATATGTTGCTTAGATTTTGCCCTATACCCAATACATACAACAAATTTACAAGCAATAAACGCTCAAGGCAAAAGCAATATATTTTTATGGGTTGAAATTATTAAGAAAACTTATGGCATAGTAATACTATTAATAAGCATATTTTGGTTTAAAAGCGTTGAGGCAATAGTTTGGGGCGGTGCAATAAGCTCATTAATATCCGCCTATGTAAATTCTGCCCCCAACAAAAAATTAGTTGATTATGGGCCTTATGAGCAATTTAAAGACCTATTACCCAATATATTATTAAGCATTATAATGGGCGTCGTTGTATATTTTATAAGTTTTGTAAGCCTACCCCCTATTTTGCTTTTATTAATACAAATAATTGTAGGCATGGGCGTTTACGCCTTAGCATCCTACATGCTTAAAGTAAAAAGTTTTGATTATTTAATACAAACAATAAAAGCTATGAGAGGAAATTAGCATGATTAAATTGCCCAAAACACCTTTGTACTTTTTGTATAAGGATGAGTTTAACAATGATATATACATAAAAAGGGAAGATTTGCTACCCTTTTCCTTTGGTGGTAACAAGACAAGAATATCCCTTGAGTTTATAAGAGATATGGAGGAGAAGGGCTGTAACCATATGATTGCTTATGGTGGAGCTCAAAGCAACCTTTGCAGAGTTATAAGCAACCTATGTGCCCAAAAAAATATTCCTTGCACAATAGTATCAATGCAAGAAGAAGGCCTAGACCCCAATTTATTTTCAAACTATAAAATGGCAAAAGCCTTTGGGGCAAGATATGTATATTGTACAAGGGAAAATGTTGCCGAAACAATAAAGTCTGTTATAGAAGATTTAACTACTAAAGGCTATAAGCCCTATTATATAAACGGTAACTCAAAGGGTAGAGGTAATGAACATGTTCCTGTTGCTGCCTATGCCAACGCCTATAACGAAATACTTGAACAGGAGCTTGAAATAAATAAAAAGTTCAATAAAATATTTTTGGCCTGTGGCACTGGTATGACAATATCTGGATTGATATGTGGAAAAATACTTAATAAAAGCGAGCATGATATTGTTGGTATAAGCATATCAAGGCATAAAATGAATGCAATACCCTATATAACAAAACATATAGAAACTTATTTGTACAAACACAGCAATAGCGTTTTTGATGCAAGCCTTTACAACGAAAACATTTATCATTATGTTGATGATTATTGTTTAACATACGGCAAAGGCAATAAGGATATAGATGCATTAATACTTGATTTTATGAAAAACTACGGTATAGCTATGGATACAACATATACCGCAAAAGCAATGTTGGGTATGAAATGTTATATTAAAAAACAAGGTATAAAAAATAGCAACTTACTATTTATACATACAGGTGGCACACCTTTATTCTTTGATGATTTAAATAGGTTGTTGAAAGAGGATTAAATATGAAAACAGTTCTAGTTACTGCAATAGGGTCGGCTAGTAGCGATGCTATAATAAGCAGTTTAAAGGGCAAAGTTAATTTAATTGGATGTGATATATTCCCAAAACATTGTTTAACAAATGTTGATGATTTTAACAAGTTTTATAATGTTCCAAAAGCAGTTAATGTTGAAGAATATTTAAATGCCTTATTTAATATTGTTAAGGAAAACAATGTAGACCTATTAATACCCACAACAGATATTGAATGTGATGTTTTAGCCCCTTTAAAGCATGAATTTTTAGCAAAAGGCGTTACTTTATGTTGTTTTGATAATTCATTGCAAGCCCTATGTAGAAACAAATACAAACTTGCAAAAAATTTAGCTACAAATGAAATATGCCATACCATACCCACATATATGCAAAACGAAGCTTTGCCCGAAGAATACCCTTTAATATTAAAGCCCATATCAGGTAGAAGCAGCCAAGGGCAGTATATTGCAAATAACGCTAATGAATTAAATGCCCTTGTTAATTTAAGAAGCGACTTTATTATTCAGCCCTTTATAAAGGGTAATATATACACAGTTGATGTTGCCCAAGATAAGTTCGGCAACATATTTAGCCTTGTACGCAAGGAACTACTACGAACAGTGAACGGTTTAGGAACAGCAATTCAAACATATAAAAGCCACGCCCTAAACACAGTAGTTGAGAACATTGCCAATTTTATTGGCTTTGTGGGTGTGGCTAATATTGAGTTTATTGAAAATAATGGTAAATTTTACTTTTTGGAAATAAACCCCAGATTTTCTGGAGGTGTTGGCTTTAGCAGTTTAGCAGGTTATGATTTTGTTGAGGCAATGCTAGCCTGCCATGAGGGTGTAGAAATTAAACTTGATAGTGATGTGGCAGATATGTACATTGCTCAAAGTTATGTTAAAAAGATTATTGGATAAAAAAAGGTTCTCGTTAGAGAACCTTTTTTATTAGTTTAAACCATTGCTATTAATATATTCCTCAAGCATTTCAACTGCGCGAACAATTAAATACTTGCAAGGCCTACCATTCCAATATTCTTCCGACCTTTTTGTGGGGGTGAAAAGGCATTTGCCATCTATGCCCAAAAGTTCACTGCATATATGGCTACCAGTTTCAGCCTTAAACTTATGTATAAGGGTTTTCATTGTATCATAGTGGGCTTGTTTTGTTTTAGGGGAATCTGGTAGTTCAAAGCCATACAATAGCCCCATAACCATTGCCATAGCAGATACTACTCCACAAACATCACCCATGCCTAAGCCTCCACCAAAGGATGAACTTATTTTAGCCATTGTTTCAAAATCCATATTAAGCATATCCTCAAATGCTAAAAATGTAGATTGGGCACAATTAAAGCCTGCATTTGAATATTCTAATGCCATGTTAGCACGATTACTGTGTTGCATAAAAAACCTCCAAAAATCATTCTTATATATTATACCCTAAATTAAAAAATTGTATACAACAAAAAACTGCCAGCTTAGCCGGCAGTTTTTTATATTATTATTAATTATTCTACTACAATGCCTTCTACAAGTTTAACGTTTTCAAAAGCAACTTGTGGGCGTGTTAATGTTTCGCCTTCAGCAACTAAAACATTGCCTTGGTTATCATTAAGTGGGCCAGCGAAAATATCAAGTGTGCCATCAACTATGCCAGCACGAGCAGCATCAATTGCTTCTTTTGTGCCTTCAGCAACGTTCTTTGTTAGTGGGGAAATATCAACTGTACCATCAGCTAAGCCATAAAGCATGTTTTCAGGCGCATATGTTCCATCTATAACTTGTTGGAGGAAAGGTTCAATAGCATTTTCCCAATTAAATACCATAGCTGTTAAGTGAGCATCAGGAGCTGCTTCTGTCATATCTGTGCCTGTACCACAACCAAATACGCCAGCTTCTTGAGCTGCAACTTGTGGGTTTGTTGTATCGCAGTGTTGTGCAATAACATCACAGCCAGAGGATATTAAAGCTTCAGCTGTTTGACGTTCCAATGTTGGGTCATACCAGCTATTTGTATACTTAACTACAAGGGTAACATCTGGGTTTACACTTTTTGCACCAAGGTAGAAAGCGTTTATGCCACCGTTAACTTCTGCGTTATCCATAGCGCCAACAAAGCCAAGTTTGTTTGTTTTTGTTTTTAAACCAGCTGCAATACCTGTTAGGTAGCGGCCTTCAAACAATGTTGCATAGTAGTTATTGAAGTTTGTATCGTTGCTTTTAATACCGCTGCAGTGAATAAAGATGCGATCTTCATATTCATCAGCAAGTTCTTCCATGTAGTTTTGGTAGCCAAAGCTATTACCAAAAATTACTTGGCAGCCTGCTTCAATTAGCTCACGGATAGCTGTTTCGCATTTGCCATCTTCTGGAATATTGGTTTTTAGGTAAAGTTGATCCTGTGTTATGCCTAATTTTTCAGTTGCTTTAATTAAGCCATTATAGTGAGCTGTGTTGTAACCACCATCGGTAATATCACCAATGAAAACAAAACCAACTTTTAGGTCTGCAACTGCAACGGGAGAGAATGCTAATGCTGATACTGTTGATAGTATCATTATTAAGCCTAATACAAGAGCCAAAACTTTCTTTAACATACAAATATTTCCTCCATAAAAATTGAATATATCTTATCAATTATCTTTATCAAGGTGGAGTTTTCCATCCTCAATAGCGTTGATAATTGCTAAGGACTTTACATCATAGCCAAGGTCCCTTAGGTGTTTGCCACCTGGTTGAAATCCCTTTTCAACCCCTATACCTATACCAGCTATATTACAATTAGCTTGCTTTAAAATGTTAATCATGCCTTCTGCAGCTTCACCATTTGCAAGGAAATCATCAATTACTAGCACATTTTTGCCTGCTTCAAGGTAGCGTTTTTTTACAGTTATTATATTGCTATTTTTGTGGGTGAAGGAGTAAACAGGGGCACAGTATACATCGCCCTTTGCTAATATAGCATCACGATTAGTATCTGGGTGTTTTTTAGCAAAAACTACTGGTATTTCCCCAAAGGCGTTAGCTGTTGCAATAGCCAAAGCTATTCCACTTGCTTCTATTGTAAGGATAGTATCAACATTTTTATGAGAAAAATGCTTATAAAATTCCCTACCCATAGCATTTAATAGTTTAGTATCCAAACGGTGGTTTAGAAACATATCCACCATAACAATTTGGCTGCCTATGCCGTAACCATCGGCCATTATGGCATCATACAGTTCCTTCACATTGCCCTCCAAAAACACGAACATTAAAATACAATACATATTTAATTATACACAAATTCTCGAACATTGCAAGGCATTTATAAAATATTATAAGTTTATGTTTTATGCTTATTTTTTACAATAAAAAATGGAGCATACGCCCCATTATAATTTAAGCATTGGTTTAAGCCTTTTTGAAACAAAGTAAGCCAAGGTCATTTTAAGTAAATCAGGTATAATAAAGGGAATAACACACCACATAAGCGCTGTGCCAACACCTATACTTCCAGCTTTTTGTGTATAGGCAATAACAAACCAAGCTGTTCCAAAGGCATAGCACACAAAAAGCCCAATTACCATAGCTAAAAACGATTGTATTGTGCTTGTGCCAACCTTTTTTTCAAAGTACATATATATAAGTGCCATAAGTATAAAGCCAATTATATAGCCGCCTGTTGTGCCTAATAATACGCCTGTACCATTTTTAAAGCCTGCAAAAACTGGTAAGCCTAATGCTCCAAGAAGTATGTATACAATAATAGCATACAAGGATTTTTGCCCACCAAGCAAAAGCATTGCTGCAAAAACTGCAAAGGTTTGTAATGTAAAGGGAACGGCCGAGGGAATACTTATCCATGAGCAAACAGCTATAATCACTGCAAAAACTGCAATATACACCAAGTCAATTGTTTTAAAATTTTTCATAAATAATCTCCTTACTTAATTTCCTTAACGCTTACTTCACCACTTGAAAGGCTTTGTATTTCACCATTTTCATATTGAACATTTAAGTGGCAATTATCATCAATATTAAGCGCCTTAGCATTTTTTATGCCTGTTGGGCTTATTATATTAACATTTTTACCATAGAGCATGTTTTTTTGTTGATATTTTTTAACAAAGGCCTTAGTTTCAAAGTTTTTATAAATATCAAAAAAATTCTCACATATATTAGCTATTAGTTTGTTGCGCATATTGCCTTCTGGGCTTGTAAATACTTGAGTTGCTATATTTTTTATATCATCTGGGAAGCCCTGCGTTGGCTCATAAACATTTACACCTATACCAACAATAACATAGTCCAAGTTATGATTTTCCATGTTATAGGAAGCTTCACTTAGTATTCCACACACTTTTTTATTATCAATATAAATATCATTAACCCATTTAATTTGGCTTTCCCTTTTAGCTAAATTATCTATAGCAGTGGATACTGCCACAGCAGCAGCGGCTGTAAGCATACTTGCCTCTTCTGCATTAAATTTAGGCTTTAGCAATATGCTCATATAAATGCCACTACCATCAGGGGAGTAAAAACTTCTACCAAGCCTACCTTTACCCTTTGTTTGGGATGATGCTACTATTACATGCCCTTCTAAGGCGCCCTCCTTAACCCTCTCTTTCATAAGGTTATTTGTGGAATCAACTTCCCTTATATATTCAAAGTTTAGTTTATTTTGGCTTTTTATTTGTTGTATTATTCCTTCAAGGCTTATAACATCATTGCTATTCAAAATTTTATAGCCCTTATTATTTATAGCATCAATTTTATAACCATCACTTATAAGGCTTTGTATAGCTTTCCACACGGCTGCGCGGCTTACATTAAACTGGGCAGCAATATTTTGTCCTGATATATATTCATCTTTATTATTTAAAAAATTTAGTACATTTTGCTTTAAACTCAAAAAAATCACCCCTTTTACCGAGGTGATTATATCACAAGTTTTTTCTATTGTAAACTTTATTAATTTATATTAGTTTACATTTTGCTTGCTAATTTTAGCAGTCTTTTTATATTTTTATCATCAGTGGTGCAAGTTCCTATAGGCTTTGGATGTTTTGAATAAAAGCCATGAAAATCACTTCCGCCAGTTTTTATAATGTTGTATTCATCTGCAATTTGTATGCAAGCATTTGTAACTTCTTTACTATTGCGTGGGTGAAAACATTCTACGCCCGCAAGCAAGCCTTTTTGGCAAAGTTCTATAACTAAATCAATACTATTAAATTGGCCAGGATGGGCTAACACCGCAAAGCTACCAATATCGCGAATAATTTTAACAACATCCATAACATCAGGGAAAACAAAATTTACATAATATTTGCTACCCTTACCAAATATCTTTTGTAAAAACTCACCATCTATCATGGTAGTATAGCCCATTTCCGCAAGGGCTTTTATAATATGTGGTTGATGTATTGCTACACTTTTGCCCCTAATTCTTTGTACATGCTCAAGGGTAATTGGATAATCCTCCATAAGTTTAGCAACAGCATCCAGTTTAGAATTATGGCGTTTTGCAACCGTATCATTAATAATATCCATAAGTTTAGGCTCTTCCTTAGGATAGTAACAAAGCATATGCACATTGCTTTTACGCTTAAAATCATAACAAGTTACTTCCAAGGCGGGTATTATATTTAAGCCAGTGCCCTCCGCCGCTTTTTGTATTGGTTGTAGGCCTGCAATATTATCATGGTCACTTAAAGCTAAATGGCTAAGCCCAGCTGCTTTAGCAAAGCGAACAATATCATCAACATCAGTAGCTCCGTCGGAATAAACGCTATGGCAATGTAAATCTCCAATAAAAGTATCCAAAACAAAATCTCCAATCATAATATTACATAAACATTTTATATTTTAAAAGTAAAATTATCAAGTAAACATGTAATGCTTGTGTAAAGTTTTAACATTTGTTTAATGTATTTTAAATTACCTAAAAACCTTGCTTTTATACTGTGTTTTTGCCACATTTTATTGACATAAGCCTTAATAAATATTATTATTAAAGTTACAGAATTTTACGGAGGTAATGTTTTTATGACCTTTAAGCCAGACCCTTTTGCAAAGCAATTTATACAGTGCGAGGACCTTTATACTGATAAGGATAAGGCTAATTTAGCCAACAACATTATGGAAAGTTATGTAAGTGAAAAGGAACTTCAAAAGGGAATTATAATGGACATGGCCCACCGTGTAGTTCTTTTGCCTAACGGAAAAACATCCCTTAGGGAAATTGCATACCACAGTGGTGCAGCAGCGGTTGTACCTGTAGATAATGAAGGTAATGTAACATTAGTGTACCAGCATAGGTGTGTTATTGGGAAGGTTACCCTTGAAATACCAGCAGGTAAAATGGATAGCGATGATGAGGATCCTAAAGTTTGTGCCATAAGGGAACTTGAAGAGGAAACTGGCCTAAAGGCTGAAAATGTTGAACTATTGCTAAGTATGGACACAACCCCAGGTTTTTGCACAGAATTTGTTGCAATATATTTAGCAACAGGGCTTACACAAAGTAAAGTTCACACCGATGAGGATGAGTTTTTAGGCATAATAAAAATACCTATTGTAGAAGCTATAAAACGTGTTAAAAATGGCGAGTTAACTGATGGTAAAACAGCATTGGGAATAATGCTTGCAGCCTCAAAACTTGGTATTGATGCCAGCAGAATAGTATGATGGAACACATTAAAAAGCTTATTAACGAAACCTTTAATGGAGAGGAAAAACATGGAGAATTCAAAAGTTCTTCGCAACTGGATAATAATATTAACGATACTGCTAATATTGGGGATAGCGTTACTGGTGTATGGAATAATGGCACAGCCAGGAACTCCACCACTGAAGTTCGAAACGCCTACTACCCTTTAAAAAAGCCAATTATACCAAGTGAAACCGCAAGCATTGAAAGCTTATATGCACCCTACGGCCATATTTTTAGCAATTTGCCACAGCTTGTAACACAAAGGCTTGTACTGCGTACCGCAACACTTAGGGATGCAAACGATATATATGCATATTCAAAGGATGAAAAAGTTGCAGAACATGTACTATGGTACGCCCATAAATCCCCTGGGGAAACAAGGCAGTATGTAAAGCAAATGATAAAGCTTTATAGAAACGGATCCCCAGCAAGCTATGTTATTGCTTTAAAAAGTACTGGTAGAGTAATTGGTACAATTGGTTTTATGAACATAAACCCCGAACATAGCAGTGGTGAAGTTGGCTATAGTATGGCAAGGGATATGTGGGGAAAAGGCATTATGACAGAAGCCTTAAAAGCAATTTTAGATTTTGGCTTTAGAACCCTAAGGCTTAACCGTATAGATGCTATGCATGATTGCAATAACCCCTCAAGTGGGCGTGTTATGGAAAAATGTGGCATGAAATATGAGGGTTGTTTAAGGCAAAAAGTATACAATAAAAGTAAGTTTGTTGATGTAAACTTATATTCTATATTATGGGAAGATTATAAAAAGGAAATTGAGGGGAATTTACTATGAAAGAGAAGTTGAATGTTGGAATTGTTGGTGCTACTGGCATGGTTGGCCAAAGGTTTATACTACTTTTAAACGAGCACCCTTGGTTTAATATAAACCTACTTGCCGCAAGCTCAAGAAGTGCCGGCAAAACTTATGGCGAAGTTGTTAAAGACCGTTGGGCTTTTAAAACACCAATGCCAAACAAAGTTAAAGATATGGTTATTGTTGATGCGCAAAACATTGATGAAATAAGCAAAAATGTTGATTTTATATTCTGCGCAGTTGATATGAAAAAGGATGAAATAAAAGCTCTTGAAGAAGCATATGCTAAAGCTGAAATACCAGTAATTAGTAATAATAGTGCTAATAGGCTTGTTGATGATATACCCATGTTAATACCTGAAATAAACTACGGCCACGCCAAAATAATTGAACAACAGAAAAAGCGTTTAGGCACAAAAAGGGGCTTTATAGCTGTTAAACCTAATTGCAGCATACAAAGCTATGTACCCGCCCTATTCCCCTTAATGGAATATGAACCCTATTTGGTTAGCGTTTGCACATACCAAGCCATAAGTGGCGCTGGAAAAACCTTTGAAACTTGGCCTGAAATGGTAGATAATGTTATACCTTTTATAGGTGGCGAAGATGAAAAAAGTGAAGTTGAACCACTAAAAATATTTGGTAAAATAGTTGAAGAAAATAGCAAAATTAAAAGCTGTGAAGATATTAAGTTTAGCGCACAATGTATAAGGGTACCCTCTGCAGACGGTCATTTAGCTGCAGTTAGCGTTAAGTTTAAGAAAAAGCCAACAAAGGAATCAATATTAAAGGCTTGGAAAGAATGTGATTCTAAGGCTGTTGAATTAGGTTTACCAAGCGCCCCAAACCCCTTCCTAACATATTTTGAAGAAGAAAATCGCCCTCAAGTTCGTTTAGATAGGGATTTACACAACGGTATGGGCATAAGCATGGGTAGGCTAAGGGAAGATAATATATTTGACTTTAAATTTGTTTGCCTATCCCACAACACATTAAGAGGCGCTGCGGGTGGTGGAGTATTAATGGCTGAATACCTTGTTAAAGAGGGATATATAACAAAAAAACAAACTTTTTAAAAGGAGTTATATAATATGATATCCGATATTTTTGTTGGCAGCGGAACTGCCATGGTTACACCATTTAAAAACGGTGAAATAGATTATGAAAGCTTTGGTAGAAACATAGATTTTCAAATAAATAATGGCACAGCTGCCTTAATAGTGTGTGGCACAACTGGTGAACCTAGCACTATGAGCAATGAAGAACAAAAAAACCTTATTGAGTATGCTGTAAACCGTGTTGATGGCTATGTGCCTATTATCGCTGGTACAGGTGGCAACAACACAGCAGATGTAATAAAAAAAGCAAAACTTTACAAAAAAATAGGGGTTGATGCCCAACTATGTGTTACACCTTATTATAATAAAACTACTCAGGATGGCCTAGTTGCTCACTACACAGCCATTGCTGATAACACAGAGCTACCAGTAATAATGTACAACGTTCCCGGTAGAACTGGCTTAAACATGCTACCTGAAACCGTTGCAAAACTTGCTGACCATGAAAACATTGTTGCCCATAAAGAAGCTTGTGCGGATATGGTACAAGCAAGCGAAATGATGCGCCTAATAGGTGATAAAATAGCTATTTATAGTGGTATGGATGAGCTAACTTACCCATTAATGTGCTTAGGCGCAAAGGGCGTTATATCCGTAATATCAAACCTATTACCCGCAGAAATGAGTTCTATGGTTTTAAATTATCTTGATGGTAATGCAAGGGAAGCTTTAAAGGAACAATTAGATCTTTACCCCATAATAAAAGCTATATTTAAACAAACAAGCCCTATACCAGTTAAAGCCGCAATGGAAATGAAGGGCTTATGTAGTGCGGAGGTTCGTTTACCCCTTACACAGCTTACAAAGGAAGAGCATGCTGCATTAAAGAAAATTGTAGATGGTTTAGGTAAATAGTATGAACATAATATTAAGCGGATGCCTTGGGCGTATGGGTAAAGCTATAAGCGAAAATGCTGCACAAACTGGTGTAACAATTGTTGCAGGCGTTGATGCTTTTGGCGAAGGAAAGGCCGATTACCCAATATATAAAAACATAAACAACGTTACTGAAAAAGCTGATTGTATAATTGATTTTTCACACTTTAGTGCCCTAAAAGCTTTAGGGGAATATGCCCTTGCCAACAATTTACCAATTATTTTTGCTGCAACAGGCTATAGTAGCGACGATATTGCCTACATTGAAAACTTATCAAAAAGCGTGCCCGTATTACAAACTTCAAACCTATCTTTAGGGGTGCAAGTTTTAAGGCATGTTGCTGAGCAAGCAAGTAAAATGTTAAGTGGCCTTTATGATGTTGAAATAATTGAAAGGCACCACAACCAAAAAAAGGATGCTCCAAGTGGTACAGCCTTAATGTTATATGAAGCAGTTAAAAACAATGATAGCGAGCCTATTTATGGTAGGCATGGCAATGATTGCCTTAGAAACGAAAGGGAAATTGGCATACACGCAATAAGAGGTGGTGGAGTGCCTGGTGAACACGAAGTAGGTTTTTATGGCGTTTATGATGAAATATTGCTTACACACAGAGCAAGGGATAGGCGCGTTTTTGCCATAGGCGCTTTAACTGCAGCAAAATTTTTAGCAAAGCAAAAAAGCGGATTGTACACTACTGCCGATGTTGTTAAAGATAGGTTGAATTTTTAGGAGATTGTTTTGAGCAATAATTTTGATAGTAATAATTTTGATGAGCAAGATATAAACAAAAAAAGGCTTAACCCTGTTGATAATCAGGATAATTCGCCTGTTATAATAACGCCTTTAAGGCGCAGTTCTAGAAGGTATAATGCCCAAGTTAATTCATACCCGCACGAGAACCAACAAGGCTTTAACAACAGCAACTATCAAAATAATAATGCTCAATTTTATAACCAACAGTATAATGGGTATAATAATCCATATGCAAATCAATACAGCCAACAGAATAATCAGCAGTTTAATAATTATAATAATCAATATAGCCAACAAAGGCAAAATAAAAGCCACGGTAATATGGAATATATACCACAAGCACCAATTAATGATTCCATACCTAACAAAGAAGAAAATAAGAAAAAAGGCTTTTTATCTAATTACAGTTTAAAATCAAAAATAATATTAGGTATATGTTTGGTTGCTATAGTATTTTCATCAGCAAAGTTAATTGAATATGCTAGCAACAGTGTAAAACAAAAGCAAGCTATAGAAGAAGCTCAAGACCTTTATATAAGGGATGAATCAGAGGTACTAGCGCTTGTTGATGAAGAGGAAATTCCCGCAAAAGAAGTACAGGCTACACCAGCACCAACAAAGGCGAATATAGCATTTGCGCAAACTACTATGGTGCCCTACCTTATTGGTACAAGGTCTATACCAACAAAGTATGAAAGTAATATGTATAACCGTGTAAACGAAAGGTTTTTTAACCTTTTGGACATAAATAAAGATGTTGCGGGATGGATAAGCATGGGCGACTTTTTAGACCAGCCAGTTATGTTAAAAAATAACACCTACTATTTAAACCATAATTATAAAAAGGAAAAGAACCCCGCAGGTGCAATTTTTATAGATGAAAACTGCAGCATACAAAGCCCACCAGAAAATTTGATATTGCATGGGCATAACATGAAAGATGGATCTATGTTTGCCAAGCTATTACAGTTTAAAATAGATAAAGGTATATCCTTTTATGTAAACAATGCTATTTTTTCATTTGATAGCCTATACCAAAACTCACAGTATGTAGTATTTTCTGTGTTTGAAGCCGAAACAAACTACAAATCCCCCAACTACTTCCCCTTTATTGCTTACAGCAGGTTTAACAATGATAACCTAATGCTTGACTATGTTAGAAACGTAAAATCAAGGTCATTATATTCTGTACCTGTAGAAGTATTACCCACAGATAGCCTTATAACCCTTGCTACATGCACTCAAACCACTGATACAGCTAGGCTTATAGTTGTTGGTAGGCGTATTAGGGATGGTGAGGATTTAAGCACAGTAAAGGATGCAGTTTTCCAAGTTAAGCGTATTCGAAAATAAATATTATTAAAAATGCAAGTTTTGGCTTGTGTTTTTAATTGTAATTAAATAGGAGTTTAAATGAATAATACAAGTGAAAAGTTAACAAAAGCCCCCTTAACTAAGCTGATGTTTAGCTTATCTATACCAACAATAGTTGCCCAGCTAATCAATATTCTATACAACATTGTAGATAGAATGTATGTTGGCCGCATGGCAGATGTTGGATCTATAGCTTTAACGGGCTTAGGCGTATGTGCCCCAATAATAACAATAGTATCATCATTGAGCATGCTTATAGGTGGAGGTGGCGCACCCCTTGCAGCAATAAGCTTGGGTGCAAAAGATAAAAACAAGGCTGAAAAAATATTGGGAACAAGTACTTTTGCCTTGTTAGTAATGGGTTTAGGCGTTACTGTGTTATTCTTAATATTTAAAGAGCCTTTACTAATTGCATTTGGTGCTAGCGAAGCAAGCCTACCTTATGCTAGCACTTATTTGGAAATTTACCTTTACGGTACAATATTTGTACAGTTAAGCCTAGGTTTGAATAGCTTTATTAGCAGCCAAGGAAAAACCATGGTTGCAATGCTTTCCGTATTAATTGGTGCAATTTTAAACATAATACTTGACCCAATACTTATATATACATTTAATATGGGCGTAGCTGGCGCTGCATGGGCAACAATTATTTCACAGTTTGTAAGTGCAATATTTGTATTTAGCTTTTTAGCATCAAGCAAAAGTGAAATTAGAATAAAAAAAGAGTATGTAAAATTTAACGCTAAGTTAATAGGTTCAATAAGCGCCCTTGGGGTATCAAGCTTTGTAATGTCGTCAACAGAGGCTGCTATTGTAATAATATTTAACCGCAGTTTAATAAAATATGGGTCTGACATGCACGTTGGCGCTATGGCAATTATACAAAGCGTTGTAATGATGGTATTTATGCCTGTAAGCGGCTTTAAACAAGGAATATTACCAATTATAAGCTACAATTATGGAGCAAACAATATAAAACGCGTTAGGGAAACCGTTATAAAAGCCTTAACAATATCATGGTCCTTTACAGCCATATTTTGTTTGTTTATATACTTGTTTCCCCAAGTTTTTGCATCTGTATTCACAAGCGACCCTGCCCTGGTTAATATTGTAAGGGAAAAACTTCCTATATTTTTTGCAGGTATGTGGTGGTTTGGAATACAGGATATCGCCCAAGGTTATTTTGTGGGCACAAATAAGCCAAAATTATCACTTTTTATAGCTTTGTTGCGTAAGGTTATAGTGTTAATACCCCTTGCCATAATATTGCCAAAATTTATTGGTGTTGATGGTGTATATTTATCAGAGCCCATTGCCGACTATATATCCGTAAGCACAAGCGCATTTATATTGTTTAGGCATTTAAAGCGCATGGGTAAAGAAAACTGTTAAACAAAAACTCCCTAATATTAGGGAGTTTATTTTATGTAAGAATCAAATATATCTTTTGCCTTTTTATAGTTATATTCTGTTTCGCTAACTAGTGAACAAAAGAAACTATCCATATTTTTTGAAAGCTTATTAGCTATATCTTTTGCTTTTGTTGTATATAGTCTTTTGGGTATGTTTTTTAATTTGTTATAGTATTCGCTATACAAGCTTATACCTTTATCTTTTTCTGGGCTAATTGGTAAATTTAGGGTTTTGTTGTATATGGCTTCATTATCCGTATAAGCAATGGCTCTTACTACTCCCATACTACCATACATATCAAGCTTATCTGCATCAAACAGTATTTTAGCCTCCAAGCTTTGGGGCGGATTTTTCTTTTTATAACTATGGCTTGCTATACAATTAGCTACTTCATTAGCAAAGTTATTATCGTAACCTATGCTTATTAGATAATCCCTTGCCATATTGCTTCCTTTTTGGCTATGAGGCATATCATCTGGACTCAGTTTACCAATATCATGAAGTAAACAAGCTGATATAACAACATCTGCTTTAGCATCATTCTCATGTTTTAGTAATATAAGCCCATAGTTTAAAACCCGTTCCACATGGCTACATTCAAAAATATCATTACACAAGCAATTAAAAGCATAATCTTTTATAGCATTATATTTATCTATATTCATTGCTAAATAACACCTTTATCAAAATGGCCTTGAGTAGTTTTTATATCAAAATAGTTAAAGTTTTCATTATAAAAGGCGTTAAATATGTCAATTTGTTGTTCAGTACTCTCAAATGTACAATGTATTATTTTACCCATACCTTTAAAGCTATCAATATTTTTATGCAATGATGTTGCTTGGGAATTGTACATTTCAACAACACAGTAATCATCATTATATAATGCTCTTAATGGATATACCTCGCCTTTTCTATCAGTAAAGGTTTTATTTAATAGGGATTGCTTTTTACCTTCATGGCACATTGTACATTTTTCCTTACCGGAGGACAATCCAAGGGCAGTTCTAGCAGGGCAATGGTTAAGTATCATAAGGCGTTCTCTGCCATATACCTTTATGGCAAAAGGTACATCTTTACTTTTAATATCCTTAAACTCATTAAAGTTTAGTTCTGGAAATACTCCTATAGCTTTAGGATTATATTCCTCAATAGCTTTTAAAGCCATATTATTTATAAGGGGAACATGGGTGCCTAAAGTAATATTATACTTTGAAATATCAAGGCCAAGTTGACCTATATTATCAAGCATTAAACCGTTTAAATTAGCCTTATATATAGCTTGCATTAGTATATTTGCATTTTTATCATTAAGCTGTGTAGGTAATAGTATAAACGAAGCCTTATTTAATTTGTTAATATAATTATCTATGAATTTTTCCCTAATATCTAAGGGTTCATATACAAATATTGCACCTTTGCTTTGAGCATATTCTCCCGCTTCAATATCATTGGAAATAAAGTATATTTCTTCCCTTTGTTTATGAATAAAATCAGGGTTTTGTGGTGAATAATTATTTACATTAATAGTATTTGTAAAAAATGCAATACGTTTTGCCATATAGCCTTCGTAAGCTGTACGCCTTAAATTGTTTAGGGCTGATACTGGCATAAAAACCCCATCGGTAACTATGCTTATATCATTAATTTTTATGGGCATATCCGCTGTTTTAAGAAGGTTTTCCTTTATTTTATCTTCACTTAATGCTTGAGTTTTTGGGGTTTGGCAAACATCTCCCTCTGCCTCAAATTCTACAAAATCATCCTTTACAATTAACTTTGCAGCCTTATTTTGCAACAATATAGCCTTAACGCTTAAGGGAACATCATCCCTTTTAAGGCTTTTTAAATTTTGCATTTGCTCTTCGGATGTAAGCCTAAATATTTGCATACCGCTGCTTACCTTTGTGCCTGGGCGTACATAAGCCTTTATAACATCGCCCTTATCGCCACTTTTACCAGAGTATATAATATCAATATCTTTTTCCTGATTGCCACCAGTTCTAATTTGCAAGCCATCCCCATCTGCAACGGCTTTTGATAAAGATATTTCTATAAGCTTTTTACCAGTACTAAGCACATCACCAATATATATGCCACCATGGTTAGAGCGTTCTGGGTTTATTATCCCTAAATCCTCACTATTGGCAACATAAGCGCTAGAAAATTCCCCTCTATTAAATAGTTGGGCAATATCTTGTTTTTCTTTATTATTAAGGGGCTTAAAAGCTCCTTTTAGAGCGCTATCAATGCCTTTTTTATATTGAGATAACACTTGGGAAACATAGGCAGGCCTTTTCATTCTACCTTCAATTTTAAAACTTGTTACCCCTGCTTCAATTAGGCTTGGTAGGCTATCATAAAGCATAATATCCCTTGTGGAAAGCCACATGGCCTTCTTATTATCATATATAAGTTCCTGCCTGCAAGGTTGTGCACACCTTCCCCTATTTCCACTTCTACCTCCAGCAAAGGATGATAATAAGCATTGCCCACTCATAGATACACATAGTGCCCCATGCACAAAAATTTCTGTTTCTATGCCTGTTGCAGCAACAGCTTTTATAGTATCAAGGGAACATTCCCTTGCAAGAACAACACGTTTAAAGCCAAAATCCTTTAAAAACTTAGCACCATAACTACTATGTATAGCTAATTGAGTGCTTGCATGTAGGGCTAAGTTAGGATATTTATTTTTAATAATTTGTGCAACACCAATATCCTGAACAATTACAGCATCCAGCCCAACTTCTGCAACTGTATCAAGTACATCCTTAAGTTGATTTAGTTCACTTTGTTTTATAAGGGTATTTACCGTTGCATACATTTTTACATTAAAAAAAGAGCAAATATCCCTTGCCTTTTTTAAATCTTCAATATCAAAATTTTTAGCAGATGCCCTTGCCCCAAAGGCTTGCAAACCTAAATAAACGCCGTCGCAACCTGCAGCTAATGCTGCATTAAGGCCTTCAAAATCGCCTGCTGGGGCAAGCAGTTCTGGTTTTACCATATAAGCTCCTTTAGCTTAGTTCAAGTTCTTCAATAAATTTAACGCCTTTAACTGTGCTTACATTCTCAATAAACTCATCATGGTTAAAGTTAATATTGCTCTCTATCCACATATATGCGCCAATGCTTCCATCCTTGCTATAGCCTTGTTCACTAATTTCTATATTATGTATTTTAACACCTAATTCACGCAAGTATCTCATAATTCCACTTAAAGCTGACATACTTTTTACTTCTATAAAAAATATCATACTCTTTGAGTTTTTTTGAGTTTTTATGGCTAACTGTTGCATAACAGTCATAGCTAAAAATACAAGTATACCTGCAATTATACCACCCGTATAAAAGCCACCGCCAAAGGCAAGGCCTATACAAGCAGCAGCCCAAAGGCCTGCAGCAGTTGTTAAACCCGTTACTTGCCTATGGGTAACAATAATTGTACCTGCACCTAAGAAACCTATACCACTTATTACTTGAGCGCCCATGCGCACACGGTCACCCTCGCCAAAGGTGTCAACTATGTATTGGCCCGTTATCATAACCAAAGCCGATGCCATACAAACTATCATATATGTACGCAAGCCAGCGGGTCGGCGCTTTTTATCACGCTCTAAACCAAGTATGCCCCCCATAACCATGGCAAGCACAAGCCTAAGTATTGTTGATACTAAGTTGACTTCTTTTAAGTAAGAAAATACAGCTTCCCCCATATTAACCCCCAAATTTAATTCCTTAACAACATTATATATTTTTATTATGGAATTGTAAACATAATAAGCACTTATATGCAACGATTTGCACATTATAACATATAATTTGAATATTTTAAGAATTGAAATCCATGCTTTTTACATTGTTACAACTTTGTTACGCTTTTAACTTGTTATTAATGTGTCAATCTGGTATGATGTTTATATAAAAATATATTATTAAAATAAATGATTTGATTGTTTTATTACGAACAATAATAAATTACCGCATTGTTGGTAGTTGTTGTATTTGCTTTGAATATTTCATAAAAGACTATTCCTGCTAGCTTGTATACCCTCTAGACCGATTTTTGTTTATGATTGCGATTATTATGCTTTAACTAAAATGTATAAGGTGTATGTAAAAGGCTATACAGATAATAACTCAACATTAAGATATTTAATGGATGTATAAAAGCAAATGCTGTAGAACTTGACAATGAGTAACCAAATAGTTATTTAAAGTAACCTCTATTTTTAAATTAACATTGATGTTACTTTTACTAAATAAACAATTAAAATTGAGGTGTGTTATGATTAAAAAATATTTATTTAGGGATACTTGTTTTTGCTTGCTTTTGTTAATTTCACTTATTTTCTCAGTAGCACAAGCAGATGTTAAAAGCATTAGCATGGCAATTGATAAAAGCGACTATACAGTTGAGTATGACAATAACATAAGCTTGCCAAAAGAAGGCAAGGAAATTGAAATAAGCAATGAAGAGCTATTAACTAGTGGTTTGTTATTAGTTAACAAAGTTTATCCCCAACCCGAAAACTTTGAGGATAATACTTTACAAGCTTTAGTAAACATTAATAAGCAAAGCAATGGTGCAATTTTATGCTTTGATGATAATCAACGCCTTTTTCCCAAGGCTTACAGCGCACTTGAAGAAGCCCTACGCGCTGCTTTAGATGCAGGAAACGAAGGCTATATGGTGATGGAAACCTTCCGAAGTTATGATAAACAAACTGAGTTATTTTTGAAAATGAAAACTAATTTAAGCGAAGATTTTAAAGAATACAGTTTGTTACTTGAAACGCAAAAGCGCACTAACATCCCTGGCACAAGCGAATATCAAACAGGGCTTTCTTTCCGAATTGATATTGAAAAAATCATTGACCCACCTATATTTTTTAATGAGTCACCTCAAGGAAAATGGTTTGCACAAAATTGCTATAAATATGGCATTGTGTTCCGATTTCCAACGAATGGCTATCCTCTTGAAACCACAACAGATAAAAGCGTTATTACAGGCAATACAATGCAACTAAGCATATACCGCTACGTTGGTAAAGCCCATGCCCTTGCAATGAAAATATTTGATTTATCACTAGAAGAATATATTTCCTTTTTAAAGAATAATCCACATTTAATGATATACAAAGATAACGAAATGCTTTATGAAATATTTAGGTTTGATTCAGAAGATAGCAATATTAAAATATATTCACCTAATAATGCTATAGATTACCAAGCATCCTTTGACAATGTTGGTGGCATTGTTGTTGCTTACAGTTATAAGTAAAACAACATTTTATTGATATAACAAGACCTAAATATATGCCACTTCAACTTGATTTGTTTATGCCTATATGATAAAATTTAATGGTTGATTAATGAACTAATGTACTTATAGAAAGGCATATTATGAAAAAAACACCAGTTGTATTAATGATTTTAGACGGTTATGGCCTAAATGATAAAATAGAAGGCAATGCAATAAAGCTTGCAAGCACACCAGTTATGGATAAGCTTATGACCCAATACCCCTTTGTTGAGGGCAATGCCAGCGAAAAATATGTTGGTTTACCAAAAGGTCAAATGGGCAATAGTGAAGTTGGTCACTTAAACATGGGTGCCGGTAGAATAATTTACCAAGATTTAACAAAAATTTCTAAAGACATTGAAGATGGTGTGTTTTTTGAAAACAAAGCCCTTTTAGCTGCAATAGAAAACTGCAAAAAGAACAATTCTTCACTACACATATATGGTTTAATATCTGATGGTGGCGTACACAGCCATACAGAGCATCTTTACGGAGTGCTTGAATTAGCAAAGCAACACGGCTTAAGCAAGGTATATGTACATTGCTTTTTAGATGGTAGGGATACCCCGCCAACATCTGGCAAAGGTTATGTTGCACAAGTTGAAGCTAAAATGGCAGAGCTTGGCATAGGTAAAGTTGCAAGCGTAGCTGGCAGATATTTTGCTATGGATAGGGATAACAACTATGACCGTGTTAAAATCGCCTATGATAACTTAACAAAACCATCAGGCCATTTTTTTGAAAGTGCCACAGAAGGTATACAAGCAAGTTATGATAGTGGTAAAACAGATGAGTTTGTTTACCCCTTCGCTGTTGGTAAGCACAACATACCTGTTACCAGCATAAAAGATGGCGATAGCATTATATTTATTAACTTTAGGCCTGATAGAGCAAGGGAAATTACCCGTGCATTCTGCAATGATGTATTTGATGGCTTTGATAGGGGCAAAAAGCTTGATTTGTGCTATGTTTGCTTTACAGACTACGACCCTCAAATACCTAATAAATTAGTTGCTTTTGACAAACAAAGCATAAACAACACATTTGGTGAATGGTTATCCTCAAAGGGAATGACACAAGCAAGGATAGCAGAAACTGAAAAATATGCCCATGTAACATTCTTCTTTAACGGTGGCGTTGAAAAACCTTATGAGGGCGAGGAAAGGTTTTTAGTAAACTCACCTAAAGATGTTGCTACATACGACCTAAAGCCTGAAATGAGCGTATTTGAAGTTTGTGATAACGTTGTTAAAGCAATACATTCTGGAAAATATGATGTTATAATTACAAACTTAGCAAACCCAGATATGGTTGGCCACACAGGTATATTACCCGCAGCAGTTAAAGCTATAGAAGCTATTGATAAATGTGTTGGCAAGGTTTACGAAGCTATATTGGAAGAAAATGCCGTATTATTTATATGTGCAGACCATGGTAATGCAGAGCAACTTATAGATTACGAAACTGGCAAGCCTTTCACAGCACACACAACAAATAAAGTTCCATTTATATTAGTAAACTATGATAAAAACTACACATTAAAAAATGGTGGTAAATTATCAGACATTATACCAACACTAATTGAAGTAATGGGCATGGAAAAACCTGCGGAAATGACTGGCGAATCACTATTAATAAAGAAAAACTAACAATATAATTAATAAACCAGGCTTAGGCCTGTTTTATTAATATGTGGGAATTATGAATAACAATAAAATACTTTTATGTAGCATAAACTCAAAATATGTACATTCTTCTTTGGCAGTATGGTGCTTACTTGCCGGTACTAAAAAGTATAGCAAGTTGGTTATGGATTGCACAGTAGAGGAATATACTATAAATAATGATATAAGCTTTATAGTAAAGGAAATATGCTCTAAGCCATATAGCATACTTTGTTTTAGTTGTTATATTTGGAATATAGCAACAATAAAAAAGCTTTTACCCTTACTAAAGGAAAAGTTACCTAATGCAACAATAGTGCTTGGTGGCCCAGAAGTATCTTACAACATTGAGGCTGTATTTGAATCCATGCCCTGTGTGGATTATATAATATCTGGCGAAGGTGAATATCCAATAGCAAAGTTGCTTGAAAAACTTTATACCAACGACAAAGTTGAGCCATTAAGTATAGATGGTGTATCTATGCGCCTAAATAATGGTTTATGCATTGCGCCTTCCCATATAAGCCACGATGAGCCTCCAAGCCCTTACTGTAAAGAATATTTTGAAATGTTAAAGGGTAGAATTAGCTATATTGAAGCCTCAAGAGGTTGCCCATATAGTTGTGCCTTTTGCCTATCCAGTCGCTGTGGCGGTGTTAGATATTTTGATTTTGAAAGAACAAAAAAAGAAATATTAGCGTTGGCTAATAGTGGCAGCACCACAATAAAATTTGTTGATAGAACATTTAATGCCAACAAAAAGCGATCAGGGGATATTATTAATTTTATAAAAGAAAACTACGGGAATAATATACCAAAGGGAGTATGTTTCCATTTTGAAATAGCTGGGGATATACTTGATAATGAAAGCATAGCCCTTTTAGGCTCATTACCCAAAGGCCTTGTACAGCTTGAAATTGGTATGCAAAGTTTTAACGAGAAAACATTAGAAGCAATAAATAGAAAAACCGATTGCAAAAAGCTTATTGAAAATATATTAAAGCTTACTGCTTTTAATAATATGCATATACATATTGACCTTATTGCAGGCTTACCCTTTGAGGGTTTAGAAAGCTTTAGGGAAAGCTTTAATATAGCTTATAGCCTTAAAGCTCAAATGCTACAATTAGGTTTTTTAAAAGTGCTATACGGTACCCCTATGGCAGATTTCCCAGATAAGTACCCTGCAAATTACTCAAAAAATGCACCCTATGAAGTAACAAGCACTACTTGGTTAAGCCCTAATGATATTGAATTGTTAAAAGCCATTGAAGATAGTAACGAGAGGCTTTACAATAGTGGCCGTTTTAAAAAAACATTGGATTATGCTATTGAAGCAAGTGGGCTTAGCCCTTTTGACTTTATGTTATATATAGGCAAGCAGCTTTACCCATGCCACGGTATAAGCCTTGATGATTATACAGATAAACTTATGCTATGCTTGAAGAATTTAAAGAGTATAGACCCCTTTATGCTGAGGGATAATATGCTTATAGATAGAATTAGCACAAACCCTTCAGGCAAAATACCAAAATCACTTATGGTTGCTGATAAAAGGCTTAAAAAGGTAAAACTTATGCTGGAGCAAGATGTATTAACTGCCAAAAAACCGAACATAAAACGCTTTGTTGGCTTGTTATATAGCACAAATAAGGCCGTGTATGTAGATTATGATAATAACAAAAAGGCGGATTATAAATTAAACTATTTAGATTTGGCACAATTAGAGGATACAAATGAGAAGAGATGAAGATAAAACCAACGCCATGAGAATGTTGGACCAAAAGAAGATAAATTATACTAGTTTTGACTATACTGAATCCGGCTGTATAAGTGGTGTAGATGTTGCCAATTATTTGGAACAAGACCCAAATATGGTATTTAAAACTTTGGTTACTGTTGGAAAATCTAATAACTACTATGTGTTTTTAGTACCAGTATGTAAGGAGTTAGACTTAAAAAAGGCTGCAAAGGCTGTTGATGAAAAAAACATTAGCATGGTAAAATCAAAGGATTTATTAGCATTAACTGGTTATATACACGGTGGTTGTTCACCTATAGGTATGAAAAAAGCCTTTAAAACCACAATAGATGCTAGTGCAAAGGCTTATGATGAAATTATGTTTAATGGCGGCAAAATTGGAATACAAGTTAAAACTAGCTTAAGCGAATTATCAAAGATAATAAATTTTAAGTTATGTGAAATAAATAAATAATAAAAAAGCTCTAATATTAGAGCTTTTTATATTGCTATATATTCTTTTATTTTATTTAGTGCTTCTTCTTCATCATCACCATCAATAATAATAAAAGTTTTTTGATTTGAGCTTCTTGGCACAAGGGCAAATAAGCCCAACATGCTTTTTGCATTTATGGTTTTATCCCCCATTTCAATTAGCATGCGGGATTCACACTTTCGTGTAATTTCAGTAAGTTTTGAAAAAAGATCTCGGCTTGCCTGATTGCCAGCAGGTATTATAATTTCCTTTTTTATCATACTTTCACCCTACCTATACTTATCTGCCAGTTCACTAATTTTTTTTAACCTATAATTTATGCCACTTTTGCTTAAAGGCGGCTTCATTTTTTCGCCAAGTTCTTCTAGGCTTGCGTGTGGGTTTTTTAGCCTAAGTTTTGCTACTTCCTGCAAGTTTTTAGAAAGCTGCACACCTTTACTTTGTAAAAGGTTTATATCCGCTATATGTTTATCGGAAGCTTCCATCTGTTTATTTATATTGGAGTTATCACAGTTCATTGCACGGTTTACTTTATTAAATATTTGCTTTGTTATAATGGTTTCCTCAAGATCCATAACAGCTTGGTTTGCGCCAATAAAAGCTAAAAAATCTGATATTTCCTCGTTCCTTTTAATATAAAGCACGTGTTTATTGCGCCTTAAAATTTGTTTAAAATCAAAACTTACGCTATTTGCAATTCTTAATATTTGCTTAGCAAGTTTTTCACTTTGTAATACAAGTTCTAAATGGTAACCCTTAGTAGGGTTTTGCAATGACCCTGCACCTAAGAATACGCCTTTTAAAAAGGCACGTTTGCAACAAGTTTTTGTTGGTGTAAACCTTGGTGATGTAGCAATAATTTTAAAGGCATTGTCGGTTTGTTCAAGCATATTAAGCATTTGCAATAAGGACATAGCAGCTTTATTATCTATTGTGATTGTATATTGGTGTTTACCGCCAAAACGAGGGTGTTTTATTCGTTTTAGTTGTGGTGATACTTTATATATTTTTCTAACAAGGCTAAATGTTCGCCTTGCAATAGGAGCTTGCTCAAATTTTAATATTATTGCAAAAGCCCCTTTACCCTTTATTGAAAGGGTTCCAGAAGTATGAACAAGGGCGGATAGTTCGCTTAAAGCACAACAATCCTTATCAATATCCTGCGTTGCAAGCTCAATTTTTGCATCTGAAGAAAAGGACATTTACCCCTCCATTGTTTTCCAAAGGCTCTGTTCCAAGTCTAAATCCCTATGGGCAACTGCACTTGAATAACCCTTTGACGATAAAATTTGGTTTATATTTTCCGCAATGGCAACACTCCTATGAGCCCCACCAGTACAACCTATGCCAACTACTAGCCTATTTTTGCCTTCATTTATATAGTGAGGAATTAAAAACATTATCATATCCTCAAATTTTTTCATAAATTCCTTAGTAATATCATTTTCAAGTACAAATTCCCTTACATCATCATCAAGGCCAGTATGCCTACCTAATACAGGAATATAAAATGGGTTTGGCAAAAACCTAACGTCAAAAACAAGGTCGCACTCCCGAGGTACTCCGCGCTTAAAACCAAAGGATATAACTTCAACCATAAGGCCTAAGTTTTCTGATTTTTCGCTAAGCACTATTTCCCCTATACGCTTTTGTAATTGTTTTGCCTTCATATCGCTAGTATCTATAAGGTAGTTTGCAGATTCCCTTAATGGTCCTACCTGTTGGCGCTCCATTTTAATAGCCTCTGGTATGCCTATTGTTTTAGAGCTTAGAGGGTGTTCGCGCCTAGTTTCCTTGTAACGATTAAGCAATGTTTCATCTTTTGCTTCCAAAAATATTGTATCTATTGAGTAGCCTTGCATTTTGGCTTCCTCAATAATTGTAGATACTCCCTTTGCATCAAACAAAGAGCCGCTTCTTATATCAACAGATATGGCTACCATTGGTGTTTTTAGCTCTATATTGCTACATGCTTCTAAAAACTTAGGTATCATCATAGGCGGTAAATTATCCACGCATAACACACCTAGGTCCTCCATATACCTAATTGCCATTGTTTTACCAGCGCCTGACATTCCTGTTAATATAAAAGCTCTCATACTACTCTCCTATTCCCCAAAAATTCTAACTTCTGTATCTAAATATATACCAGTTTCCTTTAATACTATATTCCTTACATCTGTAATAAGTTTATAATAATCATCTGCTGTTCCATTACTATCATTTACTAAAAAGCCTGCATGCTTTGTACTTACGCTACAACCGCCAACCCTGTAACCCTTTAGGCCACATTCATCAATAAGTTTTGCTGCTATATTATCTTCAGGCCTTTTAAAAGTACTGCCACAAGAGGCTACACCTGTTGGTTGTGACGCAATGCGCTTTGCCTTATATTCATCGGCAAATTTTTTTATAGTATCTATATCGCCCTTTTGAAGTTTAAAGCTTGCTTCTAATACAATTTCACCATTTTTTTGCAATGCACTATGCCTATATGATAGTTCTAATTCATCATTTGTTCTATTGTGAATGGTTCCTTGCTCATCTATGGTTTTTGATGATACTAATATATTTTTAATTTCTGAACCATAGGCGCCTGCATTCATAAAAACTGCTCCACCTATTGTACCGGGTATTCCACCTGCAAACTCTAGGCCAGATAAGCCCAACTCCATAGCTTTTTTACTTAATAAAGCAAGGCTTGCCCCAGCTTGGGCTGTAATAATATTGTTACCATCAAAATTAATTTGAGCCATATTCTTTGATATTCTTATTATTACTGCCTTATATATTTGAGGATATACAAATATATTTGAGCCATTACCAATTATGTGGTATGGCATATTGTAAGCTTTTGCAACATTTATAGCATGGATTATTTGTGTTTCATTGTTTACATTAACAAGCACAGAAACCTTACCACCAAGCCTTAATGTGCAATATTTAGACATATCCGCATCAAGGATAATATCCTCTGCTTTTATATGCTTATTAAGTTCTAAAAATATCATTTTATCCACAATAATTTACCCTTATATAATTATTTATAATAAAACATTATATACCTTTTGTAAACAGTTAATTAATCAGTATAAGAATAGCGTGCTATTAAGCGTGGAATATCCTTATATAAGCCTGTAACATCGGCATAAACCCTATATGTATTGCCCACTTCCCAGGTTTTATTGGTTTTATTTTCTAATAATATTTTAATAGGTTTTTCCTCTGTGCCACAGTTCATTATAGCAATTTGAGGTTCTTGTGCTATAAATTCTTCTATTCTTCCTATACAAACATATATTTGTGAGTTCTTTGCCCTAAGGTTTATTGTGCTAATTAGCTGTGCATAATGGGAATCATCCATAGCCCAAGCTTTTCTAGAATAAATATCAATATTAGGTACATAGTAAATTTTATAATCTATATTTGTACTTTCCATGCCAGGTTTTGACGCTGTAAAGGATATTACATTATCACCAATTTTATCAAACAAGGCTATAAAGCTAAAGGATCCATCCCTATCTATATTTGTAATGTTTAAATCTGAATGGGGAGACTGTACAGATATATAGGCTCCTGGTATTGTTGATGCCTTAATAGTCATATAATCATAGGTACTAACGGATGAGATATCTGTTGCCAAATCCACAGGAATTTCCTGCTCGGGCCTATTTATTGTAATTACTTTTGTGTTACTACGGCAATACTGGCTTCTTACAGTTATAGTAAAAGTGTTATCGCCTATAGGTTTTAATTGGGCGTTGAAAATAACATTACCACTGTTTGCATTAACAAGGTCACTATAATCTGCGCCATTTATTGTTAAACGGCTGTTTTCCCTAACCCTCAACTCCACGTTGTAAAGGGATGTATAAACGGTATCCCTAAGCTGTTGTGGGGTTATAATATCTAAGGGTGAAAGGGGTATATCTATTGTATATGTAACAGGATCTAAAGGTTGTTGTTTACCGCTAGTTTTTTTCAAAAATGGCGTTATGGTTACATCCATAGTTTCCTCTAGATAATCCTCATAGGATTCATACCATGTATAGTCTGCCACCTCAACAGTAGCATAACCATTTGTAACAAGGTAGGTGTTATGCAATTCCCTTATATAAATTTGCTCCCCTTCCTCGCCAGGTATCATAATAGTATGCGCCGCCATATCATCAAGCATGGAAGGGATTATTCTTGCCTGTTTATCCGCCTTTTCACTATCAATTATAGCTTTTCTATATTGTAACAGGGAGTATCCACCATAAACTAACACAGCAAGTATAATTAATATGGGTATAATACGTAATATTTTTGATTTCTTTTTCTTTTTTGGGTGCAAAAACCTATCATCTATTGGTAATTTACCAAAGCTTCTATTTTGAAGATCATAGTTTTTAAACTTTTCATTTTCAAGGGCAGCCATTTCTTCATCGCTTATAGGTTCATTATACATTTCCTCTTTTACAATGTTAGAAAACTCGCTACTTTTTGTTGGTATATTAACTTCTTTATTATCAATTAAAGGCTTAGGTGCAAAACCTACACGCCCTCTATTTGCAGAACGCCTTCGTTCGGCAACTTTTCTAAAATGCTCCTGGGCTACCTTACCTTCTTCCTTCCTTGTGCGAAGGTGAGCCATATCCTCTGCAAGAACATCGCGGGGGTCACGATTGCTTAGTTCCTCACCATAATCGTTTACCCTAATAACTTTTTTATCGCTTACTTTGCCATCAAACTCCTCTAGCCATGAGGGTTCTTTTTTTATGTTTAAAGGCAAAGGAGTACCACAATAAAAGCATTTATCAATGCCTGACCTATTCCATTTTTTACAATTAGGGCAATTCAAATAAAATAACCTCCAAATTAATCCTCAACAAGCCAAGTATTTGCTGAGTAATGCACAGCTTGATTGTAGCGCTCATTAAGCACAATCTGTGTTGTAATATCCGCTATACCATTAATAATTTTATCCGGTATAGTTCGTTGAAACTCTGTTATTGCTGTGGCTGTTTTTGCGCCATAATAGCCACTTATATCACCTTCACCAAGGTAATTTAAGGTATATAATTGTTTTTGTAAGGCGGAAATGCTATCACCACTATTGCCTACACGCATTGTTGTTGCAATATTATCAGAATATATTCCATAGCCTAAAATTTGCGACTTATCCAAGGGGTATTCATTCCTTTGCACCTTATCGGGGTTATTGCCTTCAATAACATGAACTGTATAGCCTGTGTTACTATTGCCACTTACATATTCAACCAAAGCAACATGGGCCGTGTTAAAGGTACCATCATAGCTTAAAAACATAAAGTCACCACTTTTTGGTATATAGGAGTTTAACGTTATTCTTTCGCCCGTATCCTTATACCATTGGTAGCCCCAATCGGGTATATTTCCATTTCTGTTTACATAGCGTCCTTTTTTTATAAACCAATCCCTACCCACGTTACGGCTTGTATAGTAGGGATATATACTGTTTAAAAGTTCTGTATCATAAAGGGAATCCGCCCTAGAAACGCACCAACATATGAATTCAGCACACCATTGTGCTTGGGGATCATTTGCCCATATACCATACCTTGTTGTTCCATCACTTTGTTCACTATAACCAATTTCACCAGCGGCTATTTTAAGCACGTTCATTATACTATCAGGTGTATTTGCAGTATAGTTTACTTCATCGGCAAATGCCCATGTAAAGGCTAAGAATATTGTTATTAATAAAATTATTAGTCGTTTAATGTTGTGCACCCCCTAATTAGTTGAAGAAAAGCTTTCTATGCCCCTAAATATTTCAAACTCCCTAATATCTCTAACAGTTGTGAACATTTTACGGGTAAGTATTGCACCTGTTGCATAAAACAGTGGTATAAAAGGTATATCTTCAGCAAATTTTCTTTGTATATCCTTTGCAGCATAGGCAAATTCTGATGGATTTTCCTTGCGCCTATATGCAGTAAAAAGTTCATCCATTTGGTTACTTCTATAACGGCTATAATTACCGTTTTTTACGTTAGAGCTTATTAACATAAAGCCTGGGTCTGGCGCTACATCCATTTGGTAAGCAACAAGAGCCATATCTATAGAGCCTGCTTCAAGCCTGGGTTTAAGGTCTGCCATAGTAGTTAATTGAATATTTACGCTTATTTTTACCTTTGCCAACATTTCCTTTATGCTATTTGCAATTTCATAGCGTACAGAGTTTATAGGATCCTCATATATTGCAAGGCGAAGTACAAGGTTTTTAGTTTCACCCTTTTCATTAATTATATCAAGGGTTCCATTATCATCAATATCGCCCCAACCAGCATCAGCAAGTAGTTGCTTTGCCCCTTCAAGATCATATTCATAGCTTGATTCCATATCCTCATACATCCATGTGCCTGTTTCAAAGGGTGTGTATGCCCTATGACCCATGCCCATATAGGCCCTTGACATAAGGCTGCGTAAATCCAAGGCTTTTAATATTGCTTTACGCACATTTACATCCCCCAAGGGATAGGATTGATGGTTAAGTACTAGTGTTTCCAACTGGTTTGTTCTGTAACTTATGCTAAGGGAAGATATACCACTTTTATACTGGGCTGCTGCAACACTCCTTGTAACCGCCGTATCTATACGCCCATATTCATAGTCGGTAATAAGGTCCTTATTATTTGAATAAAAACGTATCATAATACTTGTTACTTGAGGCTCATTCTGCCACCAGTTAGGGTTTACTTCCAGCCAAATTTCTTGGGCTGGGGTAAAGTTTTGAACAACATAGGGGCCAGAACCCACTGCATTTGGTGTGCTTACCATATCCGCCTTAACAACTGGAAATGTTAGGGAATACAAAGCAGCATAATATGCCCTTTCGGTAGTAACAGTAAGATTCATAGGGTCTTCCGCTTTAAATTCCTTTATTAGGTAGCGCATATTTTGGTAAAAGCCCTTATCCTCAAGGCCATCATTTTTAGCATTTTCGAGTATATAATTACCGCTTGCAGCAATATCATACGCTGTAAGTGGTGTTCCGTCTGAAAACCTTAGGTTTTCTCTAAGCTCAAACTTTAATGTTTTACCACCATTTACTACGGTATACTCCTTTGCCAAATATGGTTGTGGCATTCTATTATCGTCTATTTTCATAAGGGATTCATAAACCAGGTTATATATGCTTACCATATCCTTTTCCAAGGGCATAAGGGGTAAAAGCTGTGTTGTTTTTGTTGATACCATGCCCACATCAAGGGATGACTCAACATTTTCTGCAAGGGCTAAGCCTGTAAAGCATAAACTTACAGCTAAAACCATGCTAATTGCTGATTTTAGCATTTTCATCAAAGTAAAGCGCATTGTATACTGCAAAGGCATCTGTAACCCTCCTTACATATTGCTTTGTTGGCCCATCCGGCATATTATCAATTTTAATTTTATATCCATCTTCACTAATGGTTTTATCTGCAAGCCAATTTCTAACTTGCCCTTGCCCTGTATGGTACGCTGCCGTGGTAAGTATGGGGTCGCCATTGAACATGTTAGATAAAAAATTTAAGTACCAGCAACCATATTCCATATTTGTTTCAGGATCCGCCATTCTATCAAAGGCATAAAGCTTATCATTTAATTTTGTAGAAATCCAGTCGGCAGTATCGGGCATAAGTTGCATAAGCCCTAAAGCCCCTACACTACTAACAGCATCTGCCCTAAAGCTACTTTCATTTTTAATAATAGCTGATACATAAGCGGGCTGTAAGTTATACCTTATTGCCGTTTGAATAATACTATTTTTATAATATAAAGGGTGGTTGTTTACTACCCTTTCATGCTCTTTCTTTTTTGCTGTTTCTGCACTTACAATGTAAGCGTTTAAAGATAGTATTATTGCCCCTGTAAGTAAATTTAAGGCTAGTAAAATTATAGCTACCATTTTTATTGGCTTTGCTATCTTCTTTTTACTTTTAGGCTCTTCTGGGTTTTGTTGCATTGTGTTTAATGGTGTTGGGTTGTAATCATATTCATTTTGATTATAATCCTGAACATTAGCATTTGGTGTGTAATTATAATTTTGAGCCTGTACAAGTTGTTCTCCAGGAAATCTGTTATATGCTTTTAAGGGTTTTTGGGCGCGCTCAAACTTAGGTTTATCTATTTTTATTTTTTTAACCCTATTATTAAAGGTTTGAATGTTTTCCTCAGCATAGTCAACAAGCCCTGCATCATTTATTATAGGGCTTTTTAAACCTTCACGCTTAGCAGGCAGGTTTAAATTATCATCTTTATAAAGTTGCCTATTTTGCCTTCTTGGCCTATTGCTTTGGTTCATCAATACCGTCCTTAATTTTATTTATAATAGATTCTACTTGAGCTTGTGTGTTTTCAAAACTATATGAAGTATCTACAAGAAAATCTGATAATTCCATCTTTTTTTTCAAACTCATTTGTGAATCTATTCTTTTTATAGCTTCTTTTTCGCTTAAATTATTGCGTTTAATTAACCTATCTATTTGTATTTGCCTTGTTGTATGGCAGCAAATAATATAATTTGCCAAGTTTTCCATATTCGCCTCAAAAAGCAAGGGAATTTCAACGGCTACAATTGGGCAAGCTTGTTTTTCAAGCTTATACAATTCGTCTTTAATGGCGTTGTATATAATTGGGTGAAGTATATCATTAAGCCTTTGCCTAGCATTACTATTGCCAAACACAAGTTTTGCCATGGCGTTTTTATCCATGCTTCCATTTTTAACATACTCTTTACCAAAGGTGTTAGCAATAGCATCAAGGGCAGGCCCTTTACTGCTTGTTATGCCGTGTGAAATTATATCCGCATCCAAGGTTTTGATACCATTGCTTTGAAAAACCAAAGTGCAAAAACTTTTACCACAAGCTATACCACCAGTTATTGCCACTATTATCATATTATTTTGCATCGAACCAGCTTTTTCCAACCCCTACATCAGCAACAAGGGGTACTTTAAGCTTTACGATATTCTCCATTGTGTTTTTTAAAACTTTTGAAAGTTCATCTACCATGTTTTCAGGGCATTCTATAATAAGCTCGTCATGCACTTGCAGTATTAGGTCTGCCATAGGATAATCTTTTTCCAAAATATTATATACGCTTACCATTGCAAGCTTAATAATATCAGCAGCGGTACCCTGTACGGGAGTGTTCATGGCAACACGTTTGCCAAAGGCCCTTACATTTGCATTTTTATTTGAAAGTTCTGGCAATTCTCTTTTTCTGTTGAAAAGGGTATATATTGCCTTGTTTTTTGTTCCTTCTTCAACACATTTATCCATAAAAGCCCTTACCCCTGGGTAATGTTCGAAGTATTTACCCATAAAATACTCGGCTTCCTTTATGGATATTTTTGTATTGCGTGCTAAACCAAATGTGCTTATACCATATATTAGGCCAAAGTTTACTGCCTTAGCGTTTGAACGCATTTCGCTAGTAACCATATTAAGGGGTACATCAAATATCTCAGAGGCTGTTCTAGCATGAATATCCTCATTAGAGCAGAAGGCATCTATCATAGCTTCATCATCACTTAAATGGGCAAGCACCCTTAACTCTATTTGAGAATAGTCTGCATCAAGAAGTACATGGCCTTCCTTTGCTATAAATGCGCGCCTAATTTCTGCGCCTTCCTTAGTTTTTATTGGAATATTTTGCAAATTAGGCTCAAGGCTAGAAATTCTACCTGTAACCGTACCTGTTTGATCAAAGCTAGTATGTACTCTAGGGGTTTTTGTTGTAAGCCTTATAAGCGCCTCAATATATGTGCTGTTTAGCTTACTAAACTTTCTATACCTTAACAATGGTTCAATGGCAGGGTGCAAACCCTCAAGGTTTTCAAGGGTTTCAGCATCAGTACTATAACCGCTTTTAGTTTTTTTACCATGGGGTAAACCAAGTTTTTCAAAAAGAACTTCTTGCAACTGTTTAGGGCTATTCAGGTTAAAATCATCAAAGCCTGTAAGCCTGTAAACTTCACTTTTGCAAAATTCTACTTCCTTAGTAAACTGTGTAGATAAATCCATAAGCACATCACCATCAAGCAAAAAGCCTAATTGTTCCATGCTATGAAGTACACGGGATAATGGAAACTCCATGTTTTCTGCAAGTAAAAGCATATTTTGTGAGCTTATATTTGAAAACTGTTCCAAAGCCAAAGAATACAAGGTTTTTGCATTAGCTTCTTGAGGTAATACAAGTTTATCTAAGGTTGGTTTATTAAGGTCTGAATTTAGTATATAGGCTGCTATCATAGTATCCCATATACAATTTTTTAGTATGGGCAAATTTAATTTTGAACATTCATTTAAAAAATTCTTTTGCCCATGTAATACTAGCTTTGTTTTACCTATTGCGTTTACAATTATTGAAAATGCTACATCATAGGGTAAGCCTTCGCTTATCATATCTACCTTTATACCTATTTCAGCATACGTTCCACTTTGCATATACAGGTTTATTTTATCAAAATTAGGGCTAAAGTACAATGCGAGGAAGCTTTCATCAACTAATGAAGATGTAAACTTTTTAAGCCCTAATTCATCGTTTATTATTATACTTGAATTAGCTTCAGGCATTACATTAGGTAGAACTTCACCTTTAACTAAAAAGTCTTTTTTTACAAGAGCCCAATCACCAATTTCATCATTTTGCATGGTTTTTTGCGGTGTGGTTTTTATATCCAGCTTAATATCTGGCATTGTTACATCTAAGTGCCCGTAAGCTCCTTTTTCAGAAAACAAGCCTTGTATTATTTGAATAACTCTATTAAGGTTATATTTTTTTAGCTCATTTATACCATTAGGTATTAGGCTAATATTTTGATGGCTAAAATCAACATCTATTGGTACTGTACATATAATTGTAGCTAGCTTTTTAGAGAATATTGCAAGTTGTTTATTTTCCTGCAAGCGCTCACCAAGTTTGCCCTTTATGTTATGGGCGTTTTCAAGCACGTTTTCCAAATTATCATACTCGCCAATAAGTTTTAGGGCTGTTTTTTCACCAACACCAGGAACCCCTGGTATATTATCACTTTTATCGCCCATAAGGCCTTTAAGGTCTGTAATTTGGCTAGGGTTTACTCCATAGTTATCTTTAACCCCTTTAGGGTCTAATAACAATGACTCACTTATACCTTTTTTGGTAATAAGAACTTGTGTTTTATCACTAACAAGTTGCAAAGCATCCCTATCCCCTGTAAGAATAATTGCGGGTATATTGTTGTTATTAGCTATTTGTGCTGCTGAGCCCAAAAGGTCGTCAGCCTCAAAGCCTGGTTGAGATATAACTGGAATTTCCATAGCGGAAAGAAGTTCGCGCATTAAACCAAACTGAGGGCGAAGATCATCGGGCGCTGGTGGCCTATCCGCCTTATATTCTGTATATTCTTCATGCCTAAATGTCGGGCTTGCCTCATCCATCATTACAAAAACACTACTTGGTTTATTTTCGCTTATGGCTTTAAATAGCATGGAAAAAAAGCCATGTACAGCATTTACTGGCACACCATTTGATGAAAGGGGCGGTAAAGCAAAAAAAGCCCTATATAGCAAGCTATTACCATCAACAAGCAATACTTTTGAATCCAGTTTAGTCATATTTTCTCCTTTATTTATAACGAGCCTTTAAATAGGCAAATATTTGTGATGCTAATGGTGCTGCTACAGAACCACCACCACCGCCACCTTCTACCATAATACAAAGAGCATACGGTGTATCATTATTAGCAGAAAAACCTACAAACCATGCATGTGTAGCCTCTTTACCATTTACCATGCCCTCTGCAGAGCCTGTTTTGCCTGCAATATTCATACCAGTAACCGCTGCCCTTTTGCCAGTGCCATTTTTTACTACACCAAGCATTGCATTGTATACAGGTTTTATTATATTGTTATCTAGTACTTTTCGGTATTCCCTTGGGCCCTCTATTGTGCGCTCCGTTCCCCCATGGCTAACAACTTTGTTAAGCAAATAGGGTTCCATCATAACCCCATCATTTGCTACGGCTGATGCTATCATACACATATGCATAGGGGTTGCTAATATTTTACTTTGCCCTATACCTGAAAGGGCCATTTCAAGATCGTTCCTTCCATCATAAGGGTAAACGCTGTTTTCAACAACAATATCCCTAAACAGGAAGTTATCATTAAAACCAAGGGCTTCTGAAGTTTCGGATAATTTTTCATCACCCAAGCTTAATGCAATTTTAGCAAAAGTGTTGTTACATGATACCTCAAAGGCTTTTTGTAGCTTTATTGGGCCATGTACTGCAGCATTTGCATCTTTTATTGTATGGTTATTTACAAAAATAGCACCATCACAATTAAACTCACTATTAGCAAGTTCTGGGGCAAACTGTAAAGCGCTAGCCATTGTTATTATTTTATATGTACTACCAGGTGGTAATGTGCTTTGGGTTACCCTGTTCCAAAAGGGTCGCCTTACATCTGTAAAAGCAGATTGTGGTATGTTTACAGGGTCAAATACAGGCATACTTACAAGGCTAACAATTTCACCCGTTTTATAGTTCATAACAACTATGCCTGCACCTTTATCCCTTAAATCCTTATCCTCATTAAACTTATTAACAATATAAGTATTAAGCTCTGAATCCACAGTAATTTGTATATCATCGCCATAGCGTTGTTTACCGTTTATAAATTGCTCGATACGTTCGCTTAGGGATGTATCAAAACCATAAAGGTAGCGCGCCTGAAATTTTTCAACACCGTTAGATACTTGGTTTTGGTTATCGCCAATTAGGTGCACAACGGCACTACGCTTTGTTTTATCTTGTTGATATTGCCTGTTTCCAGTATTATCTGTATAGGCGAGCACAACGCCATTCCTATCTACAATTTTACCAGGTATAACCACATTTTTATCGGATAATACCCTTGTGTTTCTACCATAGGCAAACCAACGTGTGCCATACACGTTTATGCTGTAAATAGAATATGCTAATACTATTGCAAGCATCATAATAAGAAGGAATGTTATTATACGAATTCTCGACCTTAATTCTCTCAAAAGCAATCCTCCTTAAATATAATTATCCCTATGGCTCATATATATATCATCTTGCAAAGTATCGCCATTATAGCAAGCAACGCCTTGCAAAACACCAACAAGGCCCATACTACTTAATAATGATGAGCCACCATAACTAACAAAGGGCATTGTTACACCTGTGAGGGGTATAAACTTTATTACCCCACCTATAATAACAAAGGTTTGTATGCATAACATAGCTGTACAACCTAAAGCCAACAACGAATGAAAGCGTGTAGAGGAGCTACGAGCGATGAAACTGCCCCTAAGTACAAGTATAGCATATATTGCAAGAACAAGGCCACCAAAGAGTATACCAAACTGTTCACATATAACAGAAAAAATAAAGTCTGTATAATAAATTGGTATTACACTTGGGTTGCCTAAGCCAAGGCCCATACCTAAAAGGCCACCAGAGGCTATTGCAACAAGGGATTGTATAAGTTGGTAACCACTGTTTTCATAGTCTGCCCAAGGGTTTAGCCAAATAGCCACACGTTTTTGTACGTGGCTAAATTTTTCATAGCCATAGATAGATGCACCAATACCTGCAACAACAAACATAGCAATAATTCTAAGGCTTCCACTGGATGCATAGTACATAACTAGGGCTGTTGCAAAATAAAGTAAAACAGCACCCAAGTCTTTTTGGCGCATAAGTACCACCATACAAGCACCTAAAAAAACCATCCAACTAAGCCTTTGGTATCTACTCATAGTATAGGCAAACACTATAATAAGTGTAATTTTTACAAGCTCACTTGGTTGTATTGATATACCTGAAAAGAATATCCAGTTTTTTGCACCATTTATTTCTCTACCAAAAACCAAAGGCAATACTAACAAGGCTAAGCTTATTGGGTAAAGTAGCCACGACAGTACATCCCACTTAGGTACAAAGCGAACAAACATAAGGCAAAAAAGCATAAATACTGTGCCTACGCCATAATATACCGCTTGTTGTATGCCCCTATCCGTATTTGTACTGTAAAGTATTAAAACACCTAAGCCACAAAGGAAACTTACCATGCACATAAGCAACCTATCCACAGGGAAAAGCCTTGGTAATAAACTCATATTAAAATAAAGCACAAGGGGTATAGCAAACATCATAACAATATTTCTATAATCAAAAGTTTCTGCAGGTTTAAGGGCAATTAAACCAAAACCGGTAATAAAAAATACAATTATAGTTGCTGAAAGCCTACTTGCAGCCTTATCGCGCTTTTTGTTTATTCTAGGTGAACCTATTTCCATTAACGTTCACCCCCTATATGTGAAAAATCCTCCATGTCAGGATCTATATACTCTTCTTCATCATTTTCTATATCTTCATCATTTTCTTCATAAGCTAAATTTGAATCATATTCATCATCTATATACTCAGAATCATCATAAACTTCCGCATATTCCTCGCTATATTTTCCATCCATATAGTTTTCATTATTATAGGTGGCTGGATTTTGTGCATACATATTAGCCATGTGCATTTGTTGCATATAGGCTTGCATCGCTAATGGATCTTGCACCATGTATGCTTCACCCGTTGATTTTGGAGCATAAGGAACACCTAAGCCTGCAAAAAACAGGAACTTAAGCTGTACATCGCCAATTACTAATGTTGAGCCATGTAATATGTATGCTTTTTTATTTTTGCCACTTAGCTCTATATCATCAACGAACACCTTGGCATTGCTAAGCAATTGTACAAAAAGGCCGTTGTTTTCCTCAAAGCGAAAGCATATATGATGTTTTTTTACTAATTGAGATTTTATTTGAATATCGCAACCATGGCCAGAACCCATATCCCCTTCCCTGGGAATAGGTATAGTTTTACCCTGTGGTATTTGTGCATTGCCAATAATTACTATAGCTTCGCCAACATTACCAGCGCTGGGTACGGATTTTACTTTGCGGGTCCATGCCCTATTATCCCTACCAAGCCAAAAATAAGACCTTATTACAATAACAAAAAGCAAAAAAACGAACCAATATCTTGCTGCAAGTGATGTAAGCTCAAACACTTCTTTTGTCAAATGGTTCGCCTCCAAATAATAAGAATAGCATGACAAGCATTAAGCTTGCCATGCATTTTTATTTAATTAATTAAAATTATGGTTGTGCAGTTTCTTGTTGTGGCATAATCATATTTAAGAATGTTGCGGGCAATTTTTGCATTAAGCCACCAAGCCACTGTTGTAGTGCTGGTTCAAGTTGTGTTGTTAAAGCTTCCATTTCTTCAGAGCCAAGGGTTAATATTCTTACTTTGTTTTCAGCCTTAGCTGGTTGTGCTTCAAATACTTCGGTAGGTTCAACAAACTGTTCTGTAACTGTTATTGTAGCAAACTTCATATCGTTTTCTGTAACTTCAGGTGTATATGCCTCTGCAGGGCCCATTTTAACATAAACATCAAATTTTGTAACAATGCCTTCCGCATCACTAACTTCGCTATTTACATCAATTGTTGCACCTGTTACGTTTTCGGCCTGTTGTAATTTAAGGGCTGTAACGCCATGGGCTTTGTTACCATTCCAGATAAGGTCGCTGTTTACGCCTAATTCCATTTTTCCATTTGTTTCATCATTAAGCTCAACATTTGCTTTTAAGTTATATTGTTGAATATCATCATCCGTTGGAACATTAACAGCAAATGTGGTATTCATTATAGTTTTACCATCAATATTAACTGGGAACTCAACTTTGTGGTTGTAGAAGTTGTTTTCTGTTAACCTATAGTAATTAAAATTCATATCCATTTTACCAACAGATTGTTGCACTGGTGGTTGTTCCATATCGCTTTCTTGAGGCTGTTGTTCAGCCGCAAGTTTTTTATTTAACTCTGCCATCTTTTCAGCATCAACATCCATTGTCATAGGAATTTCCATAGCAACTAAATAAGATTCTGCATCAATGTAGTAGCTTACTGTTGCATCAAGCACTACAGCACCTGTTTTATAGGCTTCTAGCCCTTGTTGGAAAACAGTTGCAAAATCTGGTGTTTCAGTTGTTCCAGTTGCTTGTGTACTTTGTTGCATAGCTGCAGCTTGAGCCATTATAGCTTCTTGAGCAGTTTTTGAAGACATTATTGTTAATATATCTTCGTTATTAAGTTTCATAGAAACTTTATAAACAGCTTTATCGTGCTTTGGATTTTCTTCTGGGTTTTCAACAAATTCCATTGTTTTTGCTTTTTCAGCAAACCATGCATCTAAAACTTCATCGCCAGTTTTTTCTGGATTTTTAAGTTCTTCAAGGTCAAGTTTTACGCCTTCATTATCAAACTCGCCAAAAATTTCCTCTAGATCATCTTCATCGCCTTTTAGCAATTTTGCAATTTCTAACTTTTGCCTATCATCAATTTTTTGACCATTTGCTTCCATAGCAGCAAAAATATCTTCCAATGTTATCTCAAAAACTGGAGCTTGGAATTGAGGAATTTCCGCAAATATTGTGCCATTTTCATCTGTATTAACCAACAATGTAAGCTCTGGTACAGCATTTAATAGCAAGTTTAAAGCAAACTGTTTATCCCCAAGGCTATGTGTTTCAATTGCTATTGCTTTAAGAAGGTCAGCAACACCATCTTCGCCCTTTTCATTTGCGAACATACCAGGCATAATACCAAGTTCATACTTAACTACTTGCTCTTTAGCTGCCTTTAGGCCTTCTTCCCTATAGTCATTAGCTGGTGATGCAAATGCCATAACTGGTATTATCATTACGAGCAACAATGCTATAAATACAACAAAATTATTTTTACGCATAATTATCTCTCCTTTATTATTTAAAAACTCTTTATACTGTAATTATACAATAGCTTGTTAAATTTGTCACCAAACAAAATTGGCATAAATGGTGAATTTTGCGCCAATTTTGCGAATTATTCTTCAATTTAAAAATGTTTACAAATGCTTTACAATTATTGATTATATTGAATATTTTTTATAAAAAGCTTTTACAGCCTTATCAAGAGCATCTATATCCGCTTGAGTTGTAATGTAGCTGCTTACAAAACGCACAGCAACCATTTCATCAAGCAATTTTTCCCATAAAGAAAAAGCAAAATCATCCTTTAAGTAATTATACAAATCCATTGGTATTATTGGAAACTGCTGGTTTGTGTAGGAGTTGGAAACAAAATTAAAGCCTTTGAATATTTGTTTTATTTGCATTGCCATATTGTTTGAATGCCTGCCAATATTCAAATAAAGATCATTTTTAAAAAACTCAGCATATTGTACACCAATAATAAAGCCCTTTGACATAAGCGCTCCACTTTGTTTTACTATATACTTAAAATCTTGATTAATATTATCATTTAGCACAACTAATGCTTCACCAAACAAAGCCCCACATTTAGAGCCACCTATTGTAAAGCCATCACAATTTTGCGCTAAAAGCTTTAATAGGTTTGTTTTGTAATTATCGTTTATATGAGCATAGGCACATGCAAGCCTTGCCCCATCTACATAAAAATATAAAGAGTACTTTTTGCAAACATTTCCAATAGCAATAATTTCATCGGGGCTATAAATAGTACCTAGTTCTGTTGGTTGAGAGATATATACCATTTTAGGTTTTACTATATGCTCAAAAGATGGGTCCTGCCTATGCTTTAAAACCACTTGTTCTATTTGATTTGCACTTAGTTTGCCTGCATTTTCACCTGTTCCTGATGGAACTGTAATAACCTTATGCCCTGTTGACTCTATAGCACCTGTTTCGTGGGTAGCTATATGGGCTTCATTTGTACTAATTACTCCTTCGTGAGGGCGTAAACAAGCCTTAATAAAGGTCATGTTACTTTGGGTTCCACCAGATAAAAACCATACTTTGCCATTGGTACTTTCGCAAGCTTTTAATATGGCTTGTTCCGAGGCCTTGCTAAAATCATCATCACCATATGGAGCATGAAGCATATTATTAACCTTGTTTAATGCACTTTGTATTTCAGGGCATGCACCAGTTAAATAGTCACAGGAGAAAGATATCATTTTATTTACCTCAGTTATATATTCCCATTGATATATAGCGTAAGCCTGTATCGGGCAACAAGGCTACAATTGTTTTACCTTGAGTGTTTGCTATGTTTTGCATTTTTATTGCAGCAACAACAGCTGCCGCTGATGATATACCTACAATTAAGCCTTCTGTGCGGGCAATTGTTTTAGCCATAGCAAGAGCTTCATCATCTTCAACGGTAACAATATTGTTATAAATTTTAGTATCTAATATTTCTGGTACAAAGCCTGCACCTATACCTTGTAGCTTGTGTTTACCACTGGGTTTACCGCTTAGTACAGCAGAGTTTACCGGCTCAACTGCAACAAGCTCTATTTTAGGGTTTTTTTCTTTTAAGTATTTGCCTGTACCCGTTATTGTGCCACCTGTGCCAATGCCTGATACAAAGTAATCAATACTTCCATCTGTTTGGTTCCATAGCTCTGGGCCTGTTGTGTTATAGTGGGCCTCCACATTTGCCATATTAGTAAATTGGCTTGGCATAAAAGAGTTTGGTGTTTCTGCCAACATTTCCTTAGCCTTAGCAATTGAGCCTTTCATGCCTTCAGCGCCAGGGGTAAGAACAAGCTCTGCACCGTATGCTGCAAGCAATGACCTACGCTCTTGGCTCATAGTATCGGGCATAACAAGTATAACTTTATAGCCCATGGGTATAGCAATTGAAGCTAGTCCTATGCCTGTATTTCCACTTGTAGGCTCTATTATGGTTGAGCCTTCTTTAAGTAAGCCATCCTTAATAGCCTTGTTTATCATAAATAAGGCTGCCCTATCCTTAACGCTACCAGCAGGGTTAAACATTTCTAATTTTAAAAGAAGCCTAAAATTTAGGTTTAATTTATCCTCTAGATTTTTTGCATGGTAAAGAGGTGTGTTTCCAATTAAATCGGTATAATTTTCTATTATTTTCATTATTCTGCCAACTTTCTTATTGCTTCATCATCATAAATATCTAATGTTGCGAAATAATCTTTAGGGGTTTCACTGCGACGTATTAATTTAAAGTTGCCTTCTTTTGTATAAAGGACTTCACCACAGCGCATTTTTCCATTATAGTTATATCCCATTGCCCTTGAGTGAGCACCCGTATCATGTATAACAAGTATATCTCCACTATCAATTTTAGGCAATTTTCTATCTATAGCAAACTTATCGTTATTTTCGCAAAGGGAGCCAACAACATCATAGACTTCTGTACGTTCTGCATCGCCTTTACCTACAACGCCTATGTAGTGGTATGCCCCATACATAGCTGGGCGCATAAGGTCACAGGCTGATGCATCAACACCAATATATTGTTTATAAATATCCTTATAGCGTATAGCTTTTGTTACAAGCCACCCATGAGGTCCAGTTAAGTATCTACCAAGCTCTGAGAATATTTTTACTCCCTTTACACCTCTATTAATAAGCTCCCTTTGGTATTCAAAATTTACTCCTTCACCAATTTTATCTATATCGGCTTCAGTTTCATTTTTATGGTAAGGTATACCAATGCCACCAGAAAGGTTTAAAAAGTCTAATTGCAAGCCTGTTTCATCCATAAGGATTATACCAGTTTTCATAAGCAAAGCAGCCAGTTCTGGGTAATATTTGCTTTCCCTTGTATTGCTTACAAGGAAGGCATGTAGGCCAAACCTTTTTGCCCCAAGCTTTTTAAGCTTAATAAGCGCCTCTGTAAGCTGATCCCTTGTCATACCATATTTGCTTTGCCCAGGGCTGCCCATAATATCATTTTGATCCATAAAAATTCCACCTGGGTTAAAGCGCAAGCAAATTGTTTCAGGTATTCCACCATTATTATGCAAGGCATCAATATGGCTGATATCATCAAGGTTTATTATAGCCCCAAGCTTTCTAGCGTAGGCGAACTCCTCATCCGGCACTGTATTAGCGCTAAACATAATATCATCACCACTAAAGCCACAAGCTTCGGCAAGCATAAGTTCTGCTAATGATGCACAATCTACACCACAGCCATTTTCTTTAACAATTTTTAAAATGGCTGGGTTTGGTAAAGCCTTTACAGCAAAATATTCCTTAAAAGGTGCTGGAGAGAAGGCTTTTTTAAGTTTTTTAATTGTATCTATAATACCTTGTTCATCATAAAGGTGAAAAGGAGTTTGAAATTTTTCAGTTGCTGCTATAAAAACAGAATCATTTAATTTAAAATTTGGCATAAACTCAATCCTTTACAAAGATAATTTGCTTAAGTAAAGCAAAATAATGTTATCATTATTTTATTAATTTGTAAATTATTGTATGTATTATAAAAGCCTAATTTACATTAAATTCACAATAAAAACAATAAAAAATACTGCTTAATTTTAGCAGTATTTTTATATTAAATTTGTGGTGGATTGTTTTTAGTTAAATCCTCCGCGCTAATTACATCTAAATTGCTCAAGTTGCAATACATGCCCGCAACCGCTATGTTGTAATACGCTTTTATTACTAGGCCTATTGCTTGGGATATTATTAAGGCTATTACTGGGCTTGCAGTGAATATACCCATAAGCCAGCTTGCAGCAAATTCTAGCAACAAAAAGTATGCAAGCATTGAAAACATAGGTATTTCTTTTTTCTTAACAATGCTATTACTCTGTTTTAATGATGTTATTATACCTTTGTTTTCATGCACCATAATAAAAGGGGCGTTAAAGAACCTAACATAAGCAAAAAGGCTTGGTAAAATAAATATTGGGCTTAAAAAGGATACTGCGTTTGCAGATAGCACCCCAAAGTATATTAAAGCAAACATTGCAGCCATTGGTATTATGCTCCAAAGTACAATAATTAATGTTCTAAGCACAAACAAGCCCATTGCTTTAAAATAGTTTTTTAACTGAGAAAAAAGCATTGTAAAAGGTGGGGTTTCTCCCAAATACCTTTTAACAAAATAATCCATTGTACCTAATTTAAGTACAGGGCTAATAAGTAATGCAAGTATTGATAATATAACAATTAGCTTTGATTGGGCAACATCAATAATAGGTAGTTCACCCGCCATTAAGGTGTAAATAAAATCTTCATTTACAAGCCTTAAAACCACAACTTGCAGTACCGTAATAAAAATTTCTGAAAAGAAGGAAAGTAAAAGTGCCGTTTGCCAATCCTTCTTAAGCATTTTAAAGGCTTTACGCCTTATAAGTGCAGGTATTAACATATTAATTTTCACCTAATAGGGCATCTACAAATTCCTTAGCATTAAATGATTGTAAATCATCTATACCCTCGCCCACACCTACATACATTATTGGAACTTTTAATTCTTGGCTTATAGCAAAAGCTATACCACCCTTTGCTGTACCATCCATTTTGGTTAATACAACACCATTAATATTAGCAAATTCAGAGAACGCTTGCGCCTGAGCCAATCCGTTTTGGCCTGTTGTGGCATCAAGTACCATAAGGCTACGAACTTCTGCCTCGGGGTATTCTTTATCAATAACCCTTCTAAGCTTATTCATTTCATCCATAAGGTTTTTCTTATTATGTAGCCTTCCCGCTGTATCTACAAGCAATAAATCTGCCTTTTTACTTTTTGCTGCTTGTATTGCATCAAAAAGAACTGCAGCAGGGTCCGCCCCTTCAGCATGTTTAATAATTGGCACCTTTGCCCTATCTGCCCAAATGCTTAATTGTTGTGATGCGGCAGCCCTAAATGTATCAGCAGCGCACATCATAACTGTTCTACCAAGGTTTGTAAACCTTACAGATAATTTGCCTATTGTAGTTGTTTTACCAACACCATTTACGCCTACAATAAGCTGAACCATTGGCCATTTTAAATCTGGCTTAGTTAGGTCTATAATTTTAAGGAGTTCATTTTTTAAAATTTCTTTTACTTTTTTAGCATCTTTAATTTTTTCTAAATCTACACGATTACGAACATTGTTAACTATTGTATCGGATAGTTTTCCACCTACATCGCTTAGCACTAATATATCAACAAGTTCTTCATAAAAATCATCATCTATTTTACGTGTATTTTCAACAAGTTCATCCACCTTATCGGCAACGTTAGAACGGCTTTTAAATAGGCCATCCTTTAGCTTTTGAAAGAAGGATTTGTTTTCAGACATGGCATAAACCTCATTTCATTAATTGGTCTAATGTTTTTGTTATTGGGAAAGCGTAGCATTTTCCATATTTATATGGTAGCACAAGGTTAGCATTTGCACAATTATACCTTTCAGAGCTTATCTCATCCCTTAGATATATACGCTTAGCAAGCTCGTTTGGTATAGCTATTGTTACCCTGCTTTGATCTATATCCTTAGCGCAAATTATACAAAGCATGCTTTCGTTTTTATAATTCCTTGTGTATGCATAAATGCCTGCCTCATCATCAACAAGGTAAGTTTTATAATCACCATACATAAGGGATGGATATTTTTGCCTTAAATGAGCAAGCAATTTATAATAACGCAAAACATTGTTTTCCTTAGTATCGTTCCACTTCATTGGGTAACGACAATAGGGGTCATTTTCACCCTTCATGCCTATTTCATCACCATAGTAAATAATTGGTATGCCTGGGCAAGTCATTTGGAAAAACGCAGCAGATTCTAAACTTTCAAGGCGTTCCCCAACCCTTGTTAATATACGCATAGTATCGTGGGAACCCAATATGTTCCAAAGCACCTCTGTTACTTCTTCTGGATAGGTTACAAAAGCACGGTTTATTCTTGCATCAAATTCCTTTATTGTAATATCCCTACCGCCAAACATTTGCCAAACAGCACGGCTCCATACATAGTGCATTGTGCTATCAAACATATCACCATTATTACACCATTCACGGGAGTCATCCCAGCACTCTGCAACAATAAGTATATCAGGGTTTTCCTTTTTAACTTCGCGCCTAAAGTAACGCCAAAAATCAGGATGAACTTCAGGGCTTACGTCAAGCCTCCAACCATCAATGCCACATTCTCTAATCCAATACCTACCAACATTTGCAAAATATTCTGCTGCGGCAGGGTTTTTCAAGTTTAATTTAGGCATATATTTTTCATGGGCAAAACAAGCATAGCCACATTCTGGTGATTCCTTAGCACCAAAGAAGAACCAATCATAATATTCGCTATTTTCGCGTTTTTCAATTGCATCTTTATATGGAGCAAATTCTTGACCACTATGGTTAAATACACCATCAAGCATTATTTTTATACCTGCTTTATGCAATGTATCAACAAGTTCTTTAAGTTCTTCCTTTGTACCAATCATTGGGTCAATTTGGTAATAATCAAAGGTATTATAACGGTGGGATGTGTCGGATAAAAATATTGGTGTCATATAAACCATTTGTATACCCAAGCGTTTTAAATAGGGCACACTAGATATCATACCAGCAATGTTTCCACCAAAAAACTTATCAGATGTAATATTTTTGCTATTCCATCTTTCAATATTTTTTTCCATTTTTCCCTTACGGCAGAATCTATCAGGGAAAATTTGGTATGCTACACAGCCCCTTGCCCACTCTGGCTTGGGTTCTGCTGGGTAAGCATAGGCATAAACAAATGTAACTACCCCTTCTGATGTAACTAATTCCTTTTCACTCTTTACTCCATCAGGGTTATAGAATAATTTTATACCTTTGTTTTCAAGGGCAAATATATACCTAATACGCGGATCTTCAGGGTCAAATTTTATTTTATAATAATCAAACATTTCATCCTGGGCAGCAAGGTACATTTGTACCTGGGTTGACTGGTAAAAGTTCTTTGCCCCATAGCCATTGCTTATGTATGCTGTAACCTTTTCCCAATCCCCACGGCCTGTTCTAAGCATAAGCACAACAGTTCCATCAGAATTGCAGTAACGGTATTCCTCTTTATTTTGGTGGTGTATAGCAGCTAAGTTGAAATTTTTCATAGTTCCCTCCTAATTTGCTTTATATAATTTAAATGTAATATCTTCTCCAATTAATGTGTAGTTGTTATTTTTAACAAATTCCTCAGCAAAATTTGTTTTTGATTTTTTAAGTAGTCTGTTAATTTGCTTAAAATCAGCTATAAGTATCAAGGGTAATTCATCATCTTCAGCCGCCTTGTTAAGCTTAGTTGTATATTTTTCATAGCTTATAACATCTAAATCCGCCCAAACTTCCCCAAAGAAAGGTTTGTTATCCGATAAGGTATAAACAAGGGGTGCATCGCCTATTACCATTAGTTTTTCACCTTTTAACTCATCTTTATTTATAGCTTCATAATATTTTTCAAGGCCAATCGCCCTTTCTGGCACGGTTTTCATACCAAAAAGTTGAGGAACATTGTTGCTTGTATTTAAATATTCATAGCCAAAATCGCCATAACTTATTTTATAAAGGGTATCATAAGCAGCAGCTTTAATATTTATTCCTATAAATACAGCTAAAAGTAATATTACGGTGTTTTTAATTACATGAGCACAAAAAACACCTATATTTGCTTTGTTTAACTTTAATGCACTTTTTGAATTATCAATATCATTTATAGCCCTATTAACATATTTACATGCATAGGGTAAATTGTTTAAAGCAGCAACTATTGATAGTGCCACAAAGGGTAAGGCACAATTAAACTGCATAAGACCATTATCAGTGCCCAATGGAACTGTAACCATAAACACAACATTACTTGCTAAAATTAATGATAAAATTGGTTTGATTTTTCTATAAATAAAAGCACCAATCACACTTAAAGGCATAGAAATTACAACTATTATAAATACTGATGTGCTTTGAGTTATTCTTCTAGATATCCACCATGAAGCGAATATAACGCCTATAGCTGCAAAAAAATACAGTAAATATTTAAATTTTGATTTAAACCTTGCAACAAATGCGGTTAAAAAAATGCTAGATAAAAATATTGCAACATAAACCTTGTATTGCTCAATAATAAAGCTTATACCTGTGTACGCCTCCCTATATATTCTATCAAACATGCTACCTATACCATGGCTACTATCGCCTTTTGATAAATGAAATAAGGAGTTTAACCCATCAATTACGTTATTAACACCAAATAATGCAACTACCAAGCCAAAGCCAATAAATAAACCAATAAAACCAAATAATGTGAATTTTAAAGCTTGTTTAAAGCCTTTTGCCATAGTGTTTTTGCCTGTAAATGCATACCATAAAGGCAAAAACACGGTTACCGCCTGCAAGGCATTGGGTATTCTAAAAAAAACATTTAAGCCTATTATTAATCCACTTATATTTACATATCTTTGATTATCCTCATTTAAGCCCTTTATTAGCAAATATAAAGCTAAAACAAAAAACGAAAATGAAAATGTGTTATAGCTAAGGGTCATAGGATAACGCCTTATCATGGCCTCCGCTACAAACATCATAGGTATAAGCCATACGGCTGGTATATGGTCTTTAAATAGTTTAATAATAAAGTACCATGTAAAAGCATTCAAAGCCCAATCTAATACCCTAAAAGTTAGCAGTTTTGCATCTGGGCTTATTTTATATATTAATGCACCAACAATGTTTGTTAATGCCATACTAATATTTGGGGTTAGCTCACCACTTAAATAATACTTATAGTTGGCAAGGTAATAGCCTGCATCGTGCAAATCTACACCTCTTGTAACAAAAAGTATAGGCCATAACAAAAGTATAATAATACCAAACTTTAATATTAAGTCATTATATTTTTTATTTACTGTTGGCAGCATTGTTACTCCTTATATACTTGCAATAATTAGGCCTATAATTATTAAAGCTAAGCCTATAATTTTTTTTGTGGATATGTTTTCCTTTAAAAAAAAGTAACCTATAATAGCCACATGAACATAGCTTGTTGCCTCTATAAGTGGCATAAGTGATATAGGTATAAACCTTAAGGAATAAAGGTTTGCTAGTGTAATAATTATTAACAATAGGTAGGCACCTATAACTAAAGGGTTAGCATATTGTTGTAAGCCAGTTTTATAATTTTTATTTGCTGCTAATTTAAGCATAAACTGTGATACTGCACCTAATAATGCACCTGTAAGTGCAATAAATAAAGCCAAATTATTCATCGCCACCCACCACCAAATATATTCCTACTAATACTATAACAGCACCTATAACAGCTTTTAGGCTAATTTGTTCACCAAATAGTAATGCACCAAACACAAAGCCATAAATTACAACAACACCCTTATTTGCATAGGCTGTTGTTAATGGCAATTTAGCCAATACCTTTTGCCAAATAAAAGCATAAACAGCTAAAAGTATTAAAGCTATGCCATAACAAGCTATAAATGTGAAGGATAAAAAGTTGCTACCTGCTGCATACTTCATAGCCACAGTGGAAAGGGAGTATAGCAAAAGAGCAAAATTTAACATGCCATATGTGGCAAGCTTGTTATTGCTCATTAACATCCTCCAAGTTAACTTTTTCCTTTATTACATATTGAGGCGACTCGTTTATGCATATATAAATTCTACCAATATATTCGCCTATCATTCCTAGTATAAGTAAAACCAAACCACCTATAAATAGCATTGCAGCCATAATAGAGCTGTAACCTATAAGCACATTTGGGTTTATCAACTTATGAATAATTGTGTAAAAGCCGTATATAAAGCCTACCGCAGCAGTAATTAAACCAATATAGGTGCTAATTCTAAGGGGTTTAACTGAAAATGCTGTAAAGCCATTTAGCCATAAAGCCATAAGCTTTTTAAAAGAGTAGTTGGATTTACCCTCAACCCTCTCCCTATGCTCAACATCCACATGGGCAACATTGCTTGTTGACCTAAATATTAAGCCGCCTAAATAAGGGTAGGGGTTTTTATAATGGACCATTTCGTTAATAATAAAACGTTTTGCAGCAAAATAGCTACTTACAGCTAATTGTTTTGGTTTGTTGGTTAAAGTTTCCATCATATAGCTATTTATTTTACTAACAAAGTTTCTAAACCCATTATGTTTTTTTACCTTGTAACGTGCAAAAACTATATCAGCTCCATTTTGAACAACATCAACCAGTTTATAAAGCTCATCCGCTGGGGTTTGCCCATCATCATCAAGGGAAAAAACAATATCCCCTTTACTATGCCTAAACCCCGCCATAATTGCAGCATGTTGGCCAAAGTTGCGGGCAAAATTTATTCCCTTTACCTTTGGGTTTGTTGTAGCAAGGTTTTTTATAACATCATAAACAGAGTCTGGAGATGAATCAGACACCAAAATAATTTCATAATCGTAACCTTGCCTTGATTTAACGGTATCAATTATTTCATCAACAACTGCTGTTATTGTGTTTTTAGAGTTATAACAGGGTATAACAAAGGATAATAAAGTATTGCTCATATAATAAGCCTTTCATTAAGGTTTAATTTTATAAAAATTATAAACTTCGTTTGATATAATTTCACAATCGCTTGGTTTTAAATCATAATATAAGGGCAACCTTAAAAGCCTTTCACTATGGCTTGTGGTATATTTATCTTCACCTTTAAAATAGCCATATTTGCTAGCTGCCTCTGCACTATGCAAGGGAATGTAATGGAATACTGCCTGTATGCCTCGTTCTTTTAAATATTCTATAAGGGCAGACCTTTCGTCAATATCCTTAACCTTTATATAAAACATATGGGCATTATGTTCACAGCCTTCAATTTGTGCTTGTAATTCAATTAGCCCCTTATCTGCCAAGGGTTTTAAACATTTATAATATGTATTCCACGCAGCCATTCGTGCATTGGTTATTGTTTGGTGCCCTTGTAGCTGTGCCCATAGGTACGCAGCATTAAGCTCGCTAGGTAAGTAAGATGAACCAATATCCACCCATGTATACTTATCTACAAAGCCCCTAAAAAATCGGCTTCTATTTGTACCTTTTTCACGAATAATTTCAGCACGTTCAGCAAGTTCTTGGGTTTTTAATAAAACGGCACCACCTTCGCCCATGCTAAAGTTTTTTGTTTCGTGGAAGCTAAAGCAACCAATATCGCCAATTGACCCAAGTTGCTTGCCCTTATATGTTGATGTAACCCCTTGGGCTGCATCCTCAACTACTGCTATATTGTATTTTTTGGCTATTGCGCATATTGTATCCATTTCACAAGCCAAGCCTGCATAATGAACAGGAACTATTGCCTTTGTTTTATGTGTAATAGCCTGCTCTATAAGTGTTTCATCAATATTCATAGTATCTGGCCTTACATCAACAAAAACGCACTTTGCGCCACGAAGGGCAAAGGCGTTTGCTGTTGAAACGAAGGTGAAACTAGGCATAATAACCTCGTCACCTTCTTTTATATTAAGCAGTATTGCTGCCATTTCTAGGGCATGGGTTCCACTTGTTGTAAGTAGTGCCCCTTCACTTTGGCAATAATCGGCTAAAAATTTATTACATTCCTTGGTATAAAAGCCATCGCCACATATTTTGCGGCGATCCACTGCATCTTTTATATATTTTAATTCTTCACCTAAAAATGGGGGAACATTAAAAGGATAATTCATATAAAAACCTTCCAAATACTAAATATCATATTAATTATAATGTTATTAATATTTAATGTCAATTAATACAAAATGCTTTTAAACAGCTTGAAAATTATAGTTTAACGTTTATAATAGTAGTTAAGGAGAGATTTTATGAATACTACTATTGATACCATAATGACAAGAACTAGCGTTAGAAAGTTTAGCGATAGGCCTGTAACAGAGGAACAACTTAATATACTACTTAATGCGGGCATGGCAGCCCCCAGCGCTGTAAATAGGCAACCATGGGCTTTTGTTGTTATTGATAATACTGAAATACTACATAAAATTGGCAAAGGTTTACACTTTGCAAAAGCCCTTTACACCGCACCCCTTGCAATAACAGTATGTGGTAATTTAAAAATGAAACTACCTTTATATAAAGATTTTTGGGTGCAAGATTGCTCTGCCGCAACGCAAAACATATTGCTTGCCGCTAAGGCTTTGGGACTTGGAAGCTTATGGATAGGTGTTCATCCCGTTGAAAACAGTTTAAAAAAAGTAAGCGAAATATTACAACTACCGCCTCACATAATCCCGCTAAATGTAATAGCCCTTGGGCATAGTGAAGACGACCACCGACCGAAGGACAAATTTGACCCCAAGAAGGTAAAACGCAATACATGGGCATGATTGTAAAGGTTTAGTAAACTTTTACATTTTATGGTAAACATTTGCAATTATCGTTTTTTGTGTTATAATGTGAAAGCCGATTATTTTTTATTAAAGCAAAAATTATTTTAAGGAGTATGAATATGGCAGTTAAGAAAATAGGAATACTAACAAGCGGTGGTGATAGCCCAGGTATGAACGCCTGCGTTGTATCCGTTGCAAGAATAGCCAACTATTATGGCATGCCATTAGTAGGAATAAAGCAAGGTTATAACGGTTTGCTTGAAATGAACGAAGATGACATTGAAACCTTTACAGAGACAGAGCTCCTTGATATTGCTGATTTACCAGGTACTTATTTAAGGACTGCACGCTGCAAAGCTTTTTATGACCCAGAAGTTCGTAAACAAGCAGCTAAAAACCTAAATGATAACGACTTTGAAGCTATGATAGTTGTTGGTGGTGATGGCAGCTTTACTGGTGCTCAATTCCTATCAGACTTAGGTATACCCTGCGTGTGCATACCAGGCACAATAGATAACGACCTTGGATATACAGAAAAAACCTTAGGCTATGATACTGCTGTTAACGTAAGTACAAACGCAGTAAGGAGCATAAGGGCAACATCAAGAAGCCATGATCGCCCCCATATTGTTCAAGTTATGGGTAGACGCAGTGGTGATATAGCACTTAAAACAGCTATGGCAACAGGCGCAGAATTGCTTGTGGTTCCTGAAAGGGAATGGAGCATAGAGGATATAGCCGCTAGGTTTAACAGCCTAATTAAAAGGGGCAACAATAGGGCAACACTCGTTATGGGTGAACACTGTTGGCATAAAATGAAACCCTTTGACTGGTTAAGTGTGCTAAGGGAAAGTGGCGTTAAAGTTCATGACGATGAAGAGATGGATGTAAATAGGCTTGCACAGGTAATTAAAGCCCTATGCAAAGTTGAAATAAGGGCAACAACCGTTGGTTATACCCAAAGGGGTGCAACACCCACATCTAGTGACTGTTCATTTGCCTTTGCTACAGCTGAGGAAGCAGTTAACCTTATAAGAAGCGGAAGAGCAAACGTTGCAATAGGCCAAAAACACGGAAGTGTTTACAACTTGCCTATAGAAGATGCTTTGAACATTCGCCATAAGTTTAACCACGCAAGCTATGAATTAATAAATAAACTATAATTTTATAAGGCGGATTTCCGCCTTATTATTTTTAGGAGGCATAGCCTTGAATAAAAAACTTGTACTTTTAACTGGTGGTGGTACTGCAGGCCATGTAACCCCCCACCTTGCCCTTATACCTTTGCTAAAGGATGAAGGCTTTGAAATTGAATACATAGGCTCAAAAAATAGTATAGAAGCGGGAATAATGCAAAGGGAAGGCATACATTATAAAGGAATATACTGCGGAAAACTAAGGCGCTATTTTAGTTGGGAAAACTTTAAAGATGTATTTAAAGTTGCTGCAGGAACAATTCAAGCATTTTTTCATATTAGAAAAATTAAACCCGATGTTGTATTTAGTAAGGGTGGCTTTGTTGCTGTACCTGTTGTGATTGCCGCAAAATTAAACAAGGTTCCAATTATTTGCCACGAAAGCGATATTACCCCCGGCCTTGCAACAAAAATAAGCAGTAAATTTGCAAAAGCCATTGCAAGCACATTTCCCGAATGTAGCACAAAGCTAGGTGCAAAATGCTATTATACAGGTACACCCTTAAGGAAAGAATTGTTTAATGGTAGCAAAGATACAGCCCTAAATGAATACAAATTAGATGGAAACAAACCAATATTGCTTGTTATGGGCGGTAGCCAAGGCGCTTTAGCTATAAATGAATGTTTACACGAAAGTATTAATGAACTAATAAGCAAGTTTGATATACTACATATTTGTGGCGAAGGTAAAGTAAATGAAAGTTTACTTGATAAAGATGGCTATGTGCAAATACCTTATTTACACGAAACATTGCCAAATGTTTTGCAAGCTGCCGACATTATAGTATCTAGGGCCGGAAGTAACTCAATAACAGAATTTCACGCATTAAAAAAGCCTATGTTATTAATACCATTACCCCTAGGGGCAAGCCGAGGCGATCAAATATTAAATGCTAAAAGCTTTGAGCAAAGAGGAATTGCAAAGCTATTACTACAAGAAAACATGAATAAGGAAAGTTTTATAGAAGCCATAAATAGCTTATATAACGATAAACAATCCCTTATCAACAATATGGAAACCGATATGGCTAAGGATGGCACAAAGGAAATTGTAGAACTAATAAAAAAGTATTGTAAATAAAGAAAGCGACATTAAAGTCGCTTTTTATTTTGATAAAAAAGCCCAAAAGCATAACTTTTGGGCTTTATATTACTTTTTTGCCTTAAGCTTTGATTTATTTATAACTTTTTGCTTAAAATTATATGGTTTTAATGCTGGCATCAAATATGCAAAGGCTTTTTTATACCACGGTAATGCTTTTATCAGTTTTTTGTAAATGCTTACAGTATGCTCAAGCTCTATATTCAAATTTTTATTTTTTGAATATGCCGCTTTATTTAGTGATGATGCAAAACCAATAATTGATAAGGGCAACACTTCCATATTCTCAATTTTTATTGAATACTCATACAAGGTTTCATCTGCTTCAATTTGGGAAGATTTACGATTATAAAGCTGTATAAGTGTAAATATAGCTGATGCATAAATGAATATCTTGTCCTTTTGTGTTTTAACACGTTTTGCCCTATTATCTGGTTGCATATAATAAATATATGCAATAAACAACAGAATTAGCAATAATATTAATAATATTAGCCCATTTGAGTTTTTATCATCATTATCCCCCGTTGGTGGAGTATGCTCTTCATCCATGGGTGGATTTTGTGGTGAAGGCTCTGGGCTAGGGCTAGGGGATGGACTTGGCTCAGGAGGAGTATCATCCTCTTCTTCCTCTTGATTATATGGTTGCTCGCTTTCATTTGGTGGCTCAGGTGTGGGTGTTGGCTCTGGGTTGTTTTGGTTTTGATTGTTTTGATTGTTACCTGTATTATCCAAACGCGGAGCAGTAGCATCAAATGGCACCCATCCGAAACCTTCAAAGTATATTTCAGACCATGCATGGGCATTCATTCCTGTAACCCTAGCAATACCATCTGGATCTGGTTGAGCAACAAAACCTTCAACATACCTAGCAGGTAGGCCACTCATTCTAGCAAGTATTGTCATTGCTGATGCAAAATGCACACAATACCCTTCCTTGCTTGCTAAAAGGAAATAGGTTGCAAAGTCGGTATTTTCTGGAATTTCGTCCACATCAAGGGTATAGCCATAGCGTTGCCTTAGGTAGTTCATAATAGCATAAGCCTTATCATAAGGTTGTGCATCCATAGATACTATTCTATCCCTAAGGGCATACATAGCCTCCTCTAAGTGTTGAGGCAACTGTGTGTATTGATTAAATATTTCATTATAATACTCATCTTCATTTTTAACGGATTCAACTAAATTTTCAAGCCCCGGATCCCCACCTTCAAGTATGGGGGCTGTAATTGTATACACGTCACCTGGCACTAAATTCCTTGTAACAAATAGTTCCCCTGCCTCATTAAAATAAGGCACCATATCCCCTTGTGTACTAATTTTCCTTAAATAAGCTGGAGCAAAAAGGGTTGTAGGGCTACTTCTATAAAGCTCCACTTCCACTTGTTTTGTTTTAAGTAGGCTGGAGTTATCCCTAATATTTTTAGGCGGCAAATTTTCAACTAAAACCTTTTGCCTTAAACTAAGCCAACGTGGATTAATAAACAAATAGCGTTTTGAGCCCTTTGTAGATAAAAAGTTAAAGCCCGTATAATAATCCTTAGTTACACCACGTAAAAGAACCTTTTTATCTGTTTTTACAGTCATAACTGGTTCATCACTTAGTTTAACTTTACCACCAAATTTATTTGCACCGTCAGGATAATAACCATAGTTTTCTAGGGAGAATACATCCCTTTCCTCTGTAAAAAACAAATGGTCTAACACCTGCTGGGTAACATTATTAGCAAGGTCATTTAAAGGCTTTGCTGTTGTTGATGTAAGCATGGGTAAAACAACAAAACTAAGTACCGTTATAGCTAATACTACCAAATTAGCTTTTAAGTCGAATTTTTTATTTTTATCTAAAGCGGCAATAAGCACCGCAAGCCATGCAGGTGCAGTATATATAAGCTCGGCTGTGTTTGAAACTTGGTAACATATAAACATTACCGTTACTATAAACATAGCCATAGCCATAAAGTCACCTTCCTGATCGGAGACGGCGAAGGCTAATAATGCGGAGAATAAAGCCAATATAATAGCAAAATAATTACCATACATCATAAGGGCTGCCCTTGACCCATTAAAATAAAGTACAAAAGCTTTAAACATTTGAGCCCAATGGAAAATTAAATTAGCACCTGTTCCACTAACTAATATATAGGCAACTATAGCCAACATTGCCCCAAACGCTATTAACTTAAATTTTTTACCAAGCTTAAATAAAAACATTATTACAAGGGCAACAACAGTAACTACTATGCCTGTAAAAAATGAATTAGACATTCCAAAGGCAGCAAGTAAGGGTAATACTATGCCTACACCATATAGCAACGCTATTATAAATTGATTTAGTACACTTTTATTTTTCACTGGGCACCTCCTCCGTTTGTTCGGGTATTACATAACATACCTCAACTTTACGGGATTGAAGCCTATTTATCATGGGTAAAAGGGCAGGGTTATCAGGCCCATAAGTAACCAAATAAAGCCTTACTGTTGGCCCTTTCATTGCTATTTGTGATAATATTTCAGCCAAGTTGGAGCTAAGCCTTGTTGTTACTGCCGCTATAGCCCCCGACAACCTTATGGATTGCATATCAAGCATAATAAGGCGTTCAAACTTTTCATTTTCATCAAAGCTTACTGTTGCAAGCTTTTCTAAAAGTACATGCTCACCCATATTACTATTAAATATGAATGGATTACTTCCCATAACGGGTAGTTTAACATTGTTATCTAGCCTCATTTGGCTTACTGCTATGGATGCAGATGTTTCAAGCACAGCATCCTTTAAACAAGCTATTCTTTCATTTGAGGCTGTTTGGCTAACAAAAGGCGGTGCCACATCCATAATTATTGTTGTTGTGGGCAGTGTAGGCTCATCAAATTGCCTAACAAGCAATTCATTTTTTCGCAAAGATAGTTTCCAATGAATTTTACGCAAGGGGTCACCCATTTGGTATTTTCTTACCCCAGATGGGGATGAAGGATCTTCCATAGCGCGGCGTATGGTTTCTGCGCCAGTATCCCCTGCGCCAAACTTTAAACCATCAATATCAAAGGGTTTGGGGGTAACATACAAGGCTTCCCCACCCGTTTGTTTGTTTACCTTAAAGGCAAATAACCCAAATATATCGCTTACTTCACAATACTTTATACCAGGATAATATTTACCAACATGGGCTGCTGTGTATTGATAGCTTTTTGTTGCCCCTTGGCTAAGCTCTGCTAAAACTTCATTACCTGCACTATCATACATATAAAGTTTTACTGGGGCTATTGGTAATATGGATTTTATATCAATACTTATGCTTATATTTATTGTTGAACCACGAGGCATATTGTTTTGAGGTATTTTTTGCTTTATATCCAAATTTATGCTCGCAAGCTTTGCACTTATATATGCGTACAACAAAAGAAAGGTGAATATTATTGCCGGCAACCAATAGCTTGGGTTGCCAACAGACAATGCCATAAACACCAAAAACACATATACATATATAACTCTTGTGGTTTCTTTTTTCATTTAAAAGGCTCCATTAGCCAAGCCTTACAGGAACTGTTACATTCTCCATTACTTTAGCCAGTATGGATTCTGTTGTTATACCCTTTAACTTAGCATCGGGGGTAGGTTGCATTCTATGGCAAAGCACAGGGTATACCATGCGCCTAATATCATCAGGTAAAACATAATCCCTCTCTTCCAAAAGGGCACAAGCTTGGCCAGCTTTTAATAGGGCTATGGCTGCACGGGTTGAACACCCTAATTGCAATGCACTTTGTACCCTTGTAGCCGCTGCTATTGTTGCAACATACTGCTTAATTTCCATTGAACAGTAAATTGTACCTATTACATTTTGTAAATTAATAATATCCTCAGCGCTACAAATGGCTTGTAAAGAATCCAATGGGTTGGCTGTGCCTGTATAGCGGTTTAATACATCCATTTCTTCCTCTATTGTAGGGTAGCCAATATTAATTCTCATAAAAAATCTATCCAACTGGGCTTCGGGAAGTGGATATGTACCTACAAACTCGCTTGGGTTTTGTGTTGCAAGCACCATAAAAGGCCTTGGTAAAACATGGGTTACACCATCTACTGTAACTTGATATTCCTCCATGGCTTCTAAAAGGCTAGATTGGGTTTTAGGGGATGTTCTATTAATTTCATCAGCCAAAACAAACTGGCTCATAATAGCGCCCTCATGATAGTTCATTTCACCCGTTTTAAAGTTAACAGCAGTAAAGCCCGTAATATCACTTGGTACAACGTCGGGTGTAAACTGTATACGTTTAAAAGAACAGTTTAATGAGCGTGCTAATGCGCTTGCCATAGTAGTTTTACCTGTGCCTGGTACATCCTCTATAAGCACATGGCCTTTGCAAATAAGGGCAATAAGGGCTAGCTCTATAGCTTCCTCTTTACCAACTATTACCTTTGCTACATTTTGTTTTAATTGCTCTATTGTTTGACGTGGATTTATCATACATATCCCCTTTTACTTATTTAAATACTTAATTATTGTATCAAAAGCGGTGGCATAATACAAGGCATATGTTTATAAACTATGTAAATTTTATTAATTATTGTAATATTTTCGCAATATTGTTTTTCTCATTGCCCTATAAATGTATTGATTTTATGTTTTTAGCATAATAAAGTACATATAACACTTGACAGCACCAAATAATAAAAGTATATTATTAGGTGCACTAGTTGTGGAGGAGGAAATATGATGATCGATTTAGATTCCCTTATGTTTACAAGAACCGATGAATGGGTAAAATATGTTGATAAAAATACAGCATTAGTGGGTATAAGTGAAAATGCTGTAAAGCTTATTGGCAACATTAGTTATATTGGCCTACCTAAGCCAGGCGATTCCGTAAAGGCTGGCGATGTTTTAGCAAGGGCAGAATCCCTAATAAGCGATGGAAAAATATTTTCTCCCTTTGATGGCGTTGTTGTTGAGGTAAATGAAAACTTAAAAAAACACCCTGAACAACTTATAGAAAACCCTTTTAGTGTGTGGATTGCCAAAATAGAATTTAATGGTAACAGAAACATACTTTTAAGCTATGAAGAATACCGTGAGGAAATTGAAAGTTAAGGAGCTTTAAGCTTTATGAGCGGCGGTATATACCTAATATCTAAAACCGATAACCCTTATTACAACCAAGCTACAATAGAATATTTATATAGCTCTATACCCAACGACTATGTAGCAATGTTCATATACAAAAATTACAGCTCGATTTCTATCGGGCGTAATTTATATTGCAATAAAAATAAAATTGCAAATAATTTAAACCTATATAGAAGGTTTAACGGTGGTTCAAGCTTACAACATAGCTTAGGCACATTAAATATCGATTTTATAGCCTCAAGGGCGTCTGCAAGTATAAGAACCCAATCCGCAGTTATATCCTTAGCATTAAAGCTAAATGGCATAAAGTGCATAAGGAATAAAAACCAAAATATAATAAACGAAAATGGTACAAACCTTGTTATAAATAATTTTGATAAAAGTGGCGTAGTGCCTCACCATAGCATAATTATTAATATTGATGACGAAAATAAACCAAATGGTTTAAAACCCATAGGTAATGAAAATATAAACGAGAATACAATTATTAATGCTATAATACATGCTTTTAATTCATTATATAAAAACACAAACCAATTTAATATACGTATGGCAGATGATGCTAAAATAAAAAAACTGGCAGAATATTATGCCAGTGATGAATGGTTATATAATTTTGATATTGTAAACCCAATAAGCGAAAACTATGCTTGGGGTAATATTATATTTGGCTTAGAAACCAGGGAAGGAATAATTAGCAACGCCTATCTTTATAGCGATAGCCCTTATGGCGAGCTTTTAAACGCCGTGCCAGAGGCTTTAAAGGGTAGCCCTTACCTTTTAAGTACAATAAAAGATAGGGTTATGAATATACCATATACAAACAAACACATGCATGTAGTTAGGGATTTATTTAGGCTTTTTGAAACATATATGAGCCAAGATAAAAGCCTTGGTAATAGTATAGTTAGGCTTATTTAAGCAAGTTGCCTAAAGCATCCTGAATAACTCCGCCTAAGCCTTCTCCACCCAAAAGTCCAGCAAGGGGGCTTTCATCGCTTTTGCCAGACAGCATATCTCTAACGGCTTTTTTAGTATCAGTATCAGCTTTTCTATAATCTAAAATCAATTTCTTTTCAGTTGCAGTTAAACTACTTACAGATGTAGATTTAGTTGTAGCTTTTTTTGTTGTTGTTTTACTTGTTTTTGTAGTTGTTTTCTTTTTACCTTTTTTTGCATCCAAAAGGCCACTTGCAGGTATGTCTAACACCTTTGCCATGGCTTTTAGCTGTGCATCGGTAGGTTTTGATACTCCACGCTCACAGGCGCTAATAACATCTTTGTCCACCTTAGATTTTCTTTGTAAATCCTCTTGGGTATATCCTTTTGCGTTCCTCGCTTTTTTTAACAATGATCCTAAACTCATAATATACTCCTTTAGAAATGTTTATTCATAATACTAATAATAAAAGAACTATTTTGGAATATGGGCGCCAACTGGCTAGCATTTATAAAGTTTGTAAAAAACTCTAAAGGTATTACTGTTTGTAATAATGGTATTAATGTAAAGAAAAGGAATACTATTATTATTCCCCTAATAAAGCCCATTAATCCGCCAGCTAGCCAATCAAGTTGTTTTAAAAGCGGGAACCTAAATATTCCCTTTATAAAGTTTAAAACTAATGTAAATATAATAAATATTATAAAATAGCATATTAAAAACGATAAAACGTTTATTGATATGTTTATTATTGTTTGTGAAACATAATCGCTAAGGTTTAAAGCATTTGTTGTTGAAAACACTTTATATTCTATATTTTGTGCAAGTAATGTATCTATAGGTTTTGCTAATTGCAACTTATCTAACAAGTTAGAAACTGTTTGGCTATTTACAAGGTTTATGCTTGTGCTTGCCAAACCCAAATCGCCAATAAGCGAATCTGCATCAGTAAAATACAAAAGGGAGTGTATAATTTGTGGGTTTGTGGAAATATAGTTTACTAAGCTTGGATATATTAAAAATGATAAGGCAACAGAAGCTATTGAGCCACCTAAGCTTATAAGGCTTTGTATAAAGCCTCTATAAACACCATAAAGTGTGCTCATAGCTATAATACCTATAATAATATAGTCTAAAACGTTCATAAAAACCTCTTATGGCAAAGTTATCATAAACAACTCTATACCATCACTTACCAATATTTTGCCATTGCTTAGGCGGGCAACAACCTCACGGGCTCCATTTTCCAAATCCAAGGGGAAGGAGTTAAAGTATGTTCTGTTGGCTGATGCCTTATATATTGTACTATTTGCAATAGCATAAACATAATTATTATTTACTATTGCACCTATGCAACTCATAGGCAAAGTATAGCGGTTATCCTTATCATCTATAACAAGCCTTAATTCATTTATAGCTTTTGGGTTAGTAAGTTGATCTGATGGTGCAAAAAGCATTGCGCCATCACCTTTACTGGGTATTTGACTATCAATTAATTGCCAGCCATATATAAGTATGGATTCAGCAGTTTCCCTTGACACCCTATAATCATAAGTGTTCATACGCCTTGTATTTATAGTGCGTAAGCGAGCATTTTCAAACAACACCTCATAGGTTATATATTCACCTAAAGATACCTCGCCCGTATTCATTTTACCCACCTCAAAGGTGTTTAAAATGGTGTTAGGAGCCGTTGAATCAGTATCCAGTTTTAATGTCCATAAAAACTCGCCACTATCGCCAAAGAAACCAAAATCTAGAATTATATCATTCATAAAAGCATCGGCTTCTTCATCTATTTGTATGCCTTTATGGTCCCTAATGCTAAGGCGGCTTGCCTTATCATCCCCTAAAACCACACCCATAAACTGTTTGCCAACATGGGCATATATAATATTGGTGCCCAAGTTATCAGTAAATGTAGCATTGCCATTTTTATCAAGTATATAAAGATTACTACCCGCCCAAAGAACTACATTATCATCACTACAGTCAAAGCCTGCCTCCATGCCAATATCATAGCTCCAACGGGTAGCTCCAGTATCAGATAAGCAATACACGGTGTTTCCATTATAATAAAGAAGTTTATCCCCAAAGGCTTTATAGTTACCATCAATAGGGCTAGGTATCTTTACTACTTGTAAGCTTGAACTTTCTTTAAAAAAGAAAGTAGATGCCACAAACGCAATAATGGCAAGGGCAACTAACACCAATATTATTATCCTTACTGGTGATAAGTTGCTACTTTTTAAATATGAAATTTTATCTATTTTCTTGCCGAATTTCAGTTTGTGGCACCCCTTTATTTATTATTTATTTGTTTTTTGTAATAATTTTATTGTAATAAAAAATATGAAAAGCACTGCAAATACGCCTAAAATACCAACGCCAGATACCATCAAGGCATCATCAAACAAACTTGATGATTTTGTGGCAACTTCTTCAACAACAGGTACTTCTTCTGCTAATGCGTGTAAAAATTTAAACATAATATACCTTTCCGCAGTTTAGCCTGCAATTAACATTGATACAAGGGTTATTATCATACCACCTGCTACTATTGAACCTAATTGACCTGATACATTTGCACTAATTGATTGCATAAGTATAAAGTTCGTTGGGTCTTCCTTAGTAGCCATTTTTTGTATAACACGTGCACTCATAGGGAATGCGGATATACCAGCAGCACCAACCATGGGGTTGATTTTTTCTTTACGGAATAAGTTAATAAACTTAGCAAAAAGAACGCCACCAGCTGTATCAAATATAAACGCAGCTAAGCCCAATGCCATAATAAGCAATGTATCTAAACGCAAAAATTTGCTAGCCTCCATTGTAGCACCAATGGATATACCTAATAATATTGTAACAAGGTTTGCAAGCTCGTTTTGTGCTGTTTTGCTTAAACGTTCTAAAACGCCACATTCGCGAATTAAGTTACCAAACATAAGTGAGCCAACAAGGGGCGCACTCATTGGTACAATTATACCAGATACAACTGTAACAATAATTGGGAACAGTATTAAGGCTGTTTTTGAAGCACGAACATCTTGGAAGTTCATGCGAATTTTGCGTTCTTCCTTTGTTGTTAAAACCCTAATAACTGGGGGTTGAATTACAGGCACTAAGGACATATAGCTATAAGCTGCAACAGATATTGGCGCCATATAATCAACAAGGTTAAAGTGGTTAGCAACATACAATGTTGTAGGGCCATCGGCAGCGCCTATTATACCAATGGCAGCAGCCAATCGCATTATCAAGTCGTTATTGCCAACTGTTTCGGGCAATACAACAGGTATAAGTAATATGGAAACTAAGAATGTAGCAAATATACCAAATTGAGCTGCTGCACCAAAGAATATCATGCTTGGGTCTTTAAGCAAGGGTGAAAAGTCTATCATGGCGCCAACAGCAATAAATATTAGTATAGGGAAAAGTTCTGTAGCTATACCTGCATTAAACAAAATTCTTAAAAACCCAGGTTCAGCAACTGTACCAAGGGCAGCAGGAGCCATGGTTTCCAATACTGGTGGCAAGTTTGCTAATATTGCACCAAAACCAATAGGTAAAAGAAGTGCGGGTTCATAGTCCTTGGCAATAGCAAGGTATATCAAAACAAATGATATAATGAACATAACAAGGATTTTAAGGCCTTCTAGTGTAAACATGTGCACTACATCAGAAAACAAGTCTGTGATAATTTCCACAATATATCCTCCTAAAAATTTTATAAACTAAGCTATTTTACCACAGTAAATAATATAGTGTCAATTAAGTTTGCTTATAAAGCCAAGTTCTGCAATAACATCAAATATTGTTACAGCGTTTGTACCAAGCTTGTTTTCAGCAAACTCTGCTGCCCTACCAAGCATATAAGCTCCAAGGGCAAGGCTAATAAAACTACCAGTTTTTTTATTTGCAAGTAACGCAGCAATTATACCCGCAAGGGCATCCCCCGACCCAGCTTTTGCAAGGGCAGGGCTACCACTTGTATTTATAGCTATTCGCCTTTGAGATTTTATATAGCTACATGCGCCTTTAAGCACAACAGATGCACCATATTTTTCAGTAATATTATTAGCTGCATTTGAATAATCTTTAATAATGTTTTCAACATCACAATTAAGCAACCTTGAGGCCTCTTTGGGGTGGGGTGTAAACACTATATTTTTATTAAGTTTAAAGTCTAACCCCTTTTCAGCAATAAAATTTAAAGCATCGGCATCAACTACACAATTTAAGCCTAACCTGTTTACATATTCAAGCACATCAACTATCAATTTGCTTTGATACTCACCTCTGCCAAGGCCTGAACCTATAACTATAGAATCATAAGTATCTATTGTATTAAGTAGTTTTGATATTGCCTCTTCATAATTTTCACTAAGTATTTTTGCTGTAGCACTTGGGCAAACATTTAATGTTGATTGCACTACCCTATCACATGCGGCTATTGTTACCAAGCCAGCCCCTGCCCTTTGTGCTGCCAGTACAGCTATAGCTGCTGCACCAGTCATTTCAGGCGATCCAGCGATAATTAAAACCTTGCCATTATCCCCTTTGTGGGCATTTTTACTTTGTTTAGGGAAATACATTTTGGCTGTTTCATCGTTTAAAACAAGGGCTCCTGTTGTATAATCCAAACTATCGGGTATGCCAATGTTAGCTACAGATATTTCGCCAACATAATCTATCGCCTTTGAAAGCAATAAACCAGTTTTAATTTTATGGAATGTTACAGTTTCTAAAGCCTTAACAGCAGTATCATATACATAACCTGTATTACCATCTACTCCACTTGGCACATCAACGGCTAATATTGGCAAGGCGCTTTCATTCATTTGTTGTACTAAACTTAATGCTTCCCCTTCCAATTTACCATTAAAACCTGTGCCAAAAAGGGCATCAACAATTAAGCTAGCATTTTTATCAAAATCTAAAGTTCCTTCATAGGCTATAACGTTAACCTCTGGGTATAAAGTTTTAAGTAATGCACTATTATAAGCCGCATCATCAGTTTTAGGCTCACCTAAATAATAAACTTTACAAGTATAGGCGTTTTGGATTAATAATCTAGCTAAAGCGTAGCCATCACCACCATTATTACCACTACCACAAACTATAATACATTCCTCATCCTTTTTTACATGTGCCTTAACACGCTTAAAAAGGGCTAAGGCAGCGTGTTCCATAAGCAATAGTCCCTTTAGGCCTGTGGTATTCATAATATCCTGTTCAAGTTTTTTCATATCATCTGGCTTTATTGTTTTAGTATAGGGGGTATAATTAGTAATTTTCATAACATTCCTCCATACAGAAAACGGTGCAAAAGCACCGTTATAAAATATTTAGTTGTTTTCAGTTTCGTTTGTATTTACTTCATCATCAAAAGCTTCAAAGGCTTCAATCTCTTGAACAGGCTCATTAGTTTTAGGCTCTGATACTATCTCTGTTTTTGTTTCAATTTTATCAGTAGCTTTTTTTACTTCTGCCTCTTCCTTCTCCGCAAGGGCAACAGCCACAACTTTACTATCATTTTCTAGTTTCATTATTGTAACACCCTTTGTGCTTCTACCACAAACACGAATGCTATCAACATTTGTACGAATAAGTGTACCATTATCGGATAGTAATATTATATCCTCACCCTCAGCTACCATCATTTGGGCTGCAAGTTCGCCAGTTTTATCGCTTAGCAATATACCCCTTACACCCTTACCACCACGGCTTTGTGGACGGTACTCATCAGCATTTGTACGCTTACCAAAACCATTTGTAGTAATATTTAGTACTTGTTTTGTATCATCAACAAGGGTTGTAGATATTACATAGTCATCACCTTGAAGCCTTATAGCCCTCATACCCATGCTTCCCCTACCGGATGAACGAACTTCAGACTCGTTAAAGCGTATAGCCTTACCCATACGTGTACCTATAAGCACATCGCTTTTACCATCAGTAATTTCAACGGAAACAAGTTCATCATCTTCCCTTAATTTTATGGATATTAAACCAGATTTTCTTAAGTTAGAGAATTCTGACACTAATGTACGTTTAATATTACCTTGTTTTGTTGCAAGCATTAAGTACTTATCACGCTTTTCTTCATTAACGGCTATCATGGCTGTAACCTTTTCATCACCATCTAAGGGCAATAGGTTAATAATTGCCATACCTTTTGCCGTTCTACCACTCTCTGGTATTTTATAGCAACGAAGCACATATACCCTACCCTTGTTAGAGAAGAACAATACATCATCATGGGTGGAAAGCACCATTATTTGCTCTGCATAGTCTTCTTCACGTTGGGTCATAGCTGAAACACCCTTACCACCCCTGTTTTGTGTGCGGTATGTGGTTAAAGGTAGGCGTTTTACATAGCCAAAGTGAGTTAATGTTAATACAACATCTTCTTGTTGAATAAGGTCTTCAACCTCTATATCGCTATCATCATAGCTAAAGCCAGTGCGCCTTTCATCATTAAAGGCTTCCCTAATAACTAAAATTTCTTCCTTTATAATAGAAATCAATTTTTCTTCGCTAGCTAATATGGATAAAAGATAGGCTATCTTTTGTTGAAGTTCATCAAACTCAGCTTGTAACCTTTCACGCTCTAGGCCTGTTAACCTTGCAAGGCGCATATCCAATATGGCTTGTGCTTGTTTTTGGCTAAAGGCAAACCTTTCCATCAAGGCATCCCTAGCTGTGTTTACATCAGGGCTAGCTTTAATAAGCTCTACAATTTCATCAATAAAGTCAAGGGCTTTAATTAAGCCTTCTAAAATATGGCTTCTTGCCTCTGCTTTATCAAGGTCAAATTTTGTACGCCTTGTAACAACATCCTTTTGGTGTTCTACATAGTAGAAAATCATATCCCTTAGGCTTAACAATTTAGGCTCACCATTTACAAGGGCAAGCATAATAGCGCCAAAGGTATCTTGCATTTGTGTATGTTTAAACAAGTAGTTTAAAACAACCTGTGGGCTTACATCACGCTTAAGCTCTATAACAATACGCATACCATTACGGTCACTTTCGTCACGTATGGCGGATATTCCATCTAAGCGTTTATTTTTAACATGGTCGGCAATTGTTTGTATTAGTTTAGCCTTGTTTACCATGTAAGGAATTTCGTTTACAACAATACGGTTTCTGTTTTGTGGCATGGGCTCAATTTCAGTTTTTGCCCTTACAAATATCCTGCCCCTACCTGTGTGGTAAGCATCCCTTACACCGCTATTGCCTAATATCATGCCCCCTGTTGGAAAGTCTGGGCCTTTAACAAACTCCATAAGGTCTTCTACGCTTGCATCAGGGTTTTCCATAAGGTGTATTGTAGCATCTATTACTTCACCTAAGTTATGGGGTGGAATATTTGTTGCCATACCAACAGCAATACCATTGGATCCGTTTACTAACAAGTTGGGGTAACGGCTGGGTAAAACTGTGGGTTGTAATAATGTTTCATCAAAGTTAGGCATAAAATCAACAGTATCTTTATCAATTTCGCCTATTAAATGGGCACAAAGCTTGCTCATTCTTGCTTCTGTATAACGCATAGCAGCTGCGCCATCACCGTCTACAGAGCCAAAGTTACCTTGCCCTTCTACAAGCATATACCTTGTAGAGAAGGGTTGCGCAAGCCTTACCATTGCATCATAAACCGCTGTATCACCATGGGGGTGGTACTTACCTAAAACGTCACCAACAATACGGGCGCTTTTACGGAAGGGCTTATCATAGGTCATACCAAGTTCGTGCATATCATAAATAATACGCCTATGTACTGGTTTTAAACCATCACGAACATCTGGCAAAGCACGGTTAATAATAACCGCCATGGCATAACTTATAAAGGACTTTTGAATTTCGGTTTCCAAGCTTATGGGCATTACTGTATCGTTAATATTGTTTGGTGTGTTATTGTCTGTGTTGGACATTATACATCTCCTATAATATATCTAAATCTTTAACTAATTTGGCATTTTCCCTAATGAAATCCCTTCTTGGTTCAACCTTATCGCCCATTAGAAGGGTAAACATTTCATCGGCAAGTATTGCATCTTCCACGTTTACACGTAGCATTGTGCGCCTTGCAGGGTCCATAGTTGTATCCCATAATTGGTGGCTACTCATTTCGCCTAAGCCTTTATAACGTTGAATTTCTGGCTTGGGGTTTCTACCAATTTCTTCAAGAAGTTTTTCAAGTTCCTCATCGTTATAAACATAATATTCTTTTTTGTTTTTTGTAACCTTGTATAGTGGTGGCATTGCAATATATACATAGCCTTTTTCAACAAGGGGGCGCATATAACGGTAAAAGAATGTTAAAAGCAATGTTCTAATATGGCTACCATCAACATCCGCGTCAGTCATACATACAATACGGTGGTAACGTAGTTTGGATTCATCAAAATCCTTGCCGATACCACAGCCAAAAGCAGTTATCATTGACCTGATTGTATCATTACCTAAGGCCTTGCTTTCATGGGTTTTTTCAACGTTAAGTATTTTGCCACGCAGTGGAAGTATAGCTTGGAAGAACCTATCCCTACCTTCTTTGGCGCTACCACCCGCACTATCACCCTCAACTATAAACAATTCACATTTTGCAGGGTCTTTTTCAGTACAGTCTGCAAGTTTACCTGGTAAAGCTGCTCCATCAAGTACAGTTTTACGGCGTGTAAGTTCCCTAGCTTTACGGGCAGCTTCCCTAGCCCTTTGAGCACCTATTGCCCTATCAATTATATCCTTTGCAACAGATGGGTTCTCTTCCAAATAAGCATACAAGTTTTGGCTTACTAAGGAGTCTACTATGCTACGCACATTGCTATTGCCAAGCTTGGATTTTGTTTGACCCTCAAACTGTGGCTCCATAAGCTTAACAGATATAATTGCAACTATGCTTTCACGCACGTCATCGCCCTTTAAGTTCTCTTCGTTGTCTTTAATCCTACCAAAGCGCCTACCATAATCATTAAGCGTTTTTGTTAATGCGGTATTAAAGCCAACAAGGTGTGTGCCGCCTTCTGGGGTATGTATATTATTAGCAAAGCTTAATATAGTTTCTTGGTATGTATCATTATATTGTAAAGCTATTTCTACAGATACATCTTCCTTTAAGCCTTCAATGTATATTGGCTCAGGGAAAAGCACAGTTTTGTTTTTGTTTATATGTTTTACAAACTCAACAATACCGCCTTCATAATAGAAAACATGTTGCTTAACTTCCTCGCCCCTATAATCCTCAAGGGTTATATGTATGCCTTTGTTAAGGAAAGCCATTTCCCTTAGCCTTGTTTTTAATACAGAATACTGAAAATCGCCTGTTTCAAATATACCATCTGGGTTATCTTCACTTTTTATATCCGGCCAAAACTGTATTGTTGTTCCTGTTTCCTCGGTTTCGCCAATTATTTTAAGGTCGTAATCTATTATACCCCTTGTATATTCCTGTTGGTGTATTTTACCATCCTGTTTAACTGTAACTTTAAAATGTTTGCTTAAGGCGTTAACAACAGAGGCGCCAACACCATGCAAGCCGCCTGATACTTTATAACCCCCACCGCCAAATTTACCGCCTGCGTGTAATACGGTTAGGCACACTTCAACAGCTGGCCTGCCTACGCTAGGGTGTATACCTACTGGGAAACCCCTACCATCATCACTTACTTCAACGGAGCCATCCTTATGTAGTTTTACAGATATATGGCTACAGTAACCTGCAAGAGCCTCATCTATGGAGTTATCCACAATTTCATATACCAAGTGGTGCAAACCCCTACTATCTGTAGAGCCTATGTACATACCTGGACGTTTACGAACGGGGTCTAAACCTTCCAATACTTGTATCTGCGACTCATCATAGTTTTTTGCGTTATTTACGTTGTTTTCCTGACTCAAAATTTTCACCTCATGTTAAATTGCCAAAATAAAAGCGTATGTATACGCTAAAGTAACATAAAAAAACCAATAGTTTTCTTCTTAATTAGTATAACATATTTTTACAAAAATTAAAAGCCTTTACATCAAAATTATTCAATAAATAAGCCATTTTTTGATTTGTTTTGATATCAATTCCGAGTTTTTTGTTCTTGATATTATGGTGTATATTTTTCCATTATTTCCATTGCATTTATGCAAAAAATCATAGGTTTTTTATAAACAATTAAACTATGGATAATACGTATTATTTAAATCCATATTTTACTTTTTTATTGTTTGTTCTATCAACTTTTATAAAATAAATTAAAAAATATATAATACTATAATATATGTATTAACAATATTTTTTGCTATATATTGTGTTTTGTTTTTTATATTAAAAAAGCCTTATAATTATTAAATTTTTATAAAAATATAATAATTATTTTTTCAATCAACTTAAAATTGTTCTATATTAGCTTGTTAATTTGGCTTTTTTATTAAAATCAAGCTCAAAAACTTAACCGTTTTTTATATTGACTTAAACAATAAATGGTGGTATACATAAGTGGCTTTATACAATATATTGTAAATGGAGAATTAAAATGAAAGTTTTTGGCTTGCAAAAGTTAACATTATTGGACTATCCCGGCAATGTTGCCGCAACCGTATTTACTGCGGGCTGTAATATGCGTTGCCCCTTTTGCCACAATGCTAGCTTGGTAGAGAATATAAACCCCAAGGATGAAGTTGGCGAGGCCGCAGTTTTTGACCTTTTAAAAAAGCGCAAAGGTATACTTGATGGTATATGTATTACTGGCGGCGAGCCCATGCTACATGATGGCTTAGCAAGTTTTATAAAACAGGTTAAGGATATGGGTTACAAAGTAAAGCTGGATACAAACGGCAGTTTCCCCAACAAGCTAGAAGAACTTTTAAACGAAGGGCTTTTAGATTATGTGGCTGTGGATATAAAAAACAGCAAAGAAAAATATTCCATAACCACTGGCATGCAAAACTTTGATACATCGCTTATAGATAAAACCATAAGCCTGCTTAAAAATAGCAATATAGACTATGAGTTTAGAACTACTGTGTTAAAAAACTTCCATACAGTTGATGATATTAAAGCAATAGCTCTGTGGATAAAGGGCTCAAAAGCCTACTACCTACAAAATTTTGTAGATACAGGCATGTTGTTATCCAAGGATAAATTAGAACCTTTGGATAAAGAAAACCTTAACAATATGCTAAATACAGCTAAAAACTATGTTAGCAAATGTGAGTTACGTGGTATTTGATGTATTTTAAAAAAACAATATATTGTAGTTTTTGTTATTGACAACCACAATATGTACATATATAATTGATTTTACACGATTAAGCCCCGCGGCTTCCGTGGGGATAAAAATAAATATAAGAGGTGTTAGTATGATTAATGTTGTAAAACGCGACGGTAAAGTTGCTAATTTTAATATTTCTAAAATAAGCAATGCTATTAAAAAAGCTTTTGACGCTAAAGAAAAGGCTTATACTGATGATATTATAGATTTGCTTGCCTTGCGTGTAACTGCAGATTACCAAGGTAAAATTAAGGAATCACAAATTAGTGTAGAAGATATACAGGATAGCGTTGAGCGCGTTCTTCAACAAGCTGGTTACGAAGATGTAGCTAAGGCTTACATACTATACCGTAAACAACGTGAAAAAATACGTAACATGAAAAGCACCATATTGGACTATAAGGAGCTTGTTAACAGCTATGTAAACGTTACAGACTGGCGTGTTAAGGAAAACTCCACAGTTACATATTCAGTTGGCGGCTTAATACTTAGCAACTCTGGTGCTATAACAGCAAACTATTGGCTAAGTGAAATATATGATGAAGAAGTAGCAAATGCCCACAGGGAAGCTGACTTCCACATTCACGACCTTTCAATGCTTACAGGTTATTGTGCTGGTTGGAGCTTAAAACAACTTATACAAGAGGGTTTAGGCGGAATACCTGGCAAAATCACCTCCTCACCAGCTAAACACCTGGCAACACTATGTAACCAAATGGTAAACTTTTTAGGCATAATGCAAAACGAATGGGCTGGCGCACAAGCCTTCTCATCCTTTGATACATACCTTGCACCCTTTGTTAAATACGATAACCTAAGCTTTGATCAAGTAAAAAAATGCATCGAAAGCTTTATATATGGCGTAAATACTCCTAGCCGTTGGGGTACACAAGCCCCCTTTAGTAACATAACATTGGACTGGACAGTTCCTGCCGACCTAGCAAACCAACCCGCAATAGTTGGCGGAAAGGAAATGGACTTTACCTATGGCGATTGTAAAAAAGAAATGGATATGGTAAACAAGGCTTTTATCGAAATAATGATAGAAGGCGATGCACAAGGCAGAGGTTTCCAATACCCAATACCTACATACTCCATAACAAAAGACTTTGACTGGAGCGAAACAGAAAACAATAAATTATTGTTTGAAATGACATCAAAATATGGCACACCTTATTTCTCTAACTATATCAACAGCGATATGGAACCAAGTGATGTAAGAAGTATGTGTTGTAGGTTGCGCTTAGACCTACGTGAATTGCGCAAAAAGAGTGGCGGCTTCTTCGGTAGTGGTGAAAGCACAGGCTCAATAGGTGTTGTTACAATAAACTTACCCAAAATTGCCTACTTATCTAAAAACGAGGACGACTTCTTCAAAAGGCTAAACAGGCTTATGGATGTAGCTGCAAGATCCTTAGATACAAAAAGGCATATAGTTACAAAATTATTGGATGAAGGCTTATACCCCTATACAAAACGCTATTTAGGCACATTTGATAATCACTTCTCAACAATAGGCTTAGTTGGTATGAACGAGGCTTGTTTAAACGCTAATTGGTTAGGTGCACCTTTATATGATGAAAAATCAAAGGCATTTAGTGTTAAAGTATTAAACCACATGCGTGAAAGGTTAAGCGATTACCAAGAAGAATATGGTTGCTTGTTCAACTTAGAAGCTACACCTGCTGAAAGTACATCTTACCGTTTTGCTAAACACGACGTGGCAAAATTCCCAGATATTAAAACAGCATCAGATATGGGTGAAACACCCTATTACACAAACAGCTCACACTTACCTGTAGATTATACAGAAGATGCATTTGAGGCATTAACAATACAAGATGATCTTCAAACATTGTATACATCAGGCACAGTATTCCATACATTCTTGGGTGAAAAATTGCCCGACTGGAAGTCTTCAGCAACACTTGTACGCAAAATAGCTGAAAACCACCACCTACCCTATTACACAATATCCCCAACCTACAGTGTATGCTGCGACCATGGTTATATTAAAGGCGAACACTTCAATTGCCCAGAATGTGGTAAAAATGCAGAAGTATATAGCCGTATAACTGGTTACTATCGCCCAGTACAAAACTGGAACGATGGTAAGAGCAAGGAATTTGTTGATAGAACAGAGTATACAACAGAAAAATCCTTTGCCCATGAAGCATTAGCAAAGGAAGCTGCCTTTGATCAAGAAAGTGCAAAGGTGTGTGAAAACAGCCCATGCACCGGTGAAAAACAGGCTGAAAAAACCGTTGAAGCCAACAACATGGAAAACGAGCTACTACTGTTTACAACACAAACTTGCCCCAACTGTAAAGTTATAAAAAGCGTGCTTGACAGAAGCGGTATAAGCTATAACCCTGTTGATGCTAACGAAAATGCAGACTTATCAACCCATTACCAAATTATGAAAGTGCCCACACTCATAATTAAAAATGGCGATAATTATAGAAAAGTAGATAATATGGCAGAAATTAAAGCTTTTGCCATGAAAAGAGCTTAAGCTATGGTATATGATATAGCTATTGTAGGGGCTGGCTGTGCAGGAATGACAGCCGCCCTTTACTCAAGGCGTAATAACAAAAGTGTAGCACTATTTGAAGCAAGCACTTTTGGGGGGCAAATATCAGAAACCCCAATAGTTGAAAACTATCCTGCCATTAAACAAATAAGTGGAACAGAGTTTTCCGATCAGCTTTTAACACAGGTTACTGACTTTGGCGCAACAGTAGAGCCGGATACCGTTACAAATATTGTTTATGAAAACGGCTTAGCCAATATAACAACTGATTTTTCCAACTATAAAGCTAAGGCAGTTATAATTGCTACAGGTTGTAAATCAAGGAAGTTAAACCTACCTGATGAGGAAAAATATATAGGCAAAGGCTTAGGATATTGTGCCATATGCGACGGTACCTTTTACACAGGTAAAGATGTTGCCGTTGTTGGTGGTGGCGATAGCGCCTTTACAGAGGCCGTGTACCTAAGCGGAATATGCAAAAGCGTAACTTTAATACATAGGCGTGATGAATATAGGGCAGAAGATGCCCTTATATCAAAGGCTAAAGCAATTAAAAATATTAATTTTGTTACAAACAGCGTTGTTGAAAACCTAATTGCTGATAATCAAGGCAATGTTGAAGCTTTAAATATTAAAAATGTTTTAAAAGGCGAAAATAACATTTTACCTGTTGCTTGCCTATTTGTATCCATTGGCCGTATACCTCAAACCCATTTAGTAAAAGATATTTTACCTTTAGATACCGAAGGTTTTATAGCCATAAACGAAAGCTGCAAAACTGAATTACCATGGCTATACGTAGCTGGTGATTGCAGAAAAAAAGCTGTTAGGCAGCTAACCACAGCCATGGCAGACGGAAGTGTAGCCGCATTGGCCGCCTGTGAATACGTGGATAGCTTAAATTAAACCAAAAGCAGAGTGATAAATTCATTCTGTTTTTTATTACAAACAATGGTTTTTCTTATTTTGCTTTATACTATTGCAAATATTATAAAAAATGGTTAAAATAATAAAGAATTAGTTATATTTATAAAAAAATATTTATATATTATCGGAGGTTTTATTATGTACGAACAAGTTATAGAGGATTGTAGCAAAAAGATGGATAAAACCATAAATGCTTTGCACTACACCTTCAACAACATAAGGACTGGGCGTGCAAACCCAAAATTGCTAGACCCAATTAGAATTGATTACTACGGTGTTGATACCCCCCTATCTCAAATTGCTGGTATATCTGCCCCCGAAGCTAGGCTATTACAAATAAGCCCATGGGATGTTAAAATTTTACCACAAATTGAAAGGGCAATATTACAAAGCGATTTAGGCCTTAACCCCAGTAATGATGGCAAGATTATTAGGCTTGCTATACCCGAGCTTAATGAGGAAAGGCGTAAAGACCTTTCTAAGCTTGCACGCAAGGAATCTGAGGAAAGCAAAATAGCCATTAGAAATATCCGTAAAGACGGTATGGATAAGTTTAAAAAAATGGAAAAAAATAAAGAAATCACAGAAGATGATTTAAAAATTGCTGGTGATAAACTTCAAAAAATAGTTGATGATTTTATCAAAAAAATAGATGAAGTTTTAGAGAAAAAAATAACAGAAATTATGCAGGTATGATGCAAAATATTAAAATAAACATAAACGAACCAAGCAGTATAAATTTATTGCTTGGTTTGCCATTAAATACGGCTTTAAACTTGCTTAAAAGCTATAGCGTTAACACGGTAGAAACTAATGCAAACACTGTGCTTAACAAAAAAATTAGCACTACTGATTATTGCATAGCAAGGGTAGTTAATGTACAATTTGATAATAATAGCATTACACTAACTTATGCCTTTTTTAAGGATGATGCAAAATGAAAAACACCATACTAAACAATTTAAACCTGTTGCCCAAACACGTGGCTATAATAATGGATGGCAATGGGCGTTGGGCTAAAAAAAATAAAATTAAAATAGCCCTAGGCCATAGAACTGGCGTTGTTTCCCTTAGGGAAATTATTAGGGAAAGCAATAATTTAGGTATACAAAGCTTAAGTATATATGCCTTTTCTACAGAAAATTGGAAGCGTAGCTCAATAGAAGTTTCAGCCCTTATGGATTTATTAAGCGAGTTTTTTACTAAGGATATTGGTGAACTTAATGCGGAAAACGTTAAGGTTTTAATTATAGGCGATGTTGAAGGCATGCCTGCCCCACAAAGGGATGTATTAAAAAACGCCATGGCATTAACACAAAATAATACAGGTATGATATTAAACGTTGCCCTAAACTACGGTAGCCGTAGCGAGTTGTTGCGCGCTACAAAACTTATAGCACAAAGCTATAAAAACGGTGAAATAAACCTTGATGATATAGATGAAAGCTATTTAGAAAGTAAACTTTATACCACAGGCCAAGCAGATGTTGATTTGCTTATCAGAACAAGTGGTGAAATGCGTTTAAGCAACTTTTTATTATACCAATGTGCTTATGCGGAATTTGTATTTCCCAAGGTACTTTGGCCTGATTTTACAGTTGAAGAATACCATAAGGCTTTGTTAGAATTTATGCGCCGAGATAGGCGGTTTGGAGGAAGGGATACTGATGAGTGAACCCAGTAAAGTAAGCAATAAACAAAAAAGGTTTTTAACCGCCGTTGTTTTAATATTGCTTGTAATACTATTGCTTGTAGTAAGGGGTTGGCTATTTGGTTTAGTGGCTTTAGCCTGTGTTGCCTTAACAATACACGAGGAGTTTAGGGCTTTAAAACAAGGGGGCTACAACCCAGTTACATTCCCTACATGGATAGCATTTTTCTCCTTTTTACCCCTACAATTAATATTCCCACAATTAATGTTAATTGCCCCAACAATTAGCTTGTTTTTAATAAGCATTGTTATTGCTGTTGTTACAAGAAAAGATCCCTCCCTTATGGATATATTGGTTTCAGCACTGCCCATGATAAGCCTTGCAATACCTGGAATGTGCTTTATATCATTGCTTAATGTTAACCCAGAGGCTTTGCAAATAGCCTTGCTTGTAATGGTATTTACAATATCTGTAGGTACTGATACCCTTGCTTATGAAATTGGTAGCCGTTTTGGCAAAACACCCCTTTGCCCCGCAGTAAGCCCACACAAAACCGTAGAAGGCTCTATTGGTGGCTTGTTCGGTGGTATGTTGGGTGCTGTACTTACTGGTGAAATTGTAAGGCTTGTATCAAATAGCGCAGTATTGCCAAATATATGGGCACTTATATTAATCGGCCTTATAGGCTCTGTGGTGGCACAAACTGGCGATTTATTTGCATCAATGGTAAAAAGGCATTGTAAAATAAAGGATTTTGGCGCATTATTCCCTGGCCACGGGGGCATGTTAGACCGTATAGATAGCGTTCTATTTGTAGCAGTATTTATTTATTGCATTAAAATTATATTCTTTTAGCCGATATTTTATATCGGTTTTATTATTAAAACTGAGGTGTTATTATGTTGGATACAATATTTGAAAGAACAAGTTATAGAGGTTTATATAAGGATTTCCCTGTTCCCCGTGAGGATTTAACCCAAATATTAAAAGCAGGCTTAGCTGCACCATCAGGTTGCAACTTGCAAAGTACAAGCCTTATTGCCGTTGATGATAAGGAACTTCTAAGGGCCATAGGTGAATTATTAAATAGCAAAAATGTAGTAAGTGCCCCTGCAATAATATGCGTATTAAGTCAACAAATAGTTGGCAATGGTGGAAGAATTTACTATAAACAAGACTATGCTGCCGCAGTTCAAAATATGCTTTTAGCCATATGTGAATTGGGCTATGAAAGTTGCTGGCTTGAGGGTTATATAGCTGATAATGCTGAAAAATGTGCAAAAATAGCTAAGCTTTTGGGCGTTCCCGAAGGTTACGAAATAAGCGTTATGCTCCCCGTAGGCATGGCCGATGAAGAAGTTAAACATGTTAATAAAAAAAGCTTTGAGGATAGAGCATGGTTTAACGGTTTCCGCAACACACTATGAAAACCGCAGTAATAACTGGTGCTGCCCGCGGAATAGGCAAATGTGTTAAGGATATGTTTATTAGCAATGGTATAAGGGTTTGTGATATCGATATAAGCCCCGGGGGCTATTTTACAGGCGATATAGGCGATAAACTAGTGCTTGAAAATTTTGCAAATAAGGTAATTAAAGATTTTTCAGGCATTGATTACCTAATAAACAATGCACCACCTGCATTTATTGGCATAAATGAGTGTAGTTATGATGCTTTTGTTAATGCACTAAACGTTGGGCTAACATCTGCCTTTTACCTTACAAAGTTGTTTTTACCCTACTTTAATGATGGTGCAGCCATTGTAAATATTTCATCCAGTAGGGATAGTATGAGCATGCCCCAATCTGAAAGTTATGCTGCTGCAAAGGGTGGTATAAGGGCTCTTACACATTCATTGGCAATAAGCCTATCAGGCAAGGTGCGTGTAAACTCCATATCACCTGGATGGATAGAAAACAATGGTATAGAGTATGGTGGTTCCGACGCAAAGCAAATACCTGTTGGGCGTGTAGGTAAACCTGAGGATATAGCTAATGCTGTAATGTTTTTATGTAGTGATAAATCCAGCTTTATTACTGGTGAAAATATACTTATAGATGGTGGTATGAGCCGACTTATGATATACCACGGCGATAATAACTGGAGGCTAGATGAGTAATATTTTTAATAGTAATACATACAAAAGGGCAAGGGGTTTTATTTACAGAAACTCTCGCCCTTTAACCCTTGCCCTATGGCAGTACCATTTTGAAGGTGGTACTAAAGCCGAGGTTATTCGCATATTAAGTTATTACCAAAACATTGATGGTGGCTTTGCTTATGGTTTAGAGGCCGATAGCTTCAACCCCAACTCTAGCCCCATACAAACTTGGTGTGCATTAGGTATATTACAAAGCTTAGGCGATATAGATGTTCAATCACCTATGGTTAACTCCGTATTATATTATTTAGAAAATAGCCCATCTTTTGATGGGGATTTTTGGATTCCTGTTGTGCCAAGCAATAATTGTTATCCCCATGCTCCATGGTGGCATTATAACGAAAATTATGCGCCAAATTACAACCCTACTGCAAGCTTGGCTGGTTTTTACGTTGCCTATGGTGATAAGGATAGTAAGTTTTATAGCAAAGCTTTAAAAATTGCCAAAACTGCCATAAAACACTTTTTAGCCTTAGAAAACGTTGAAAACCATTTATTAAATTGTATTATAGAGCTTTATAACTATGTTAAGGGAATTATTGAACTACCTGCAAACTTTGAAAGCCAATTAAATTACCACATAACAAAAAATATAGAGCATGATGTAAGCCTATGGGGTAATTATGTTGCCAAACCAAGTATGTACTTAAAAAATAATCAGTTTTATAAGGGTAATGAGGATATAGTTAAAAAAGAATGTGATTATATAATTGCATCACAACTTGAAAGCGGAGCTTGGAATACTACTTGGTATTGGGATAACTATCCTGAATATTTTGAAATAAGCAAACTGTATTGGCAAGGTGAAATCACCTTAATAAATATATTATTTTTAAAAAACTTTTGCGAGGCTTAATATGGTTGATGATAAATTAATTGCTTGGGCTGTAGAGCTACAGCAAATAAGCCAAAGTGCTTTATATTATTGTAAAAACGATTATGATATTGAGCGTTTTGAGCGCATAAGGGAAATATCCGCTGAAATTATGGCATTAAAAAGTGGCTTGGATGTAAGCATGGTTAAAGGCTTGTTCTGTAATGAAGTTGGCTATCAAACCCCAAAAATTGATACAAGGGCAGCACTGTTTAAAGATAATAAAATATTGCTTGTTCAGGAAAACACAGGTTTTTGGGCATTACCTGGCGGTTGGGCAGATATTGGCAACTCGCTAAAGGAAAACGCCCTTCGTGAACTATGGGAGGAAGCAGGTATAATAGGCGAGGCTAAAACCCTTGTGGCCTGCATTGATAAAAGCCACGGGAGCCTAAAGCGCCACCCCTATGGCATATACTCCTTTTTAATACTTTGCGATTATGTTTCGGGTACTTTTAAAGCAAATATAGAAACCATTGCAAGCGATTACTTTAGCAAGGATAATTTACCAAAATTAGCCCCATATAAAACCACTATAGAACAAATTAATTTAAGCTTTGAAGCGCATGAATCGGATAATTGGAAAACAAGGTTTGATTAAATGAACGTAAGGCAAATTACCGAAAAATTGGATAGATTGTTCCATATAAAAGATTTTGAAGGGGCAGAAAAGCTCCTTTTAATTGAGGCTGAAAATTTCAAAAACATGGGCGATTACAGAAGCGAGCTTTCATTAAGAAGCGAACTTGTAGGCTTGTACAGAAAACTAGTGGAAAAGGAAAAGGCCTTTAAGGCCATAAAGCTATGCGATAATATAATAAACGAACACCGCTTATATATTTATTCCCAAGTTGGTGATGTATATATAAGCTGTGGTACTGCCTTAGTTTCCTTTGGTGAAAAAGCTTTAGCAGAATGCTATTTTATAAAGGCTGAAAAAATTTATAACTCCACTTTAGATTCACTACATATAAAAAAGGCAAGCCTATACAACAACTGGGGAACAGCCTATAATAACGAAAAAGCGAGGGACTATATAACAAAAGCTTTAAACATACTTCTAAAGCTAAATAATTATCCCTTGGAATTAGCTATGACCTATTTAAACCTTGCCGATACTCATCACCCAATTGATGATGAAAAAATAATTGGCGATTTAGTTCAAAAGGCCTATCCATGTTTTGATAAGGCAAAAAAAGATGAATACTATGCCTTTGTATGTAGCAAATGTATACCTATATTTGAATACTATGGCTATATATTTATGGCCAACAATTTAAAGGAAAGGTTAAAATCCATTGACTAATATAAAGGGTTTAACCCTTAGCAAACAATTTTATAAGGATTATTTTAATACGCTTTTCACTGGTATAGAGGCTTATAAAAGCCATATAGCCGCTGGAATGGTAGGCAAAGGGTCTGAATGCTTTGGCTTTGATGATGAAATATCTAAGGATCATGATTTTAAAGCAGGCTTTTGCCTATGGCTTACCGATGAGGATGATGATAATATTGGCTTTAAGCTTATGCGCGCCTATTCCAAGCTGCCTAAGGAATACATGGGTCATACAATGGAGGCTCAAAGTATTCTGGGTACAAGCAAATATGGCGTTCATAGAATATCATCATTTTATAAAAGCCTTATTGGTTTAGAGCAAGCTCCAAACACATGGCAAGAATGGTTTTATATACCAAGCCACGCCTTAGCAGAGGCTACAAATGGCGAGGTTTTTGTAGATGAACTAGGTGAATTTAGCTCAATAAGGAATACATTGCTAAATTACTATCCCAAAGATGTAGCCTTAAAAAAGCTATCTGCCCATTTGGCATTAGCTGCTCAAACAGGGCAATACAACTATTTGCGTTGCATAGACCATAGCGAATTTGCTGGGGCTCAGCTTGCAATAAACGAATTTATAAACCATGTTTTTAATATAATATTTATACTTAACAAGGCCTATTTGCCCTTTTATAAGTGGAGGTTTAAAGCCCTTAGCTCTTTACCCTTATTAAGCAATTTATCCCCCATGCTGTATAATTTAATATCAACATCAAACGATGGAGCTATTGTTATTCAAAAATCAAAAAACATTGAATATATAGCCAACTGCATAATAAGCGAGCTTAAAAAACAAAATTTAAGCCAAGGCAATAGCGATTATCTAGAAACCCACGCCATTGAAGTTTCAAAACGAATAAACCATAGAGAAATTGCAAGCTTACATTTAATGAATTTTGGATTATAAACATTTATTGCTAAAACAATAACTATACTGGCACTTTGTTGCAATTTAAACTGAAATATGCTAATTTATATAGCGTGGAAGGAGTTGAATTTATGCAATTTGTAAAAATGCATGGTTTAGGTAATGACTATATATATGTTAATGGCTTTAAGGAGCATGTTGAAGACCCTGCCCAACTAAGCCGTTTAATTAGCGACAGGCATTTTGGCGTAGGTTCAGATGGATTAATTATTATTGCCCCAAGCGAAGTTGCCGATTTTAAAATGCTTATGTGGAATAGCGATGGTAGCGAGGGTAAAATGTGTGGTAACGGTATACGCTGTGTTGGTAAATACGTTTACGAAACTGGTATGACCGATAAAAGCTTCCTTCACATAGAAACTGGTGCAGGTATAAAGCGCCTTTGGTTACAAGCCTGTGGCAACAGGGTTAATAGCGTTCAAGTAGATATGGGCGAGCCTATATTAGACCCCGAAAAAATACCTGTTAGGCTAAGCCCTGCTGAAGTTAAAAATTATAATCTAACAACAGATGTTGGTACTTTTCAAATTAGTTGCGTAAGCATGGGCAACCCACACTGCGTAATTTTTGTTGATGACCCTCATAAGGTTGATGTGGATACATTGGGCAAGGCAATACAAGAAAACCCAATATTTCCCGATAAAGCCAACGTAGAATTTGTTAGCGTAGTAAATAGAAATCAGCTAAAAATGAGGGTATATGAGCGTGGCGCTGGTGAAACATTAGCCTGTGGTACTGGTGCATGTGCATCCCTAGTAGCCGCAGTTCAAAACGGCTTATGCGATAATCAAGTAGATATTGAGCTTTTAGGTGGTACATTACATGTAGAATGGTGCTTGCCTGAAAACCTTGTATATATGACTGGCCCCGCAGAGTTTGTATGTAGTGGTACATGGCCCTTCCCTGAGGAAAAGCTTATAGAGCGCAACGATATCAACTGCCCCATTAGCGCCGATATTACATTAAGTTCAAACATATAATTATATTTAGGAGGATTTTATGTTAAAAATAAACACACCCATGTCAAAATTGCCAGGTAGCTATCTTTTTGCCGATATTGCAAAAAGAATAAGTGAATATTCTGCTAAAAATCCCGATAAAAAACTTATCCGTCTTGGCATAGGTGACGTTACACAGCCCCTAGCCCCCGCCGTTGTTGAGGCTATGACAAAAGCTGTTCAAGAAATGGGCAATAAGAATACATTCCATGGTTACCCACCAGCATTTGGTTATGATTTTTTAGTAAATGCAATAATTGCAAACGACTATACATCAAGGGGTATAGATATATCCCCCGATGAAGTTTTTGTATCCGATGGTGCAAAAAGCGATAGTGGTAATATTCAAGAACTTTTTGGCCCAGATGAAAGAATTGCTGTAACCGACCCCGTTTACCCCGTTTATGTTGATAGCAACGCTATGGCCGGTAGGGCTGGCATATACTCAAATGGTATGTGGGGGCAACTATGCTACTTGCCTGTAACTGCTGAAAACGACTTTGTTCCAGAGTTACCTGATAGGCATGTGGATGTTATTTACCTTTGCTATCCCAACAACCCAACAGGCACAACCCTTACAAAGGATCAACTAAAACCCTTTGTGGATTATGCCATTAAACATGGGTCTTTAATTATATATGATTCTGCCTATAAGGCTTTTATTCACAGTCCTAACGTACCCGCAAGCATATATGAAATTGAAGGGGCAAAAAGTTGTGCAATTGAATGTTGTTCCTTTAGTAAAACCGCTGGCTTTACTGGCGTAAGGTGCTCCTATACAATAGTACCTAAGGATGTTTATGGTGTTGATGAAAACATTAAAAAGGTTTCTTTAAGGGATTTATGGGCAAGGCGCCAATCAACAAAGTTTAATGGTGTTAGCTATGTTATTCAACGTGCTGCCGAGGCTATATATAGCCCCGCTGGTAAACAACAATGCCAAAACACAATAGAATATTACATGAAAAATGCTGCCCTAATTAGGGATGAACTTACAAAAGCAGGCTATACTTTATTTGGTGGCGTAGATGCCCCCTATGTATGGCTACAAACACCTAATAACATAAGCGGTTGGGATTTCTTTGACCTATTGCTTAAAAAAGCACAGGTTGTTGGTACCCCTGGTGAAGGCTTTGGCCCTTCTGGTGCTGGTTACTTTAGGCTTACAGCCTTTAATAGCTACGAGGCAACACAAGAAGCTGTTAGTAGAATATTAGCAATATAATAAAACAATATAAAAAGCACTCATAAAGAGTGCTTTTTTATTGCGTTTATTTGTTTAAAAATTATCAAATTAATACACATTTTAAGCCTTTGCTTTTTTAGGCAAAAACAATTTATTCTTCTATTTTTTTAAAGCTTGGTACTTCATGCATAAGCTCATGGCCTAAGGCTACAAGCAATTTATTAAATATTTCAAGCTCCTGTTGGGTAAAGTTTTGCTCTACGCGGTTAATAACAGTACCTACATAAGCATAGCCAAAATTATAATGCTTTTTATATTCCTCAGTTACACGAAGATAGTACTCACGCTTGTCTGTTTTTGATTGTATTTTTTCAATATAACCCTTTTTAACAAGCTTTGCTATTTTATATGCAGCATTGGGGGATGATAGCTTAGCAAATTGAGTAAACTCATTAACTGTGGGTTCCCCAAGTATATAAATCATCTCCACAGCTAAAGTTTCCATAGGGGTTAAACCTACTTCTTTTGATTGAAACTTAGTAAAAATCTCACGATAAAAATTAATTTTGAACTTTGTATATACGTTCATAAAACTTTCTTTTATCAAAACAGTCACCTACCTAAAGGATAATATATTTAAGCTTGTTAAAACAAGCCTTATAGCTTAAAGCGCTTATGTTCTATATGTAAAAATCATTTAGTTTATAAAAAATTCCACATACACATCTATTATTGCATTTTTTATAATTTAAAACAAGCCTATTGTGTAAAAGCTTTTTTGCGATATTAATTTTTTTATAGTATAATATAGCGAAGGAGCGTGATAATATGAATAATGAACCTTTGCGAAAAAAAGGCGGCTCTCCCCTTAACCCAGTAGATTATAGCAAAAGCCCAAGTTATATGCAAAGTGCTCCCAACCAACAATTTTATAATCAAAATAATAATCAATCAAATAAAGGCGAAATTAAACCAAAAAGGAAGCGTAAATTTTTAAGGTTTTTACGCAATTACTTTATAATTGTGGGCATGCTTACAACAGCATACTTTATAATGCGTGGTATAATAGAGCTTTTAGTTCTACTTAATATGGCACAAAACACCGTTAAGTAGTGAAGGTAAATTTTATGAAAAACTTTAAACCAATTAAGGCAATAAAATATACAATTAGCGCGGCATTGCTTGGCCTTATAATATATGGCGCAATAGTATACGCCCCTTTAATAAAATACTTAATTATGGGCAATGTGCCCTTGGCTGTAAAAGATACTGCCCTTACAGAGCTTGTTCAGGATATGGGTAGCTTAGTAACACTAAAGCAAAGTCGCACCGGCACAGTTGAAAACAAAACAATGGCACTTTTTGGTATAACTGCTAATGAAATACAAATTGACTATAATTACGAAGTGCTTTATGGCGTAAACCTGTATAATGCAGAAATTAAAAGTATAGGCGAAAGCGATAGTGATAATGTTTTAAGCTATGTAAATAAAGAGGTTTTAGTGTACCTTCCCCCCGCTGAAGTTATTAGCGATAGCCTTAAGCGTGTGGGTGAAAGCCGCAAAAGCGATTTTTTAAAACCCATAAGCGATAAAAATATTCAACAAATTATGGAAGAATTTCAAAATACCTTGTATAATGAGTATAGTAATAACGAAAAGAATTTGAACACAGCTTGGCAAAACGCAGGGGATCAAGTTGTGGGCATACTTAATAAAACAATTGAAGAATTTGGCTTAAAAGGAATAACCTTCAAGTTAGTACCCTTAAGCAATTTGCCAAAATAGGAGGATATTTATGGATAGAATTAAGGCGATAATTACCATAAGCCGTCAATATGGCTCATTTGGTAAAGAAATTGGCGAAAAGGTAGCCAAAAATTTGAACATACCCTATTATGATAAGGAAATATTAAACCTTGCCGCAAAGGAAAGTGGCATTTGCAAAGAACTTTTTATACAAAACGATGAAAAGCCAACAAATAGTTTGCTTTTTAGCATGGTTACAGGCATGCGTGGTATGGGCGAGCTTAATAGCGTATATATGGATATGCCCCTTAACCATAAATTGTTCCTTGCACAGTTTGATACTATAAAGCGCATAGCAAGCCAAGGCCCCTGCGTTATTGTTGGACGCTGTGCTGACTATGTTTTAAAAGATAACCCTAATGCCCTTAAAGTGTTTATATATGGCGATTTGGAAAAACGTATACAGGATATTATGGAAGAATATACTTTAGAATATAAACAGGCTAAGGAAATTGTTCAAAAGAATGATAGGCAACGTGGTAGCTATTATAGTTACTTTGCTGGCGATGATTGGGGTAAAAAGGAAAATTATGATATTTGCTTAAACAGCAGCAAAATAACAAGGGACTTTGCCGCAAACATCATAGAAGAATACGCAAAAATTTGGAATAAATAATTAATGCCTAAATGTTTAATTTGTTGGAGTGATACCCACAGTTTTGAAAGCAAAAAACTAAATTGTAAATATCATCAATGTATTAGTTGCAATTTTATATTTAAAGATAAAAATGATATTATAAGCCTTAACGAAGAGTTAAGGCTTTATAACTTGCACAATAATAGCATAAATGACGAGCGCTATGTTGCATATTTTAAAAAGTTTTTAAATAGCGCAGTATTCCCCTTTGCTAAAAGCACAGGCAAATGGCTTGATTTTGGTAGTGGCCCTGAGCCTGTATTGGCTCAAATATTAAAGCGGGATTATAATATAAACGCTGATATATACGATAAATTTTATGCCCAAAACCCTATATATCTAGGCAAAAAGTATGATGTTATTAGCTCAACAGAGGTTGCTGAGCATGTAGAAAAACCTATGGAATACTTTGCCCTTTTAAAAAGCCTTTTAACTGAAAATGGTATTATTGCTATAATGACAAAGTTTCACCCTAATGATGAGTATAAATTTTTAAACTGGCAATATGTGCGTGAGCAATGCCATATAAGTTTTTATAATAGGGCTACGATGGATAAAATTGCTAGTATTTTAGGCTTAAACATTATTTATAGTGATAATATTAAGTGCATAACATTTAAGGCTAAACCATAGGTTTATTGATAAAATTAACTATTAACAGTATGCTGTATTGGGGTGAGTGAATGGATAGCGAAAAAATAGGCAAACTAATATGTACTTTGCGTAAGGAAAAGGGTTTAACTCAAAAAAGTTTGGCCGATTTACTTTTTGTTAGTGATAAAGCAGTTAGCAAGTGGGAGCGTTGCCTGTGTTGCCCCGACCTATCCTTAATTGAGGACTTGGCCCAAATACTAAATGTAAGCATAAGTACCATATTACAAGGTGACTTGCCCTTACAAAACAAAGATGGAGGGAACATGAAAAATAGCAATTTTTACATATGCACTAACTGCGGTAGTATAAATATTGCAACTGGCAATGCCCAAATAAGCTGCTGCGGTAGGGATATAGCTCCACTACAACCTAAAAAAGCGGAGGATAATCAAAAGCTTAGCGTAGAGCATATAGAAGATGAATGGTTTATAAGCAGTAAACACCCTATGCAAAAGGATAACTATATTCATTTTGTGGCTTTTTTAAAAGGCGGTAGCATGGAAGTTATAAAGCATTACCCAGAATGGGATATGCAATGCAGAATACCTAAAAAAGGCCATGGAAAACTTATTTGGTATAGTGATGATATGGGTTTACTTTATCAGCTAATATAAAAAACAGGCTAATGCCTGTTTTTTATTGTTTAATTATTGCTTACATTTTTTTACTGTAGTACGCATTTAATATTGCATTTAATATTGATACAAAAAGTACTATTACTAATATGGTGTTAAATACCGTTCTGTTAAAAAATACTGATACAAGCATACCAAGGCATAAAGCTAATAAGGTAATTAAAGCTGATGTTTTTCCAACTTCTAAACCAATTTGCTTTGTACGTTCATCTGTTTCCTCAATATACAGTTTTTTTAGTTGTTCAGGGTTTTTTAATGCCTTAGCATATTTTACAACATAAACTATTACAATTAATAATATGCCTGTTGAAGCCCCTGATACAAAGCCCATGGGGTAATTTTTATCCCCAAATACTATCATAGCCACTGTAATCAAAATAACTACAACGCAATAAACTATCGCCCACTTAATTCTATTTTTAAGTTTTAGTTTAAAATTATCCATATTATCCCTCCAAGTCACTAAAGTCAAATATATCTTCTATTGTAGTGTTAAAGTACTTCGCTATTTTATAAGCTAGTACAAGGGAGGCAGTGTATTTTTCCACCTCTATTGATGTTATGGTTTGTCGTGTAACACCTACAGCTTGGGCAAGCTCCTTTTGGCTTATTTTATTTTGCTTCCTAAGCTGGGCAATTTTAGTTTTCAATATATCAACTCCCCTAAGTTTATGCATAGCTCGCTTTGCATTTTTAGTATAGTATACTTTGCATATATTGTCAAGCATACTTTGCAAATAATTTAAAAATTTTTCATTTAATTTATATAAAAGGCTTAAAACCTACATTTACCCCTTTAAATCCCTTAATTCAGTTTACAATAAAAATAATATTCTAATAATTAAATATAAAAAATATCTATTTTATACAATCATTCAAACGCCTATAAATGGCCGATTATTACAGAATTATTAATTTGTTTTATGTTTAGTTACAATATGTTCACAAAAAAATGAAATAAATGCTTTATAATAATCGTTATATTGATGTAGGCATTTATTAAATAAATAAAGCCTGAATACGGAGGTGAAATATATGAATAATATTAAACTAAACAAAAACATCAATGAAGTAAGCATAAATGGTAAAAATATAAGCCTTACCACCCAAGAAACTGCCTTACTGGAAGCGCTTATGGAAAACCATGACACCACCCTATCAAGGGATAATCTTTTAAGGGATGCTTGGGGCTACAAAAGTGCAGGTGTTACAAGAACGGTTGACGTTCATATACAACGCTTACGCCGTAAAATAGGTACAAATATGATTGAAACCGTGCATAGATGCGGGTATAGGTTAAACCTTAACCCCGCATAGAATTAGCAGCTGTATTAACAGCTGCTTTTTTATACAAATTTAATATAAAAAACCTTAGCATAAGCTAAGGTTTATTTTATAATTAGGTCATTATCAAATGTAATTGTAATTGTTGTGCCTTTGTCTGGGGCACTATCTAAATCAATTTTTGCATTATGTAAGGCTGCACCATTTTTAACTATTGATAAGCCAAGCCCTGTGCCCCCTGTTGCCTTTGAATGGCTTTTATCTACACGGTAAAACCTTTCAAATATGCGCTTATGGTGTTTAGATGCAATGCCCACACCCGTATCCCTTATGCTAACAATTACTTTTTTGCTTGTAGATTCAACACTAACATCTACACTACCATTAGGCACATTGTACTTAATAGCATTATCTACAAGGTTTGTAAACATTTCGCTCAAGGTTTGTTTTACCCCATATACAAAGGCCTTTTCACCTTTTAAGTTAAGGCTGATGTTTTCCGCTTCTGCAATATCTTTAAAGCGGTTTACAATATCTTCACATAGGGCATAAACATCAACATTTTCACGGTCAAGGTCCTTTTCTCCCTCATCAAGGCGGGAAAGGCGCATAATATCCTCAATAAGCACAACAAGACGTTTTGCTTCTGTATGTATACGCTTACCAAACTCAGGTATATCCTTACTTTTTGCAAAGCCATTTTCAATAATTTCTGCATAGCCCGATATTGTTGTAAGGGGCGTTTTTAGCTCATGGCTCACGTTTGACGAAAACTCTCGCCTTGCCTTTTCAAGGTTATGTTCTTCGCTAATGTCTACTAAAAGTAGCACATAACCCGTTACAATATTGTTTGTTTTTACTGGGCTTGCATGGCAGGATATATACTTGCCCTCCAAGTCAATAACAAAGTTAACAGGCTCCCCGTATTCCTCTAACCTTTTAATAGCCTCAAGGAACTCTTTGTTTCGGCAAGCTGCAAACACATGTTGCCCTTCTTTAACATTATCATCAAAGTTAAGCAGGTTTTTAACACTAGTATTAAAACTAACAATATGCATTTTATCGTTAAGTAGTATAAGCCCTTCACGCATATTTTGCACAATTTCATCAAGTTGTTTACTGCGTATTGCCGACTCATCCGATTTTTGCTCTAAGGCATATTTTTGGCTTGATATTTTATCCCAGAAGGGGGCTAATTCATTGTAGCCCTCAATAGGTTTATCAAAGTTTCCTTCTAACTTGTTAAGGGGTTTTATAATATAGTTTGCTATCACCCCTGCAACAAGGGCACATATAATTATTACACCAAATGTTAAAAACAACAATTGCACAAAGGAATCCCTTAATATTCCATAAAGTGATCGCATTTTGTAACTTAAGCGAACAACATCACCATTTTGTAGTTTAACCGCTTGATACCTTAGTTCCTCACCAATAGTTTGGGAGTTTCTAACAGCCTTACCCTCACCCTTTTCAAAGGCCGCCATAACTTCAGGCCTATCTTTATGGTTTGGTAATGTAGATACATCTTTTACGTTGGAGTCAAAAAGCACATTGCCATTTGGGTCTATATAAGTTGTTCTATAATAAGCATAATACTTATCATCTAGTTCCTCAATAACCTCATCACGGCTATCATCCACAAGGGATATTAACTTGGCAGCCTTAGTTAATTGGGCATCTTGCTGCCTTAAGTTTGCATCGTGCATGGATTTAACCCCTATGCTTATAACCGTAGGTACAAGTATTAAGCATAATAATAGTATGGATAAAAATACTCTTTTTTTCATTTATCACTTACCCCTAACCTATAGCCAATGCCACGTACTGTTTGTAAAAGGTCTGCACTTTTCCCTAATTTTTGGCGCAGGGTTTGTACATGCACATCCACCGTGCGTGTAGATCCCGCAAAGGAGAAACCCCATACAGAATCTAAAAGCATTTCACGGCTGCATACAATGCCCGTGTTTAACATAAGGCAGTGTAAAAGGTCAAACTCCTTAGGTGTAAGTATAAGCTCTTCATCACCCGCATAAGCCGTGTGACGTTTTGTATCCATTTGCAAACTATCTACTTTAAGCTTTTGTTTATCCTTTTTTCCATCCTTTTTTGTACGCCTAATAAGGGCTTTTATTCTACTTAAAAGTTCCATAACGCCAAAGGGCTTTACAAGGTAGTCATCTGCGCCTTCATCAAGGCCTTTAACCTTATCATACTCCATACCCTTTGCGGATAGAAGAATAACTGGTATTTCCCTTGTAGCCTCGTCGTTTTTAAGGGTTTTAAGTATTTTTAAGCCATCATCACCAGGTAACATAATGTCTAAAAGGATTATATCAGGGCGCTTTTTTACGCATTTAGCATGGAAACCTGTTCCATCCTCAAAACCTTTTACATCAAAGCCATCATGTTTTAATGTGTAAAGCACCAATTCCCTAATGCCCGCATCATCTTCAACATAATATACCAGCATTTAATTTTCCCCTCTATGAACGCCTGTAACTGCATATTCAACCCATTGGCCAATATTAACAGCATGGTCGCCTATGCGCTCAAAATATTTTGCTACCATTAGTTTATCTAAAACTTGAGAAATACCGTCTGTTTCCTTTTTAATTTCCTTTGTTAATTCCTTTTTAACATCAAGGAAAAGTTCATCAACAACATCATCATAGGCTATAACTGCACGGGCTGCGTCAAGGTCCTTAGCAACATAGGCATCTATACTTTCATGTACCATCTTTTTTGTTTCAGCGGCCATTTGCTTAATTTGGTTGCTAACTTTATATTTCTTTTTACTAATATACATAACAATCTCGCTAATATCAACAGCCATATCACCTATGCGTTCAATATCATAAACCATTTTAAGGGCAGATGATATAAACCTAAAATCACTAGCAACGGGTTGTTGTTGTAAAACTAAATCTAAGCATTTAGATTCTATCATTCTACTATAATGGTTTATTTGTCCGTCGCCTTTTATCGTTTCCTTAGCCAATTCAGCATCATGGTTTGTAAGGGCGTTTATAGCATTCTCTATGGCGTGTTCAGTCATAGCGCCCATCTCAATAAGTAGTTTGTTAAGATCATCAAGCTGCTGTGTAAAATGTACTCTCATCAACCGAACCTCCCTGTAATATAGTTTTCAGTGCGTTTATCCTTAGGTGTAGTAAATAAAGCTTTCGTTTTACTAATTTCAATAATTTCACCAAGAAGGAAAAACGCTGTATCATCAGATATACGCAAAGCTTGTTGCATATTATGTGTAACCATACATATAGTATAATTCTTTTTAAGTTCAATTACAAGGTCTTCAATTTTTGATGTGGATAAGGGGTCAAGGGCGGATGTGGCCTCGTCCATAAGCAATACATCAGGCTCAACAGCCAAAGCGCGGGCTATACAAAGCCTTTGTTGTTGCCCACCGGAAAGGCCTAATGCGTTTTTATGCAACCTATCCTTAAGTTCATCCCATATAGCAGCATTCCTTAGGGATTTTTCAACTATATCATTCAATTCACTACGGCTGCGTACACCATGGGTACGGGGGCCATAGGCAACGTTATCAAACACGCTCATGGGGAAGGGGTTGGGTTTTTGAAACACCATACCTACACGCTTACGCAGGTTATTAACATCTGTTTGGGGGGCATATATGTTTTGCCCATCCAAATCTATCTCTCCAGTAATTTTACAACCTTCCACAAGGTCATTCATACGGTTTAACGAGCGCAATAATGTTGATTTTCCGCAACCTGAGGGTCCAATAAAGCTCATAATTCTATTTTCTGTAATTTTTAAATTTACATTTTTTAAGGCTTGAAATTTATCATAAAAAAGGTCTACATTTTTGCATTCCATTTTAATTTGTTCATTTGTTTGCACAGCTATATTATCATTCTTTTTATCCATTACTTACTCTCCTTATCCTTACTTTTGGTAAGTTTATTTGCCACAACGGCCGATAGTGTGTTAAGCAACACTACAATTATCAAAAGCACAACGGCTGTAGCTTGAGCCTTTGGTATATGTAAGCCCTCGTTTGATAAGGCATACATGTGCACTGATAATGTTCTGCCTGATTTGGTAATGTTTGCGGCAATAGCTGCAACGGAGCCTGCTGTAAATAGCAATGCAACGGTTTCGCCAACTATTCTACCTGTACCAAGCAATATACCTGAAAGTATGCCAGGCATTGCGGATGGAAGTACAATTTTTGATACTGTGCGCAACTTACCCGCCCCAAGGCCAAAGCTTCCTTCCTTGTAACCTATGGGAACCATAAGCAAGGCCTCCTCAGTAGTACGCATAATTATTGGCAATATCATTATAGCAAGGGTTAATGCGCCCGATATAATTGATAAGCCAAAGCCACAGAACCTAACAAAAAATAAAGATCCAAATAGGCCATAAACAATTGAGGGTATGCCCGATAATGTTTCCGCTGTTAGCCTTACAACTTTAACAAGAGGGTTGCCCTTTTGTGCATACTCGCAAAGGTAAACTGCCGACCCTACACCTAAGGGAACTGCTACAAGCAATGATAGCATAACTACAATAATTGTATTTATTATTGCTGGCATCATAGAACCATTGTTGCTATCATATTCCCAGGCAAATATATCAGCGCTTAGGTTGGGTACACCTGTTATTAATATATAGCCTATTATGCTCACAATAACAAGCACTGTTAAGGCTATGCCCAAAAATGTAAAAATTCTGTACAAAACTGTGGAAATTGAGGGCTTGTTTCCTAATAATGGTTTATTTTTTATCATACCTGCATCCTCCTTTTAATTGCGGAGAAAGTAAGGTTTATAATTAAAATAAACACAAACAACACAACCCCCGTGGCAATCAGAGCATCTCTGTGCAAATCCGCAGCATAGCCCATTTCCAAAACTATGTTGGCTGTAAGGGTTCTTATACCTTTTAATAAACCCTTAGGCATGCGTGGCTGATTGCCTGCAACCCATATAACCGCAAGGGTTTCACCGATTGCACGGCCTATACCTAAAACTATACCTGCCATAACGCCACTTCTTGCGGCTGGCAGTATTACAGTGTAAACCGATCTTTCATGGGTGGCGCCCAAGGCACGGGCACCTTCGTAATAGTTTTCCGGAACTGCGCGCATAGAGCTTTCACTAACTTCAATAATTGTTGGCAATATCATCATACCCAACAAAACAGAGGCAGTTAGTATATTTTTACCATTGGATCCAGTTGCTTGACCCAATATTGGCACAAGTACGGATAAACCAAAAAAGCCAAAAACAACAGAAGGTATGCCTGCCAATAAGCTAATTAGTGGCTTTAACACCTTGTGTATGGGTTTAGGGCAAAACTTTGCCATAAACACTGCGGCTAAAACCCCTACAGGCACACCAACAGCTATAGCCCCAAAGGTTATAAGTATACTACCCACTATCATTGGCAGTATGCCATAAATATCGTTACCAGGCTTCCATGTTGTACCTGTTAAGAAGTTCCATAGGCCTATTTCACCTATGGCCTTAGAGCCATTTGTGAATAGGAATATGCAAATTAAAGCAACAGCAGCTATGGATGCACAGGCGGCTATTAAAAATAGTATTTGCCATATCTGTTCTTTATAACTTTTCATCTTTACTCCTTAGCATAAGTAGATTTACGCCCAATATCCCCCACGCATATGGGGGATATTGGTTATATAGGGTGGTTTATTATTTTATAACTTCGCCCCAGTTTGTTAATTCGCCTGTGTAAATTTGTTTTACTTGTTCAACTGTTAAGTCTTCACATGTATTATCTACGTTTACTACTAATGCAATACCGTCATTAGCAATTACTAGGGGTGTAACGCCTTTTTCAAGTTCGCTATCTTTTAATAAGCGTGATGCCATACCAATGTCTAGTACGCCGTCAATTGCGCTTGTAACACCTGTTGAAGAGTCTGAAAGTTGTATTTCAATTTCAACTTTGTCGTTTAAAGCTTTGTAAGCTTCTGCTAATTTTTCCATAACTGGTGTAACTGATGATGAACCACCTACAACAATTTTGCCTTCTGCGCCTTCCATCATTTCATAAGCAGGTTTGTCGCCAACTGCGATATAGCCTGTATCTTCAACAACTTTTTGGCCTTGGTCGGATAAAATAAACTTTACAAAGTCTTGTACTGCTACGCTTTTTTCTTCAACTGCGCCTAAGAAAGCTAAGTTGAATGGGCGGAATATTGGGTATGTACCAGCAACTACGTTTTCAGCTGTGGGTTCTGCGCCTTCAATTTTTACGCCTTTAACTGTATCATTTAATGAGCCCATTGAGATGTAGCCAATTGCTTGTGTATCTGCTGCAACTGATGTTAAAACTGTTGATGTTCCATTAACTATTTCAGCATCTAATGTTGTGTTATCAACTTTTTTACCTTCTGCATTCTTTTCTTCAACGCCAGTAAGTTCAACGAATGCACCACGTGTGCCAGATCCATCTTCACGGGAAATAACAGTTATATCGCCAGCAGCATCAAATGCTAAAGCGCTAATAGCTGTTAAAATCATCATAATTGAAAGTACTACACTTAAAATCTTTTTCATAATATAAATTGCCTCCTATTAATTACCTAAAAATAATTTGCTATCTTTCAGCAATTTAATAATAACAAAGGCATGTTTTGATACAATAAAAGAATTGTTAAGGTTGTGTAAATAATAAAACTTGGGAATTAGGCTTAAAACCTTGCATTATATATCAAACTAATTTAAAATATAGCTATTATAATTTGAATTGTAAACAAAACTATTTTATTAATTGCTTTTGTTTAGGAGGAAATATGGATTTACTTTATACCCTTGAAAGCCTTAGAACGGGCTTGTTTGATAAGTTTTTTAGCTATATTACTATGCTTGGCGAGGAGGCCGCCTTGCTTTTAGTAGTAATGTTTGTGTATTGGTGCATAAACAAAAAACAAGGTTTTTATATACTTTACCTTGGTTTGCTTAATGGGGGCATAAACGCCTGCCTAAAGCTTGTGTTCCGAATACCTCGCCCCTGGGTTAAAGATGCAAACTTTACAATAGTAGAATCTGCCCGTGGTGAGGCCACAGGTTATTCCTTCCCAAGTGGCCACACGCAAAATGCCGTATCCTACCTTGGTGGATTGGCACGTTTTAACAAAAACAAAATGTTTAAAGCCATTATGGCTGTGCTTATACTTCTTGTAGGTTTATCTAGAATGTACTTAGGCGTACATACCCCTATGGATGTAGGTGTTTCACTTATTATAGGCCTAGTATTTGTGTTTTTGGCCTACCCCTTCTTTAATGATAAGGAAGGTAAAATTCATTGGGCTTTTGCATTTTTAATAGCTGTATTGCTATTAGCTACACTTTTTGTTGAGCTTTACCCCTTCCCCTATGATGTGGATATTGCAAACTTAACAAGCGGTAAAAAGAACGTTTACCTTACATTAGGTGGTGCCTTAGGCATGGTATTAAGCTATTATGTGGATAAACGTTATATTAACTTTAGCACTAAAGCAGTATGGTGGGCCCAAATAATAAAGCTAGTTGTTGGTATAGCCTTAGTTATGGGCTTTAGAGTATTATCTAAAGCGCCCTTATTAGCATTATTTAATGGTAGTGAGATTGCTACAGGCGTAAGGTACTTCGGTATGATGATAATTGCTGGTATACTTTGGCCCTTAACATTTAAATGGTTTGCAAAGTTAGGTAAAAATTAATTAAATATAAAAAGGCTCTATGAGCCTTTTTATTTATTAATATTAAATACTAATTAATTGCTATTAAGTTCAACCACAACTAATTGGGGCATATTGTTTACCCTTACAGGGATAATTGAGTTACCTAAACCCCTACTTATTATCATATTAGTATCCCCATTGTTATGTAAGCCCTCTGTGTATTTAGGAAATAAGCCTTGGCTTGGGGCAAACAAGCCTCCAATATAGGGTATTATTACTTGCCCACCATGGGCATGGCCTGTTAATATAAGGTTTGCCCCTGTTTTTAAATAGCTTTCAAAAAGCTCTGGCCTATGGCAAAGCACTATATTATAGTAACTTTTATCAATTAGCTTGTTAAGTTTATTCTCAACCATATTGGCCTCATAGCCCCTTGCATTTTCAAAGTCAGGGTCATCTAAGCCTATTAACTTTATTTTATCTTGGCCCTTTTCCAAATATATTGCTTCATCTTTAAGCACTATTGCCCCTGCATTTATAAGGGCTTTTTCCAAATCTTTATATTTTTTTAATGCAGCTTCATGATTGCCTGTTACATAATATACTGGAGCTATGGCTTGCGCTTGTTTTATTGTGCTTATGGCTACATCAAAATTTTTGCTATTATGGTTTACAATATCCCCTGTAAAAACTATAATATCTGGCTTTTGAGCCTTTATACTATCAAATAAGCTTATACCCCAATCCCTATTATGCAAATCCGATATTTGTACTATTTTAAAACTATTAAAGTTTGCTGGAATATTGGTGGATTTTATATTATAAGCTTGAACACTAAAATTAGCATTGGTATAATAAAGCCAAGCGGTAATTATTATTACTAATATTATTATTAAAAACTTTTTTATGTTATCGCCCCCTCTATATTATTATAGCATAATAGCAATATACAATTGTAAACATTGAAGGAGCTTTATGACCCACTACATGAATTTATTACCCCATGCTTTTAGCTGTATAGCTAATGGCACAAAAACAATAGAACTTAGGCTTAATGATAAAAAACGTAGCCTAATAAACGTTGGCGATAAAATACACTTTACAAATACGGAAGATAATAATAAAACACTACTTGTAAAGGTTGTGGCATTGCACAGCTTTAAAAACTTTACCGAGCTTTATAAAGGCTTAAACTTACTAAAATGTGGCTATACAATTGATAATATAGCCCAAGCAAAACCAGAGGATATGGATAGCATATATAGCCCTGAACGCCAAATCCAATATGGAGCTTTAGGCATAGAAATACAGCTAATATAAAAGCCCACGCCACTAAGGGCGTAGGCTTTTTTAGTTTAACAAATTATTTATAGTATTATTTATCAAGGTATGCTACTGCATTAGCACCAGCTATACGGCCATATACTACTATATCCGCAACAGCGTTACCACCTAAACGGTTACCACCATGCACACCACCAGTAACTTCACCAGCGGCAAATAGGCCAGGTATAACTTCGCCATTTGTATTAACAACTTCAGCTGCTGTGTTAATTTTTATACCACCCATTGTGTGATGAATACCAGGGGCTATTTTTATTGCATAGTAAGGAGCTTTGCTTAGGTCGTAATCCATACCTGTTTCACGGCCAAAAGCTTCATCCTTTTTAGCTGCAACAGCTGCGTTCCAATCTGCCAATGTAGCTTCCAATGTAGCAGGGTCAATGTTTAATTTTGTAGCCAAATCGCCAACTGTTTCAGCCTCAACTGTTAAGCCATTCTTTACATATTTTTCAGTTGCGCCAAGTTCTTCACGTAGGCGTTGGTCAAATATAATGTAAGCATAGTGCCCTTCTTGTGCAAGTTCTGCCGCAGAAACTACGTCACGTGTTAGCAATTCGTTTGTAAAGCGTTTACCAGATTGGTTAACCAATATAGCACCATCACCACGAACGCTTTCTGTAATTAGCATGCTTGTAGATTGTTCAACTGTTGGGTGTAATTGAATTTTATCAATATCAACAATTGCAGCGCCAACTTCTTGAGCCATAACAATACCATCACCTGTTGCACCAGGAGCATTTGTTGTTACTGTGCCAACAAGGTCGGGGCGGTATTCTGCAATCATATCCAGGTTTGCACCAAAGCCACCTGTTGTAATAACAACAGCCTTAGCGTTAATTGTGTAAATTTCCTTATCGGATTCTGCCATAACGCCTACTGCCACGCCATTTTCCATTATAATTTTTGTAGCCTTTGTGTTAAGCATAACTTCTATGCCTAATTCTTTAACCTTTGTATCAAATGCGCCAACTAAGTAGTCACCAACGCCAGATCCGTCAGCTGGGGCATGTATACGGGCATTTGTTGCGCCACCACTGAATGATACCTTTGGTAAAGCAGCATTTATTGTATCCAACCAATCAATAGCTGCGGATGATTCTTCTGCCATTTTTTGTACTAGGGCAGGGTCATTAATATCATAGCCACCCTTCATGGTGTCTTTAACAAATTGATCTACAGAGTCTTCAATGCCTTGTTCTGCTTGATAATGGGTTTCAGCTGCATTCATACCACCAGTAGCCTTTGTTGTGTTACCACCAACATAGGGCATTTTTTCAAGTACAACAACGCTCTTGCCTAATTGTTGAACGGTTATAGCAGTTGTCATACCAGCGCCACCTGCGCCAATTACAACTACATCAACATCAATAGTTTTTTCTTCTTTAGCAACATCATCGCCAGCATCTTTGCGGTTTGCTTCCAAAGCAGCCAAGTCTGCGCCAGCAGCAGTTAAAGCTTCTTCAACTGCGCCTGTAACAGCATCACTTGTAACAGTTGCGCCTGAAATGCTATCAACACTTGGTGTTTGTGCCTCAAGAATATCCTCAGCAAGGGCCTCCATAGCCACGCCACCAATGGTGGGTGTTTCATTTTCGCCCGCAATGTTTACAGCTGTAATTTCAGTTTCTGTTACAGTTACACTTACGGTTATATCCCCACCAAAACCTTGTGCAGTAGCATCATATGTGCCTGGTGTCATATCCGCTAAAGCGAAAGTAAAGCCTGTGCATATTAGTGTTAATACTAACAGCAAGCTAAGTAGAGTTTTTTTCATAAACTTCTCCTCCTAAAATATCTAATTTTATATGTTAATATTACCATGTTGGGCTTAATTTGTAAATATTTATGTGTTAATTTACAGTATTATACACACATTTATTAATTTTAAATTTAAAAAGTCGGTTAGTCCCGACTTTATATATATTTTTCTTTAGGTACAGTTTTTTCTTCCAGGCGTTTTTTTGTATATTCACCAACAAGGCGGTATATAACTGATACAAGGGGAATAAAGAATAACATGCCTATTACCCCAAAAGCTGCTTGCCCTACAATAACCGCAAATAATACCCATAGGGATGGCAAACCTATTGCATTACCCACAACCCTGGGGTAAATAAGGTTACCCTCAAGTTGCTGTATAATTAAAAACATTATAATAAACTTTAGTGCCTCGGCAGGGCTTACTGTAAGCATAAGTATTGCACCTAATATACAGCCTATCCAAGCACCTATCATAGGTATAAGTGCCGTTACGCCTATGGCAACGCTTATAAGCAAAGCATACTGCATGCCAAATATGTTCATAACTATAAAGAATATGCCACCCAATATAATGGCCTCGGTAACTTGGCCAATAACAAAGGAATAATAGGTTTTGTAAGACATTTTGCTTATGCGGGATACTTCATCGGCAGTTTCCGTTTTAAGCACGCTATACAAAATCTTTTTAGCCTGTGTGCGCAACTTTTCCTTGCCAAAAAGAATATAAACTGCAAACATAACGGTAAAAAACAAGTTAAGTATTCCACTATACACTACACCCAATATGGAGCCTGAGGCTATTAAGCCTTTAAGTATCATATCCCCAATGGATAAAGCCCTTTGTTGAAGTTCATCGGCAGTAAGGGGCTTCATATTTGTGTTAACAATGCTGCCTATGTTTATATCGTTTTGCTCCAACAAGTCCGCAAGGGCTTGTAATGCCTTAGGCAAGGCGGATAAAACCAGCTCTAGTGTTTTACCTAGTTCAGGCACAAGTTGTACCATAATAAAATAGATAAGTAAAAACACAAGCACAACCACAAGGGCAAAGGCTAATGGCCTTTTTAAACCTTTAAGCTTAGGTTTTTTATCCATAAATTTTAAAAGTTTGTTTTCAAAAAACTTCATAGGAACGTTTAATATAAAAGCTATGGCTCCGCCTATAAGCAGGGGCATAATTATTGATATAGCTTTTTTTACAATATTAGTGGCATGTTGAAAGTTTATTATGGCAAAAACTGCAATAAGCAGCAATACTATGCCAAAAATATAAGATTTTTTTGCTTTTGTCATAAGCCACCTCCTAACAATATAAATAATAACACTATTACATTAAGGGTGCAAACACTTTTAATATTCCCCTTATTAATCCCTTATACCATTTAACTTTAATATTATCAAGGCTTTGTTCTTTACACTTAGGCAAGGTTTCCATAAAGCTATTATACATTTGACCTATGGCCTTACTTTTATACAGCCACACACCACATTCATAGTGAAGGTAAAGGCTCCTAAAATCTAAATTTATTGTACCACATAGGGCAATATCATCATCGCAAACTGTGGTTTTAGAGTGTATAAAGCCTGGTGTATACTCGTATATTTTAACCCCAGCCTCTATTAAGTTTTTATAATAGGACCTTGTAAGGGCATGCACATACCATTTATCCGCAATGCCTGGGGTTATAATGCGTACATCAACCCCCGATTTTGCACTATTGGATAGGGCAAGCATTAAAGCACTATCTATAATTAAATAAGGGGTACAAATATAAACATATTTTTTTGCACGGCTTATAATATTATAATACACGCCTTCACCTATATTTTCACCATCTAAGGGTACATCGGTAAAGGGTTGAGCAAAGCCATTAGCTTGTATGTTTTTTAATGTGGATTTATCAGGAGCAAATGCCCGCATATTACTTTTTGTGTTATAAAGATAATCCCACATGGATAAAAACATAAGTGTAAAGCTCCACACAGCCTCACCTTTTAGTATAATACCACTATCTAACCAATGGCCAAAGGCTACAATGCGGTTAATATATTCATCGGCTATGTTTATTCCACCTGTGTAGGCAACATTGCCATCTATTACCATAATTTTACGGTGATCCCTATTATTAAAGCTACCAGAAAGGCTTGGTTTAAAGCGGTTGAACACACAAGCCTTTATACCCTTAGCCTCCAAATCCTTATAATAAAAGTTTGGTAGGTTGAAAAGGCAGCCAAAGTCATCATATATAAGCCTAACATCAAGGCCTTCGGCAACTTTTTGCTCTAATATTTCAAGTATGCTATCCCACATATAGCCTTGTTTAATTATAAAGAACTCTAAAAATATAAACTTTTTGGCTTTTTTAAGCTCTGCTATCATAGACTCAAACATTTTTTCGCCTATGGGGAAATAATCTACTTCTGTATTTTTATATAGGGGTGCATTTGCATAGTTTTGTAGGTAGCGGGCTTGTTTGTGGGCAGATGAATCGGGCAACTCATCAAGGCTAGACTCTGTGCCTTTTATAGCTATGGAGAAGTTACTTTTATACTCCTTTTGCTGTGTGCGCAAGTGCTCGTTTGTAGTATTGTTACCAAACAATACTAGCAAAACAGCGCCAAATATGGGTAAAACCAACAAGGGTATAAGCCACGCTATTTTATACTCAGGTTTATCGTTTTTATTAATTATCCTTAAAAATGCAATTATGGCAATTATATCGCTAAGAATATAAAACCACATAAACTGTTGCATAAAAAATATCATGCCGAATATAACAGCTAACTGTGTAAAAATAGCTATTACCACCATAAATATTCTTAAAAAAGATGCAAAAACCCTCATGCTACACCCCCTAACCGTATTGTGATTTTACTACAAAGGGGATTTTTTGTATATGAATTTTTGCCCACAAATGTTGAATTTTATATTAATATTTAAATAAAGCTTTAACTTTAATAACATTAAATTTGTTGTATAATGTTTTATGGGAGGAATATTATGGAAAATAAAAGGATACAAACAAGTGAGTCGCTAACATTAGCAATAGTATTAGCCTTATCTGGCGGCTTTATGGATGCTTATAGCTACCTATGCCATGGCAAAGTATTTGCAAATGGGCAAACAGGCAACATGGTGTTATTGGGTATAAATATATTTGAAGGCAATTGGCTTAGAGCCTTAAACTATGCCATGCCAATAACTTGCTTTGTTATTGGTTTACTTATTGCGGAAACAATTAGGTATAAAGCCAACAAAAGTAGAACTAAACTGCATTGGCGCCAAGGGGTTTTGCTTGCAGAAATTGCATTTTTAGCAATAGTAAGCCAAATACCAGTTGATTTAATTGCTAATAGCCTTACATCCTTAGCTTGTGGTATACAAGTTGAAGCTTTTAGAAAACTTCATGGTAACAACTTTGCTACAACAATGTGCATAGGCAATTTAAGAAGTGGCACAGAAAAACTGTTTGCTTACACCCACACCAAAAATAAGGATCATTTAAAAGCAGGCTTGTTATACTTTTGTGTAATATTCTTTTTTATTATAGGGGCAATATTAGGCAATTTTATTATTAAATTTTTAAACACAAATGCCATATTAGTTTGTTGCGCTTTGCTATTTATAGCCTTTTTGATGATGTTTGTTGAGGAAAGATCACCAAAGTACTTTAGTAGGCACTATATATTATAATTTTTAGCCTTATCATTAAAGTTAAATATTATTTTTTGCAATAAAAAATGCTGTTATACAGCAAATAAAAATTCAACCGCTTATTAGCTTATGATATTAGTGTCGCCAAGCATAGCTGCTGTTTATTATATTTTTTGCAATAAAAAATGCTGTTATACAGCAAATAAAAAAGAGAACGACCGCTTATTAGCTTCCGCCCTCAGTATCACCAAACATATCTGCTGTTTGGATGGTAGCGGCGGTGGGACTCGAACCTACGACACTCCGGGTATGAACCGAATGCTCTAGCCAACTGAGCTACGCCGCCAAAAAAATGGTTGCGGGGGAGGGACTTGAACCCTCGACCTCCGGGTTATGAGCCCGACGAGCTACCAGCTGCTCTACCCCGCGACGATATGCTTTAAAAGCACTTATCTAATATAACACAAATAAATTTTGTTGTCAAACATTTTTTACAAGTTTTATAATTTATTTTAAATAAATTCTTTTTGGGCTAATATTAGCTGTTTAGGGGCTATGTTTCCATAGCCCCTTTGGCTTATGGTTTTATAAATTTGCTGTATTAAATTATATTGTACTAATTTGCTTCTACAGTTTCTTCTGTTTCGCTATCATCTACACGAACGCTTTCGTATATTTTGCGGTTAACTTCGCCAGGGCGAACAATAAGGAAGTATATTGCTATGTAGGTAATAACGCCAAGTAGAATAATTGCATGCCTATAATCCATATACTCACCTAAAAAGCCAGCAAATAATTGGAAAAAAAACAGGCCAATACAAAGTAGTACATTCATTACTGCCCTAACACGGGCACGTATTGTTGGTGGCAAATAGCTTTGTACAGCCACCTCGCGTATATTTCCACTATTCATGCCCAATGCCCCACAAGCAAACTTACCAACTAGCATAAGGGGGTAAGGTAAATATAGCAGTACAACGTTAATGGTTTCATAAAAGGTATAAACAAACTTTGTAAAGCCAAAACGTTTTTTTACAGGCACCTCAAACTTGTATTGGAAAAACCCACCTAAGGATCTGCCTATCATTTCCGCAGTTTTTAAAACACCTAACATAACAACGTTTAAATAGCTTGCAGTTTGAAAATAGGCTTGCACAAGTAGATCATTACCAAAGCCTGTACCATTTGTTATAGACACATATAAATAAATATTGCGTATACCCTTTTCATTTTTAAAATACAGTATACCCTCTTTAATATCATTAAAGTAATTTTTAATGCTACCAATTTTTTCCTTGGTAATATGCTCATAGGTCATAAAGCTTTGAAGAACTATGCCTATAGACATAAGGCCCGCGGTAAAGAAAAATAAGTTTGATAAGCCAACGGACTTATACAAAAATGCAGCTACTGGTGCCATTATCATGGAAATAACCGGGTATATTGTGTTGGAAACCGCATAGCCCTTTTGCTCAAAGCCTTTAGGAATAAGGTCTGGAAACCAACTGCCCATATTTAATTGGTAAAACACAGAAAGGGTAGCTATTATTAATGAAAATATTAAATAAGCACCAAAGTTAAATTCGTTTTTGCTAATCCATACGCCCATAATAACATATAAAAGAGCAAAGCATGTATCCAAAGCTATAACCCAACGTTTTTTATTACCCTTATCAACAAAGGGGGCAACGAACATAGATAAAAGTATATCTGGCAAAAAGCCACTTATTAGTAATATAGATGAAAGCAATGTGGATTGAGTTTCCTCAAATACCACAAGGCTTAAAGGGAACATTATTGCCTCGCCACCAATGGCGTTTAGTATTGATGTTGCTGTAATTAACTTAAAGTTTTTAGTCCATAGGGTTTTTTTCATAAGTTCTCCTTAATGGGACTCTCTTGCGGGAACCTGTATTAGGAACCTGTATTAGGAACCTAGGGAATCCAAGTTTTATTTTATGGTAACAAGCTCATAGTCTTGATTACCTAAGCCTAATTTTTCGGCATGGTCCACAGCGCTGCGCCAATTAGTTTCGTGGAAGCAGTTATGGAAGTGATCGCCCACATTACCATGTTCTGCCAACTGTTGTGATAGCCTACTGCCCTCTATTACGGGCATATTATTGCAAGCATCGGCACAGGCCACATCAAGGGCAACAGGGTCAAAGGAGGCAAACATACCCACATCAGGTATAATAGCCAAGTCGTTTTCACCATGGCAATCACAGAAGGGTGAAACATTATTTACAATATTAATATAGAAACAGGGGCGTTTATCCACAACGGCCTTTGTATACTCTGCAATTTTGCAATTTAGTACATCAAATGCACCCTCGGATGAGTTATATATGGCATCAAAATTACAAGCCCCTATACACCTACCACAGCCCACGCAATAATCGTGGTTTATGTAGGCTTTGCCCGTATCAAAGCTTATTGCTCCATGGGCACATTCCTTTGCGCATTTTTTGCAATTAACGCAATTATCTTGGTTTACTGTGGGTTTTCCATCATTATGCATAGCCATTTTGCCTGCCCTTGAGCCACAACCCATGCCTATGTTTTTTAATGTACCACCAAAACCTGTAGCCTCATGGCCTTTAAAGTGGGCTAAGGATATAAATATATCCGCATCCATAATAGCCCTGCCTATACGGGCAGTTTTAAAGTATTGGCCACCTTCAACGGGCACTTCCACATCATCAGTACCCTTTAGGCCATCACCTATTATTATTGGGCAACCGCAGGTATATAGGTTAAAACCGTTTTCCGCAGCGGATTCCATATGCTCAACAGCATTTTTACGCCTACCAGTATATAGAGTATTACAATCGCTTAAAAAGGGTATGCCACCAAGGCTTTTAACCTTATCCACAACCACCCTAGCAAAGTTAGACCTTAGGTGTGAAAGGTTACCTGGCTCACCAAAGTGAATTTTTATAGCTGCAAACCTTTTTTTAAAGTCGATATCCCCTATACCGGCCTTAGTTATAAGTTTTTCCAACTTATTTAGCAAGCTATACCCATCATGGGTATGCATATCTGTAAAATATACTTTTGACTTTGTCATTTTATTTCCCTCCAAATTAAAACCTTTATAAAATAGCTTATAAGGCTGAATTTATTATGCTACATTTTTTAATATTAAACAATATAAATATATAAAATTATCGTTCAAATTGTGAATAATTATCCTTTGTTACCTTTTGGTAAGGTATCCAAACATAACGCCCATCGCTTATAGTATACTCAAAGTTATTTTGATTTATTTCAGCACCCTTAGCCAAAAGATAGCTAAGTTTTAACGTTGCCTTGCCTATGTTTTCCGCATCGTTTAGCACTGTGCCAAGCAATGTGCCTTCCTTTAATGCCTCTATGGCAGGGCCAGTAGCATCAACACCAACAACGGGTATATACCTGCCCTCGGTAAAGTAGCCCGCAGCTTTAAGGGCATCTATTGCCCCAAGGGCCATATCATCATTATTACAAATAACAGACTCTATATTATTATAGGAGCTTAGCCATGCGCTCATTTTTTCCTGAGCCTGTACCCTTTGCCAATTTGCAGTATCCTCCGCCACAAGCTCTATGCGGAAACCCCTTTGTTGCAAGGCCTTGGGTGAATACTCGCTGCGGTAAATAGTATCTTGGTGCCCAAGTTCGCCCATAAGCATAACATATTGTATTATTCCATCACGGTTAAGATCCGCCGTGGGATTTTTTTCAAAATAATCGGCAAGCATACCACCGCATAGCATACCCGAATCCTCCGCCCTAGCGCCAACATAATACCAACCATCTTGAGGCATATCAACAACATCGGGCTCACGGTTAAAAAATACAGCGGGTATACCAAGGTTTTTTAATTTTTGAAGCACAATGGGCGCTGCGGTAACATCAACAATATTTATTGCTTGGGCTTTTGCCCCTTGTACACAGCTATTAATAATAAGGTCGTTTTGTGTGGGTTGGGAGCCCTTTCCATCACCAGCAATAATTGTACAATCGCCCAAGGCATCACCATTAGCCTTTATAATATCCCTAACGCCCGCAATAAAAGTATCGTCAAAGCGGTAAATATGCACACCAATAATAGCATCATCGGCAAGGGCAATAGATGTACTTAAACAAAATATTAATATAAACAATATAATTTTTTTAATACTAACACCCCTATTCCACGCTTATGGGATAAAGCAAACTAGCGTATTTATTATATTTAAGCAAATTCAAATCAACAATATAAGCCTTTATATAATCAATAGCGGATATATTAACGCCATTTGTTTTTTCAATTAGGCTGTTTGCACCCCTATACCCTATGGCTAAGGAATCGCGTATAAGCTCTTGATAAACCAATTTTTCGTACATTAAATTTAAATGCATTTGGTTGCTATCAAAGCCATATATTTGAAAGTTTTTATTTAAATTGTTTTTAAGCAAGGCTATATTCTCTGTTAATATACTATCCATAGATATTACCGCTGTATTATCATCAATATCACTAATAGCAAGCCTTAACTGATCCAAATCGGTAAATTTTATTTTTTTAAGCTGAACTTTTTTACTGTTGCGTTGCATTCCTTCATATATGCCTTTAATGCGCAAATCTGAAATTATTTTGCTAGATAATGTTGCCTTTGCCCCATCCTCAACCACAATTATTGAAACGGGTTCTTCTTGGTGGTTTAAAAGGCTTTCTATAAGCATTTGCCCTGTGGCTACATGGTTTGTACCCACATAGGGGCCTTTATAGCCATCAATAGGCACATCAAGGCTCACAACATCTATTTTAGCGTTTTCTAACTTATTTATAGCATTTAACATGCTTTCACTACCGCAGGACATTAGCAAAACGCCATCGTATTTATCTGCAATAATTTCATCTATACGGTTTAACTGAAAGGACTCAAGGTCTAGGTCGGAATAAGGGGTAAACACAGTAAGATCTACCTTGTTTTCCTTAGCCGCAAGGGTTGCCCCTTGTTTTACCACAACGCCATGTTGCCCAACATAGCTATTTAGTATTAGGGCAATGCGTTTTTCCGGCAAGCTACGCTTATTAAAATCTATAACAATATTAAAGCTTAAGTATAAAAACACCAAGGCAACAATAATGCACAGGGCAAGAAAAGCTTTTTTTAACTGACTTTTAAGCATTTACATCCCCCTCTGAATGAACTATAGGTATGCGAATAAATACTGTTGTACCCTCATCCTCAACGCTATTTATGCTTATACCATACTCCTTACCAAACACCAATTGTATACGTTGGTGAACATTGTTTACACCTATGCCACTTGTGACTGATGTGCGGTTTAGCACGCTTTGAACGGTTTCCTCACTCATGCCTGCGCCATTATCCCTAACACGGTAAACAAGGTTTTCGCCATCTAAATAGCAGCTAACTTCAATTTCGCCATCATCAACAGCATACTCATCAAAGCCATGTTGTATTGCGTTTTCAACTATGGGTTGCACAATAAGCTTTAGGGTTTTTAGGCCTTTAACCTCGGGTGCAACGTTTATTGTATAGCTAAACTTATCCTTAAAGCGCATAGCTTGAATTATAAGGTAGTTTTTAACATGCTCAATTTCTTCCTCTACGTTTATAACTTTTCTACCACGGCTTATGGATATTCTAAACAATTTTGCAAGGGCGGATGTCATTTCAACAGCCTGTTTACTATTGCCCTTTTGTTCCATCCAAATAATAGAATCCAAGGTATTATATAAAAAATGGGGGTTTATTTGGGCTTGCAGGGCATTAAGCTCATAAAGGCGTTTTTGATCCTGCTCCTCTATAATTTGGTTTATTAAGTTTTTAATACGGGCAACCATTTTGTTATAGTTATCGGATAGGGACTCTATTTCCGTATACCGTATATCATCAGGTTGATGAAAATCGGGATTATCTATTTTTACGTTTTCCATATGGGTTTGTAGGCTGTGTATAGGTTTTGTTATACGGTTTGCCAACACATATGATAGGGCTATAAATATAAGCACCCCTGCCAAAATAATATACACCATAAAGCGTAATATTAAGGGAAAGCGTAGGCTCATTTCATCCATATAGGCCACGGTGGCAAGGCGCCAACGGGTATTATTTACCGTTTGCACTATAATATAGCGCTCCCTACCATTCCAAGTATCATAATAGCTACCAATTACATTATCCCTAAGGGATTGCAAGTTTTCGCTTTTAATACCACTATATATTAACTGCTGTTGGGGGTGGAATATAAAATTGCCTGTTTCATCAATTATATAAGCATAGCCACTATCGCCAATATTTAGGTTTTCAAACAAGTTACGTATATAGCTATAATCCATATAAATAAATAGTATGCCTTGTTTTTGTATACCACTAAAATAATATGTACACTTTGTAGCCATAGACATAACCCATGCAGATTTTGCCTCGCTACTTGTTTCCATAAAAGGGGCGCCAAAATAGCTGCTACGCTCGCTTTGTTTTGCCTTTTGGAACAGGCTTGAGTTTATTATAGTATCCTTTTGCCTTGCTTGGGCTGTACCTATTAAAAAGTCACCCTCCAAGCTATAAAGGGCTGTGTTGCTCAAGTTTTTATTGCTATTTTTAAGGGTAAAAAGTTCCTCACTTATGGTTTTATAGCTTGAGTTTCTATTAGCCAACGTGGTTTTAATATAATGGCTTATGCTTAAAGTATCGCCTATTAATATATCCAAGCTACTATTTGTTTGGTTATGGGTTTGCCTAAGGCGTGTTTCAGTTTCAAACTGCATTTCATCGGTAAAGCGCACAACAATAAGGCTAGCAAGTATGGCAATAATTGCCACCATTGCCGCGGCCATATTTACAGTTATCATAGATTGCAGGCTTTGTTTCCTGTTAGGCAGTTTTAGTTTAAGCATAATTACTCTTCAAGGCTATTTTTTCTAGCAGAAAGGGGTGACATACCATAGAACTTTTTAAAGGAATAGCTAAAATAGCTAGACTCGCCAAGGCCTATGCGCTCGGCAATTTCAGATGTTTTAAGGTTACTATTTTTAATAAGGTGCATAGCCTCCTTCATGCGTATACCATTAAGCTCTTGATGGAAGGTGTTGCCCGTATATTTTTTAAACAATGTATTAAAGTAGCTTGTGCTTATATGCAAGTAATTGCTAACGTTTTCGGCAGTTAGGTTTTGCAAATGGTAGTTTTTGCGTATATACTCTTGCCCTTCCAAAATCATACGCTGTGTTGCATCCATATTAAGTTGAGTGTTGCGTACGATTATTTTTCTAACAGCGTTTATAAGGCTTTCCTCTATTTGTGCCATATTTGAGTTTGCAAACATAACCTTTTCCGACCATTTATTAAGGGGCAACACCTCATCGGTATTTATGCCCAATTCAACAGCGGTAGCAAGTAAAGCCGTCCACACTTCCAAAAAGTAAACTTGGCAGCTAAGGTAAATCATATTATTTTCCCTAGTATATTCCACAAGTTTATTTACACATTCCACAGCCAAGCCTTCCTCACCACGCCTAATAAATGAAGATAGGCTTTGTAGCAAGTTAGCATCGGGGTGTAGATGGTGTAAGGATGATGATTCTACATTGGATATCCAAACCACATTATTTTGGCCCATTGTACTGGAATAATCCAAGGCGGACATTGCAGAGCGGGCACTTTCTGAAACAAGGGAAACATCCTTAACCTCCAAGCCCAAGCCTATTACTACATTAATATCAAGGCTAGTATATATTACATTTTTTAGGCTTTCCAAAAGGTTTATTATGGAGTTGATAGATGTATCATTATCTAGCATAAAAAGGCATGCCATTTCATCCCTATAATACAGGCAACAGGTTCTATATTGGGGTGCCACAATTTCGGAGCAAAGGCTTTTTATTGCAATTTTTGCTAGCCTTGCATGGTGGGCAAGGTGATCGCTTGGTTTATCCTTACCCGGCTCTATAGATTTTACTATTGCCACAACATATTTATCGGCAAGCACATCCAAGCGAGCCATGGTTGTAAGCTCTATAATTTTTTTAGCGGAAAGGTTACCCTCAAACATAAGGGATAATAAATGCTCCCTAAGCAAGGGCAGGCTTTGCTCAAAATCCTTATTAAGCCTAATTAAATCCCTTTTTTGTTTAAGGTTTTCATCCATACGGTTTTTAACTTTTTCAAGCACTTTACAAAGTTCTTCCGCGGTAACAGGTTTTAGAACATACTCTGTAATATTTATTTGCATGGCCTTATGGGCATACTCAAACTCATCAAAGCCGCTTATAACTATTATGCTTACCAAGGGCAAAATTTCCCTTATTTGTTTAGCCATTTCCAAGCCATCCATAAAGGGCATACGCACATCGGTAATAACCAAATCCGGTTTTAGTTCCTCGGCAAGTTCCAAGCCATCTATTCCATTTTCGGCAGAGCCAACAATTTTAAAGCCATATTTTTCAAAATCCACAAGGTCTATTATACCATTACGAATTTCAGGTTCGTCATCTACAATAATTGCTCTATACATACAGACCTCCTAAGCATATTTGTAGTTAATTATAGCATTTTAAGGGTTTAAGTACAAGGCATTTTGACCTTTAGCCAATTGTACAGGTATAGTGCTTTTGCAATGTTAAGTTTTTTATAATTGCCTTTATATTTTTTAATGGCAATAAAAGTACAGTTCACTTCCTTACAGTTTTAATATAACACACAGGGTTTTTAAAAAGCCAAAAAATCCACTTTTTATTATGGCATCAAACAAGCATATTGTTTGGGTTTGAGGGCTGTTTAAAGTTTTTTTGATTAGGTTATTTTTTATTAAAAATTGGCAAAAAAATAGAGGGCTTAGCCCTCTATTTTATATTATTTTACTAGTGCTTGTTTTCAAATATAGTTATTTATAAAACTCAAGAAGTTCATACGATACAAATTCCGAAGGAATTTGATCCTCACCTCATACCTCATACTTCTTTACGCCCATCAATTAAGCTTCGCTTAATCGCTGGGTGCGTTCGTTCCGTAAAAGGCTTCGCCTTTTGTACTCACTCACTTGCTTCGCCTACTTTACTCCCATCAATTAAGCTTTGCTTAATCGCTGGGTGCGTTCGCTCCGTAAAAGGCTTCGCCTTTTGTACTCACTCACTTGCTTCGCCTAATTACCTCATACCAAAGAGCCAGAGGATAGAACATATTTTCAACCCAAGTTCTCTCTATCTACTCAAAATTATATCCAGTCAATATACTCTCCCTGCCTGTGCTTACATCTGTAAAGTACTCATAATAGCTTAAGCCCAAGAAGGAGCCTTGTATATTAACCAAGTTATCAAAACCTAGGCCTTGTAATGCCCTTATGGCATAGTAGCTATCCCAACCAGTTCTACAATGAATATAAACGGTTTTATCCTTTGGAACTTCGCTTAGCCTATCCCTAATTTGGCTTAAAGGAATGTTTACTGCACCTTTTATATGGCCTTTTTCAAAGGCTTTTTTGCCCCTTACATCAATAATAAGCTCACCCTTTTCAAGCAAGTTATGCACTTCGCTTACGGGCACTTGTTTATACTCCTCATTAAGTATATTTAAGCCTACAAGGGCAGCATAGTTTACAACATCCCTAGCGGTGCTAAAGGGTGGAGCATAGCAAAGTTCCAATTCCTTTAAATCATCAAGGGTGCCACCCATTGTTACCATTGTTGCAATAACATCAATGCGTTTTGTTGCATCCCCTTTGCCTATGGCTTGAGCGCCTAATATTTTACCTGAGGGGTATTGGAACACCAATTTAAAGTGCAAAGAAGCTGCGCCAGGTATAAGTTTAACCTTATCCATAGGGGTAACAACCGCAGTTCTATAATCTATGCCCTGTTTTTGAGCCTCACGCTCGTTAAGGCCTGTGCTTGCGCCATTTAAGCCGAACACCCTTATACAGCTTGAGCCTATAACACCCTTGTTTTTAAAGGGTTTGCCAAATATGCCATCGGCAACATTCCTTGCTTGTTTTAAAGCGGGGCCTGCCAAAGCTAATATTTGTTTTTTATTTGTAATAGCGTTGTGTACCTCTATGGCATCGCCAACAGCGTATACATCAGGCAAGTTTGTTTTATAGTTATGGTCTACCTTTATTGCCCCAGTTTCGCCAAGTTCTATACCACTTTGTGTGAAAGGCTCAACATCAGGCCTTACGCCTACGCTCATTATAACAGCTTGAGCCTTTAATTCCTTGCCACTTTTTAATGCAACCTTATCGGTAAATATTTCTGTAACGGAATCGCCTATAACAAGGTTTACGCCATTATCCAATATTTCCTTATGCATTATTTGTGCAAAATCATAATCAAAGGGTGCAAGCACTTGGTTCATACCCTCTACAAGGCTAACGTTTTTGCCTGAATGCTTTAAGCACTCGGCAACTTCAACGCCTATAAAGCCACCACCAACTACTACAACATCCTCAACGCCCTTTTCTGTTAGGAAGGCATCTAACTTGCGCACATTATCAACGTTTTTAACAATAAAAACATTATCCCCATCTATACCCTTTATGGCACGAGGGAGCACAGCCTTTGAGCCTGGTGAAAGTATTAAATAATCGTAATTATCATCAAATTCCTCACCGGTTAAAAGGTTTTTAACAACAACCTTATGTTCATTAGCCTTTATGGCAACAACTTCATGGTTGGTTTTTGCGGGTAGATTATAAACCTTTTTAAAGGAATCTGGAGTAAAGAAAACAAGATCATCTATATTTTTTACTTCACCACTAAAATAGTTGGGCAAGCTACAGTTAGAGTAGCTAATATCAGGGCCCTTATCATATATAATAATATCGGCAGTTTCATCAAGGCGCCTTATCCTTGCGGCTGCGGATGCACCGCCGGCTACGCCACCCACTACAACAAATTTTTTACCCATATTAATACCTCATTTTTAATTTAGTCAAATATAATATACCCCTAAATTAATTTAACTAAACATTAAAAACTTAAAGGGGCACACCTTCCAATTGCAAAAGCTTTATTTTAATATCTAGCCCACCACCATAGCCTACAAGGCTACCATTGCTACCTATAACCCTATGGCAGGGCACTATTATGGATATGGGGTTTTTATTATTTGCCATGCCAACAGCCCTAAAGCCCTTTGGGCTAGCTACGTTTATAGCAATATCCTTATAGCTACGGGTTTGGCCATAGGGTATTTTTGCCAAAGCATTCCATACATTTATTTGAAAAGGTGTGCCTATAAGCTTATAGGGCACATCAAAATACTTGCGCTTTCCATTAAAATATTCTTGTAATTGTGCATTTACCAATTTGCCAAAAGCGCTTGTATTGCCATTTAATTTGCTAACAAAGTTAAGGCCATACAGAATATCATCCTTATGGCTAAGCTCTATTATGCCCACAGGGGAAGTATAAGTATCTATTTGCATATATGCTCCTAAATTAAAAAAGGGCAGTTTGGCTGCCCTTTAAGCCTTGTTATTTAAATATTTCTACAAAAAAATCAACAGTTTTTTGAGTTAAATCCTTATAAGCTTTAAGATCTGGGTCACTGAAAACGTTAAATGTATGGTCGGCGCCCTCAACAACATAGCCTTCAACTATTGTGCTATTAACGCTGCTTAATATAGTATCCATATCCTCAATAGGTACAACGGTGTCATTTTCGCCTGCTATTGCAAGGGTTGCCCCTGTGTAGAAACCAAGCTCGTTAGCTACATCAATATCCCTAGCCTCATCAAACCATGCAAGGGATACATCCAGTGGGTCACGCCAATCAAACTCCATTTTAGCAAAACCGTTTGCCTCGGCATCGGCATACAAGTTACTAAACATATCAAACATTTCAACTGCGCCTGCCCATGTTACAAGGGCTTTAATATCCCCATCCCAAGCAGCTGTAAGCATGGCAACTGTTCCACCTTGGCTCCAACCAAGCACGCCAATTTTTTCATAGTCTATTTTGCCAGTATCAAGCATATAGTCTATAACTGCCCTACCATCACGCACGCCACTTGTTAGTGTATAGTGCTTATATGTGGTTTTACTATCGCCACTGCCTGCAAAGTCAAAACGAACGCTTGCAATACCTTTTTCAGCTAATAGGGGTGCTAACATTTTGTAGCCATTACCAGCCTCATCCCTTGCGGAGCCTGTGCCGTGGTACATAACAACAAGGGGAAAGGGGCCTTCGCCTTCGGGCATGCTTATTGTAGCAGGTATATCCCAACCGCCACCTTCAATGTTTACAACTTCCTCGGCATTTGCAAGGCTAAACAGCATAACAAATGCTAATGCAACAAGAAAAAGTTTTTTCATGATACTACCTCCAAATATTCTGTTTTTATATATGCTTATATTAACATTTTAAGGGCTTAATTACAATAAAAAATACCCAGTTAAACTGGGTATTTAGTTAATTATATTTTGATTTAAACTTTGGCTTATTGAGTATTTCACTCATAACCACTGCACGCAACAATTCTTCTTTGCCCAACCTATCAGGGAAAAGTTTAAAGTTTTCATCTGCCTTTTGAACTTTATAAGCACTTTTAGCATTTTCATCCCATTTTGATTTTGTTGGTTTTTTAGTTTCACCCATGGGTTGATAATTAGAAAACTGTGATACATAACCCTCCATGCCTATATACTTGCCTTGCATGGATTCATCCTTGCCCTCGCTACCATATTCTTTACCTTGGGTTGATATGGGGCTGCCTTCAAGCATTCCATAGCTACCCTCATTATCCAAAAATGAGCCTTCACTATATTGGGGTTTTGCCTGCTTTTTAGCCATTTCAGGCTTATCGTCAAGTTCATCCCTTAAAGCTTCAAGTATTTCCGAAAGGGGTGCAAACCTTCCATTATTAGGTTTTTTATTTGTTGCTTTACTTGTATTTGCCTTAGTGGTTTGCCTTTGTTGTTGCTTAGTTTTTTTCTTTTTACCGTTGTTTGTAAATAAACCGATAATAAAGAATACTATTAAGAAACGTATTAAAGAACCGATAAATCCGTCCAAAAGGCTCACCTCCCCTTATATTGTGTTAGTAAATTACTTTTTTTGTTCATCTACTACGCTTGCAGTATTTTGTGTGGGGTTGCTTACATGGGCAATTCCCTCACGCATATCAGTATCTGCCATAATGTTTTTCATTTGATAATAATCCATTACACCTAAATTGCCATCACGCAATGCTGTTGCCATAGCGCGTGGAACTTCTGCCTCAGCCTCAACAACCTTAGCGCGCATTTCTTGTACAGCGGCTTTCATTTCTTGTTCCTGAGCAACAGCCATAGCACGACGTTCTTCTGCACGAGCTTGAGCTATGCGACGATCTGCCTCTGCTTGATCCATTTGCAATTGTGCGCCAATATTCCTGCCTACGTCTACGTCGGCAATATCAATAGATAGTATTTCAAATGCTGTACCAGCGTCTAAGCCTTTGTTAAGCACTGTTTGTGAAATAGTATCTGGGTTTTCAAGAACTGCGGAGTGGGTTGTAGATGAACCAACGGTTGTAACAATACCTTCACCTATACGGGCAATAATTGTTTCCTCACCAGCACCACCAACAAGGCGTTCAATGTTTGTTCTAACTGTAACACGGGCTTTAACCCTTAGCTCAATACCATCCTTTGCAATAGCTGCAACAAGGGGTGTTTCAATAACCTTAGGTGTAACGCTCATTTGTACTGCATTAAATACATCCCTACCAGCAAGGTCTATGGCGCAAGCTTTTTCAAAGGATAAGGACATACCTGCACGTTGAGCGGCTATAAGAGCATTTATAACCTTATCTATATTACCACCTGCAAGGAAGTGAGTTTCAAGTTGGTTTAGGTTAATATCCAAGCCAGCTTTACGAGCCTTTATCAATGGCTCAACTATCCTTTTAGGAACAATACGCCTTAAACGCATACCAATTAATGATGCAATTGATACGTGTACGCCTGATGACATGGCTGTAATCCATAAGCCCAAGGGTACAAACCTTAAAACTATACTAATTAATATTAGTACAGCCACTATGGCAATAATAACGCCAGAAAAATCTTCAAAAAAGAACATGTTCTACCTCCAAAAAAATCAAATTTTAATTTGTTCTACAATAACTTTGTGGCCATCAAACTCACGAACTATTACGCCAGAGCCTTTTACAATATAATCGCCACGGGTAACTACATCAACACGTTTACCTTCTATTTCGGCAATACCCGCAGGGCGAAGGTCTGTGCTTGCCACACCGTATTTGCCAACAAGGTCGCTACTATCCTTTACAGCAGCTTGTGCCTCACTATCGCCTAAAACAAGGGCTGATTTTGATAACCTACCCTTGCGCGCGGAGCGCACTGAAAGGCTTACTACAAGCAAAAATACTAAGAACACAACCAATGTTAAGCCAACGCCCGCAATTGTGCCAAAGCTTTTCCAAGTAAAGTAAATACCTATTATGTTTAAAATAATGCCTAGTGTGCCTGCAATGCCAAAGCCGGGGATAAGGGCTTCAATTAACAGCAATACAAAGCCAAAAAATACGGTAAGTATTATATCTAAATTTGCAACTATCCAATCCATTAAAAAATCCCTCCTTGTATTAAATAATACCACATATTTAACAGTTTGACACATATATGGGCTAATTTTTATAATATTTTTACAAATTAAGTTTAGCAAGGTTTAAATTAATCCAATAAAAAAACCACCTATAAGGTGGTTTAAGTATAGCCTAGTTTAGTTCGCTTAGCTTAGCAAAACTATCCTTTAATGTTGGGTATAAGCTTTTATATAAATTATAATAAGGTGTATAGGCCTTTGTGTTTTCCGCTATGGGCATTTGAGTATTATCTATTTTAATTATTTTTTCGCAAGCCTGTTCAACGCTTTCGAAAACGCCTGTGCCTACACCCGCAAGTATTGCAACACCTAGCGCGGGGCCTTCGTTGAATACCTCGGCAGTTTTAACGGGGCAGTTATACATATCTGCAAGCATTTGCCTCCAAAGGGGGCTTCTAGCACCGCCACCACAGCCCATCATATCATTTACTTCTATGTTAAGCTCTTCAAATACATCCATACATTGTTTTTGGGAGTAGCTTACGCCTTCAAGCACTGCACGGCTTAAATCCTTCCTAGTATGCATAGCGCTTAGGCCAAAGAACACTCCCCTTGCCTTTTCATCAAGCAATGGGCTACGTTCACCCATAAGGTAGGGTAAAAATAATAGTTTATTTGCCCCAATAGGTGATTCCTCGGCCTCCCTATTCATAACAACATAGGGGTCTACACCTAGTTTTTCCGCCTCGGCCATTTCAACTGTGCAAACATTATCCCTAAGCCAACGGTAGCTAAGGCCTGCCGCAAGGGTGCAACTCATAACCGTCCATTTGCCTGGAACTGCGGAACAAAAGCTGTGTATGCGACCTTGTGGATCTATTTTAACATAATCGCTATGGGCAAAAATAACTCCACTTGTGCCTATTGTTGTAAAAGCTTTGCCTGTGGATACAACCCCTGTGCCTATGGCTGCCGCAGCATTATCCCCTGCGCCGCCAACAACGGGTGTACCTTCGGCAAGGCCTGTAAGTTCAGCTGCCGCCTTTGTTACATAGCCTGTAATTTCATAGCTTTCATACATTTTAGCCATAAGGCTTTCATCAATTTCAAGTATATTAAGTATTTCCTTGCTCCAACAACGGTTTGGAACATCTAAAAGGTTCATACCTGAGGCATCGGAAACCTCTGTGGCATACTCCCCTGTAAGTTCATAGCGCACATAATCCTTTGGTAAAAGTATATGCTTACACTTTGCATAAATATCAGGCTCGTTTTTCCTTACCCAAAGTATTTTACCAGCTGTAAATCCTGTAAGGGCGGGATTAGCTGTTATAGCAATAAGTTTTTCCTTGCCTACTTTGTTTGTAATTTCCTCACACTCGGCGCCTGTTCTACCATCATTCCATATAATGCTTCGCCTTAACACTTTGCCCTTTTCATCAAGCATAACCAAGCCATGCATTTGGCCTGATATACCTACGCCCTTGATATCTTTGGGGTTTACGCCACTTTTTTCAATAACGCTTTTCATTGTTTTTTGTGTAGCGTTCCACCAATCTGAAGGATCTTGTTCGCTCCAACCATTTTTAGGTTGATACATGGGGTATTCCACCGTTGCAGAGGCTATATTTTTGCCGTTTTCATCAAACAGTACAGTTTTTGTGCCCGATGTACCTAAATCCACCCCTATAAGGTATTGCATAATACTCTCCTTTAAATAAGGGCAAGGCCTTTGCCCTGCCCTAGTAATATTTATTTAAACATTATGTTGTTAAGTACGGTTTCAAGATATTCTTGCCTTCCACTATCAACAGCCACATCTTCAATGTTAAGGGCATAAGCGGCAAGCTCTTCAAGGTTGGTTTGATTATCAACAATCTTTTTACCTATACCTGAGTTATAGCTTGCATAACGGTTTTTAACAAACTCATCTATCCTGCCATCAGCTTTAACATCATAAGCAATGCGCAAGCCCAAAGCGAATGCGTCCATACCGGCGATATAAGCAAGAAGTATATCCTCTAATGTGTTTGAGGGGCGCCTTGTTTTAGCATCAAAGTTTAAGCCCCCATTTGTAAAGCCACCAGCGTTTATAACTTCTAACATGCAAAGGGTTGTATCATACACGTTTGTAGGGAATTGGTCTGTATCCCAGCCCAATAGCAAGTCGCCTTGGTTAGCATCAATAGAGCCAAAGGCATCGTTTACAATGGCGCTACGAAGTTCGTGGTTAAATGTATGGCCTGCTAATGTTGCGTGGTTTGCTTCAACGTTCATTTTAAAATCTTCTGTTAAGTTATATTTGCGTAAGAAGTTCATACATGTTGCAACGTCAAAGTCGTATTGATGTTTTGTGGGTTCCTTTGGCTTTGGCTCAATGTAGAAATCGCCCTTGAAGCCCTTTGCCCTACCATAATCCCTTGCCATTGTTAAGAACCTTGCCAAGTTATCAAGCTCTAGGCCCATATCCGTATTAAGCAATGTTTCATAGCCTTCACGGCCACCCCAGAATACATAACCTGTGCCACCCAATTTAATTGTAGCATCTATACAAGCCTTAACTTTAGCAGCTGCAACAGCAAATACATCTGCATTAGGTGATGTGGATGCACCCGCCATAAATTTAGGTGCGCTAAAGTTGTTAGCTGTAGCCCATAGTAGTTTTTTATTATGTTTCTTTTGAAGATTATAAACATAGTCTACCATTGTTTCAAAATACTCTAAGCTTTCCTTTACGCTATTGCCTTCGGGAGCAATATCCACGTCGTGGAAGCAATAGTATTCCATATCAAGTTTATCCATAAGTTCAAATGCAAAATCTGCCTTAGCCTTAAATTTTTCTAAGGGGTCGGTTTTGCCAAAGCTTTTATCCAATGTGCCTGAGCCAAACATATCGGCACCTTCTGCAGCTATTGTATGCCAATAGCTCATGGCAAATTTAAGGTGTTCCTTCATTGTTTTGCCATCTATTTTTTCCTCTGGGTTATAGTATTTAAATGTAAAGGGATCTGTACTTTGTTTACCCGCATAGGTAATTTTTTTAATGTCATTATATTTTTGCATGATACATTCCTCCTAATTAATATCTTTAATAAATTTATCTATCCATATTAGTGCTGCGCCTACACAGGAGCTTTTTGCGCCTATTTGGCACAGTTTAATAAAGGAACCACATTTGTGAAAGGGGCATAAGCCCTTAACAATACTATTTAACAAATCCATATAAGGCGGTAAAAACTGTGCTATTTGCCCACCAATTATTATTGTATTATCCATTACAACCCTAATTGCCACTACACCTTGTGCTAAGTAATTAAGGTAGGTGTTCAATATTTCCACATATTTTGGGTTATTAGCACTACACTCCTCAAAGAACTCCTCCAAGCTAATACCCAAATCCTTACTAATTCTATCAGTAGAGCACATGGCCTCCAAACACCCAGTTTTACCACAGCTACAAGTATGGGTATTGGGACCTATACGAAGGTGACCAAACTCACAACTTCTAAAATTATTGCCATAATAGGGTTTGCTATCTATAAGCACTGCGCCACCAACACCCTGCTCTACTGATAAGTAGCTCATATTACTTTCCATAGGTTTAAGCCACCACTCTGCAAAGCCACCAGCGTTAGCATCGTTTACAACGATTGTACTAAAGTTAAAGTACTGGCATATATCATTAGTATTTTTATCCAACATTCCCAGTGATGGAGCATACTCCAAAATATTATCTTTGTTTATAATACCCGGCAATGTAATAGCTAAGCCAATAATATTATTACGGTTAAGCTTGTTTTCAGCTATAAATTCTTCAAGCTTTTGGGATAAATCTTTATAATAAAATTCACTATCCTCAAAGCTAATTGGCAATTTTTTATAAGCGAGTATATTTGCTGTAAGGTTTACGGCCACAAGCCTAATATTGTTTGCGGATATGGACATACCTAGGCTAATTTTACTATTAGGAATTAGCTTTATTGTACGAGGCTTTCTGCCCCCTGTAGAAGCCTCCGCTGCACCATACCTTAGCAATTTATTTTTTATTAAATAATTTATACAACTGTTAACTGTGGGCAAACTTAAGCCAAGATTTTCCGCTAAAGCCCTTTTTGTTATTGACCCTTGGGCATTATAGACGCTTTGAAAAACTAAATGATTGTTGTTTTTGCGTATTTCAGCATTGTTCTCGGCCCTTTTATCCACTATGCATACCTCTTTTTATTTGATTGCAGCTTTCTTAAATTTAAACACCGATGAAAGATCCATCTTGCTTAGTATATCAAAGGCCACAGCGCCAAGCAATACTAAACCTTTTATTACCTGTTGCACGTTACTGTTTATACCCATAATAGACATACCATTGTTTAAGAAGCCAAATATTAAGGCGCCAATAACTGCTCCACCAACTGTACCAACGCCACCATAAGCTGATGCGCCACCTATAAAGCAAGCACCTATGGCATCCATTTCAAAACCTGTGCCTGATTGGGGTGATGCGCTATTAAGCCTTGCTGCAAATACAAGCCCTGCAACACCGGCTAGGAAGCCCATGTTTGTGTAAGCAAAGAACATCATTTTTTCCGTATTTATACCACTTAGGCGAGCAGCCTTCATATTGCCACCCATAGAGTAAAGATACCTGCCCTGTACCATGTTTTTGGTGAAAAAGCCATATATAAGTACAACTATACCAAGTATTACCAATACTGTAGGTATGCCACGGAATTGAGCAACTGTGAAGAAGAACCATAATGTTGCAGCAGCTACTAAAACTATTTTAATTAGCATGCCGGATATGCCTTCAACTTCGTAACCCTTTTGAATTTTTTGCCTGCGCTTTAAGAATGAAGATATTGCATATATTAAAACTATTGCTACACCTGCAAACACGCTAGTAAAGTTAAAGTTTTTACCAAATACGCTTATTTTTTCAACAAATATACTTGGTAAATAGCCTGTTGAAAACTGTAAATATTCTTGTGGGAAGGGTGCTATTGTTAAACCATTTAGTAAAATAAGTGTTAAGCCCCTAAATATTAACATACCACAAAGGGTAACAATGAATGGTGGTATTTTTACATAAGCAATCCAAAAGGCTTGCCACGCACCACAGGCGGTACCTATAACAAGGCACACAATAATAGCTAAGTAGGGGTTCCAACCTTGGTTAATAATAAGCTCACCCGCACAAGCGCTAACAAGGGCAACTACCGAGCCTACGGAAAGGTCCACGTTACCACCAGTTAGTATGCAAAGCAACATACCTACGGCCAAAATAACTATATAAGAGTTTTGGAATATTATATTAGATACGTTCATGGGTTTTAGGCTTTTGCCACCAGTTAATATGGCAAAAGTGATTATTATTACAACAAGGGCAATCATCATAGAATATTGTTTAATATTCACTTTGCTTTTATTTTTGCTTATTTCGCCCATCTGTTTACGCTCCTTTATTTGAATCACTTAAAATGTAACTCATTATTTTTTCCTGAGTGGCGCCTTCTTTTGGCATTTCTGCAATAATTTTGCCCTCATTCATAACATATATCCTATCGGATACGCCTATTACCTCGGGTAGCTCTGAAGATATCATAATTATAGATTTACCTGCTTCTACAAGCCTATTCATAATTTCATAAATTTCGTATTTAGCGCCTACGTCAACGCCCCTTGTAGGCTCATCCATAATAAGTACATCTGGTTGGGAGAATATCCATTTTGAAACAAGAACTTTTTGTTGGTTGCCACCTGATAATGTACCAACAACAACTTCTTCATCATTAGCCTTTATACCAAACTCCCTTATAGTATCCTTGGCAATTTGTGTTTCCTTATCCATATCAAACACATAGTTTTTGGATACAATTTCTGGCCTTGTAATTGTTATATTGCGCTTAATATTATCGCTTAATACTAAGCCATTGCCCTTTCTATCCTCAGTAACATAGGCCAAGCCACCAACAATTGCAGATTTTATATTTTTATAGCTTACTGGTTTTCCATATTTTTCCAAGCTACCACTTATACCTACTCCGTAAGCCTTGCCAAATACGCTCATTGCTAGCTCGGACCTACCTGCACCAACTAAGCCTGCAATGCCAACAATTTCACCCTTGCGAACGTTTATGCTAGCATTATCTACAACTTTTTTATCAGAATAAACAGGGTGGTGAACCGTCCAATTTTTAACGCTAAAGGCAATATCACCAATATCATGTTTACGCTCGGGATACCTATCGTTCATTTCCCTGCCAACCATACCTTTAATAATTCTATCTTCCGATATATCATCTATTTTATGGTTTAGGGTTTCTATTGTTTTACCATCCCTAATAATAGTAGTTTCATCGGCGCAATAGGTAATTTCGTTAAGCTTATGGGATATCATTATTGATGTAATGCCCTTATCCTTTTTTAATGATATAAGCAAATTTAATAAGTCTAATGAGCTTTTTTCATTAAGGGATGAAGTAGGTTCATCAAGTATAAGAAGTTTTACGTTTTTTGCTAAAGCCTTTGCAATTTCAACTAGTTGTTGCTTACCAACGTTAATATCCTTTATAAGCGTGGTGGGCTTTTCGTTTAAGCCAACAATTTTCATATACTTTAGGGCTTGGTTATTAGTATCATCCCAATTAATAACATTATTTTTTGCTTGTTCATTACCCAAAAACATATTTTCGGCAATAGTTAATTCAGGCACCAAAGCAAGTTCTTGGTGTATTATAACTATGCCAACACGTTCAGAATCCTTGATGTTTTTAAACTTACACAATTCACCATTATATATAATTTCCCCTTCATAGCTACCATAGGGGTAAATTCCGCTTAAAACATTCATAAGTGTTGATTTGCCTGCACCATTTTCACCACAAACGGCATGTATTGTACCTTCGGCAACACTCATATTTACATCATCAAGAGCCCTAACGCCTGGAAATGTTTTTGTTATATTTTTCATTTCTAAAAGCATATTATACCCTTTCTGACTTGAAATATGGGAGTTATTGAAACTCCCATATTCCATCAAAAACTAAAATTTATTTTACGCCTAATTGATCTAGTGTGTAATAACCAGAATCTACTAACAATTCTTTATAGTTATTTGCATCTGCAAATACTGGTGGGCAAAGGTATGTGGGTATAATGCCTGTGCCATTATCATAGCTTTCGGTATCATTAATTTCAGGTGCTTCGCCTTTTATAATAGCATTAACCATACCAACAACTTTGCTTGCTAATGTACGTGTATCCTTAAATACGGACATACTTTGTGTGCCAGCTATCATGTTTTTAACAGATACTATATCACAGTCTTGGCCTGTGATAATTGGCCAATCAGCGCCTGGTTGGAAGCCTGCGCCCAATAAACCATTTGTTGCGCCTTGTGCTGTGGAGTCGTTAGAGCAAAGAACTGCATTTAATTTTGTGCCATCTGTATAGTTAGCGGAGATAATGTTTTCAATACGTTGTTGAGCTTTTTCTGTTGACCATGCAGGTGTTGCAACTGATTCAAAATCTGTTTGGCCAGAAGGAACAAATACTTTGCCACTATCAATAAAAGGTTGAATTTGATCAAGTGCGCCTTTGAAGAAATAGCGAGCATTGTTATCATCTGCGGAGCCACCAATAAATTCAATGTTGAATGGGCCTTCAGCGTTTGCTAAGTCTAAAGCATCTACAATGTATTGGCCTTGAATTGCACCAACAAGATAGTTATCAAATGTAGCATAGTAGTTAACAGCATCTGTTTCCATAATTAAACGGTCATAAGCTATAACTGGAATTTCCAATGCTTTAGCATCTGCTAAAACTGTACCCAATGAGCCACCATCTATAGAAGCTACAACTAGTACATCAACTTCGCTAGCAATCATGTTTTCAATTTGAGAAACTTGTTTTGCTACGTCATCATCTGCATACTGTAAGTCAACAGTGTAACCTTCATCTTCAAACATTTGTTTCATGTTTGCGCCATCTTGGCTCCAACGTTGAAGTACTGGGTAGGCATTGATACACCAACTGTTGCAGCGGATGCTGTTGCAACGGACATAAGCATTATAATGCTTAAAACTAATGCGATAATCTTTTTCATAATATTACTCCTTTTTTGGCCAAGCCATTATTTTGTTGTTTTTGTACCAACTTTAACTTTATTATACACATTAATACGGGCTTGTCAATACTTTTTAAAATTCTTTTATAAAATCATTTTAATAAGTTTAACGGGCTATATAGCTTGATTTAAACAAATATTTGTTTATGAAATTTTCATCTTTTTTGAAATATATATAGGCAATTATTTCCAATTGTAGCAAATATTAAACTTAACTACTATATATTGACAATTACATTAACACAAAGGATAATGTAATAAAGGCAGGTGATTTTTATTAAAAGATGGATAATGGTTATTTTATGCCTTTTTGTTGCCCTTAGCCCCTTATTGTTTGGTTTTACCACACAAAAGGAAGGTGCTGATACAGCATTGGCTAATGCCAGCGACAAAATAAACATGAAAAACGAAGGTGAAAACATGAAAACAATATATTTAGCAGGCGGCTGCTTTTGGGGCACAGAACACTTTTTAAAAAATATAGAGGGCGTTATAAGCACAGAAGTGGGGTATGCCAACGGTGGTAGCGAAGGCGTTTGTTATAGCGAAGTATGCAATGGATCTGGCCACGCGGAAGCAGTTAAGGTAGAATACGACCCCAAAAAAGTAAGTTTAGATTTTATACTTGATTTATACTATATGACAATAGACCCCTTTAGCATAAACAGGCAAGGCAATGATGTAGGCGTACAATACCGCACAGGAATTTACTTTGTAGATGATGAAGATAGGCCTATAATTGAAAAATCTATAGACCAACTAGAGTTGAGACTTAACAAGCCCACAGAGATTGAGGTGTTCCCCCTTATGGATTACACCGTTGCTGAAGAGCATCACCAAGACTATTTGATTAAAAACCCAGGTGGCTATTGCCACTTAGACCCAAAACTATTTGAATTAGCAAAGAGCGCTAAACCCAAAATCCAGTTTGAAAAACCTAGCGATGATGAGTTAAAGGCAAAATTAAGCCCCATTGAATATGAGGTTACTCAAAAAGCCGACACAGAGCCACCCTTTAAAAACGAGTATTGGGATAACTTTAAGAGGGGTATTTATGTAGATATAGTAACAGGCGAGCCCTTGTTTGTATCCACAGACAAGTTTGAATCCGGCTGTGGTTGGCCAAGTTTTTCAAAGCCTATAAATGATAGCCTTATAACGGAGCTCGAGGATAATAGCTTTGGAATGAAGCGAGTTGAGGTTAGAAGTAGCTTAGGCGACAGCCACCTTGGCCATGTTTTTGAAGATGGCCCTACTGAATTAGGTGGATTAAGGTATTGCATAAACAGTGCATCTTTAAAGTTTATAGCCTATGAGGATATGCAAGCTGAAGGCTATGCTGATTACATGGATTTAGTAAAATAAAATATTAAAACCAACAGCATACTGTTGGTTTTTTATTTAGTTTTATGCAAACAAAAAGCACTCCTTAGGGAGTGCCTTTTATATGGTTTATTATTTCATAGCCTCTTGGCCTGCAATTTTACCGAATGTGATTATATCTGCAATAGCGTTACCGCCAAGACGGTTGCCACCGTGTATACCACCAGTTACTTCGCCAGCTGCGAATAAGCCAGGTATTACATTACCATTTGTATCAATTACTTGAGTTTGTGGGTTGATGTGAATACCGCCCATTGTATGGTGAACCATTGCTGCTGCATCGTAGGCATAGAAAGGAGCTTTATCCAATTTTTCGCCAAATACTTGACGGCCAAAGGAGTCTTCATCCTTTTCAACTGCTGCATTGTATTCATCTATGGTTTTCTTTAGGCTTTCAGCAGGCATACCCAATTTTTCTGCTAATTCTTCAATTGTTTCGCCCATAATTAAGTTACCATCTTTAACCATATCAGGAACTAATTTACCACCTGTTGACCTACCATCTAAGCGTTCTACTTCGTGTTCATCAAATACTTCCCAAACTTTAGCGCCTGTTTGTGCAAGAACTGCGCCAGATATAACGTCACGACGACCATCTTCACGAACAAAACGTTCACCTTCAGCATTAACGAAAATTAGGTTGTTTATTGAAGCGCTCATTGAGCCGCCATTTAGTGGGTAAAGTAGCATTTGTATCCATTCCATACCAACTAAATCTGCGCCAATTTCTTCAGCCATAACAATACCATCACCTGTAGCAGATTTTACGTTTGTTGTCATAACATCTTCGCCAAGGTTTGCCCAGTGTTTGTTATACTTAACGCGCATTTCTACGTTTGCACCAAAGCCACCTGTTGCAATAATAACAGATTTGTTTGCTGTAGCTTCAAAGGGTTGGCCAGATAATGTTGTACCTGTAACGCCTGTTGCCTTGCCATCTGTTAAAACAATATGTTCAACCTTATGTTCAAAATTAGGTTCTACGCCATATTTTTCTTTAGCTTCTTTAGCTTGAGGTAATACAAAGCTTGAGCCTTTAGGGCCCCAGAAGCTAATGTCTGGTGTATGGCTACGGTTCCATGTTGCGCCAATAGCTGCGTCAACGCTATCACGCCATACTGTGCCTAAATCTTCAAGGTATGTAACGCTACCAACTGCTCCTTTTGCAAATTCATCAATAAGGGCAGGATCGCCTACATAGTCGCCACCAACATAAGTTTGTAGTGCATGTAGTGCAGGTGAGTCGTATAGGTATGTGCTACCAGCGGCTTCATATGCTGCGATATCATCAGCAACAGTTTTTTGCCAGCCAGCCATAATATCGTTCTTTGGCTCTAAAGCGATAATTTCTTTAATTTTATCCATTTCGCTTTGATCCATTGTACGTTTTTGTTGCCTTACTTCGTCGGAAGCATTAAGAGCACTACCAGCAGCTATTGTGTTACCACCAACGGATGCTGTTTTTTCAAGAATAACAACGGAGCCACCAGCTTTTAGAACTTCCAATGCAGCTGTCATACCTGCGCCACCAGCGCCAACAACTATAACATCAGCATTATACTTAAGTGTTTCAGTAGATACAGGTGCATCTTCAGCAGGAGCCTTTGTTATAGCTTCCTCTGTTGCGCCAGCTTTTAATAAAGCTTCCTTTGCAGCAGCTAATATAGCTGTGCTTGATACTGTACAACCAGAAACTGTATCCAATGCAACTGTTTGTTTTTCAACAATAAGTGCAGGAAGTTTTTCCAATGCAGGGTCTGAAATTCCAGCACTTTCGCTATGCTCAAGTACTTTAACTTCTTTAATACTGCTTTCATCAACAGTTACTTCAAGTTTAAGGTCTCCCCCAAAACCCTTAACTGTAGCATCGTATGTGCCTGGTGTGAAAACCATTTCAGCACTTGCCATAACCATGCCACTTACTAGCATACACAATGCTAATACCATGCTTAGTATCTTTTTCATATGAACCCTCCTTGCCTTTCGGCATATAATTATATTTATAATTTATCACTAACGTATAAAATAATCAAGCAAATTTAACAACACTATGTTGATTTTGTTAGTATATTATCTATATACAAATTGCTAATAAAATTGATAAAACAATTCTTTAAATATTGTTTTTGTTATGGTAGAATGGTTTTAAGATAAAAAAACTTTTACATTTTTAAATGTAGGTTTTAGAAAAAAATTTAATATTATTAGGAGGCATTATGAGCAAAATTGTTATAGCCATAGACTCATTCAAGGGGAGTTTGAGTTCTATAGAAGCAGCCGAGGCAGTGGCTTCGGGTATACTTAAGGTAAACCCCAATGAAGTTATTGTTAAAAAACCCTTAGCCGATGGTGGCGAAGGTACTGTTGATGGCCTTACTGAAGGCATGGGGGGAACTTTAGTTTACTGCAATGTAACAGGCCCCTTAGGCGAAACTATAAAAGCCAAGTACGGTATAGTTGATAATTTAGCTATAATGGAAATGGCGCAGGCATCTGGATTAACCCTTGTGCCTGAGGGCAAGCGCAACCCCCTTAACACAACAAGTTATGGTGTTGGCGAGATGGTAAAGCACGCCCTTGATAATGGTATAAACGAGTTTATTATAGGTATAGGTGGATCTGCAACAAACGATGGTGGCATTGGAATGTTAAGTGCCTTAGGCGTTAAATTTATGGATAAAGACGACAATGTTTTAATAGGCTATGGTAGAGATTTAGAAAAAATTGCCAAAATTGATGCAAGTGACCTAGACCCCCGCATAGGCAAATGCAAATTTGAGATAGCCTGTGACGTGGATAACCCTCTATGTGGAAAAAGAGGCGCAAGCTACATATACGGACCACAAAAAGGTGCTACACCAGAGCTAGTTGAACAGCTGGATAAGGCAATGGAAGGCTATGCAAAATTAAGTAAACAGGCCTTGGATAAGGACTTTGAAAACTATCCTGGCGCTGGGGCTGCGGGAGGCTTAGGTTACGCTTTTAAATGCTATATAGATGGAGACTTAAAGCCTGGCATACAAATAGTAATGGATAAGGTTAAAATTGAAGAGGATTTAAAAGATGCGGACTTATTAATTACTGGGGAAGGTAGGCTCGATGCCCAAACCGCTATGGGTAAAGCCCCTGTTGGTGTTGCCAAATTAGCAAAAAAATATAACTGCGACACAATAGCCCTATCGGGCATAGCCACATATGAGGCAGGCATTGTAAATGAGCATGGTATAGATGCTTATTTTACAATACTTCAACAATTGGTAAGCTTGGAAGAGGCAATGAAAACCGAAACTGCCCAAAAGAACTTACAAGTTACAGCAGAACAAGCATATAGACTATGGAGCTTGGGTAGAAAATAAAAATTAGTAGGCATATGCCTACTTTTTTATTTATATAAATTATTTGTGTTTATAGGCCTTGCAAAGTGGGTATATTAAAAATGTGCATATATTGCAAATATTGGTGATATATTGCAAATATCAATATATCATTGACATTTATGGCTTTTATATTAAAATAAAAGTACAAATTAAAAACAGCATTTTGCTGTACAGGAGGAAAAAAATGGCTAAATTTAAGAGACTATCCGCTACATTACTCGCAATTGCTATGTTATTAACAATGTTGGCACCAATGGCAATCGCAGAGAACATTACCCTTGAAGACGTGAACAAGTTCCTTAACGAAAGCGCAAAATTGGGTGAAGGCAGCAAGGCAAACAAAGTTGCTATAATACCAATTAACCACATTGATGGACCTCAAGAAGAAGATTTATTTTATGGTTTTGTAAGCTTTGTATACCCAACACGTAGCTATGTAAAATACCAAGTAACATACATATCCTGCACATGCCGTAGCGCAGATGTAAACTATTGGACAACAGCTTATGTTGATTTAACATTGCCTGCAAGTGGATTGTTAGATGACGTTGAAATTCACACATTATCCTACGGTGCTGATGGCACAGGCAAATACCAAGCAGGCTTCTGGGGCGATAGCAACCCAATTCCATCTGGCCAAACATTTGAAATGATAAACGAACAATATGTTCCATACTATGTTGGCAAAACATATGCTCAAATTAAAAACTTGAACACAATAGCTGATATAGACTTAGCCGACTACCAGGCAGGCGAAGGCCGTGGCGAATTTACAATTGACACATGGAGCGGCGCAACAGTTTCAACAAACAACATACTACGCATGCTTCAATCCCTAATTCAATACCATGGTGAAAACGAACACTTTGCAAATGACCCAAGCTTAAAGGTTGAAGAAGTTGCTACAGAAGCTGTTGAAACAACAGAAGTAGCAGCAGAAACAGCTGCAGTTAGCACAGTTGAAGTTAAAGAATTACCTGCACCAGTTGATACAACAAAAACCTACAAACCATCAAAGGATGCTACAGAAGAAGTACCCTGTGAAGAAGGCAACTTTGGCCCAACATGTTCCGCTATAAGCGCAGCAAACTTAAAAGAATACTTGAACCGCCCCGACGTTCTTTACATTGACACACGCGACTATGGCGATTTTGCTAAAAAACACCTACGCAACTTTGAAGTAATACCATTCTTTGCATTAATATACAATGCAGAAGCACATACAGATGATACAATGGTTCAACTATATGGTGGCACACCCACAGAGCCAGTACCCGTATACGAAGAATCAGACCTATTGCTTGAAGCATTCTTCCCCAAGGATAAAACATTATTCTTAATGTGCCAAAGTGGTGGTAGGGTTTCAATGCTTATGAACATACTTAAAGCACGTGGCTGGGATATGAGCAAAGTATACAACATTGGTGGTATGGCTCAATACAGCGGCCCTGAATACAAAGACATGACAAGCGATACATTAGAAGTTGTTTTAACCGGAACATACACATTTGAAGGTTTAACAAGAATTAAAAAATAATATAACATAAACAAAAGTAGCAAGTGTAAAAGCTTGCTACTTTTTATTTAGAATATTTGCTATATAAACAATTTTTATAACAAAAAAGCCTACACTTTATAATTTGTAGGCTTTAATTTTATACGCAGTACTTATCAACATAAGCCTTGCGACATTTTTTAATAATTAGTTTTGCATCGGCAGCGCCTTTAAGCTCATCAACCAATGTATCTTTACCTTCAAGGGCTTTATAAACAGAAAAAAAGTGAATCATTTCATTAAAGAAGTGCATAGGAAGCTCACTAACATCGGTATAAGTGTTAAAGGTAGGGTCTTGAAAGGGTATAGCTATAATTTTTTCGTCTAGTTTGCCCTGATCCATCATGGCGAAAACGCCTATGGGGTAGCAGCGAACTAAGGAAAGGGGTTGTACAACCTCACTACATAGTAAAAGAACATCTAGTGGGTCACCATCATCGGCATAGGTGCGTGGTATAAAGCCATAATTTGCAGGGTAATGGGTGCTTGTATACAATATTCTATCCAGTATAAGGTGGCCAGTTTCCTTATCCAACTCATACTTCTTTTTGCTACCCTTTTCAATTTCTATACATGCAATAAAGTCTTCATCCTTTATGCGTGAAGGTGCAATATCATGCCAAATATTAGTCATTATATATTCCTTTCCGGCTAAAACCTATTGTTTTACCTATATATTAGCACTTGTAGCCCTTAATGTAAAGATTATAAATATAATAATTTATATTTTACACGGCTTTTACATAGATTTTTGTTGTGTGTTTTGCCAGTTTTGTTTTGCAACTTCCATTAAAGATTTTTCAATAGTTACTTCACCTTGGTAGGGGTACTTAGTGGCTACTTTATCGAATGTTTCCATAATTTTTTTAGCTTGTGCTTCATCATTATCCTTTAACAAAGCTATGGCATAATTTGTACGTAGAACGCTTATGAATGTGGGCATGGCCTTAATAGTATTCTTAACATCTTTATCTAAAAACTCATCAACAGCGGAAGTATTTCCCTTTAGCAACTCACAATAAACAACATCTAACTTTAGCAAGTTTTTATGTATACCCATAATTGCATTTTCATTATTTATTAAGCTTTTTGCTAGCTCAAGGGCTTTATCATATTGATGATTGCCTAAATAGCGGTTTTGAATATATACAGCGCTTGTGGCTATAATGCTATTATTCATTTCATCCGCTTCAGGCAAAACAAACCAACTAGCTGGAACATCCAAAAGGCTTGCACCATTCATAAGCATTTCATTAATTTTAAGCTGTTGCCACATAACTTTATTTGCTTTTTTGTTGCGCCATATTTCCAAAGCATTATAGCCATCATTATTAACACCACCCAACTTTAAAGGTACGCCATTCATAATAACAATTAAAAGGCATATGCCACTTGATAAAAGTAAAAACAATGATAAGTAAGGTATGTTTTTAAAAAGCAAGTAAAGGCCAAAACTAATAAGCCCAACAATTAAATTTAACAAGCTACCACCTAAGTGGTAAAGCATATATGGGGTATTATCCCCTTGCCAATTCGGTGGAACCATAAGGCATTGGCCACCAGTTGATTGAATACCATATTTTATGCATTTAAGTTTTCCATTTTCTATAACAAACATATTTTTGCCTATACGGAAAGAGCAGAACTTATAGCCCGTTAATAAGCCAAATACCAAGTGGCCTGCCTCATGAACAATTGTTTGTATATAATAGACCATAAAAACCATAACAAAAAAAGTTAGAATTTTTATTACTACATCAAGAAAGCCATTGGAATTTTTAAGAAAATCGTCTATTATAGGTCCGCAAAAAAGGCCTATTGCTGCACCTATTGCCATACAGGCTAATATAGATAAAATATTAGATAGTTTTTTGTTTTTCATATTATCCCTCCAACATCAGTATTATAGCACAAATTGTTTTTTTATTATCTTAATTGTTTTTTTCACTTTTAGAAAAACATTGCATAGTTTATAATTGGATAGTATTACTTTTTATTGGAGATAATATGTTAACTGATAAACATTTAAACAGGGCTGCCTTTAGGGATGGATTTCGCGACGGCATACCCATAGGCTTAGGATATTTTGCCGTGAGTTTTTCATTGGGCATTGCAGCCCGAAATGCTGGCTTAAATGCTGTGCAAGGCTTTATTGCTAGTGCCTTATGCAATGCATCGGCTGGGCAATATGCTGGTTTTGCCTTAATTGCAGCGAATGCAAGCTATATAGAAATTGCCCTAGTTACACTAATTGCAAATGCACGTTACTTGCTTATGAGTGCTGCCCTTAGCCAACGCACAAGCCCAAAAACAGGATTGTTGCACAGGCTTATTGTTGGCAACTATATTACTGATGAATTTTTTGGTATAGCAATAGCAAGGCCTGGTTATATAAACCCTTGGTATACCTACGGGGCTGTTGCCTTTGCAGGGCCTTGTTGGGCTATTGGAACCGCCCTGGGAATAATAGCGGGCAACATACTGCCCTTGCGTGTTGTAAGCGCTTTAAGCGTTGCCCTATACGGAATGTTTTTAGCAATTATTATTCCCCCAGCACGCAAAAATAAAATTATTGCCCTAATAGTTGCAGTAAGTTTTGCTGTAAGCTTTGCAGCAAACTATTTACCCATAATTGCTCAACTTTCTGCTGGAATTAAAATAATAATACTTACTGTAGCATTATCTGCCGGGGCAGCAATATTATTCCCCCATAAGGAGGTAGAGCAATGAGAGGCAATATTTACATTTATATAGGAATAATGTTTTTAGTAAGCTTTTTAATTAGGGTATTGCCTTTAACCCTTATACGCAAGCAAATAAAAAGCCCCTTTTTAAAATCCTTTTTATACTATGTACCCTATGTAACATTGGCTGTAATGACATTCCCAGCCATAATACATGCCACACAAACACCCATATCGGGTGCAATAGCATTAGTTTGTGGAATTGTTGCCGCTTGGTTTGGTGCGGGTCTATTCAAGGTTGCAAGCATTAGTTGCCTTGTGGTGTTTATAGTAGAGTTGATAATTTAACAATAAAAAAAGCTGTGGTATACACAGCTTTTTATTTTTAAACAGACTTTGTTGCAATAACATCAACGCCTGTACCACATACGTTAGCAAGCACTACCTCGCCTGCTTTTATAGGTGATGTTAAGGCTAGGCAACGTATTGCCACCATGCAATCGCTAATTTTATCCTTTGGGATAGGCTCGGATGTTTTTATACTTAGGGGAATATCACTGCCCATTACCTTTGTAACTGCTGTAACCATTCTTAATGGAGCAACAGCTTCTTGGTTAGCGTATTTTATACCCCTTGGGCAAGCATAATCCTTAACATCAACAACTTTACCATCTTCCACAGTAACCTTCATACGGCAGCCAACGGGGCAGTTTATGCAGGTTATGTTTAAAACATTTTCTTTATTAATAGCCATAAATTTACCCCCTTATGCTTCAATATCCACCCTAATGGGTGCATTATCTAAGTTTTTAATAATATCTTTTTTAAGTATAATATCCGCCATTTCACCTGGTGCTAATATACGTTTTTTAACGGAGTAAATTTCCTTATCACCATTATAAACTTTAACACGAGCGTTTTCATAAACCCTGTCAGGGCGGAACATTACTTGTACGTTTTGAGCCTCTTCGCCATCTTGAGGTATTGTAAGCTTTTGAGGAACTACTCCCCTTACACCATTACCATCAAGCATGCTAATAATATTGCCTTTTTTAGCTTTTTTATTTACAAAGTTTGCAGCAGCCTTACCCGCCTTCATACTTTCATCACTAACAAAGTCTACAAGGTCGTGAACGTGTAATACGTTACCACAAGCGAATATACCCGCTTTATTTGTTTGGAATTCATCATCAACAACGGGGCCAGATGTTGTAAGGCTCATTTCCACATTTGCACCTTGGCTTAATTCATTTTCAGGTATTAGGCCAACGGATAGCAACAATGTATCACACTCAAAATCTTTTTCTGTACCTGGTATTGGTCTACGCTTATCATCAACTTCGGCAATGGTAATGCCTTCAAGCCTTTCCTTACCACGAACCTGTGTAACTGTATGTTTTAAGTAAAGAGGGATACCATAGTCATCCAAGCACTGTACAATATTTCTATTAAGGCCACTTGAGTATGGCATAATTTCTGCCACACCAAGCACTTCTGAGCCTTGTAGGGTCATACGCCTTGCCATAATTAAACCAATATCACCACTACCTAATATAAACACCTTTTTGCCTGGTATAAGACCCATAAGGTTTACATATTTTTGTGCTGTACCTGCACTAAATATACCTGAGCACCTTGTGCCTGCTATACCCAATGCTCCAAAAGGCCTTTCACGGCAACCCATGGCAAGTATAACTGCGCCTGCACGGAATACCATAAGCCCTTGCTCTTTATTTATAGCAACAACACGCCTATCATCACTTACAGAAAGCACCATGGTATCGCATAGGGTTGGAATGCCAAGCTCCTTAACCTTATCCACATCCATTTGAGCATATTCAGGGCCAGTCATTTCAACTTTAAACCTGTGAAGGCCAAAACCGTTATGTATGCACTGATTAAGTATACCGCCAAGCCTATCCTCACGCTCTATAACAAGAATATCATTAATGCCTTGTTCCTTAGCGCCTATGGCTGCAGCAAGGCCAGCGGGGCCACCGCCAATAATTAATATATCAACATATTTTTCTAGCATATTGGGCAGCCTCCTTCCACTTCCTCTATTCTACCAGTAAGTATTTTACTTTCGCCACCATGTTTTGTAACTTCAAGCTCGTTAATTTTAAGCTCTTCTGCAAGCAATTCAAGTACCCTTGTTGAGCAGAAGCCACCTTGGCACCTACCACTACCTGGCCTTGCCCTACGTTTAATTGCATCCAAGCTTCTGCCACCTACGGGGCGGTTTATAGCTGCCCTTATTTCAGCCTCGGTTACTTGTTCACAACGGCAAACAATTTTACCATAAGCTGGATCTTTAGCGGCTGCTTCGGCACGCTCTTCATCACTCATATCAATAAAAGGTTTATTTCTGTGAGGAACAGGAACTATTTCGGCCTTTTTAGTAAGTTTCATATCATCAACTATCATATCCCTTAAGGCAACTGCAATAGCTGGGGCAGCGGTTAGACCAGGGCTTTCAATACCAACAGCCTCATAGGCTTGAGGGGCATCGTCAACCCTACCCACAACAAAGTCGCCATGTTCCTCATGGGCACGCATGCCTGCAAATGTTGTTATAACATTGCGCATTGTAGCGCCAGGCCATGTTATGCGAGCTTTATCATAAACAAAGTTTAATATATCCGCCGTGGTAGATGTATCGTTACCGTCCTCTACATCGTTAGATGATGGGCCTAGGAAAGTGTTGCCATGAACTGTTGGGCTTACAAGTACGCCCTTGCCCATTTTAGAAGGAGTTTGGAATATTGTACGCTCAAAGGGGATGGGGTCTAGCCTATCAAGCATATAGTATTCGCCCCTACGGGGTTGAATTTTATAAGGCTTTTTGCTCATAATATCGTGAAGTTTTGCCGAGCCTATACCTGTGCAATTTACAACAACTTTTGCGGTATATTCACCCTTGTTTGTTTGTAAATGCCATAGGCCATCAACAAATTCTAAGTTTTGAACTTCTGTTTCTAAATAAAACTTAGCACCATTAACTGCTGCATGGTCTGCCAAAGCATATGTAAGCTCATATGGGCTTGTAATTGCACTTGTAGGAACATTTAATGCACAGCAAACATCAGGGCTAAGGTTAGGCTCTAATTTGCGAGCTGCTTCGCCATCTATTATTTCAAGTTCCTTAACACCATTAACTACCCCTTGGTGGTAAAGATCATTAAGGGTTTTTTTATCATCCTCATTAAAACCAACAACCATAGCGCCACAACGTTTGTAAGGGGCATTTACCTCTTTACAAAGGGCTTCATAAAGCCTTGCCCCCTCCACGTTATATTTTGCCTTATTTGAGCCAATAGCTGCATCGTAACCAGCATGAACAATACCACTGTTTGCTTTGCTTGCGCCATCTGCTACATCGTAACTTTTATCAAGCACGGCAAGGCTGCCATTGAACATTGAAAGTTCCCTTGCAAGGCCGCAACCAACTACGCCTGCACCAATAACGATAATATCGTAGTACAAAGTAATTCTCCTTTAGCTAAATATTAGCTTATTTTTTGATAATTTAAGCCTTATTAAAACGCTCAAATTATATAATACCATTGTTTAACATAAATTTAAATAGATTTGTTATTAATTTAACTTATTTTTTATAGCTTGATATCCTTTATTATTTCCTTAACGCTGTTATATATGTATGTAGGCTTAAATTCACCCATATTGATATCATCCATTGTGGCCTCACCGCTTAGAACGCATATGGTATCTATACCCATATTTTGCCCTGTAGCAATATCCGTATAAAGCCTATCGCCCACTATTATTGTTTCGTTTTTATGAAAGCCAAACTTATCCATAACATCATTTACAATATATGGGCTAGGTTTGCCTATAAAATGTGGAAGCCTACCAACTGCATATTGCAACATAACGCTCATGGCGCCACAATCGGGCAAATAGCTTACTATGCCAGGGCAAAGATAATCGGGGTTTGTGGCAATATAGGGCAAATCCTTTTTTAAAAGGTGGCAAACATCAATAAGTTTTTGATAGTTAAGCTCTGTATCATAGCCGAGCAAAACCACCCCCACATCATCGGCGTACTGAGTTGTAACATCGATACCTGCGTTGCCAAGCTCTGTTACAAGGGATTTTGTGCCCATACAGTACACTTTTTTATTGGGGTGGTTTTTTTTGATATATAATATTGTGCTTTGTGACGAGGTAAAAAAGCTATCAATATCGCTAGCTATGCCCATATTGTTAAGTTTGTTTATATAGTTATCAACCGATTTTGATGAGTTGTTTGTTATAAAAACGTATTTACCGCCAGATTGCTTTATAGCATCTAAAAACTCCAAACTACCATCAATAATATGATTATCAATATAAATTGTGCCATCCATATCCAACAGCCAAAGTTTTTTATGTGAAAAATCCATTATTCCTCCAGCCGCAATATAGCAGCATCAAGTCATTATTTTTAATTGTTCCTCTAAGGAGCCTGTATCGTTGAACACGTGAAGTTTTTTAAGCTTAATACTAACTTCATCGCCCCTTTGAATTACGCCATATAAATCTGGAGAGGCAATAACACGAATAGTAATTTCGCCAACTTTTACGTTTATATCCAATATATCGCCCAAGTAGAATAGGCTTGCAACTGTACCCTTTAGGTCACCTTGAACATCGGCCTTATTAATTTCGATATTTTCTGGCCTAATTGCTAGCTCAACATCACCCTTTATAGGGCTTGGATAGTTAATAATTTGATCGGTACCCTTAATTTTAACTGTGTTGGATTCTGAGTAGCCTTTTACAAAGTTTACTTTACCTAAGAAGTCTGCAACGAACTGGTTAGCAGGCTCATTGTAAATTTTATCAGGGCTATCAACCTGTTGAACAACGCCGCGGTTAATAAGCACTATATCATCACTCATTGCCATAGCTTCAGTTTGATCATGGGTAACGTATACAACTGTTATGCCATATTTTTGTTGAATTTCTTTAATTTCAAAACGCATAGATTCACGCAATTTAGCATCAAGGTTTGAAAGGGGTTCATCCAAAAGCAACAATTGAGGGTTTGCAACAAGGGCCCTTGCCAATGCCACACGCTGTTGTTGCCCACCTGATAGCATGCTAGGAATACGCTCAGCATACTGGCTTAAATGCACCATTACAAGTACATGGTCAACAGCCTTTTTAATATCAGCCTTACTCATGCGTTTTATTGTAAGGGGATATGCTACGTTTTCAAATACGGTCATATGGGGCCATACTGCATAGCTTTGGAAAACCATACCAATATCACGTTTTTCCGGTGGAATAAACACCTTTTCACTGGATACAATTCTATCCCCTATACCAATTTCGCCTGATGTTGGGCGTTCAAAGCCGGCTATCATGCGTAGCATAGTTGTTTTACCACAGCCTGATGGGCCTAAAAGGGTAATAAAATCGCCATCATCAAAGGTTTGTGTAAAATCCCTTATAACAACATTATCCCCAAATGCTTTTACAACATTATTTATAGTAACTTTAGCCATAATAATTCCTCTTTCTTAGATTGAAAATTCACCTTTAGTAATTCTATTTAGTACAAAGTTAAGCATTACAACAATTATTAATATGCCAAAGGCCATAGCGCAAGCTTGTGGTTGGTTATGATAAATCCAATATTCATAAAGCTGGAAGCCTATGGTTTTTGTTGTATTGGAGTACAACAATGTAGTCATAGAAAGTTCATAGAAGCTTGGTATAAATATTAGGAACCAACCTGCCGCAATTGATGGGAATATTAATGGCCCTGTAATTTTAAACATTGTTTTAAGCCAACTTGCCCCAGAAATTTGGGAACATTCCTCAAGGGAAACATGTATTTGGCTCATAGCGGAAACAACTGTACGCATACCCATCATTAAGTATTTTAACAAGTAAGCTATTATAATTATTGATGGAGTGTTGTATATGCTTACGCCAAAGTTGCCTTTCATTGTCATAATTAAGCCCAAGGCTATAACTACTGAAGGGCTTGAGGAGCTTAGTGTTATTAAAAAGTCTGGTATTTTACGGCCTGCAACCTTTGTGCGCTGTAATAGGTAGCTCATTGTTATGGATACACCAATACCAACAGTAGCTGCCACTATTGCAAATAGTACAGAGTTTTTAAGGCTGCTTATAGTTTCGCCCCTAGTAAATATCTCCGACCATTGTTTTAGGGTAAAGTTGTTGGGGTCAAACAAGCTTTTACCAATATCAAACTTTAATGATGTTGTAAGTATTGTTAAGAAGGGTATAAATATAACCAATACAGCAAATAAGCTTATAACAACTGTTAATGGTATTCTCCATTTGCCAAGTTCCACTATTGAAGGGCGTGTAGATTTACCAGAAACTGTTATATACTGCTTTTTAGCTATAACATTATCGGATATATAAAGTATTGCCATTGCAGCCATCATTAGGAACACAGCCATACCAATAGCATCGTTAAGGCCTGTTGAACCCAAGCCAAAGTACTCAACAATACGGGTTGTAACTGTATGTACCTTACCTGGGGCACCAATAATTGCTGGTATACCATAGGCACTTGCAGCACCTATAAACACAAGCAATGCACCTGCTATAAGTGAAGGCAACATCATTGGCAATGTAATTCTAAATACTGTAACAATAGGGTTTGCGCCAGAAATTTTTGAGGCTTCTTCCAAGGATGGATCCATTTTTTCCATAGCCCTTGATATTGTTATAAAGGCATAGGGATAATAGAATGTGGTAAGTACCCAAATAAGGCCACCTATAGAGTAAATATTTATTGGACCAGTTGTTATGTTTAGGTTTAGTAGTTCCCTAATAAATACGTTCATACTACCTACGTTAGGGTTTAAAAGCCTTAACCAAGCCATTGCACCTACGTAAGGGGGAACCATGTAAGTTATAACAAATAAACCACGGAAGAACTTTTTACCATAAAGGTCTGTTCTACCCACAAGCCAAGCTAATGGGAATGCAAGCAATGTGCCTAATACCATTGTGGCTGCGGATATAAGCAATGTATTTTTCATTGCCTCTAAGTTCATACTATGGGTATATAGCCTTGTAAATGTAGTTAGTGTAAAGCTCCCTTCTGGGAATAAGGATTTTACCAATAAATATATCATTGGTAGCACTTGGAACACTAGCAAGAAGTCAACAATGGCAAGTATAATAATCCATTTGAAATCAAGGTTCCAATCCTTACTTTTTAAGCATACAAATATCATTATAAGTGCATCAATAATCATTAATGCGCCTATTAATACTATTGTTCTTGCAAATGTAACAATAAAGCTAACAAGGTTTGTTACATGGCCATCTTCAGCCCATGTTGCTGCAATAATTCTACCCTCGGCATCACGAATATTACGCTTTAAATTTTTTGTTAGTTCATCACTTATTGGTTGAGCATTAGCATCACCACTTAGCAAGAATGTTTGCAAAATATCCGCCTGCAAATCAACACCCTGTTTATCCCCCATAATATCATAGGCAACTTGGGGTAGTGTAACATTCTCACCATAAAGGAATTTAAGCAAGTTGCGGCGGAATTCATCCTTCTCGCTTGGGCTCATAGCAGCAATTGCCTTTAGGTTTTTTTCCTTTATGCGTGGGCCATCAAATGTAAAGGCAGCGGAAAGAAGTTTCCATTGTTGTTTTTGCAAATCCTCAGGGCTATGAGCACTTTCTTTAAGGTGCATAACATATTCTGTTTTATCACTTTTAGCCTTTGTAGACCATATATTGATAATAACATCATCAACAGCTTTATTTAAGTTGCTGTGAGCCCCTTGTTGTACATAGGGGAGAATTTGATTATCATACTGGTTTGACAGCTCAGCAGATAGGTCATGAATATTATCAAAGGCAATTTCCTCGTGAAAATGGGTATTTTCAAACTGTTGCATGCCCCAAAGGCCCACTGCAACTAAAGCAATACCCAATATTATAATTATTGCTAAAAATATTTGATTGCGTTGTTTGGCGCTATCCTTTTGCTGGTTTAAACCGCTCATGAATAAAGGCACCTTCCCTTCTGACAAAACCAGTAGCCGACTTTAATAAGCCGGCTACTGTAAAATGTTAAAAATTATTGAGCTATTGTAACCCTGTTTTGGAATTCATTACGGATTTCTTCACGCATTGTGTATGTACGAACCCAATCTACAGGCATAGAAGAATCTATAAGTGCTTGGCTATCTGGAGCATCATAAGGAATTTCTGGGAAATCTTTAATAACGCTGTGCATGTAGCCACTTACTATAAAGCTTTGGCCAGCATCACTTAACAACCATTCTGTAATAGCTTCGCAAGCTTCGATATTAACGTTAGCGCTGCGTTCTTCAGCTATTGTAAGTACAGGTGAAGGTATCATTATAGCGCCATCTTCTGGATATATGCAGGATATTTTTGAGCCATCTTCTTTACGCCTTTGAAGTACGCTTTCTTCTAATATTTGGATAATATCGCATTCGCCTGTTTCCAACTTAGCAATAGCTGTGGAGCCAGACTCTATCATAACGTTATTTGCACCAAGGCCATCAAAATATTCATAACCATATTTATCGCTAAGGGCTGCAACAGCGGCCATAGCTGTACCAGATGTTAATGGGTTACTCATGGATATTCTGCCTTTTAGTGCTGGGTTTTCGCCAAAATCTTTATTTGTTTTGGGTAGTTCTTCAGCGGATTTAAGTTCTGGGTTATGTGCTAATACCATTACGCTAACACGTACAGGGTACCAATAACCTTCTTCATCATACTCAAAGCGAAGTTTATCAGCAGCTTCATATTCTATGGGTTCTAACCAGCCACCATCTTTAAGTTCCATAGCATAGGAAGGGTCTGCAACAAGCATCATATCGCAGCCTAATGTGCCGCCATCCATTTCGCCTGTTACTTTGTTTTGAATTGTACCTGTACCACCGTAGAAGAATTCAACATCAACATTAGGAAATTCAACTTCAAGAGCCTTATCCATACCGTCGATAACGAAGGGGTACATAGATGTGTAAATCATTACTTTGCCACTTACATCTTCATTAACTGCAAGGGCTGATGTTGCTGACAAAAGCATAATTGCAGCCAACAAAATAGATAAAAGTTTTTTCATGGGAACCTCCATATTAATATATTAAATATCTGCTTTTATAGAAAGCATTCTTGAGTAATAGTATAGATTATTGTGTTGCTTTTGTAAAGATAAAAATCGAAAAAGTGGTTAACAACTTTAAATAAAATACACATTTATTCCATTATTAGAGCTTTTTAGTTATATAAATATTTATCCCCATTACAAAAATTTGTAAAAAACGGTAATTATTGTTTTTTAATTATTTGTTTTATATAATGTTTTTTGTCGTTATTTTGTATGTCCCTTTAATATATTCACATTGATTTAATAAAAAAAGAGCCTTGGCTCTTTTAAATACTTTTATATATATAATCTATATGATTTGCTATTGTTGTGGGCGAAAACATTTGCCTTATTTCATTGCCCATACCTTGCCTATCATAATTATCGCTGTTAGCATATATTGTTTGCAGAGCTTGAACTGCTGCAGGTTCATTATCAACAGGTATAAGCAGGCCATTGCTTTCATTTATATAATCCTCAGGGCCACCACATAATGTTGATACAACAGGTAACCCACTCATAATTGCCTCTGCGTATACAACGCCAAAGGTTTCTGTTGACGAAAGCATTACAAAAGCCTTTGCATTATCATAAGCTTTGGCTAATTGTTTGCGTGTGGCTATACCTTTAAGCTTAACTTTATCATTAATATTAAGCCTATTTATTATGTTTTGAAGCTTTAATTTTTCCTTACCATCACCAAATATATCCAATGTTACATTTTTGCCCTTAAAGGCTATATCAAAGGCTTTTATTAGCATATCTACCCTTTTTAACGGCACAAGGTTGGATGCTGTTACAAAGCCTTGCCTATTGTTATTTTCCTTATAGGTAAATGTATCAGTTTCCAAAATATTAGGCACAAGTGTAGCATTGATAGAAAAATGAAGTTTTAACTTGTTTTGTAATGCAGATGATACGCATATAACTCTATCTGCTTTATTATAGGCCACCTTACCCATTTTTATGTAACTTGCACTTATATCATCCCTATTTATAAAAGAAGAATGTTCGGTTACAACAAGGGGGCAATTATATACATCTTTAGCCTTTGCCGCTAAAAAAGCTTGGTAAATAAAATGGGCATGCACAATATCCGGTTTACCAAACTTAGCAATTGCACGCCTTACAAGGCCACGAAACATTATTGCCGCCATGTTTGCAAAAGGGTTTAGAGGCCAACGCTCAAAGGGAAAGCTTTTATAAATATAGGGTATACCCTTATATTCGCCAAAGGTTTCTGTATATTCACGCTTATGACGGAAGGGATAGCTATTAAAAGCTATAAAATAGACATCGTGCCCTATGCTTTTTAACGCAAGGGCTTGATCCATTTCAAAATTGCCTAAAAGATTATCAGGGTTAGGTAATCCATCGGCTACAACAAATACTTTACTCATTATGCCACCTTTTGACTTTTTGAAGTAAGAATAATACAACCCATTGCTATAGAAAACCTAAGCAAGCCAAAACTATTTGAAAAAAATATTACACATGCAATAAGTACAACACCGCAATTTATCATTGTTTTGTTTGGAACATTATCCTTATTGCTTGTTGGGCTTGGGTTTTTGCTTGCACTTATACTATTAAATTTTAATATTTTTGTTCCACGTGCAATATAATATACACCTAATATTAGCATTAATAAATTAAGCATAGCCCACCCTCTTTTCCAATATTACTTGCCTTTTAATAGTCTTTTTAAGTTTTTGCCCATATTATAGAGTTTAGAAACCTTATAATCATAGTGACTATGGGCTGGTTCAGCCATAATTTTATTAAACTCATCACGGCTTAAATTTATTTTATCTAATATAAAGCTTATGGTTTTATCCATTTCCTCATCATTATAAATAGCCTGTTTCATACAATCCAAGGCTTGTTCTCGGCTTATTTGCCCGCTCATAATAAGGCTTGATAGGTGTGATTTACGTTTATCAACACCAAATTTATGGTAAAACCAATATAGTTGAGCAAACTTTGTAAGCTCGTTTTCCAAGTGTTTAGCCTCATAGTACTGGTAGCCACACCAAGCTTTAAGTTCATTTATAGCCATATCTTTATTATAATTAACAAAATTTAATGGTGTAAGTGTTTGAATATGATAAAGCCCCGACATAAACTTATTTTTATAATAGGGTAAAAGCTCAATATCATTAATTTTACCCTCGCCAAAACGACTATGTATATCCTTGATGTTTACAGTATCGTAGGGGCAATAAGTTTCACTATACTCCAATATAGATTCAAGTGCTAAGTTTGCCCCTGATAGGAAGTAATGTATGTTGTTTTCACGAGCAAATTTATATAAGTTAGCAAAAAGAACATTATCCTGTGGGGCAGCTAAATTGCATACGCCAGAGCGCATATATGCTCTAGTTAAATCATTAAACTGGGCTTTATTTGCCTCAATAGTATGCAAATAAACACCACCCGCTTTAGCCAAGTTTTTAATGTTTTGCACGGCAAGGGGAGTATCAAAGCCATCATCTATATGCAAGGCAAGTATTCTAAGCCCTGCCTTTACACCCAAGTAAAGCAAATAAGAAGAATCAAGCCCCCCTGATATACCCATAAGGCAATCATACTTTTTTCCCTTGCCCTCTTCCTTTAACATTGCCACCATGGCATCAAACTTTTCTTTGCCTATATCGTTTGGAAAGTATCCATTAGCAAGGTCAATTTCAGCCTTTTTACAATAATTACATATGCCTTTATCATCAAAAACAATAGTTTTATCAGAGGTATTATCCATTATACAACGCTTACATTGTTGATACATTACAGCTCCTTATTAAATGCTTATTTATTATTCTTCATCCTCATGAATATCATCATTTTCATCCAAATATTCCACATCGCTAAATTCAGGATCTATTTCAAAGCCTTCACCTGAAAACAAGCTATCTACCACGTCCTTAGCCTTATCTAAATAACTATATGGTACATAGAATATATAGCGTTCCATCTCCCTACCTACACTCATTGCAAGGGCGGCACCAAGGGTGTTTCTATAGCTAAAGGGAATTTCTTCCTGCCTTAGCACATCCATAAGCATTTCAGCCCACATAGCCTGTTTTTCTACAAGATAAACCAAGTCATCCTGTTCTATTTCCCTTACAACTTTACCCTTACATAAGGGGCAAGGTGCCCCCTCAACAATATTTTTACATTTTTCGCAATACATATTATCCTCCTATGCCTCATACCACATGCCATGGCCCGGACAAATTAGCATGCCCTTTGTAAGCTCTATTACTGCTGCCCTAACATTAGCAGCCCTATCATAATCTACATCTACATTGGTCATAAGGAATGGTGCAAGGGAGTTAAAATCCCTTTGCTCCTTTGAAAAGCCCTTTATGTTAACCAAATTATCCCCTGTAAAAGCCAACTTATATTCTGGGCACACAATTATTGTTTCCCCTTGTATATGCCCACCATAGCCTTCATAAACATCAAAGCTAAGGCCCATAATTTCAAACTTGCCTAAGGGGGAAAGAATTTCATCATCTTGCTTATTACCAATAACAATTAGGCTGTTTAAGTTTGGTTTTTCATAATTGCTTATTATTTTACTAATTTTACCATAAGGGTGGTGCAATAAATTCATTTCCCTAAAGTCATCTTTATTTTGATGTTGATATAAAAAGTTATTATAGTTGCTTTGAGTTACATACACCCTATCAAATAAGTGTGCAAGGCCTGAATGGTCTATATCTGCATGGCTTAAATATAGGGATTTTTTCATGCTTTCATAGTTGGGTATAAGGCGTTCAACAACATCCAAAAGCTCTGTTTTAAAGCAAGAAAATCCACTATCCACAAACAAAAGTTCATTATCGCCTTCAACTATAAAGGTATTGCTACCACAGGGAGGCTCAATTATATGAAGCTTTAAGTTAGGTTTTATTTGACGGCTAGCCGTTCTATTTTTATAGTTTTTGCCCTTATGCTTGCTTACAGCTTCCGCAAAGCGATATATATACTCAAAGGTTTTATACGGTTGCTCGCCTCGCTCATCAAGGTGTTGCATTATCATGTTACTATTAACTAAAAACTCATTGGTTTTTTGTTGGTTAAGGTTGAGCATTGTGCGTATTTTATTGCCAAAATCCAAGTAAAAAACTGTATTATCAAGCAATTTATCTGTAATACTATAATCCAAAATAGATAAGGGGCAATATTCCGATATTTTATCAAGAACTTCCTTTGTAACAGATGTATCCTTTATAAATATACCCATTTTAAAATGTTGGTAACCAGACCCATTCTCTTGAGCATTCATGTAGGATATATTTATGCTATAATCAGTAAGTATTTTTAATATTGGTTTTAAGGCTCCGGGCTCATCTTTTAAATGCAAGTTTATTAATATAACCTTTTTATCCTCATCAAGGGGGCTAAGATAGCCTATTTGTTTTAAGCCTTGGCTTATTTTATCCATATCATCCTTACTTGCATGCACATCAATAAAAAGGGTATGCATATCCAAATTTCTATTATAGTTTACCCTTATAATATTTCCATTATTTTCAGCAATAATGCTGCTTGCTTTTAAGAATGCGCCTGCCTTATCGGGCATTTTGGTTATAAAATACTTTTTCATAAGCCTCACCTTCAGTTTATAAATCTATTTTAACACTAATATTAAGGCATATCAACAAAAAACAGCCCAAGGGCTGTTAATTTCTTATTTGTTTATAAAGGCTAACAGCCTCTTTAGCTATTTGTGTAATCTCTTCCCAATTTTCATCATTAACAAGTTTAGAAGGGCAAATCCAACTTCCATCTACCGCCTTTATTTTGTTACAACTTAAATAATCCCTAATATTGCTCAAATCTACCCCGCCAGTTGCAATAAAGTTAATTTGAGGAAATGCTTTTGATAGGGTTTTTATTGTTTTTATACCACCAAAACTGCCTGCGGGGTAAAACTTAAACAACTTTATTCCATGCTCTAAGCCAAGCATAATTTCAGTAGGGCTAACAGCACCAGGTAGTATAGGAATATCAAAGTCTTTACACTTTTTTATTAGTTTTTTACTTATACCTGGGGTACTTATAAACTGTGCGCCCATATCAATAGCCTGTTTAACTTGTGTTTTATTTACTACTGAGCCGGCCCCAACAATTATGTCAGCGAACTCATTAGCTATAGTGCCAATGGCTTCAAAGCCATTATCAGCAGTAATTTCTACTTCAATATGGCGAATGCCTCCTTCGTATAGAGCCTTAGCAAGGGGTATAGCAACCTCTAAATTGTTTATATACACAACAGGTAAAAAGCCTGTTTCATCAAATGTTTTCCAAAACTTCATATTATCCCTCCTAATGCCATCATTATAAAATAAAAGCCACGTTTTGTCACCAATTGACAAAGCTTGGTTTCAAATATATTATCATTATATTATAGTTTAGGAGTGCATTATGGATATTAACAAACTTATGGAAGGCTTAATTTTATATGCTGAGGAAAATGCTGTACCCATAATACAAAAGCCCGCCTTAGATTTTTTGTTGAAGATTATAAAGGAAAATAAAATTGAAACTGTGCTTGAAATTGGCACAGCCACAGCTTATTCCGCAATAAATATGGCCTTGGCTGGATGCACTGTGTGTACAATTGAGCGTGATTTTGAACGCTATGCCACAGCCTTTGATAATGTTAAAAACTTTAAACTAGAAAATAAAATAAGCCTAATATTCCATGATGCCTTGCTTTATAATACAAACAAACAATTTGACCTTTTGTTTATAGATGGTGCAAAGGCGCAAAACATTGCATTTTTAGAACAATACCGACATTGCTTAAAGCCAGGCAGCTTTGTTTTTGTTGATAATATTAACTTTCACGACCTAACATATAATGAAGGTAAACTAAGCCGCGACCTAAACCAATTGACCCGTAAAATACGTAGATATGTGGATTATATTAAACAAGACCCTACATTTGAAACGCATTTTTATGATATTGGTGATGGAATTGCCCTATCCAAATTATTATAAAATAATAAATTGTTGCATAATTTGTAAAAAACGGATATAATTAATTAAAATTATAAAAATTTAGGAGCGTGGCTATGGATATAGTATTGGAAAAAGTTACTCCGGATAAAAAACATGTGTTAGCCAACCTGTTTGAAAAATATCAATACGATTTTTCACAGTTTAGCCTTGTTGACCTTGACGAAGATGGTCTTTACGGCTTTCCCACTTTAGAGGACTACTTTAATAGTGAACATGGTTTTGCATTTATATTAAGAGTTAAAGATAAAATTGCAGGCTTCGTGCTTATTGATAACCATTCCTTCGACCCCGAAAGAACAATTGATTTTTCTATAACCGAGATGACTTTGCTTTACAAATACAGGCAAAGGGGCTTTGGTAGAAAAGTACTTATACAGCTTTTTAACATGTTAAAAGGCAAATGGCAAATTAGATATTATCCTGGCAATAAAACAAGCGCATATTTCTGGCAAAACGTTATAAGGGACTATACTGAAAACAACTACGAATTGCTTGAGTTTTACCCCCATGCAAGGTTTAACAACGGTAGCGCTGCCAACGTAATTTTCTTTGAAAATTAATTAGAATTTTTTAGTTTGCGTATAACAGGCGTGAATGTACTTCACGCCTGTTTATGTTGTAATAGTTAATATTATCAATGCTTTAAATAGTTTCTTTATGAACCAATACTTTCATGTATTCTTTTGTTAAGGTTGGATCGCTAAGATACTTAAATTTATCTGGATTTTCTAAATATTGTGTATATACTGGAACATCTTTATATATTCCAAGTTCATCATTATTTTGTGTTTTTACAATTTTTATATCACAATTAAATTTATATTTGCTGTTCTTAGTTACTTTGTATCCATCATCAGATTTATCTATATAACAGCACATGCCTTGCAAGCGTTTTATTTGATCATAATTGTTCGTACTATATACACTTACAAGATTAATAAACACCATTGTTTCATCACTAATATTAACTGTACAATGACCATAATCTGGTGGTATAACAACAGCTTCACCTGCATTTACTTCAACTAAGATAGCATCTTCTACCACCATATCATCCGTTGGATTCTCATCTTGCACTTTTTGCATAACAAACAAGGCTTTTCCTTTAACCACTTGATAATATTCAGGGTAGCTTATATCCCTTCCTTCAACCTTACAATGAAAATGACCTGCTGTTTTTTTAAATTCACCATCAGCATCACCAGAAAATATAACTGTAGAGTCATATCTTAGATCTTTTTTTTCAAACAACTCTCTATCTGCTGAGTACCCTATTGATTTATAAAAATCATAGTATGGTTCATCTTCTTTTTTATAGCTTTCATGTTCAAGTAAACCAAACATTTTGTCACTAAATTTACGACTATAATCTGTATAATCAATGCCCTCTTCAAGCATATTCAATTTTTTTGTTTCTTTATTTAGTTCTACAGGAAAACTAAACATTTTTAAATTACTCATATTTCCTCCAAGATTTTTTATGCATTTTTATATTGTTGTACAACTGCTGGATAATTTTCTTCACTATGCTTAAACAAACCAGAAGATCCAATAACTAATACATTTGCCCCAGCTTCTGTAAGTTTTTTGTATGTATTTTCATTTACTTGTCCATCAACCATAATATCAATATTTAGACCTTGTTTATCAATAAAGTTCCTTATCTCCGTTATTTTAGGAATAGTGCTTTCTATAAGTGTTTGACCTGCAAAGCCAGGATCAACCGTCATTACGCAAATCATATCTACAAATTCAATCATATATTTTAGTGCCCCTAAGTCTGTAGCAGGATTTATCGCAAAACCACTCTTTTTCCCCAAAGCTCTAATTTGTTTAAATGCTCTAATAGGATGAACAAGTGCCTCAATATGCGGCATAATATATGTAGCGCCCGCTTCTGCCAAAGCTTCAATATATTCTGTTGGGTTTGTGGACATAATATGCACGTCCATTGGTGTTTTTGATACTTTAGATATCGTTTTGATTAAATCTATATTTAACCCATAATTAGGTACATAATGACCATCCATAATATCAATATGTAATAGGTCTACATTTGCATTATCAAGTGCTTTAATTTGTCTTTCTAAATTTAAAAAGTCACAGCACATTATTGAAGGTGAAACTTTAATCATATTAATCTCCATTATTTTATTATAATATTATCCCATGCATAAATACCAGCACCAATCATACCTTGGTTTTGAATATTTTTTGTCCAAATAAATTCTAGATTCTGCTCAGGATATGGTTTGCGAGTGTGTTCTTTTATATGTTTTTCTAACTTATCCTTTGGAAAATAAGTATTTGTAAAAACTCCTCCACTCAGTATTATTATATCAGGATCAAGAATGTTTATTTCAGTAGCTATTGCTACCGCCGAAGCATTAATAAACATATTAAAATCCTCATTATTTATATGGTTTTTGAAAAATTCATCAAACCCTAAGTCTTCAGTCATATTTTTTTTATAAACTTTTTCAAGGTATTTGCCTGAAGCAAACAATTCAATACACCCTTTATTTCCGCAAGGACATTTTTCCTTAAATCCAAGAATTGGAATATGCCCCAACTCACCTGATGTTCCATTTTTACCTTGAAGTATTTTACCATGTACATAAATCGCGTTTCCCGTACCTGTACCTAAATATATTGCAATTACACAACTTTTATTTTTCAACTTATACTTATATAAATCATGACATAAGAGCAGTATCGTTTCATGCTCAATAATGCATGGAATTTTCAGCGTACTACTTACTTTATTAGCTATTTCCATACCATTGAACATCGTAAGGTTAGGGCAGCTTAAAACAGTATTTTTTTCTTTATTTACTACTCCAGGGAAACCCATACAAATACCTTTACAATCATATTCAATTTCAGCAATGAAATTTTCAACAATTTTTATAAGTAAATCTACTGGTCTTTTATCGTTAAAAAATAATTCACTTTTAATAATTTTACTTTTTAGCACTTCATAATTAGATTTTACAGCACCTATCCTACAATTAGTCCCTCCAATATCTATGCCAATCATATAATTATTTTCCAACATAACATCCCCTTAGTAAATATAAATCTTTATTTGGGTGTTCGTAATTTCTTACGAACACCCAACAAATTTTTCTTATTTTGCGTAAAGTGCGTCAATTTGTTCTTGAGTATAACCATGAACTACAGATAATATTTCATTAACATCTTCAAGAAGAATAAGTTTTGAAGGTAAACGTTTGCTTTCTATTGCTTCACCTTTTATTAGAGAAGCTGCATAGTCAGCTGCGCCATGTGCATAACCTAATGTATCTTGTGCAACTGTTGCTACTAAGTCCCCATCTATCAAAGCTTGACACCCTAATTCGTTAGCATCTATTGAAAAAACTTTGATATCATCTCTGCCAGCAGCCTTAATTGCCTGTATTGCGCCAAGTGCCATATCATCATTGGCAGCAAATATGCATTCTAGTTCAGGGTTTGATATTAACCATGTTTCAACAATTGGTAGGGCCTGAGATGTGGCCCAGTTAGCTGTTTGATCATCAACAATTTCTGCTCCAACAGCATTTAGGTCTTCAACAAATCCTTCATGTCTGCCATCAGCATGGAATGTTCCATCGATGCCCCTTAGTAATGCTACCTTTGTTCCTTCTTTTACAAAACCTTGCTCAATTGCATAAGTTGTTAAAAGTTTTCCCTGTTGCACTGGATCTGCATCTAAATATACGCTTTCACCATCATCGTTGATACTACCAACTGTAACCACTACTTTTACGCCTGCTTCAACCGCAGCTTTTACGTTTGGTACAGGAGTATCTGGATCATTTTGTTGGAATATAATAACATCATAATCATTTGCTACACAAGTATCAATCAAATTGTTTATAACTTCATTACTTAATTCGCCATCAAACATATCAACTGTGTAGAGATCGCCATACGTTTCTTTAACGTACTTTTCAAAAATTTCACCTACGAGGTAGGTATAGGTATCATTATAGCTTTTAACAATAAAAGCTACCTTGGCTAATTCCTGCTCTGCCATTACGAATGACATTGAAGAAACTAATAATACCATTGCCAATAGAACACTAAAAACCTTTTTCATGAGAATCCTCCTATATAATAATATATTATTTATACACCTATGGTGTATATATCAAATTATTTGCGTTTGCCACTTTTTGTAACAACGTCTATAACAACTGCACCAACTATTATTAAGCCTGTAATAATTTGTTGGTAATAAGATTGAACGCGCAAGAGAGTAAGTATGTTTGCTATCATTGCTATAACCATACAGCCTACAACTGTACCTACAACGCTACCTAAACCACCTGCAAGAGATGCTCCACCAATAATAGCACCAGTAATTGCATCAAACTCAAGGCCTATCCCCTCAGCAGGTTGTGCTGAGTTAAGACGAGACATAAATAACACGCCAGCTACAGCAACACATACAGCATGATACATATATGCTTTCATAACAACTTTATCAGTATTTATACCAGCAGCCTTTGCAGATTCACTATTACCTCCAACCGCATAAATATATCTGCCTTGTTTTGTTTTACTTAGCATAAACCAAGTTATTATAACAATTACAATCATAAATAGTACTGGATAAGTTACACCACCCAAAACCTTCCCCTGTCCCAGCTGAACTATACTACCAATTTGTTTTATAACCCTTGCTCTCGTATATAATAAGGCCAAGCCGCGTGCTGCAGTATTTACAGCAAGTGTAACAATAAATGCCGGTGCACGAAGTTTTGTAATTATTAAAGCAGCTACTCCATACATCGCCATACAAATAATCATACCTAAACCTATAGATAAAACCCCTGCAATCAATGGAGACAATCCAGATAGTTCCGTCAGGTTTTTATATGTACCTAATATTATGCAACCAGATAAGGCAACCATTGAACCTGCAGAAAGATCTGTATTTCCTGTAATAATAAGTAGTGTTATTCCACAGCCAATAATGGTAACAACCGATGCCTGCGTAAGAACATTCAATAAGTTTGCTTTAGTTAAAAATACAGGTGACATAAACGAAAATATTACCATAAACGCAACCATAACCAATACTATGCCGACTTTTTCATATATTTCTGAAAAACTTAATTTTTTTCTTTCTAAAGCATCATTCATTATAGTTCTCCTCCTACTGCCGCTAAATGCATTATTCTATTAGCGTTTATTTCATCTTTATTTAGAATACCAGCTTGTTTGCCTTCACGAATTACCATAACTCTATCACTCATGCCTATTAGTTCATTTAAGTCTGAATCAATAAGGACTATAGCATTACCCTTACTGCAAAGGTCTCTCATCAGCTTATAAATTTCATACTTTGTACCAACATCTATTCCTCTTGTAGGCTCATCAAGGAAAAGAACCTTTGGATCAACTGATAACCATTTGCCAAGTACTACCTTTTGCTGGTTCCCACCAGATAACGTTTGTACTATAGTTCGTGGCCCTGGTGCTTTGATTCTTAAATGTTCCATCATCCTTTTAACAAGTTCTTTCATCCCTTTTAATTTTAAAACATATGTCTTAAAAACATGTGCAAGTGACACTAAGGTCAAATTAGCCTCAACAGTACCAATTAAATTTAAACCTAGTCGTTTTCTATCCTCTGGAACCATAACTATACCTTTAGAAATTGCATCGTTTACGGTCTTAATTTTTAGTAACTCACCATCCAAATAAACTTCACCAGTATCTTTTAAATCCATTCCCATTATGGCTCTTGCTATCTCAGTTCTACCTGCGCCAATTAAACCTGATATTCCAAAAATTTCACCAGCTTTAACATCAAAGTTTATTCCCTCAAAAACACCTTTTTTACTAAAATTTTTAACACTAAATATTACATTCTTTATTTGGTTATTATTTTCAGGATAAACTTCATCCATTTTTCTTCCAACCATTTTTTCGATAACATCAGCAACATTTGTTTCGCTAACTAATCCAGTATGTATATGCTGCCCATCTCTTAAAACAGAAATATATTCGCCAATTTCAAATATTTCTTCCATTTTATGGCTAACATATATAATGGTTATGCCTCTATCACGCAATTCTTTTATTTTTTTGAAAAGAAAATCTACTTCCTTCTCTGTTAATGATGATGTAGGTTCATCCATAAGTATTACTTTCGCATTTGCCGAAATCGATTTTACAATTTCTAGCATTTGGGCTTCTGCAATTGATAATTCTTTCATTTTTGATTTTAGGTTAAATGAAAGTCCTTGTTCTTTTAGGTACTCTTTTGCTTCCTTTTCCATGCGCCCATAATCTACCAATCCAGTAGGAGTAAGCAATTCCCTACCTAAAAACATGTTTTCCAAAACAGTCATTTCTGGAATAACATTAAGCTCTTGATATATCATTGATATACCTTTTTTAAGCGAGTCCGAAGGTCCATTAGTTTCAAGAGCTTGACCTTCAAAAAACACTTGACCTACTTCCGCCTTATAGAGTCCATTAATTACTTTAAATAATGTTGATTTTCCAGCGCCGTTTTCTCCAATAAGAACATGCACTGTTCCAGGTAAAATTCCAAATGTAACATCATTTAATGCTTTAACACCAGGGAACGTCTTTGTAATATTTTTGAACTCTAAAATATAGTCACTTTTTCCTGACAATTCTTTCCCCTCCTGCTTAATCCCTATTTAGAGTTATGGCTGCTGCCCCAAGCAACGAAGCATTATAGCCAAGTTCTGTTTTAACAACACTAAACTTACCCTTTGATATAGGGAAAACATATTTATCTAAAGCCTTATCAATACCTGGCTTTAAAATATCATAATCATAAACAGCAACTCCACCACCAATAACTGCAATGGGAATATTAAGTAAATTAGAAACCATCGCACATAATTTACCAATATAAAAACCAGACTCAAAAAAAATTTCTTTTGCAACAACATCCCCTTGACGGGCTAATTCGCTAACATGTTTTGAATGAAAATTTGGATTGGGTTCTTGACCGATTCTTTCAAGATACTTACTGCCTATTGCAATTCCAGATCCTTCAGCTTCCATATCCCCAAACTGTCCACAACCACATAATCTTGGATTATTATATTCCACTTGTATGTGCCCAATTTCTCCAGCCAACAAGCCTTTTCCTCTATATAAACTATTATTTATATACAACGCTCCACCACAGCCAAAACTTATTGTCATCCATAAATAATCGCTTTCATTCTTGCATAAACCAAAATATTTTTCACCAACAGCACAAGCATTTACATCGTTTTCTATATAAACTGGTAGTTGAGTGTCTTGATAAATATCTGCAGCAATATTCCAATCATCAATTTTTGTAGTAAAATTATGTAAAAAGATTCCTTTTTCAGGATCACAAGGTCCTGGTATGCTTATGCCCACTACGTCTGCATTTAATTGACCAATTTTCTTCTTTATATCAAAAATACCTTTATTTATGCGTTCGCGTATAGCTTCTTTTGTATATATAGTATTGAGGATTTCTTGCCTTGATTGTGCAATTATATTTCCATCTTTAGTAATAACCGCAACAATTAGCTTCGATCCTCCCAAATCAATTGAAATAATATTTTTCATATTTTTTATTCTTTAATATGATCAATTCCAGCAAGTATTTTATAAAATATCGCCATGATCATATGGTCGAAAATCATATGTATATCTTCTGTAATTTGCATACTATTTGTTGGTGCATGTAAGTTAATATCGCAAACTTGCTTTAATTTACCACCATCGAATCCAGTTAATCCAATAACTTTATTTCCTTTTAGTTGCGAATATTCTGCAGCCAATAAAACATTTTTACTGTTACCACTTCCAGATATCGCTATTACAATATCGTTTGATTTAAGCCTTCCTTTAAGTTGAAACCTAAAGATTTCATCATAAGATATATCATTTGCAATTGCTAAAATTGTTGATACATTATCATTTAAGCAAATAAACCTAAATTTTTTTTCAGTATATTCAGAAATACCTTTATTAAAGTCGTTTACGAAATGAGATGCTGTTGCTGCACTCCCACCATTACCAAAAATATAAATGTTGCCTTCATTTAAAAATGTTTCATGAATAAGATTCATAGCACTATTAATGGACTCAACATTTAACTTACTTAACACTTCTTGTTCTCTAGCAATGTAAGATTTAATTTCTTTTGTAAAATCCATAAAGTTTCAATTATCCCCCTAAGATTTTTATATTAAACCGTTTGTGAGATTATTATAGCAAATAAACGTGCATTTTCAAGTATAATTTATGCATTGTTTTGCACGTTTATTTGTTTTGGTTATTTATTCGTATATAATTGCGTATTTTTGGTTATAATACTGATTTTATATGATTTTATTTTTGTATTTTTGATTCAATTCCTTACTGACAGAATGTTCACAAACTATTTTTGTTATATCATCAATATTGCAAACAACGTATCTGTCGTTTTTATCTAATTTTTCTATAGTAGCCATAGCATAAACTTCATCGCTATTAAAAATTATTTCTTTTTTCAATTCCGCTTCTTTATCATATGGAAATGGCACTGTCAATCCTAATTTAGCATCAAGAGCATACACACCAAGAAAGCACTGATCAAATCTAAATGTTCTTAGTTGCTTTACAACAATTTCACCAACAGTAGTTCTTGAACCATTATCAACTCTACCTCCAAGAAACACAACATCAATATTTGGCTTATTGTGTAATTCAGTTGCAACAGGAAAGCTATTTGTTACTACACGCAATTTTTTAGCAACAGGTATAAGTTTAGCTAACATAACATTTGTAGTTCCTCCATCTATTGCAATAAGAGAATCGGTTTTTATTAATTTTGCTGCTTTTTGCGCAACTAAATATTTTTCATTTTTTTGCATGAAATATCGGTCATCAATTGTAAGAGCAGGTATTTTTTGGTATACAGCACCACCATAAACTCTTTTTAGGACTCCTTGCCCTTCAAGCTCATTAAGATCCCTCCTTAGAGTATCTTTAGACATATTATATTTTAACGATAAATCATTTACTTCTACCTTTCCTTTTGTATAAAGCTCTTTTAAAAGAAGTTGTTGTCGTTCTTCCTTTAGCATAATACCTCTCCTATTTTATTTTTTATAATCACCTTGTAATAATTATTAATATTTTATATTATTAGAATAGCTTTTGCAAATGAATAATTCTTAACACTTTTTAGATGCTTTCTATAATTTGTTAAATAACAGCATTACTATGATAATATTTATAAGCTTAAAGGAGCATGCCCATGGCCATGTGGACCCCTTGGCATGGTTGCCATAAGTTAAGTGAGGGTTGCCTAAATTGCTATATACATAAGGGCGATAAAAAGCGCAATGTAGATACTAACAACATTGAAAAAACTGATAACTTTTATGCACCTATAGCCAAAAACAAAAAAGGCGAATATAAAATTAAGGCTAAACAATTAGTTTACCTTTGTTTTAGTAGTGATTTTTTAATTAAGGAGGCTGACCCCTGGCGCAAGGAATGCTGGGAAATGATCAAGGAACGCAGCGACTTAACATTTTTATTTTTAACAAAAAGAATAGAACGCTTTATGGATTGTATACCTGATGATTGGGGAAGTGGCTATGATAACGTGGTTGTAGGTTGCACAGTTGAAAACCAAATAAATGCCGATAAAAAGCTAAGCATATTTGCCCAACTACCAATAAGGCACAAAAATATTATATGCCAACCCTTACTAGAGAATATAGAGCTTACTCAATACCTAAATGGCGTTGAACTTTTAGTTGCTGGTGGTGAAAGCGATAAAGATGCAAGACCACTAAATTATGACTGGGTTTTAAATTTAAGAAATCAATGTTTAGATAACAATGTGGATTTTCAATTTAGGCAATGTGGAAGTAATTTTATAAAAGATGGAACATTGTACAAGCTTCAAGTTAAAGACTTATGCAAGCAAGCAAAAAAGGCTAATATAGACTTAAAATTTTAGCAATATAAAAAAGCCTGTAATCAGGCTTTTTATTTGCGTTTAAACCAAGGTATGCAGCGATTTACCCTTTTAAAATATTCATTATATTCTTCCCCATACTTCTCCCTAAGCCACACTTCCTCGGTATTTATAACAATTAGGCTGAGTATTACATAAAACAATATTGGTAAAATTAACAGCCACAAATTGCAAAAAAGCAGGCTAAAACCCGTAAAAGCCATAGCAAAACTTACATACACAGGGTTGCGAACATAGGTATATGCCCCAGTTGTTACCAATTGGTTTTGTTTTAGCTTATTCTGTAATTTAGCTTTTATTGCGCTAGCATACCAAATATAGCAACCCGCAAAAATTAATAAAATTCCAATTATTGCAAAAGGTGTTTTTATAGCTTCTACTTTGCCACTATCCAAATAGCCTATAAGGTGCAAGGCGATGCCAATTACTGTTAGTACAAGTATGCTAACAACATAAATAGGGCCTACCCCAAACAAGGGTAAGGGTTTGTTTTGTTTCATATTATCCTCCATGGCCTTCACGCCCTACAAACAATAATATATCACAAAGCCTAACAAAAACAAACAAAACTTGTAAATAGTGTGGATTGTAAAATTTGTGTTATAATAAGCCTGTATACAAATAATTTTTAAGGACTTTTATTTATGAAAACACTTTTTAAAAACGCAAAAATCTATGATGGAACTGCAAGCAATCCCTTTATTGGGGATGTGCTAATTGAAGGGGAAAAGATAATTAATGTGGCTGAAAACATTGATGATGATAGCGCCAATATTGTTGATTTAGGTGGTTTATCCCTATCAAGTGGTTTTATTGATGCCCACTCCCATAACGACTGGTATGCTATAAAGGAGGAGCCTTTAAAATACTTTGAGCCCTTTATTAGGCAAGGTATAACATCTTTTATTACAGGTAACTGTGGGCTATCCACATCTGGCTATGACCCTAATAGTATAAACAAAAATGTTGTTGGCGCTGGCTTATTCCATTACCGTAACGTTAAGGGCATATATGGCAATGTGGGCGATTTTTTTAATGCCATAGATAACAACACACCATGTAACATAGCAACTTTAGTTGGCCATTGCACCGCTAGGGCTGGGGTTGCCGGGAAAGAAAACCGCCCCCTTAGCGAAGATGAAATGAAAACCATGCTAAGCAATATAGATAAGGCTTTAAACCAAGGGGCTTGTGGCATAAGTTTAGGCCTTATGTACAGCCCTGGAATATACGCACCCTTATCAGAGCTTAAAGAAGTATCTAAACTTAGCATTAAGCATGATAAGGCTTTTACAGTACACCCAAGGGCTTGTAGCAAAGTATCAATGAGCTATAATCAGTTGTTTGGTAGGCCTCATATACTTAGAGCCTTAGATGAGCTTTGGGATATTGCAAAGGGAACAAATTTAAAATTGCATTATTCTCACGCCATATTCGTTGGTAGGCAAACCTTTGGTTGTAAAGACGAATTTGTTAAAATGATAAACGAAATGAAGACTGAAGGTATAAATATTGGCTTTGATATATATGATGAAGACCTTGGCACAAGTGTTATTACAGTTATTATGCCCGCTTGGTATATGGCATTAAGCAAGGAAGATAAGCGTAAACCCTTTAATAAGTTGCGTTTTGCCATACTTGCAAGGGCAAGTATAATGCTTTTGGGCTTTAATTTTAATGATATTACTATTGCCTATGTAGGCGAGGGAAACGAACAATTTGAGGGTAAAACTGTTCACCAAATAGCAAAGGAATTAGGCATAAGCGACTTAGATGCCTACCTTCACCTATGTGAAGTTAGCGATTTTAAGGGGAGAGTTAACATGGGCCCATACTCTACGGATGAGATATTGCAAGAATTATCAAAACATGATGATGTGTTATATATGACTGATGCTTGGTATGAGGAAAAGGGCGTTCAAAACCCAGCCTTATATGATTGTTTCCCTAAGTTTTTACAACACTCCTTAAAGGGAGAATACGATACAATGCCCAGAACAATACGCAAAATGACCGGCGCTACAGCTGATAGATTCAGGCTTAATAACAGAGGCTATATAAAACCTGGCTATTATGCAGATATTACCATTTTTAATGAAGATGAACTGTTAAAGGGCAAGGCAAATATAGAAAAACCCTTTGGAATAAACCGTGTGTACATAAACGGTAATGAGGTGTTTAACAATGGTGAAATTAAGGCTGAAGCCCTTAAAACAAGTGGTAAAGCTATGAGAGTTATAAACTAATGGAGGCTTTATGAATATAATGTTTGTATGCTATGGCAATATATGCCGTAGCACAATGGCAGAGTTTATGATGAAACACTATGTTAAAAATCGCCGCTTGGATCATTTTTACCACATAGAATCAGCAGGAACAAGCAAGGAAAACATAGGTGCCGATACTTATTATAGAACTAAGCAAACATTGCGCGACCATGATATACCCTATCAAGAGCGACGCGCAAGGCAAATAGATAAACATGACTATGATTTTTTTGACTATATACTGTACATGGATGATTATAACGGCAATGAGCTTAAACGCATGTTTAAAGGCGACCCATTAAATAAAATACACAAAATTATGCCCTTTGCCGGTAGCCCCGATGATGTGGCCGACCCATGGTATACAAGGGGTTTTGAAAAAACATTTGCGGACTTGCGCCTTGGACTAAATGGCTTTTTAGATAGAATGGAAGAATCTGGCGCACATAAGGGCAAAAAAAGAGAATAAACAACTTAAAGGGAGCTTGTTATGTATAAAATAATGATAATAGAGGATGATAAAACAATAATGCGCGAGTTGGAAAACCATCTAAAAGCATTATCTTACAATGTTTTTGCCTTGGATAATTTTAGCAATGTAATTGAGGATGTTTCCAGGCAAAACCCCGACCTTATACTCCTTGATGTTATGCTCCCCTTTAAAAATGGCTTTTATTATTGTGCAGAAATACGCAAGTTTTCTACAATACCAATAATATTTATATCTGGCGCAAACGATAATTTAAACATTATGACCGCTATGGATTTGGGTGGTGACGATTTTGTTTCAAAGCCCTTTGATTTAAATGTGTTAAGCGCAAAAATAAACTCCTTACTTAGGCGCAGTTACAGTTATAAGTCCCAAAGCAACGTTATGGAACTAAAAGGCCTTATGTTGGACCTTAGCAAGGGTAAAATATATGCCAATGGTAAAGAGGAAGAGCTTACTAAAAACGAGCTTATTATGTTAAAGTTGCTTATGGAAAACGAGGGCGGTGTAGTATCAAGATACTCCCTTATGGATAGCCTTTGGAGTACAGACGCCTTTATTGACGATAATACCCTATCCGTAAATATTGTAAGGTTGCGCAAAAAAATAGCAAACTTAGGGTTTGAGGATTATATTAAAACTAAAAAGGGAGAGGGTTATTTTATATGAGCTATTTAAAAGGTAATTTTATAAAAATAATTGTGGGCTATGCTGCCCTTTTCCTTTTTGTGCTTGTATTTTTCCTTTATGGCATAAGCTGGGCGCAAATTAACTATCCCCTATTTATATGCTTTTTAGCCTTAAGCCTTTATTTTGTTTTAGACTTTTACTTTTTTAATAAAAAATATAAAGAGTTAAGCACTATGCTTAAAGAAAAAAACTATGATTTTAGCAATGTACAAGCCTATAACCCCTTGGAACAAAAGTATATTGAAATTATGAACAGTTCAAACCAAAGCCACAACGAAAACATAAACATGTTAAAGCAAAAAAATGATACTAACGCCGATTACCTGCTGCTTTGGAGCCACCAAATTAAAACCCCCTTAAGCGCCTTAAATCTTATGAGCCAAAAACTACCCAATAGTGGCGAATATATGGAGCAATTGTTTTATGTTGATGCCTATATAGATATGATGTTGCAATTTTTAAAGCTGGATAATATAAATGAGGATTATCGCTTTGAGCAATTTAATATAGGCGATGTTATAAGGGACTCCATAAAGTTCTTTAGGCCAGTATTTATAAACAGCAATACGGCTGTACAGCTTGATAATATTGATGTTACTGTGTTAAGTGATAAAAAGCTATTGGGCTTTGTAATAAAACAAATAATATCAAACGCCATTAAATACAGCCCAAAAGGCCTAATTAAAATATTTATGGAAAACAATAACACCCTTGTAATAGAGGATAATGGCATAGGTATACAGGCTGAGGATATACCAATGTTATTTAAAAAGGGCTTTACTGGGTATAACGGTAGGCAACACCAAAAATCATCAGGCATAGGCTTGTTTTTAAGCCATGAAATACTTACAAAAATAAACCATAGCATAACTATAAGTAGCACACCCGGAAAGGGAACCATTGTAAAAATTGGCACAGCCATATTAGATAAATAATTACAACCTTACATAATTGTAAGGTTAATTTTTATTTTTGTAACTTTAAAACAATGCAGGCTTTTATTTTTTTGCATAAAATAAGCATGTAAACAAAATAATTGTTTTAAGGAGGCTTGCACATGTTTAAAATGTTTTTAATGGTATTTGTACTTATTTTAGCTTTTTGGGTAGATTCAAAAAGGCAAACATCCTAAGGCACTTAAAACAAAATTATATTTAAACAAAGGAGTAATTATTATGAGTTTATTAAAGGTAAAGGGTTTAAATAAAACCTACACAACAAGGTTTTCTAAAGTAAAAACAGAGGCGCTTAAGGATGTAAACTTTGAGGTTGAAAAGGGCGAATTTGTTGCAATAATGGGCGAAAGCGGAAGTGGTAAAACAACACTTTTAAATATAGTATCATTAATTGATTCACCTACTGGTGGCGAAATATATTTAAACGATACACCTTTAGAGTTTAAGGATAAAAGCTTGGCAAAATTTAGGCGTGAACATATAGGCTTTGTGTTTCAAGATTTTAACTTATTAGATACTTTAAACATTAAAGATAATATAGTATTACCCCTTGTACTATCCGATGTACCCATTAGGGCAATTGAGGAAAAATTAGCCCATGTAGTAAAAAGCCTTAACCTGTTTGACCTATTAAAAAAATACCCCTATGAAGTTAGTGGCGGCCAAAGGCAGCGTGTAGCCGTAGCAAGGGCAATAATAGGCAAACCCGATATACTTTTGGCAGATGAACCTACTGGAGCATTAGATACAAAAAATAGCGGTGAACTTATGAACTTGTTTGAGGAAATTAATAACAGCGGCCAAACAATTCTTATGGTTACCCACAGTGTAAAGGCTGCTTCAAGGGCAAAAAGGGTTATGTTTATAAAAGACGGTATAATTTACCACCAAATATACAGGGGTGAATTAAGCCCACTAGAAATGAACAAAAAAATAAGCAATGCATTATCACTAATGTTGGAAGGCGGTGCCGTATATGAGGAATAGCTTATATTCTAAACTAGCAGTTAAAAACATAAAAAGCAATAAAAGAATATTTGTACCCTACATGCTTATGGGCATAATATTTGTAGCAATGTTTTTTATGCTAGTAAACCTTGCCAACCAGTTGGATAGAAGCTTAGGCCCCATGGCCAAAACCTTTTCGCCACTATTTACAATTTGTGTAACAGTTACTGCTTTTATAAGCTTTATAATACTACTTTATACAAATGGTTTTTTAATAAAGTATAGAACAAGGGAACTGGGCCTTTACAGTATATTAGGCTTAGATAAAAGCGCAATAATAAAAGTTGTAAGCTTAGAAACACTGTTTATTGCCCTGTTTACAATAATAATTGGTTTACTTACTGGTATGTTGTTTTCAAGGCTGTTCTATTTAATACTAACAAAAATTATAAACATAAAATCCCCTATAAGCTTTTACATAGATAAAAATGCATTATTTAACACAGCAGTATTCTTTTTTATAATATATTTGTTTAGCATAATTAAAAACCAAATTAAGCTTTTAAGCTTGAAACCTCTGGATATACTTCGTGAACAGGAAAAAGGCGAAAAAGAGCCCAAGTTTAAGTTTGTTGGCACAGTATTAGGTATAGTTCTTATAGGCATAGGCTACTATTTAGCCCACAACACAGAAAACTACGTTACTGCTTTATCTAACTTTGTTATAGCTGTTATATTAGTTATAATAGGTACATATTTGTTGTTTATAAATGTAAGCATTGCAATATTAAAGTTTTTAAAAAGCCGCAAAAGCTTTTACTATAAATCAAACAACTTTTTAAGCGTATCAAATTTAATATACCGTATGAAGCAAAATGCAGCAGGCTTAGCCTCCATATGCATACTAAGCACAATGACATTGGTGGCAGTTTCCACAAGTTTAAGCCTATATGCTAGCCTTGAGGATTCATTGCACAAAAGGTATTTGTACATGTATAAATCCACCTATAACGATTATGCTGAGTTTGACTTAAACCAAGTTCAAAGCAAACTTAAAGAGGCTGAGGCAGAGTATAACATAAAGGTTACCGATTCAATTTATTATAAAAGCAGCGTGCGAGTTAGTGAAATTGTTGACGGAAAGTTTGGCATGGCTAAATGGGACTTTTTTACAAATTTAAAAAACCCCATTGGAACCCAATACTTGTTTTTAGATGATTATAACAATATAAATGGCACTAATATTCAGTTAAATGATGATGAAATATTTGTTATAGGCAATGTACAGCTTGGAGATAGCATTATAATTAAAGGTGAAAACGATGCTGAAAAATTATTTAAAATTAAAAATTTAGATTTACCAAAGCTTGAATATGTAGACCCATCATTAAACAATATTTATAAAGATAATTTAGTTATAATATTTAAAGACCTTAAGGCCTTTAGTAGCATATCATCCTCTGCATCCGCTACAAGTTTAATTTACCAGTTTAACTTTGATGGAAGCGCTGATGATATAATGGCCTTTAGTGAAAACTTTAAGCTTCAACCCCATAGCAACGAAAACAGGCAAACGGCAAGACAGGAATTTTACATGGTATATGGCATATTCTTCTTTATAGGCATATACTTAGGCGGAATATTCCTACTTGTAACAGTGTTAATAATTTACTACAAGCAAATTACAGAGGGTATACAGGATAGAAGCCGATTCCAGCTACTTAAAAAGATAGGCATAGAGGATAAAAAGGTAAAATCCATAATAAACAAGCAGGTTTTAATAGTATTCTTTAGCCCCCTTATAGTAGCCTTTATACATATAATAGCCGCTTATAAAAACATTACAGATATACTTAGATTGCTAAATGGTATAAACCATTCATTGTTTATGCAAATAATAGCTGCCCTATGTGTAGTGTATGCTTTAGGATATGTTGTAGTATATAAGCTAACAGCCATAAGGTATTACAAAATAGTAAATATGAAATAAAACATAAGCCCGCTTAGGCGGGTTTTATTTTACAACAAACAAATAAAATTATTGTAAATAATACATAGTATGCTTATTTTACCTTGACAGCTAAAAGCTCATTGTTTACAATATAACAAAATAACTGAGGTGATTTTATGAAAGCATTCATGGATGAAAACTTTCTTTTAAAAAATGATACCGCTATAAGGCTTTATAACGAAGTGGCTAAAAATATGCCCATATACGATTATCACTGCCATATTAAACCCGAACTTTTGGCTGAGGATAAGCGTTATTCTAACTTGGGTGAACTTATGATGCGTATGGATCATTATAAGTGGCGTGCCATGAGTACAATGGGTATAGATGAAAGTAAAATAAGGGGCGAGGCTAGCTATTATGATAAGTTTATGGCCTATGCGGAAATTATGCCCTACCTTATTGGTAACCCTTTATACCATTGGACCCATATAGAGCTACAACGCATATTTGGAATATACGAACCCCTATGCCCTTCAACTGCTCAAGGTATATGGGATAAAACTACTGCAATGTTACAAACTGATGGTTTTACAGCTAGGGGTATACTAAAAAAAGCCAATGTAAAGGTGCTTTGCACAAGCAGCGACCCTGCTGATGAGCTTTGGGAATTTAAACAAATAAGCGCTGATGACAGCTTTGATGTTAAAGTTTTACCATCCTTTAAACCCGATTTTATGTTGGATATTGAATGGCCAGGTTTTGCTGAACATATTCACGAGCTTGAAGCTATAAGCGGTATAACCGTTCATGGCTTTGACGACTTGGTAGACCTTATGAGCAAACGCGTAGATACCTTCCATGAAATTGGCACAAGGATAGCTAGTATAGACTTAGATGTTGTGCCATATACCGATTATAGCTATAAACGTGTTGATAGGGCATTGCGTGATGCTATGAGGGGCATAACACCATCTAAAAAGGATAAAATACATTACCAAACAGCCATGTTGGTAGAGTTTGCAAAGCTATTTAAAGAGCATAACTGGGTGCAACAATACCATATAAGTGCCCTTAGAGATTGTAACAGTGAACTTTTAGCAAAATATGGTGCAAAGAGTGGGTCCGACGTTATGGATGATAGCCATATGGCTCGCCCATTAGTTGGCCTATTAGACCTACAACTTAGGGAAGAGTGTTTACCAAAAACCGTACTATATACAATGAACCCACAAGAAAACGAAGTTCTTGCATCTGTTGCAGGGGCATTCCAAGGTGGAACAAAGGGTAGAATACAATTTGGCACAGCTTGGTGGTTTGGCGATACTAGAAGTGGCTTTGAAAGGCAATTACAAAAAATAGCAAGCGCTGGTGTGCTTTCATCCTACATTGGCATTGTTACAGATAGCCGCAGCATAACAAGCTACTCCCGCCACGAGTATTTTAGGCGTATACTATGCAACGCCATAGGCACTTGGGTTGAGGAAGGCGAATTTGTAAACGATTGGGATGTTTTAAAAAGCATTGTTGAGGGTATTTGCTTTAACAACGCTAAGGATTATTTTGGCATAGATGTAGATTAATTTTAAACAGAGCTTTGCTCTGTTTTTTATTTGTATATTTTGATTGCATTACTTACCTTTTTGTTTTATAATTAGTTAAACTTATTTAATTATATAAAAGAGGAGGGACTATTATGAAGCTTACTAAAAAGCTGTTTCTAACACTACTTGTTCTATTTGTATTTACAATATCTCATTGTTTTACAGCCTTTACATTCGCTAGTTTCGAAGGCTTGGGGGATGCCTTTGGATATTATGCTCAAGCAGATGATGATGACGATGATGACCGTGATGACGATGACGATGATGATGACGACCGTGATGACCGTGATGATGACGATGATCGTGATGACCGTGACGACGATGATGACGATGATGACGATGATGACCGCTACGACCGCGATGATGATGATCGCGATGACCGCGACGACCGTGATGATGATGATCGTGATGACCGTGACGACGATGATGACGCAGATGATTTGTTAGATGACTTGGATGATTTTGACGATTTATATGACCTTGATGATGACTTACTAGACTTGGACGACATTGATGATCTTGACGACCTAGAAGATTTCTTTAAAAGTGGTAAGTACCTAGAATATAAAATACCAAGGTTCAACAAAGATTTTTCAGGCCAAACAGAAGATTTTGAAATTGCAGGTAAAAACTATTCCGTACACACAAGCTTTAAAGATGCTATGAGTGTTTACGAAGGTTATTATGATCAATATATTAAATTTATTGGTGATATGAATAACGGTAGTTTAAACCAAGATGAATATGCAAAATTCATAGTAAAGTATGAAGCCGTATCCGACGCTTTAGATGATATAGATGATGATAAATTATCTAAAGGTGATAATGCATATTTTATTCATGTTTTAACAAGAATAAATCAAAAATTACAAGATACTGTTAAAAAGTAATATTAACACTAAATTAAAAAAGGCAAGTGGGTATAATCACTTGCCTTTTTTAATTGTAAACTTTATTTGTTAAACTATTATTTATTTTGTTTTAATGCTAACATATTATTAAAATTATTTGCATTATTTTTTAAAAAGCCTGCGTCTTATTAGTTGAAAGGGGTGGTTAAATGAGCAATGCCCACAACATAGCAAACTTTGATGATTATGAGCTGGAACGCCTTATGAATACCTATGGTACATGCCTTTTGCGCATGAGCTATATTTATTTAAAGGATTCTGCCTTGGCTGAAGATGCCGTGCAGGAAACCTTTATTAAGGCTTACAAGCATATAAGTAATATATCAAAGTTAAACAACGAAAAGGCTTGGCTAATACGCATAGCCATAAACACCTGCAAGGATATACGCAGGAAAACTTGGTTTAAAATGGTGGATAGAAACAAAAACATTGATGATTTAAACCTGTACTCTAATTATAAAACGGAGTTTGACGATACTGTAACTTCTTCCGTTATGGCCTTAGGTGCAAAGTATAGGGAGGTAATACTACTATATTATTACCAAGGTATGAGCATAAGGGAAATTAGTGAGGTAACAGGCATTAATGAATCTACTATAAACTCCCGCCTTAATAGGGCAAGGAAGCAACTTGAAGGCCATTTAGAAGGGTGGTATTTTAATGAACAATTTTAAATATAATGTGGATAAGGAATTGCAAAATATGCAATGGAAGGGCAACAAAAAAGTGTTTGATGAAATTTATGGCAATAAGCCAAAAAAATCATTCAAGCTAAAACCAATAATTGTACTTAGCATTGTTGCAGTAATGATATTGGGTACAGCCCTTGCAATAGGCTTTAATTTTAGCCAAGAATACAATTTAATAAAGGACGCAAAACAGGCTGTAATGCTTAAGTATGGCTTTAGCCCAGAAATTATGGATAGCTTTAGCCATAAGCATGTAAACAATAGAGATGTAAACCAAGTTATATTTACAAACTTTGCCTGTAACACAGAAAAAGTTGGTACATATACCGTTAACTTTACCGATAATAAAGCAACTGAGGTAAGCTGGAGCAACGACCATATAGACCCTAAACTGTTGGAAGATGGCAACCTTAATGCCCCTGCATGGGGTTCTGCCCAGTTAGATAAAATGCGTAAAATTAAAACTGAATTCCGCGAAAAGTATGACGCTATAGACTGGAGCAACTCGGCAACTTGGACATTGGAACAAAAGGCAGAAATGGATAAGGATTTTACCCATGAAACCCTACCCAAAATAAGCATATTGCCCGCTGAGGATGATATACAGCTAGATAAAGCCATAGAGCTATCCAAGCAAGCACTTATTGATAAATATGGTTTTAGTGAAAATTATTTTTCAAACCTAATACCCTTTGTTGATTTTTATAGCGTAAGCATTGATAAAGGCGAAAGCACCCATAAGGAATACAACATAAACTTTGGCACAAAAATATCCGATAATGCTTATAACTCTAAATTGCGTGTAGATTTATTATCACCAAGTGGAGAAATAAAATATAGTAATTGGTCAATTGACCCAAAGGATATGCGTTTACCTGATGGCGACTTATCTAAATACGAAGACTTTGTAAACGAATACTTTAAAAATGGTGCCTTTGAATATAGAACTTCTACTGAAAAGGCCGATATTGCACAGAGGTTAAAGGCTGCTGGTTTTGAACACTTATTAAAGGGCGTTGAATACACCGCCCCTGAAAGCGAAGTTGCTGGTGAAGCTGTTATAGCTGCCGCAAATAAAGCCTTATTTGCAAAGTTTGGTGGTAATGAAAGCGTGCTAAGCTTCTTTGATGTTACAAAGGGCTATGTGGATATAAATGGTCAAAAACAATGGCAAGTAAATTACATAGAAAAAGAAAGTTACTTTGTTGTTAATTACATGAAAAAACTAGGCAACTATACAGTAAACCTTGCCGATGGAACATTGGAGCCTATAAATGTAACTTGGAGTTTAGGCCTTGAGCCTATAAAAGCTACAGAGCATACATGGGGCGCCCACGATAAATACAGCTTAAATGTTTTACCCTACCTTAAAAAAGCAATGGATATAACTATACCTATGCTTGAAAAATATGGCGAAAACACCTACCCCGACCAAATGAGCACAGAGGAAGCCGCTGCTTTTAGTAAGCTTTACATAGATGCTGGGTTTTCCAAAACAGATAGCGACTTTAGCTATACATTGCCTGATGATAAGGATATTCCAGAGGCTGAAATACGCCAAAAAGCTAAAGAAGTACTTATGGCTGAAAAGAATGTACCTGCTGAATATTTTGACACTGCCACAACATATGTACAATGCTATTATAATTACATTAGCGGTAAAGGTGAAAAAGTATGGAGCCTAAGGTATTATGGGCAGGATGCAATGCATAATGTATACTTCCTAATATTTGATAGCCAAACTGGGGAGCTATTACAACTTCACCATGAGGATAGCACAATGGGTAACGGCTAATAAACAAAAAAGGAGCATTAGCTCCTTTTTTATATGCAAAGCTTATATTTCTATGCAAAAAATTCCATAGCAAAGTTTATAAAGCTTTGTGTTTCATTTTTTAGTGTACGGTTTTTTAAGTGGCTAATATAAAATGTGCGTTTTATGCCTAAGGGCAAAGTAACACATTTATTATCTTTTATAAGCTTATCAACAGCCAAACTACTGCATATACCTACACCTAAGCCCTTTTGTATCATGGCTTTTTGTGATTCTAAATCGTTAGTAACTGCTATACACATTAAGCTTTTTGGGTCTATACCAAGGTTTTCTAAATGTATATCCCCTTCATATTGGGTGGCTGAGCCCTTTTCGCGCATAATAAAGGGTTCTTTAACAATGTTTTTTAATGGGTCTAAGCTATTTATTAAGTTTATATAATGTTCTGTGGCAGGGCAAACAATAAGCAATTCATCACTGCAAATAGCTATATTTTTTAGCTTGCTATTTGTATACTTTGTACCTACAAAGCCTAGTTCCAAATAGCTATCAAGCAAGCTTTCGTGTATATCCCTACTATCGCTTTGTTTAATTTCAAAGTTTACATTAGGGTTTTGTTTGTTATATGCCGCTATAAGCCCTGGCAATATATAGCCTGATGGTATTGTAGATGCACCAATATTAAGGGTGTAATTGCCATTATCCTCCATAGCTTTAAGGGCCAAATCCTTTGTTTCCATAATGCGTTGAGCATAGGGTAAAAACCGCCTACCTTCATCACTTAACTCAAGGCTTTTTGTTGTGCGAATCATAAGGGTTTTATTTAGCTCCTTTTCAAGGTTTTTAATATGGGCACTTATTGTGCTTTGGCTTAAATAAAGTTTATCTGCCGCCTTTGAAAAACTTCCCTGTTGGGCTATTGTTATAAATATTTCTAGTTGCCTAATTTCCATTTAATATCCTTTCTAATGCTGTGGCGCAATAGTCCACTTCCTCAACTGTATTAAAACAACCAAAGGAAAACCTAATTGTTCCCTTAGGGTATGTACCTAGGGTTTTATGGGCAATAGGTGCGCAGTGCAAGCCTACTCGGCATTGTATATTGTATTCCCTATCAAGCTTATCGGCCACAAGGGCAATGTCTATTCCATCAACATCAATGGATACAACTGGGGCAGCATTATCCCTTGCCCCTATTATTTTTAATTTTTTAATATTGGATATTTTATTTATAAATTCCTGCCTAAGCATAAGTTCATGGTTTAATATATTATCCATTCCCCTACCCTCTATATACTGCAAAGCTGCGTTTAAGCCATATATTCCTGGAATATTTAATGTGCCTGCCTCAAAGCGGTCGGGCATAAAATCTGGTACATCCTCAGTGTGGGATATGCTGCCTGTTCCCCCGCTTATAAGGGGCTCAATTTTGTTTACCATATGTTCTTTTAATAAAAAGCCGCCTATTCCCTGAGGCCCTAATAGGCTTTTATGGCCTGTAAAGCAAAGGGCATCTATATTCATTGCTTGTATATCTATACTATACAAGCCAGCTGTTTGTGCTGCATCAACAATAAAAGCAAGGCCTTTTTCATTGCAAAAAGCGCCTATTTCCTCTATGGGCATAATATTGCCACTAACATTTGAAGCATGGGTGCATATTACCGCCTTTGTTTTAGCCTTTACAAGCTTGGCTAATTGGCTAATATCCATACAGCCAAGGCTATTTGAGGGTATCCTATCAAAGCTTATACCCATTTGCACAAGGGGGCGCATTACTGCATTATGCTCCATTGATGATACAATTACATGGTCGCCTTGTTTTAAAAAGCCCTTTATAACAAAGTTTAATGCTGTGGTTACGTTGTTTGTAAACACAGTGTTTTTAACATCATCCCCATTAAAAAGCCTTGTAATTCTTTCACGGGTATCAAACAAAACATCATCCGCATCATAGGCAGATGCATAGCTACTGCGGTTTACATTGCAACCTATATTGTTTATATAATTAAGCATGGCATCAGCAACACAGCTTGGCTTAGGGAAGCTTGTTGCAGCATTATCCAAATATACAGCTTTCATCGCTTTCTCCTTAAATAATATACAATTATTATACTACACTTATCGTTTTAGTCAATAAATACAATCGTTTTAACTAATAAGAAAATAGCTTATAAATATAAGTTCTGTTATAATGTTAGTGAAAATAATAACATAAAAGGAGATTTATATGGATAAGGAAAAATCCACTATTAGCCTTGCCGGTTTAGCTATAGGCGTAATAGCGGTTGTACTTGTACTTTTAGGTAACCCCGCAAATATGGGCTTTTGCATAGCTTGTTTTATTCGTGACACAACTGGTGCATTAGGCTTACATAGGGCTGCTGCTGTTCAATACATTCGCCCTGAAATTATCGGTTTAGTATTGGGCGCATTTTTTATGGCCTTGGGCAGAAAAGAGTTTTCAGTTAAAGGTGGCTCAAGCCCTGTAACACGCTTTATATTAGGCTTTTTTGTAATGATTGGTTGCCTAATATTCCTAGGTTGCCCCTTTAGGGCTATACTTCGCCTTGCTGGCGGGGACTGGAACGCCATATTTGGTATAGCTGGTTTTGCTGTTGGTATTGGCATTGGTGTTATATTCCTTAACAAAGGCTATAGCCTAAAAAGAACATATAAACAAAACCTAAGCGAAGGTTTAGTATTCCCCATAATACAAGTAATATTTTTAGTATTACTTATTGTGGCTCCTGCATTTATATTCTTTACAGAAGCAGGTGGCGGCCCTGGTGCTGTACATGCTCCAATAATTGCATCCCTTGCAGCAGGCCTAATAGTTGGTGCTTTAGCTCAACTTACACGCATGTGCATGGTTGGTGGCATACGTGACTTTATACTATTTAAACAATCAAAATTATTGTTAGGCTTTGTTGCAATATTTGTAGCTGCCCTTATAATGAACCTTATTACTGGCAAATTTAAACCTGGTTTTGAAGGCCAAGCAGTTGCCCACACAAATAGCTTATGGAACTTCCTTGGTATGTTGCTTGTAGGCTACGCTACATCCTTACTTGGTGGTTGCCCGTTGCGCCAACTTGTACTAAGTGGTGAAGGTAATGTGGATAGCGTTATAACCGTATTTGGCTTAATAGCTGGTGCCGCTTTTGCCCATAACTTTGGTTTAGCAGCATCTGGCGCTGGCCCCACACTAAACGGCCAAATCGCTGTTATTGTTGGATTGGTAGTAGTTACTATAATTGCTGTTGTGAACACATTTAATAAAAAAGAGGTGTAATTATGATAGATGCAAGAGGAATATCCTGCCCACAGCCCGTTATAATGCTTAAAAAGGCTATGGAAAGCAAGGCAAATAACTATGAAATATTGGTAGATTGCAAAACATCCTTGGAAAACATTAGCCGCTTTGCAAAGGAAAATGGTTATAGTGTTGATTACAGCTTAAACGATGGCGACTATACCATTAAACTAAGTAAGTAATGGATTATATTGCAACATTTTATTCCCACTTTGGGGCAATACGATTCAATAGGGATTTAAAAAAACTAGGTATACTAGGGCAAATTATGCCAGTGCCTCGCAACTTAAGCAGTAGCTGTGGCACATGTGTGGCATATACTGCCCCTGATAATTGGCTCCCTGATAATATTCATGCTGAAATAGAGCAAATTGTTAGGCTTAATAATGGCACATATATTCAAGTTTATGTTGCAAAAGATAGTTAAATAATAATTTATATAAAACAGGGCCTATACCCTGTTTTTTTGTGTAAAAATTTCTTTGATTAATTTTTATCAATTTATATATGTAAAAATATTGATATGTTAATTTATGGCTATATAAGCCCTTTTATTGTATAATAATGCTGTAATATTATTGGCATATAAACATGTTTAAAATAATACAAAGCTGTTTATATAATAAATATCAAAATTGGAGGCAAATTATGATAGCAATAGGATGCGACCACGTAGCAGTGGATATGAAAAAGGCTATAATTGAACACTTACAGGCAAAAGGCATTGAAGTTAAGGATTTTGGCACCCATACAAGCGAGAGGGCTAACTACCCCGTATATGGCTTAAAAGTTGCAAAAGCTGTTGCCAGTGGCGAGTGTGAAAAAGGCATATTAATATGCGGCACAGGCGTTGGAATATCCCTAGCAGCAAACAAAGTAAAGGGCATTCGTGCAGTAGTATGTAGCGATTGCTATACTGCAAAACTTAGCAAGGAACATAATAACACAAATATACTTGCCTTCGGGGCAAGGGTTATTGGCGTTGACCTAGCTAAAATGATTGTAGATAGCTGGCTTGATGCAAAGTTTGAAGGCGGAAGGCACCAAACTAGGGTTGATATGATTACCTCCATAGAAAATGGTATAGATATTGAATAATTATTTATGGAAAAGTATTGCAAAAACGTTTTGCATATCCTATAATGATTAGACCACAATATCTAATTTTTAGGAGGATATTTATGAAAAAAGTATTAGTAGCTATAATTGCTCTAATGATGTTGGTAATGAGCCTTGGCTTAGCAAGTGCAGCTGAAGGCGAACTAGTTCTACACCGTGCATACGGTGCACCTCACGGCACAAGGGGTTTCTCCCGTACAGTTGTTGCCACAGTTGGCGATGTAATCGTTGGCGTTGCTATGGATGAATTCCAATACAACGGCAAGGGTGAAAATGTTGTTGGCGTACCTAATAGCGACCAAGGCTTCGGCGAGCAGATACAGTTCTAATAAGCAAACGTGAAAACAACGCTATGTATAGCGCGCTTATGGTTGAACACGCTAAAGCTACAAAAGAAATTGCAGCTAACTATGATGCAATTCAAGACTTTGCTAAGGGCAAAACAGTTGCAGAACTTGAAGCAGTTATTGCAGCAAGCGAACCTGGCAAACCCGTTGATGCTATAAGCAGCAGCACATTGGCAGATACAGTTGGCTACCTACAAGTTATTGTAGATGCAGCAAAAAGCACAGAATTTACAAGCGTTGGCGTAGTAGCTAACAGCGATAACGTTGTTCTAGTAGCTGGTCAAGGCGCTCCTCACGGAACAAAGAGCTTTGGCGATGCAGTTGTAGCTTTGGAAGATGGCAAAATCGTTGCAGCAAACATTGACGAATTCCAATACATGGCTGGCACAGGCGTACCAAACAGCGACCAAAAATTTGGCGAAAACTATGCAGATGCTGAAAAAGTTTTAGCAAGCAAACTTGTTAACAACGAACAATACAGCAAAAACATGGCAGACAAAGCTGGCTCAACAGTATTGTTAGCTGATAACTACAAAGCTATCGAAAACTTTGCAGTTGGCAAAACAGCTGCTGAATTAGCAGATTTTGTAGCTCAACAAGAAGCTGGCAAACCCGTTGACGCTGTAACAGGCTCAACATTGGCAGACACAGTTGGTTACCTAAACCTACTAGCAGAAGTTGCTGCAAAATAATTAAAATTTAAAATTTTAACACCACTTGAAAAAGTGGTGTTTTTTATTGCCCCTAATTAAAAAAACAGAGCAATCGCTCCGTTTTTATATTTTATTAATTTATGGTTTTGCTGTTGGGTCAACTTCTGTTGTTGGCGATTTTTCTTCAACAACTTCTGTGGCGGCGGGTTCTTCTGTTGTTTCCTCAACAGGTTTTTCAGTTTCTTTTACTTCCTCAACAGGCTCAGCTACTGGGGTAACTTCAGGCTCTGGGCTTGATTCTGGTGTTGCTTCGGGTGTAGGTTCAGCGGTGGGCTCGGGTACCGGGGTGTATATTGGTGTAAGCCCTATATCGGTAGATACTTCTTCCAAATCCAACAGGGTTTTGGCAAGCACTGTTCTAACTGAACCTATGCTTTTTGAAACTACAGTTTTATCGTTTTCCCACTTTGTTTTTTCTTCCTTTAGTAAATCCAACTCCGTTGTAAGCCTTACAACATCTTTTTCCGTATTATCAATTTTTAACTGGTCACCTACTCTTAGTGTGTACATATAGCCAATAACCAGAAGGCATATTACCAATGCAACAACTAAACTTATATTTACTTTTTTCATGCGTTTGCCTCCATTCTTTTCTGGTATTTTATCATTTTCTGTATCTTTTTCATAGTCCTGCACTACTGGCAAATTTTTATTTTCTTCACTCATAATATCACCCTTTCACTTCAAACCACCTAATAAGTCGTTAAAACCTTCTGCCATTGTGGGATGGGTATATATAGCATCCCTAAGGGCTGTATAGGGTAGTTTATTATCCATATAAACTTTAACTATATTTATAAGCTCATGGGATTCTGCACAATATATATGGGCACCTAATATAAGGTTTGTATCCTTATCAACAATTACTTTTAGCAAGCCCCTAAGGCTTTTTAATATATGAGCATTTGGTATAGCCGATGCGGGCAATGTTGCTTTTGCAATTTTATAACCAGCCTTTATTGCCTCTTCCTCTGTAAAACCTATACGGGATAGGGGTGGATCCAAAAATACACTATAAGGAATATTGCCACGGTTTTTGCTATTACGTTTTCCATCACCAACAAGTTGGCTAAATACTATACGGAAATCATCTAAGGATATATAAGTAAACTGTGGTGAGCCAGCCACATCGCCCATTGCCCAAATATTGGATACATTTGTAAGCAAGTTTTCATCAACGGCTATTGTTCCACGCTCTGTAAGTTTTACACCAGCATTTTCTAAATTTAGGCTTGCTACATTTGCACGCCTACCAGTTGCCACAAGTACAGCATCGGCAACTATCTCTATATCGCCCTCATCAGTGTTTAAACTAATTATAGCCCCTTCTTTACCATCTTGAATAGCTTGAGTTTTTGCGTTGTTTATAAATTTTATACCACGCTTTAATAAGTCATCGGCCAAAACAGCAGCCATATCCTTATCTTCCCTAGTTAAAATTTCTGCTTCGTTATTTATTATTGTAACTTCTGCCCCAAAATTGCAAAACATGCTTGCAAATTCTAAGCCTATATAGCCAGCGCCAATAATTGCAAAGCGCGGGGGAAGTTCTTCAAGCTCCATAAGGCTTTCACTGGTATAAACATATTGGCTTTCTTTAAGGCCAGGTATATTAGGTATAAATGGTGTTGAGCCTGTGTTTATAAATATTCTATCACCATATATTTCCTCAGTGGTACCATCTTCAAGGGCTACTTCTACGGTATTTTTATCAATAAAGGCTGCGGTACCTGTAAATATTTTTACCCCTGCCGTTACTAGTTTATCAAAGTTTTTTTGCCTTAACATTGCTGTTAATTTACGCTTTTCGTTTATAGCATTATAATAATTCCAAGATTTTTGCACATCATCGCCCCCTTGGGCATGGGCTATATGTGCATTATGTTCCAAGGCCTTTGTTGGTATACAAGCCACGTTTATACATGTACCACCATACATATTTGCTGATTTTTCCACCAAAGCCGTAGTTTCTCCCTTTAAGGCAAGTTTTGTTGCCAATGTTTTTCCCGCTTTACCAAAGCCTATAATAAGGTTTTTGTACGTTCTCATAATAACCTCCTAATTCAATTTTCTATTATATCTATTTTACCATATATTGGTATAATGGCAATTAAATAGCCCAAATTTCCATTAATTTTTTACAATAAAAAAGCCCATTAGGGCCAATTATTTTTATTTCTTTGTTCATCAAGGGCTTTTTTCAACTCATCCCTAAGCCTTTCGTGGCCTCTTACTTCTCTTTCAAAAAGCCATATAGGAATAATAGTTATGGCAATGCAAACAACTATCATAATATCTTTATACTCTGTAAGGGCATCAATCATTATATCAAATACTTCCATTGTTATCACCCTCATTTACTTCGTTCTCTATTTCATCTATAAGCTTAGATACTTCCTTTTTTACCCTATTAAGGCGTTTATCATATAAAATTGTTACCACAATAAAAGCTACAACTAAATAACACAATGCAAAAAAAGCAAGGTAGAAAAATTCCGCCATAATACACTCCTAAAACATATTGGCTTAAGCCTAATATATAATAACATATTACTTATCAATTTGTGTAGCATTTTGTAAACATTTTTGTTTTATACCAAAGTTTACTTTTGTTACTAAATTACAATATTATTAATTCCATAGCCTCATCACCATAGGGCAATACTGCAAGTTTTTTACCCCCTGCCCCCATGGCTATGGAGTTACCAATGCATTGCCAATTTTTCCAAGGCCCTGTTTTCACTTCGCCAACATTGCTTAAACCTAATATACTTACATTATACTTTTTTGTTAAATATGTATAAGGCTCTATCCACTCTTGCCCATAAGGCTTGCCTAATTTATCAGGGGGTACTGCCCAACTGCAAGGGGAAAGAAACAACTTTGCCCCCATAATAGCAAGGCTTTCCGCAAAACATATAGATGGCATAAGGTTATCGGCGCATATTGTAAGGGCAATATTGCCAAACTCTGTTTTAAAAAGCTCAAGCTTATCACCCTTTGAATACACAATATCCTCAACGCCACAAACAAGGCTAATTTTTCTATGCTTACCTAAAAGCTCCCCCTTGGGGGATATAAGCAGGGCTGTATTATAAAGCCTTTCCCCTTCCCTTTTAACTATGCCTGCAACAATATATATATTGTTCTCAACAGCCATATCATTAAGGGCTCTATGCACATTCCCATACAAGGGCTCAGCCAAGCCTATTGCAGAGCTATCCGTCCAACCAAAATCCATACACTCTGGCAATAGTGCAATGTTTGCCCCCTGTTTAGCTGCCTTGGCAACATAGGCCTTGGCGGTATTTATATTTGCATACACATCCCCAGGCTTTACCTCCATTTGTATCATGGCTATTTTGGCTTGGGTTGGTATTTTTTTGATTTGTTCCATAGTTATAATTCCCCCTTTAGGATTGTAGGTATAGTTTATTATACGGGTATTGGCGTGGTTTTGCAATGTGGGGTGAATCGCTTTGTACTTATTAAAATGTTTCAATCAACACTACTTTGAAAACATCAATAATATCAACTAAAAGTGTCGTTGCTTAAAAATAAATTCTTGGAATTAAAATAAAAAAGGGAATGGTTGTTCTTATTTTTAAAAACTTTCCAAATTCTTTTCATTTTTGGAAAATTTTCCAATATTCCCATAAATGTTGCAATTCTGGGCTTTATATTATAATATAAAAATAATATCTTTATAACAATATACTAGGAGGCCATTATGAGCAAATCCGTTAAAACCATGTTGTTTACAACAATACTACTAACCTTAGTATTGCTTTTTCCTTTTCAACAATAAGTTTGGGAGAAAGTAAAGCGGCGGCATCCCCAATAGTAAGTGGGGAGATTTTCTTTACATCATATGATGGCGAAGAGGTGGATTCTTTTGAAATAGGAAAAAACTACATAGTAAATCTAAGAAATTTAGCACCTGCCTCTCAGTGGTTATATTTTGATTTGAAACTAGAACTTGATAGTTTGGTAATTCGAGAAGATTTTCCAAGCGTATATAGTCATCTGAGTAGTTATAAAAGAGTTTCTGACAATAACGGCCTTATTTTAAATTTATGTGAATTTATACCAGAGTACGCTGGTAACCATAATTTTATTGCTAAAGTTGGAGTGGATGAAGACTCTAACTTTGAAAACAAATTACAAAAATCATTTATTGTACAAAATGATTATGAACAAGACAGCAATATTAATATGAATATTACTTTTGATAAAGAAGTATATAGGCCTGATAACGATAATTTTACCATAACAGTTAATGCTACCGGTGGTATAGCCCCATATAATTATGAATTTGAATCCTTTGATTATAGCCTTTATAATTATTATGGTAACCCTACTTTGGTATCCTCACAAAGCCTAAGCGATACAAATACATATTCAAATGTTTTGAACAAGTATGGTTTTGTTAAGGTAAAAGTAATGGATTCAACTGGTAAATACAATACTAAAACAGTAAATTTCCCTTATGATTTTGACTTTGAATGGCCTAATTATGAACAGGAAACTTACATAGTTGGTGGAAAATACACAATTGACTTTATCAATCTATCCACTCCAGGTGACTATGTTTTTAATTTTGTGTTAAATAAAGATGGAATTGAAGTAGATAACAAAACTAGCAATTCCTCAAGCACATACGAATTTAATCCAGAAAATGCAGGAACTTATAATCTATATGTTACATTAATTAATGAAGCTGGACATAGTGTACACCATAATTATGAGCTTAATGTTGTTACCCCTAATTTATCAACAAATTATACCGTTGAACTTAGTTATGATGGTTTTGACGCTTTGAGTAATAACGTTAAATTTAATATAAACGGAGATTTAACAAATAAAGAAATAGCATATTGTATATATAACGTAGATACAGGAACCATCCTTTATGATCATAGGGACTCTTTTAAGTCTTTTGATACTGATTATGAGTATATTTATGATGACCCTACTGATGATAATATTTGGATAAGTGGCACATATAAAGCTATTGTATATATTAAACACAATAATATAATAGAATACACTGAAAGCAACGAAGTGCATATTGATGGAATTACTGATCCAAACTCTGTTTATGCCGGCGTAAGTTTTCTCGAAAATACTGTGTTAAAAGGAGCAAGTGCAGTTGTAAAAGCAAGCGTAAGGCCAGATCCAAGCTTGTTTAAATATGCCTTTGTGGTTTACAAAGATGAAGTATTAGTTGCATCAGCGGATTTTTCAGATTTTACCAATTTTGAGTTTAAACCAAATGAGGTTGGGGAATATTATGCAAAACTAAAACTTAAGGATAACGAAGGAATAGTCAACGAATATCAAAGCTATGATAATTTAACTGTAATTGAGAAGGAAAATGCACCTTGGAATAATGGAACTATAAACATTGTTGTTCTAACAAGCGATGGCAACGTTGCAGATAGTTATGAAGTTGGCCAAGAATATCTTGTAAAACTAACAAATATTAGTGGTAACATGATTGGTAAAACTATTTCAAAGAGTGCAATTTATTGCAGAAAAACCATTCCGTTGGATTACCCTCTTAACCTAATTAAAGAATATGATTTGGAATATCTATTTGATACCGAGGATCTTACAATTACAAATGAAACTATAGCGCAAGGCTTGTTTAAATTCAAACCAAACTTTGATGGAGAATATAAAATTGGTATAAATTTTTTTAACGTTGAGAAAACAATAAATGTTATAGCTTCAGATTCCTCAAATAACGATTTACCAAATAGTGATATTGTTATTGATATTGGTGCAGATAAGGACGTATTTGAACTTTATGATGAATTAACAATTACAGCAAATGCTAGCGGTGGAACAGCGCCGTACACATACGATTTTACACTCATAGATGTTTTAGATAATGAGAAATTTGTAAATATTACCACTGATGTTGAAATGAATAATATAGCAAAATTGATTATTAATTATCCTTATTATTCAACAAACGATCTTTATATAACAGTAAATGTAAAAGCAACAGACTCTGAAGGTAAATTTAATTATGAGAAATTAAGAATAAATAGAACGCTGTTTTTTGTGCCTCCATATAATTCAAGAATTAATTTAGGCGAAACTTATAGTTTTAAAATTGACAATGTATATGGTGGCAAAGTTGTAAATGATAATTATACTTATACTTTAGATGTATATAAAGATAATTCTTTAATAAGTAGCTATGATAATACTACTGGTAGCTTTAGCCTTGCACCAGAAAGCCCTGGAGAATATTCTTTAAAAGCTACAGTAAGAGATACAAATGGCGGTAGCTACGCAAAAAGTTTTAAATTAACTGTTAGTAAAATACCATTAGAAACAGAATCAGATTATTTTACTGTTAGAACAGATAAAGATAGTTATAATTTGGGTGAAGAAATTTTTATTATACCAAGCGTTGATGTTATTAATAAATATACGGGTTATGATATCATTAACACAGAAACAGGTGAAATAGTAAAATCATTAGAAACCAGGTTTAACGCCGGAGAGAATGATAAGACAAACTCTGGCAATATTCCTGGCATATATAAATTAAGATATTATATTAAAAATGGAAACATAGTAAATGCGGCAGAAAGCACTTTTACCGTTAGTGAGGCTTTTGATGTTACTATAAGTGCTGATAAATCAACCGTTGTAAGCAACGAACTTGTAAATGTAACAATAAAAGCTGAAGGAGGAGCAGCACCATATAAATATAACGTTTCTTTAGCTGAGTTCTGGTTTGTTAATTATAAAGATTTCACATTACCATTAAATGGTTCTGTTACTCATACATTTGTTCTTAGCAATAGTGCATTTGTTGGTAACAATTATTTTGTAGTAACAGTAACTGATGCAAATGGAAATAGTGTAACTAAAAGATCAGATAGCATTATATACAAACCTGATATTTATTTAAACTTAAATAGTAATTCAATAGTTCTAGGTAATGCTATTAGCGCCAAAACCACTTTAAATGCATATGAAGTTTTAGAAGAAAATATGGGTAATGAAATACCATACCAATACCAATTTGAGATAAGAAAAGGTGATGAATTGGTATATACTCAAGAATATTCCCCTAATAAAAGCATGTACTACACCCCTACAACTTCAGGGGATTACACCATTATAGCACTATTAAAGCGTGGTGATTTAGTACTTAGCTCTGCACCAGTAAGCTTCACAGTAAGCCAGCTTGATTTTGATGTGCAGTTATCCGTATCCCACACTCAAGTTAAGCCATTTGAGGAATCTACTATAACTGCTACGGCCATAGGTGGTACTGAACCTTACACCTATGAGTACACAGTATTTAACGGTGAAGCCCCAGTTGCTACACAAGAGTATAGCCCTGCTAACACATATGCATTTAAACAGGATGTTGAGGGTGACTATACTATAAAAGTAAAAGTAAAAGATAGCTTAAATGCAGTAGTAGAAAAATCTACAAATATTAAGGTTGAACAAAGAATAAACATTGATGCAAATTTATTTATTAATAACAAACCAGCAGAAAATATAGATGTATTTGAAAAATATAAAAAATATTCAGTATCTATTGAATATGATACTTCTAAAAAAGGTGCATTTGATTATAATATTAAGTTGTATAAAGATGAGTCTTTAATAGATGAACTAAATAGAAGGATAATTATCTCAGCAAATTCAACATATTATCAAAACAATATATACAGTTTCACCCCTGCGGAAACTGGTAATTATAAGCTTATAGTAACAATAAGCGGTGATGATGATCAATATTATCCTATAAGTTTAGAAAAAACATTTAGCATTATTGAGCTAGATACAAGCATTCAAATAAATTTGGAATCTAACAAAGATGTTATAACAACGCTTGAGCATGCTACTATAACTGCAAATGTATCGGGTGGAACCGCACCATATACATATCAGTTTAAAGAATTTAATGAGAACGGGTTCTCAATATACGAATCGGAAGCTAGCAACAATAATGTTTTCACTACAAAAGCTTTTCATGTTTCTAGCTATTCTTCTGTAATAGTAACGGTTACAGATTCTTTAGGTAAATACAATAAAAAAGAAATAAAAATACCCCGTGCAATAAATATGATTCCTTTATACTTTCCATCAAATATTTGTGTAAACGAACCCATAGAAATACTTATAGGCACATATGGAGGAATAACTATTGATGGAGAATACACAATAATATATAATTTAACTAAAGATGGAGTTCTATTAGAAACAAACAATATTAATAATTTTGAATGGTTTAAATACACACCAAATATGCCAGGCAGTTACGAACTAACCATTTTAGTTACTGGTGAGTCGGGCGATACTTTTGAATCAACAACAGAATTTATTGTTAATGATGTAGTTCTTAGCTCGGATTTTACCGTGTCTGTTGACAAACAACAATATAACAAGCAGGATGAGATAAAAATAAACACTTCTCCAAGCACCATTGATAAGAATATTTCCTTTCAATTAATTGATGTAAATACAGGAACTATTGTTAAAAACCAGAGCATGTATTTATCTAATGAAAACACTTATAGTATATACCATAATGTGCAAGGCACATATAAAATTAGATTTATTGTTAAAGATGGAGATATATACAAATATGCTGAAACAAGTAACTTTATAATAAAGAATAGTTTTGATGTAAATATTAATTTAAACAAAAATTCTGTTGTTAATGGCGACACCATAACCGCAACAGTTGATGCTAATGGTGGAACTGCACCTTATTCATATAGTTTGGTAATGTTGAATGATACATATGGAGCAGATTACGGTTATTATTATTACGATGTAAATTACAGTGATTCGAACACTTTATCTTTAACATTCTCAAAATATTATGCAATTGGTAAATACATTGTGGGAGCCTATGTAAAAGATTCAACAGGCACTATAGTTGTAGCAGACACAAAATCATTTAGCTTTATACCTCCATTAAAACTAAGCCTTAATAAAACGGTATTAGCCCCTAACGAAAGCATTGTTGCAACTGCAACAATAGATGCTGCGGAAACATCATATTATGAATATGTATACCAATTTGAAGTGTATAAAGATGATAATTTAGTACACACACAAGCTTATTCAATACAAAACAAGTTAAACTATAGCCCTACTCAAGCGGGTAACTATACCGTATTAGCAAAATTAAAATATAGCAATAATGATGTTTTAAGCTCTGAATCACTTAACTTTACAGTTGAAAGCACACTTAACGCTACCCTAAATACCGATAAATTAAACTACACATTAGGCAATACCGTAACAGCCACAGCAGAGGCACAAGGTGGCGTTACTCCTTATGCTTATGAATTTGTTCTAATTAAAGATAATAACAATATTAGCACGCAAGATTATAGCACATCAAATACTTTCACTTTCACACCTGATTCAATTGGCACATATACAATAAGCCTAAAAGTTAAAGATGCTGATAATATAGAAACTGAAGCTATTACTACTAATATTGAAGTGTTTGATGAACTTGCATTAAGTTTAGAGGAAAGCAAAACAAAAGTAGAACCTAATGAAGAAATTACAATAACAGCAAATGCTATTGGCGGTAAATCTCCTTATACTTATTAATTTGCTGTGTTTAAGGGTGAAACACAAGTTGCTATACAGGATTATGCTTCTTCCAACACTTATACATTTAAACAAGAAGCATTAGGTGAATATACTGTAAAAGTAACAGTTAAGGATAGCTTAAGTACAGAATTAGAATCCACTAGTAATTCAATTAGTGTGGTTGATATACTTAGCGCTACCCTAAATACCGATAAAACAAACTACACATTCGGAAATACCGTAACAGCCACAGCAGAGGCACAAGGTGGCGTTACTCCTTATGCTTATGAATTTGTTCTAATTAAAGATAATAACAATATTAGCACGCAAGATTATAGCACATCAAATACTTTCACTTTCACACCTGATTCAATTGGCACATATACAATAAGCCTAAAAGTTAAAGATGCTGATAGTGTAGAAACTGAGGCTATTAATAAAACAATATTAGTTAATTATGAGTTAGTTGCAAATGCAAGTGTAGATAAGGATAACGCTGAGCCAGGTGATGTAATTAACGTTACAGTCCAAACAGAGGGTGGTACACCCCCATACGAATATTCTTACTACACATACTTAAACGGTACAAGCATTGCTAACACAAACTATGTAGCGAACAATACCTACGCCTATACAACAAATGCTGAAGGTAACTATAGCTTTAAAGTTTATATAAAGGATGCAACTGGAGAAACAAAAATTGCCACCACAGGCGAAATTGCTACAAATTATCCACCATTAATCTTAATAAGTGAATATATTCCAAGCGAACTTTTAATGGGCGAAAACATTACATTTACTGGAACAGCTGAAGGCGGTTTACCTCCATATACATATGCTTTCTATGTATTTAAAGATGGTATTAGAGTAAATATAAACGGTTATTCCCCACTTAACAAATATACCTATAAACCAACTAGTGAAGGTAACTACAAGGCTCAAATATTTGTTAAAGATAGCACCGGCAAAATTAAGGTTGCTTCTAGTTCCATAGTTGCTGTAAATTATCCTGCTCTTAATGCTCAACTAGACACACTTAATGCTAACGTAAACTTAGGTGAAAGTATTACATTTAATGGAACAGCTGAGGGTGGTTTACCACCGTACAAATATGCTTTCTATGTATTTAAAGATGGTGCTAGAGTAAATATAACTGGTTATTCCTCACTTAACAAATATACCTATAAACCAACTAGCGAAGGTTTATACAAGGCTCAAATGTTTGTTAAAGATAGCGCTGGCAAAATTAAAGTTGCTTCTAGTTCCACAGTTGATGTAAATTATCTTGATCTTAATGCTCAATTAGAAATCCTTAACGCTAACGTAAACTTGGGGGAAAGTATTACATTTACTGGAGCAGCTGAAGGTGGTTTACCACCGTATAAATATGCTTTCTATGTATTTAAAGATGGTACTAGAATAAATATGACCGGTTATTCCTCACTTAACAAATATACCTATAAACCAACTAGCGAAGGCAACTACAAGGCTCAAATATTTGTTAAAGATAGCTCTGGCAAAATTAAAGTCGCTTCTAGTACCACAGTTGCTGTAAATTATCCTACTCTTAATGCTCAACTAGAAACACTTAATGCTAACGTAAACTTAGGCGAAAATATTACTTTTAATGGAACAGCTGAAGGTGGTTTGCCACCGTACAAATATGCTTTCTATGTATTTAAAGATGGTACTAGAGTAAATATAACTGGTTATTCCTCACTTAACAAATATACCTATAAACCAACTAGTGAAGGTGTTTACACATCTCAAATGTTTGTTAAAGATAGCGCTGGCAACATTAAAGTTGCTTCTAGTTCCACAGTTGCTGTAAATTATCTTGCTCTTAACGCTAAACTAGAAACAAATAGTACTAACATTAACTTGGGCGAAAACATTATATTTACTGGAATAACTGAAGGTGGTTTACCTCCATACACATATGCTTTCTATGTATTTAAAGATGGTATTAGAGTAAATGCGACTGCTTATTCCTCACTTAACAAATATACCTATAAACCAACTAATGAAGGTTCATACAAAGCTCAAATATTTGTTAAAGATAGCTCTGGCAAAATTAAAGTTGCTTCTAGTTCCACAGTTGATGTAAAACATCTTGCTCTTAACGCTCAGCTAGAAACACTTTATGCTAGCCTAAACTTAGGCGAAAGTATTACATTTAATGGAACAGCTGAAGGTGGTTTGCCTCCATACACATATGCTTTCTATGTATTTAAAAATGGTACTAGAGTAAGTACGACTACTTATTCATCCGTTAACAAATATACCTATAAGCCAACTAGTGAAGGTGCATACACAGCTCAAATATTTGTTAAAGATAGCTCTGTTAAAATTAAGGTTGCTACTAGCTCTAAGGTTGATGTAAAATATCTTGCTCTTAACGCTCAAATAGAAACACTTTATGCTAACATTAACTTGGGTGATAGCATTCTATTTACTGGAACAGCTGAAGGCGGCTTGCCTCCATACACATATGCCTTCTATGTATTTAAAGACGGTGCTAGAGTAAATACGACTGTATATTCCACTATTAACCAATATACTTATAAACCAACTAATGCAGGTAACTACACAGCTCAAATATTTGTTAAAGATAGTTCTGGCAAAATTACGGTTGCTACTAGTTCTGTGGTTTATGTAATTGCTCCTAAAGAAATAGAAAAAGATAAGGCTCAAAAACAAAACACACTAAATCAGCAAACTACACCTGTTTTAACTGTAGAGCCTACAATCACACCAACTGTGCCCCCTACAATAGAACCTACGCCAATTCCTACTACAGTTCCCACTACAGAGCCTACACCAGCACCTACTGTAGAACCTACACCAGTACCTACTGCAGTTCCCACTGTAGAGCCTACACCAATTCCTACTGCAGTTCCCACCACAGAACCTACACCAGTGCCTACCGCAATTACCACTGTAGCTCCAACACCGTGATAACAAATGGTTGTTATAAAAGCACTATCAGTACAAAAAACAGCCTATAACAATTACTATTTCTGATAACACACATATTAGAAAAAAACAAAAGGATTATTGAATTACTTTCAATAGTCCTTTTATTCATTACTTATATTAAATTTATTATACTTTTTGAAATTGAAATAAATAAGATTAAATTCTATATTAAATTATCTTTTCCAAATTACAAGTTGATCATTTTCTGGATAGCATTGTGCATATTGTGTTGAATAATAGGATGCATATATCCCCTCATTATAGGCAGTAAGATATGCCTCATGCATGTTTATAAAACCATCATAGTTTCTATCTATTGCTTTAAGAAGTCCTCTTGAAAAATATCCACCACTTCCATCGTATGGATAGTATGAATGTGTATACTGTGTACTTGATGTTATAACGTGGAATTTTGATGTTGCAAGTTGACCAGGAGATTTTTCATATACATTTACTTTTTTAAAAGCATCTATTATGCTTTCATTAAATAAATTATCTTCTGTTCTTACATCATTACTTTTATTAATATGATATCCACTATATGATGTATCTAACATAACTACTATTTTACCTGGTATTCTATTTAATTCATAAGCCAATTGTGTAGGTGTAATATAACTACCATTAGTTCCAATCAATTCACCGTAAACGCTACCTCGTCCAATATAATAAAATATTGATACACTATTTTCATCAGCATATCTAAAAGTAGTTTGTATACCATTAATTATATCGTATCTTGTTGCATCAAGAAGTACATCTGAATAAATTCTAGCATATGGGTATTTTTCATAAAACTTACTTGAAACTCTAAGAGCTGAATAATGAGACCCTTTCAGAATATCTTCATATTTATAATCTTCTTGTCCAACTGCCAACACTCTATAAATTGGCGCATCTATAACAGATAATATATTTGTACTTCTTACAGTTCTATTCCCAGCCTTATCCATAACAAAGCAAGAAAACCTATATTTCCCTGGGCTTGTAGGCCTATACCATAAGACAACATTACGGGCTACATATGACGTTTTGTCTATTAAATCTGTACCCCTATATACATAAAAGGCATATTTGTATGGTCCACCAGCTCCACCAGATGCCTTTGCACTAACTAAAACTTCATCACCATTATATATGCTTGACCTGCTCATTGATGGTAGTATAAATAATGGGGAGGTTGTGTTGGCTGTTACATTTATTGTTGTAGTTTTTGCTGTTTTTATAGTGCCTAATGCATCCCTTACAAAGCCAATAACCATATATTTGCCAGCAGTTTTTGGTGTATATCTAAATACATTAGTTTTCGCATAGCCACCCTTATATTCAACTTTATTATCCTTATACACGTAAAAGGCAAATAAATAGGGTGCTGTTCCTCCACCATATTTTGCAGTAACTGTAAATGAAGTGTTTACGTTTACAGTTGTTGTGTTAGGTGCAACTGAAATACTCAACGGAGCCCTGTTGCTAATTATTGATTTTTGATAATCATTTGCATATGTATTATTTAAAGGCATACTGCCAAATACAATAAGCAATACTAAAATAGCGCTAAAAATCTTTTTCAACTTTAGTGTCTCCTTTATATTATAAATTTAGTTTAGTATATCACATTTTTGGTTATTTTGTTTATAATATTTCTTTTTTTAACATAATTATGTTTTTTGTTGTTATTTTTATATTTAAATATTTAAAACAATCAAAAAGTGCTTGACTACGTCAAGCACTTAAAATTCTAAATTAAATTATTTCTTCCACAAAGCTAATTGATCGTTTGATGGATAGCATTGTGCATATTGCTTGGTACCAGGCTTATTAACGCCTGCTGCATATCCAGAAAGGTAGGCTTCATACATGCTTATTAAGCCATTGTTATTAATATCTGTTGCTTTGATAAGGCCATTTGTGAAATATCCACCAGTGTAATTGCCCCAAGAGCTTTCAATTTTTCTTGCTGCTGTTATAACGTGGAATTTTGATGATGCTAATTCCCCTGGAGCTCTTGAAATTTCATTTACTGCATCAAAGGCAGCTATAACGCTCTTGTTAAAATCAGATTCTTCAACATTAGTTGATCTATTAATATGGTAGCCACTAAAGCAAGAGTCTAATATAACAATTATTTTACCAGGTATTTTCTTTAAGGCTGTGGCTAATTCAGTAGCGGATACTGCACCACTGCCTATATAGTTATTATCTACACCAAATATATAACCATTTGATGATCCATGACCTGAATAGTAGAATATTGATACGCTGGTATTATCTGCACCTATAAAAGCTGCTGGTATTAAACTTAAAATTTGCCTACCAGGTACATCTTGCCTTTTAGTAACCTTTGCCATTGCACCATATGGTCCTTTATTCAAGAACATATAGTTCATGTTATTAGCATCAACATCTGTGCCTGCTAAGTCATGGTCCCAATACTGATGTTGACCAATAACTAAAGCCCTATATTTAGGTGCAAGAACTGACAAAATTTTTGTGCTTCTACCAATCCTAGCACCACTTTTATCCATTGCAAAGGCAGTAAATTTATATGCCCCTGTGCCTGTTGGTGTATAGTTTAAAACATTGCTTGTGGTATAACCACCTCTATAAATAAGCTGTGTGTCCTTATGTATGTAAAATGCATATTTGTATGGGCCACCTGCTCCACCTGATGCCTTGGCACTTACTACAACATTATCCCCTAAAAACATACTTGTTTTACTTATTGATGGTAAAACAAATAGTGGTGGCGTTGAGCTTCCTGTTACCAATATTGTTGGTGTATTAGCTATTTTTATTGTGCCAGCAGCATCTTTTAAAAAGCAAGTAATTGTATATCTTCCTGCGGAAGTTGGCATATATTTAAATACGCTAACCCTTGTGTAGGCCCCCCTGTAAACTACACTGCCATCCTTATATGCATAAAAAGCAAATAAATATGGTGAGTTTCCTCCACTATAGCTTGCTGTTGCTGTTATTGTTGAGTATGTGCTAGCATATGTTGTGCTTGGCTTAACTGATAAAGTTAATGGTGCATATGGTGCATAAGCTCTACCAAAAACACTTGTTTGGCTTTCGGCAACTGCTTGCATATCTGTTAAAGGCATTGCACCTAGTAACAACACTAAAGCTAATATAATGCTGAATATCTTTTTCATGTCTCCGTCTCCTTTAAATAAAATACAATTTATTATAACACATATATTCATTTTTTGATAAAAGAACAATCAAATTTTTGTTAATTTCGTATCTATGTTATTTACACCACAAAATTTTTGCATAAAAAAAGCACTTGATTTTATCAAGTGCTTTGTGTTTATTACTTTTTCCAAAGTTTTAGTTGATCGTTGTATGGGTAACATTGTGCATGGTGCATATTGCCCCCATTATAATACGTATTGCAAACCCTATATATTTCATTTCTACCTGCAATATACGCTTCATGCATGCTTATAAAGCCATCATTGTTGCTATCTTGCGCTTTTAATATGCCATTTATAAACCAACTTCCAGTAAAAGGCCCAGATTCATTGCCAAAACCATAGCTTACTGTATTCATTGAGCTTGATGTAATAACATGGAATTTCGGTGTTGCCATTTGCCCTGGGGATTTTTCATATACATTTTCCGCCTCAAAAGCTTTTATAAAGTTTTTATTAAAATCTTCAGCATTTAAGTTTGATTCAACACTTCTATTAATATGGTATCCGCTAAAGCAAGTCATCATTATTACAATTATTTTTCCTGGTATCTTTTTTAGCTCCCTTGCCAGTTCATCAGGCCAAACATAAGATTGCCACCCCGTATCTACCCCAGTTATATGACCTTCATTTGACCCATGGCCTGAAAAGCAAAATATGGATACACTGTTTTCATCCGCCCCAACGAAGGCTGCTGGTATTGTACTTAAAATTTGCCTACCAGTTAAATTATCTCTTTTGGTTACTTTTATCATTGGGCCAAAAGGTCCTTTTGTTAAAAACTTTGTATTCATCCTATCAGCATCAAATTTTGCTGCTGGTAAATTACCCTTAGGGTCAGAATCTACACTTTGGCCTATAACAAGGGCTCTATATTTAGGTGCTGGCAATACGGAAAGAATTTTTGTGCTTCTACCAATTCTATTACCATACCTATCCATTGCAAAGGCTGTAAATTTATATGCACCCACCCCTGTCGGTTTATAGTTTAATACATTGCTTGTAGTGTAGTTCCCTCTGTAAATAAGGTGTGTATCCTTATGTATATAAAAAGCATATTTATATGGGGCACCTGCCCCACCTGATGCCTTGGCACTTACGGCAACACTATCCCCCATTAGCATGCTTGTTCTGCTTATTGATGGTAAAACAAATAATGGTGGTGTTGAGCTGCCTACTACTAATATTGTTTTTGATTGAACAGCGCTTATTCTACCTAAAGAATCCCTTACAAAGGCTGTAATATCATACCTGCCTGGGTCTCTGGGCATGTAGTTAAATACATAGCTAGTTGTATATGCGCCTTTATATGCAACTGCACCATCTTTATACACATAAAAAGCGTATAAATAAGGGGCTCTGCCGCCACTTGCATAGGCTGTTGCCTTTATTGTTGAATAAGTGCTTGCAAATGTTGTGCTTAGTTTTACTGTTGCACTTAATGGCTCTGCATAAGCTTTTGACCCTATATTATAATCTGCTTTTGCACTTATGCTTGCTATGGGTAATGCTCCTAACAATATAACTAAAGTTAAAAAAAGGCTTATAAGCTTTTTCATTTTATTTTCTCCTTTGTAAATAGTAATTTTAGTATATCACACACGGCATTCCATTTGTTAATAATATATCATATTTAAATTAAATTTTTGTCACTTTCAAATGTTGTATTGTATTCATAAATTACAACACTATATTTTAACAACAAAAAAGGCCCATGCCTCGCACAAGCCTTTTAGAAACCATAACTTACGCCACTTTCCTTGTTTTACCCACCATTTTATCTGTAACATTATCCATAAACCATTGGGTAAGGGGCCCCATACCTAAAGCAGTAATTACTGTACCTATACCTACTACTGCGCCAAATATTAGGCCAACTACTGTGCAAAAAACATCAGTAAAAATTCTACATATTCTGTATTGGGCTATTTTTTTATCTGCCATAATTAATGATGTGGCATCATAACTACTAACACCTAAATCTGCACTTATATATAAAGCACTAGCAAAACAAAGTATAATAATTGCTGCAATAAACAATAATATGCGTGAAACAAGGCTATCAAAACTATAAAGTGAGTTTAATATATTAAAGCTAATATCTCCCACGGTACCTACAAGCAATATGTTAATTACTGTACCTAAACCCATATAATGCTTATCCAAAAAGAAAACTATAACAATAAGTATACCCACAAGTATTGGGTAAATTACCCCATAAGTTGATCCAAATATATTAGCTATGCCTACAACTAAGCAAGTGAAAGGGTCTGTGCCAAACTCTGTTATTCTAAGCATTGCAACACATACCCCTAAAAAGCTCATGCCAAAAATTGACATTATAATGCGCTTAACCTTATCCCCCATAAAATCCCCCTGTAAATCCAAAAATCCCCCTAAGTTTAGCATTATTATGGGTGGATTGCAATACAAGTAATTTACATTATATAGGGAAAATATTAAGTGTTTTAGTGATATAATAATATAAAACATAATTTGGGGGATAATATGGATAATTTGCCTTTAACACAAAAACAAATTGAACAAATATATTCTGGCTTTTTAGGCCTTAACATTGGTATACGCCTTGGGGCACCCTTGGAGCCTGAGTTTTGGACATATGAAAGAATAAAAAATGTTTACGGTGATATAAAAACCTATACAAAGGATTATAAACACTTTGCTGCTGATGATGATAGCAATGGCCCTGTGCTTTTCCTTAGAGCCCTTGATGATAATGGCATAAAGGAACCCTCCCCTCAGAATGTGGCGGAAGCATGGCTTAACTACGCCCGCGAAGGTGTTGGACTTTATTGGTGGGGTGGCTACGGTAAATCCACCGAGCACACAGCATATATCAACCTTAAAAATGGTATAGAGGCTCCATTATCTGGCAGTTGTAAGGTAAACGGTAAAACCATAGCCGAGCAAATTGGGGGTCAAATATTTATAGATACTTGGGGTTTAATTTGCCCCAACAACCCAAAAAAAGCAGCACAATATGCAAGAACTGCAGCCTCTGTAAGCCATGATGGCGAGGGTCTAAACGGGGCAATGTTCATGGCCGCCTGCATTGCTGACGCCTTTGAAAATAAAAACCCTGAACATTGGCTAAAAACCGGCCTAAGCTTTATACCTGAGGATAGCCTATATTATGCAGTTGCAATGGCTGTTTGGAATTTCTATAAAAATAATCCTGATAACTGGCATGCTTGTAGGCTTATGTTAGAGGAATATTGGGGTTATGATAAATACCCAGGCAACTGTCATATTATTCCCAACGCAGGCGCCTGTGTTTTGGCATTGTTGTATGGCAAGGGTGACTTTTCCAAATCCATAGAAATTGCCACAATGTGCGCTTGGGATACTGACTGCAACGCAAGTAACGTGGGCACAATATTAGGCGTAGCCTGTGGCTTAGAGGGTATACCCAGCCATTACCGTAAGCCTATAAACGATGAAATTGTTCTATCGGGCATAAGTGGCTATTTAAATATACTTGATATTCCTAGCTATGTTAAGCATTTGGCATATTTAGCAAATAAGCTAAAAGGCTTAGATGTAGAAAAAGATTACACCGAAGGGGAAATAAACTTTGATTTTGAATTGCCAGGCTCCACTCATGGTTTACGCTTTGAGTGCGATAACCCCTATTTTGAAATGGAGTGCGAGGCTAAGCCCACAATAATAATAAACGAGGCTTATGAAAACATGGGCGCAAAGCTTTACTACAAGCCTTTTTACCGCAGGGATGATTTTAGTGATGATAGATATATGCCCGTATTTTCACCCACAATATACCCCAACACGGAGGCAATATTTAATATAAGTTATGAAAAGTATAAAGGTGATAGGCTACTTGTGCGCCCCTATGTAAAGGAAACTTTTTCAAAACAAATACTATTTGGTGATGCCCTTATAATTAGCCAAAGTTCTGAAAACATTGATATTAAAATGACCATGCCCAATACTAATGGGGGCATAATTGATGAAGTTGGCTTGTATATAGATAGTCTATCCTACCGCAACATTGCAGACTTTGGCAAAATTAAAATAAACAGCTTTAAAGCCTTTGGCAAAGCCGATTATATTATAGATATTTCTAAAAGCCAAAGGGAATTTGACAGCATTTTACCCTTCTCCCACAATTTAGGGGCATGGGAACTTATTGATGGAAAAATGCAAGGCTTGTGCGTGGATTATTGCGAAGCCTACACGGGTAATTATTTTAGCAAGGATATTAAAATAGAGGGTAAAATAATACCTGAACATGGAACAAATCATTTGATTGGCTTACGTGTTCAGGGGGCTCAAAGGGGCTATTATGCCGGCTTTATAAACGAAAACACAGTAGGTATAATAAAGCGCATAAAGGGCAAGGATACTATTATTAAAAGCTGTAATTACAAATGGAGTTTTGGCAATGAGTATAAACTATCCTTTATAGCAAAAGGCGATAACTTAACTTTTAGCATAAATGGTGAACAAATACTAAGCACCGTTGATACAGCTATAAAATATGGTATGATAAGCTATGCCTTGCACGATAAAGGCCGTGCATTGTTTGGCAACATGAAAGTTAAAGAACTATAATGTTTAACTTCTGTAATATTTGTTTATATATACAACACCCCAACAAAGGAGATTTATTATGACTATAGAATTTTTTCATGATGTAATATGCAGCTTTTGCTTCCCTATGAGCTACAGAATGCGTAAAATAAAAGAACTTATGCCTGATGTTGATATTGTGCATAGGTCCTACGCCTTAGTTAAAAATGAAAGCGATTTTGATATGATGTTTGGCTCAAGGGCTGCCGCAAAGGATGAAGTACTTGGCCATTGGGCCCACGCAAACCAAAATGATGACCTGCACAGGTTTAATATAGAGGGTATGCGCAAGGCTAACTTCCCCTTCCCAAGCTCCATGAAGGTGCTTACAGCTTGTAAGGCCGCTTATTTTACTGGTGGCAATGATGCTTACTGGGATGTTTTTGATGCTTTACAAAATGCTTTATTTGTTAAAAGCCTAAATATTGAGGATTTGGCAATTATAGAGCAATGTGTAAAGGAAAGTGGCGTTGATTTTGAACAATGGCAAAACCACTTTAATAGCAATGAAACAAAAGCCGCTGTGGAAAGCGACCTTCAATTAGTAAAGGACTATGGTATTAGAGGTGTTCCCTGCTTAATTATAGATGGAAAATACCAAATAAGCGGTGCCCAAGGCCTTGACCAAATTGTAAATGCCCTACAAAGGGTGCAAAAAATGGAATAGGAAAGCCTTTCAGAGGGCGCAACTTGCCGAATGGAAAACGGCGAAGTAAAATGTGATTAATACAAAAGCAAGGTAATGCCTTGCTTTTTATTTTATATATATCGTTACAAACAAGCCTAAGTACTTGTACATTAAGCCATTTGCGTATATAATAAGCATACAATATGTTTTAGAGGTGAAAAATGGCAAACGTAGCTAACCAAAAAATTAAGCTTTTATACCTTATGAAGATATTTTTAGAGGAAAGCGATGAGGATAACCCCATAAGCCTTGCCCAAATACTTGATAAGCTTAGTTTGTATGGCATAAAGGCCGAGCGAAAATCAATTTACTCCGATATTGCCTTGCTCAAAACCTTTGGTATAGATATTGAAATGGTAAAAAGCAAAGGTGTTAGCTACTATGTTGCCTCAAGGCAATTTGAAATTCCAGAGCTTAAACTTCTGCTTGATGCTGTACAAAGTTCACGCTTTATTACTACAAGGAAAAGCCAAACCCTTACAAAAAAGCTTTTAACGTTAGTTAGCAAATATCAAGCTAAGGATTTAAAGCGCCAAAGCTTTATAAGCGAGCAGCCTAAAGCCCTTAATGAAAATATATATTATAGTGTGGATAGGCTAAACACCGCCATAAACAAGGGTTTAAAAATTACATTTAAGTATTTTGATTATAACCAACAAAAAGAACGGGTTTACCGTAAAGATGGCAAAAATTACAACCTTACCCCCGTTAGCCTTTGCTGGAATAACGATAAATACTATTTAATAGCCTATAACCCTAAATATGATGGCTATTCCAATTATAGAATAGACCGTATGAGCGATGTTAGCGTTAGCAAAACAAAAGCTGACCTCTATGATAAAAAGCAATTTAACGCCGCAGTAAGTAGCAAGCAATCCTTTGGTATGTATAGCGGTGAACTTGTAGAAGCCCACTTGCGCTTTGATAACAGCCAAGTTAATGCCGTTTTGGATAAGTTTGGGGCGGATGTAAGCCTGTTTAACCACAACGATACCTTTGATATATTTGTAAAAATACAGTCAAGCCCTGTGTTCTTAGGTTGGATGTTCCAATTTGGAAACAAGGCTGAAATTATAGGCCCAGATAGCTTAAAAGAGGAATTTTTAAGCCTTACTAATTCCGTTTTGGATAGGTATAAAGCCTAAACTCAATAAATAAGGCGTAGAGGAAACTCTACGCTTTTAATTTGCAACAAATTATAATTTACAAATCAAAGTCCGTTTTATAGTACATAATAACTGTTATACTTAAATTATAAGGAGGTGCCGTTGATAGAGCATAAAGGTCCTTTATGTTAATGAGATAATAAAAACCTATTGTTCTTCAAACAAATATGTACACGAATATATATTGGAATATGCCTATAAAGCATCATAAATAAAATATATAAATAAAAGGAGAATACCATGAAAAAATTATTTGCATTATTATTAGTATTTTGCCTAATAATACCCACATTTGCCCTTGGTGAAAAGGCAACAGAAGCACCAAAATCCCAATTTAATCAAGAGGAATTTGATACCAAAATAAAGGATTATAGCAACGAGGATTTACTTTACATACTAAACAGCAGCTTGGATAGGCTTAACAAAAACAAAGGCGTTGAAAATAGCACATATAAAAACATAAAAGCTAAACTTGATGTTATAGACCTTTTATTAAAAAATGAAGCCAAAAAGGCTGATACTCTATCCGCCAAGGATCTAAAAAAGATATATGGCACATTTAAATTTAAAACCTATTTCCGTAACCCCGATGATTTTATAGGCGAAAAATATCTAATAAAAGGGCGAGTTTTACAAGTATTATCCGATGGTGAAGGCTATCAAATGCGCATTGGCACACGTAGGCGCTATGATGATGTGGTTTATGTAACATTAGCTTTTAACCCAGGCTTTAATATTATTGAAGATGATGATATTACACTATACTGCACAGCTCAAGGATCTTATAGCTACACAAGCACAATGGGCGCAACAATAACATTGCCTTTAATGAGCGTTGATACCAAAACCCCCGTTGTTGTAAAGTAAAGGAGAATAATATGATAGATTTTAAAGATGCAAGCTTTTTAAAACTTAGGCGTACTGATAACAATAGCTTTAGTGATAACATTAATAGCCTTTTAATAAGTGGTGAAAAAATTATATCCACATTTAAAGGCGTGAGGGATGGCGTAGTTTTTACAAGCCACAGGCTTATTACAGTAAATGTTCAAGGCATTACAGGTAAAAAGCAGGATTATACCTCCCTTCCCTACTCCAAAATACAGGCCTTTTCAGTAGAAACTTCAGGCACATTTGATTTGGATAGCGAGCTTGAACTGTGGTTTAGTGGCTTAGGTAAAGTAAAGCTTGAATTTACAGGCTCAACAAATATTAAGGAAATTGGTATGTTTATATCACAGCGTATGCTTTAGGAGGATTTATGGATAGAACTATTACTATAAATGGCATAGGGAACGTTAAAATAAAGCCAGATTATGTAAAAATCTACTTGGAACTAACTGCAGAAAGCCCCATTTATTCCGATGCTTTAATATTGGGCAACAAACAAATACAGGATTTAAAGAAAGCTCTGCTATCTGTTCATATTAACGAGGATGATATAAAAACAGAAAGCTTTGATGTTAGCGCGGAAAATAAATACATAGAAAAATATAATGAATTAACAAGGGAAAAAACAAGTAAAAGAGTGTTTTCACATTATGAATGTTCTCAAAGCATTGTTATAGGAATAGACTTTGATAACCAAGTATTAAATAATGTTTTAAACGCTATAACAAAGTCTGTTAGCAACCCTGTTATAAATTTTAATTTTACAATAAAAGATGAACATGCTATAAAGGATGAACTTCTAATAAAAGCAACAAGCGATGCATTAAAAAAAGCCAAACTATTCTGCATGGCATCAAACGTAAAATTAGGCAAACTACTAAAAATAGATTATAGTTGGGGCACTTTGAACATTGTATCTAAAACAAGATATAAACGTTCAGATATATATGAATCAGAACGCTTCATGTCCGCCAATATCAGCTTCAACCCTATGGATATTGAAACAGACGATACCGCAACTTTCGTTTGGGAAATTGAATAGCATAATTACATGTAAAAAATTATAATGATAGTATTGCAAAACACCAAAGTACATGTTATTATTTATTTGTGGTGAAGACTAACTCACTTTACCTCTATTTAGGGGCTAGTTATAACTTAGGTTATAACTAGTTTTTTATTACATAAAAATAAGCACAAAAAAATACGCCCTATTGGCGTATTTTTTATTAAACAATGTAGAAGCATTGAGGGGCTTTTGCCTCGCCAAACATCTCTTTAAATTTCTTTTTAGCAGGCTTTAAAACTTCCTTATCCAAATGCCTTGCCTTATGGGGGCAAATTTTTATACAAGCCATGCATCCTATACAAATTTTACCATCAGTTTTATCAGGGCTTTTCTTTGGTATAGCACCAACGGGGCAACGCCTTGTGCAAGCCCCGCACTTTATGCAATCTTTATTTGTTAGGGGTACAAGGGTTTTGTTTTCCTTTTCCACATAGGGGAAGTTGCCTGGTACCTCTACAGGGCTAATACTTTCAATTTTCTCACCTTGTATTGTATCCAAAGCTTTATCAGCAAAAAACTCAATTTCCTCTATATCCTTATCATCAGGCCTGCCCTTTGCCACCTTCATAATGCTATGTTTTGCAATAAAGGCTCCCGCCGCAATTGGCACAAAGCCATTTTCCATAGTGGTGTTTTTAAGTTCCAAAAGGGCATCCTCATAGTCTCGGTTGCCATAAACTGCCACCAATATGGCGGGTGTATTATTGCCCTTAACATTTTTCAATGTTTCCATAGCTGGCGCTGGAACCCTGCCACCATAAACGGATACAGCAAACACAACAAGCTCATTAGCTTTAAAATCGTGGTTGTAATCCCTTTTTTTATCTGGCGTTATATCTATGGTTTCAACAGGCACACCAAGCCTGTTAAGCACCAAGTTTGCAATTTTTAATGTGGATTTTGTGGGGCTAAAAACAATAGCTGTCGCTTTTTTCATAAGCTCCTCCTTAAATAGTTTCACCCACATTATAACATATTTTATATGTATGGGGGAATGGGGAAAATATTATATGCTTTATTAATAAAAAACAACAAGCTCACGCTTGTTGTTTTTTATACCAACCCTTACTTCCAAATTTCCATAAGGGTGTTGTTAGCTTTGTCTGAATCGCTACTTACAATAAAGGCAACTTGCAAGCCCTTTGTTTTGTAAACTGCATTTTCAAGCTTGGGAACTTCTTCAGGGTTGTAGCCCTTGCAAAGCTCTATAAGGTAGTCACGGTTTATTTCTATGGCTTCTTTAATTGTTGCTAAATCTGCCTCGTTTTTAGCTGTGGCAAATATAATTTGTTCCGCTGTTTGTGATGAGGAATCTAATATCATAGCCACATCACCATATATTTCATAGTCAAGGCCTAGGCGCTTTTCAATAAGCTCCTTATCCATGGTTTCCATATCCTCAACAAAACTTTGGGATGTTAGCACCTTTTGGGCAGCCTCGCCACAGTTTACAGCTTGCTTAGGGCTTCCACAGCCACTTAATAACACTAAGCTAAGTATTAAAATTAGGGGGAGTAAGGCTTTTTTAGTCATTTTTATAATCCTCCAATTTTTGGTCTAAATCTGGGTAGGTATGGGTTTTTACATAGTCACGAACCCTTTCTGCCCCAGGAACGCTTAAATGTATTCCATCACCAGTATAGTATTCACGCACAGGCACACCATGCTTGCCCGCTACAAGTAGCTCGCTAATTTCCATATAATAAGCATTGTACTCTAAGGCAAGTTCTTTAAGGCCTTTATTATAAAGAAGGAATCGGCCTTTCATAGTATCCACCTTGCCATATTTTTTAAAGGCATGGTCGCGCATCAAGGGCACAGACATTATAAATATAACAGCATTAGGGCTAGTTTCCTTTATTTTATCTAAAAGTGCCTTATAATCCTCAAGGGCTTCCTCCGCCTTTATAACGCATAATGAGTTTGAGCCAAGCATAACATATATTTTGTTAGGGTTAAGCTCTGTAAGCATTTCCTCAAGGGTATGCTTTTTGTTTTTGTGTTGAAATATTCGGCTTGTAGTAGCACTTTTAATACTACAACCTATTGTTGCAAGGAAGTTAGCCTGTTTAAGCACACGGCGGTTCTCTATGGATACCATTAAAGAATCCCCAATAAACACCGCATCCTGGAAAAACTCATCGCTAACTGCCGCTGTTTCCATAAGCTTATAGCCTGTATACTCAAAATCCTTAACCACATAATCCTCTTGGCTAGCAAAAGCAGTACTTACGCATATAAGGAATATACAAAACAAGGATAAAAATTTTTTCATGTTTTATGTAAGGCGATACACTCACCTTAGCTCCTTTACTACTAAATAGGCAAAATAGCCCCCTTAAAGCTAAGCTTTAATAAAGAAATTTTACCATTTGGCCCTGCCTTTGTCAATTTGCCTAATGTAAATTGTGGGGTGGTGGGGGATGGAATAAAACCCTAAAACAAATTGCTATTATAGTTCAAAATCTATTCCTATAAGCTGGCGAACTTTATCCATAATATATAAGGTATTTAAGCTATGTTGTTGATATGTTTTAATCCCCTCCATATCCATATTTATAAAGGCATCAAGCTCGTGAAACATATCATATTCTGCTACATTCAAATCTGTTATTATTGGGGATTGACCCCTAAGTTTTAGGCTCATTTGGCGAGGTATTGGGAAGGGATAAAGGTCTATTTGGCCATTCTCCCCAGCTATTATACAAGGGGTATCCATATCATTAACCTTTGAATATGTGGCAACCGCTTGCATATCGCCATAATCCATAATGATTGTTCCGTTTGCATCTATACTTTGGTGTAAAAAGCTTCCATATGCTTGTATGTTGCGAGGTATACCAAAAAGCCTCTCTGCCCAAGCTATGCAGTATACACCAATATCTAAAAGGGCACCATTATGTAGTGTGGGGTTGAAGGCGTTTTCTATTATGCCATTTTTAAACTTATCATACCTTGAAGAATATTGGCAGTAAGAGAATTGTGCATAACGCAAAGGGCCAATTTGAGCAATAGCATCCCTTAAAACATCAAATATGGGCAAGTGCAAGGGGCGCATTGCCTCCATAAGCTTTAAATTTTTTGCTTGGGCAAGCTTTATTAGCTTTGCAAAATCCTTAGCATCGCTTGTAATTGGTTTTTCACATAAAACATGCTTGCCATTGTTTAACATTAGCTCTATTTGCCCTGCATGGTGTTTGTTGGGGCTGGCAATATAAACTGCATCCACATTAGGGTTTTGTGCAAGGGATACAATATCATTGGTATGGGAATTTGCCTTGTATTTTTCCTTATTTAAAAGGGCTTGTTGCTCCGTGCGGGAATAACAACATTCCACAACAAATTCAGGGTGAGCCTGTGCCGCCTTTATAAATTTATCCACTATTACATTTGAGCCTATTATGCCAAAGTTCATAGCCTACCTCCTATGTGTTTATGGGATAATAGTATAAAAGTGAGGGCGAGTTGTCAATGCAGTTGCAATAAAAAAGAACTTGATATGCAAAAATGTATATCAAGTTCTTGTGTGGGTTGTTAGTAATTTATTATTCTATAATAAGCTCGTCAGACATTATACTATCTGTGCGCCCATCCGCATCCTTTACATAAGCCATAATTTTATATGTACCTGGGCTTGCTGGTCTATGTTCAAATTGATACAGCCCTAAATAGCTTTCCTCATAATCATGTGTTTCTATTTCAACATCATCTTTATATACATTATATGCATAGCTATATGGGCCTCTTCCACCATTAACATACGCGTTTCCTTTTATTACATACACTATTTCCCCAACATTGTATGAACTTTTGTAAATGTCTATCGAGCTAAACTTAAGCGGGTTTGGCTCTACCACAAAACATTCCTTTGTTATACTTGCAGTACGCCCATCTGCATCCTTTACATGTGCCTCAATTTTATATATACCTAGGCTTGTAGGCTTATATTTTATATCATTATCTTCCGAATAATCATGTGTTGCTATTTCAACATTGTCTTTATAAATATTGTAGGCATAGCTATATGGGCGTCTTCCACCATCTTTAAAAATATATCCTGTAATTTCATTTCCAATCAAACATGTTTCTGGAATATCTAACGTAGCTTTAAGCGGATCTGGTTCTGCTACAACACATTCATTTGTTATACTGGCAGTACGCCCATCCGCATCCTTTACTAAAGCCATAAACTTATATGCGCCTGGGATTGTGGGCTTATATTTTATTTCATGATATGAATACTCTGCTTCCACATACTCATGTTTTTCTATTTCAACATTATCTTTATAAATATTATAGGCATAGCTATATGGTCTCCTTCCGCCAGTTGCATGAATATATCCTGAAATTTCATCCCCAATCAAACATATTTCTGAAAAATAATCTAACGTGGCTTTAAGGGGATCTGGCTCTTTTACAACACATTCCTTGGTTATACTTGCAGTACGCCCATCCACATCCTTTACAAACGCCATAAACTTATATGCGCCTGGGATTGTGGGCTTATATTTTATAGTCCAGCTTTCTTGATAATCATGTGCTTCTATTTCAACGCCATCTTTATAAATGTTGTAGGCATAGCTATATGGTCTTCTTCCTCCCTGGTGACCAATCCATCCTGAAATTTCATTCCCGATCAAACAAGTTTCTGAAATATTGTATAACTTCGCTTCAAGTTGATCTGGCTCTTTTACAACACATTCCTTTGTTATACTTGCAGTACGTCCATCCGCATCCTTTACAAAAGCCACAAACTTATATGTACCTGAGATTGTAGGCTTATATTTTATATAACTACTTTCTTGATAATCATGTTTTTCTATTTCAACATCATCTTTATAAATATTGTATGCATAACTATATGGTCCTCTTCCGCCCGTTTTACCAATATATTCTGAAATTTCATTCCCAATCAAACATGTTTCTGGAAAATATTCTAACGTAGCTTTAAGGGGATCTGGCTCTACAACAAAACATTCCTTGGTTATACTTGCAGTGCGCCCATCTGCATCCTTTACTAAACCCATAATTTTATATGTGCCTGGGATTGTGGGCTTATAATTAATGGTATACCATGAATAATCAGTTTCTGTATAATCATGTTTTTCTATTTCAACATCATCTTTATAAATATTGTAGGCATAACTATGTGGGCTTCTTCCACCCGTTTTAACAATATCTCCTGAAATTTCATCTCCAACCAAACAAGTTTCTGGAATACTTAGCGTAGCTTCAAGGGGATCTGGCTCTTTTACTATACACTCATTTGATGTAACACTAGTTGAACGCCCATCCACATCCTTTACAAGTGCCATAATTTTATATGTACCTGGGCTTGCGGGCTTATATTTTATGTTATACCATGAACTGTCTTCTACATAATCATGTGTTTCTATTTCAACGCCATCTTTATAAATATTGTAAGCAAATTTATATTGCCCTCTTCCACCACTTGCATAAATTCTTGCTGAAACTTCATCCCCAATCAAACAAGTTTCTGGAATTCTTAGCTCTGCTTCAAGTGGATCAGGCTCTTTCACAATACTTTCCTTTGACATAATGCTTTCAATATGCCCATCACCGCCCTTTACTGAAAACATAATTTTATATGTGCCTGGGCTTGTAGGCTTATATTTTATGTTATACAATATATCATTAGCTTCTGCATAATCATGTGTTTCTATTACAGCATTATCTTTATAAATATTATAGGCATAGCTATATGGCCATATTCCACCTGTAACAAGAATGCCTGCTGAAATTTCATCCCCTGTCAAATATGCTTCACTAAAACCACTAAACTCGGCTTTAAGGGGATCTGGTTCTTTTACAACGCATTCATTTGTTGTGGTATATTGTATTGTACCATTAGCATCCTTTACAAATGCCATAATTTTGTATTTACCTGGAAATGTTGGGTGATAATCAAAATAACTATAACTGGTATAGCCATTCTTTTTTACAATACTGTTATCTTTATATACATAATATGCGTAGCTATATGGCAGTTTTCCCCCTTCAGCATTAATATATGCCCAAAAGCTTTCACCATAATTTATTTCAGTTTGTTCTATACTTGCACTAACATATATTTTGTTTTTATCCACAACATTACACTCATTAGTTGTGGTATATTTTATTTTACCACTAGCATCCTTAACAAAAACTGTAAATTTATATGTCCCTGGATCTGTTGGTATATGACTCATAAACCACGATTCTTGATAGGCATACTTTTTCACAAGAACATTATCTTTATATACATAGTAGGCATAACTATATGGTGGCAATCCGCCTTCAACCTCATTTTGTCCCCAAATTTCATAACCATCTTCAGATTCAACTACTTGTATTTCTGAAAATACTGTGAGTGGATTAGATTCCACTACAATACACTCATTTGTTGTAGTAGATTGTGTTCTACCACCAGTATCCTTTACAAAGGCTGTAATTTTATATACGCCAGGGGAGGTAGGGGTGTATTCCATATAACTGCTCCCAGTATAAGCATTCTTCTTTACAAGGACATTATCTTTATATACATAATAAGCATAGCTATATTCACCCGTTCCACCTTCAGCATTAATATCTCCCCAAAGATTTTCTCCTATTGTTGCTTCACTTGGATATATACTTGCACTTACATATAATTTGTTTTTATCTACAACATTACATACATTTGTTGTAGCAGATTTTATTGTACCAGTAGCATCCTTTACAAATATTGTGGCCTTATACAAGCCCTCACTTGTAGGGGTATATTCAAAATAAGAGTCACTTGTATAGCCCTTTCTTTGTACAATTGAATTGTTTTTGTATATATAGTAAGCATATGTATATGGTTTAACGCCACCAACAGCTTTTGCATATACATAAATATCTTCAACACCTAAATCAACAGTATCAATTATAGTGTTATCAACAATTTCCAAAGGCATAGCGGGGTTTACAACACATTCTTCCGTTGTGTTTGTTTTTACATTACCATTTGCATCCCTTAAAAAAACTAAAACCTTATAAGTTCCTGGGCTTGTTGGGCGATATTCAAAAGATAAGAAATACTTATCACTATAAGGGAATTTATTTACAAGAACATTATCTTTGTATATAATAGAAAGCAAAGGTATGTGGGTATCTACCATATCTGCTGGTTAATCCAACTGTAAAGCTATCTCCAATTTGTATGTTTTTATCATACATCTCAGTTTCAAGCTCTAAAGGTTTAAGTTCTGTTGTTACAAGGCTATTGGCTTTAGAGCTTACAATAGTTCCCGATGCATCCCTAACAAAACCAATAATGCTATAATTGCCTACAGTTTTTGGTGTATACTTTATTTCACTTTTATCTTGGTAGGCTATTCTTTCAATTATTGCATTGTTCCTATATATATAGTATGCATACTTGTATGGTTTTGAACCACCATTTGTATATAAGGTAAAAGATATGTTATCCCCCAAAAATACTTCTGGTGTATAAGAATAATCACAATTAAGTGGAATATATGTTTTTACATTTGTTTTATTGCTTTTATCACTTACTATTTTACCACTTGCATCCTTAACAAAAGTTATAAAATAATATTCTCCAAGGATTGTTGGTGTATATGTAAATTTATTGTTTGCTGTATATCCTTGTCTTTTTACAACAGACCCATTTCTGTATACATAATAAGCATAGGTATACGGTGCTTTACCACCACGGGCTGTAATACTTAGGTTTATTGCTTCGCCTAAGCCTGATTCCCCATCTAAAACCCCATCAAAAAAACCCTCTAGTTCTTCAATGGCCACTCCACATTCATTTGTATAAACAGATTTTACATTCCCCGCGCCATCCTTAACAAAGGCTAAAACTTTATATGTTCCAACACTTGTAGGCTTATATATAAAAGACCTGTATACTGAATAGGTTTGTTTTTTTACAACACTGCCATCTTTATATACATAATAAGCATATAAATGGGTACCTACACCTCCTTTGCTTTCTACAGAAACCCTAAAGCTTTCACCAGGAACTATATTGCTCTGTTCCAATGTAGCCATTAATTCCAAAGGTATTTCTTTTGTAACCATTTCTGTTGGCATAGGAGGTGGGGTATTTGTGGGTGCTTGGGTTGGTACCTGTATGGGTACCTGTATGGGTGCCTCTGTGGGCGCCTCTGTTTGCACCTGTGTTGGTACTTCTGTAGGTACTTCTGTAGGTACTTCTGTAGGTGCCTGTGTGGGTGCTTCTGTGGGCACTTCTGTAGGTACTTGGGTTGGAACCTGTGTAGGTGCTTCTGTGGGCGCTTGTGTGGGCACCTGTGTAGGTGCTTGGGTTGGTACTTCTGTGGGCACCTGTGTAGGTGCTTGGGTTGGTACTTCTGTGGGCACCTGTGTAGGTGCTTGGATTGGTACTTCTGTGGGCACCTGTGTAGGTGCCTGAATAGTCAATTCTGCGGGTGCTTCTGTCACCATATCTTCAATATAAGAATTTTCTGCATAAATTGGAGTTAATCCTAATATAGTAAAAACTAATAATAGTGATATCAATCTTTTAATATAGCTCATAAAAATCCTCCGCATGTTTGTATAATTTTTCTATATTATGTAAGTATACAAATTTTAGTAAAATAAATCAATATTTTATCAATTTTAATTACATAATAAATTTTAATAAACAATAAAATCATTAAATCAATTCACAAATAATACAAAAAACAGCACCAGCTTTCGCTGGTGCTGTTTATCTATTTCACTATTTCACTCTATCATTCTGTTGCGTAGTTACTAAAGTAGCCTTTTATGTAAACCACAGGGGTGCCCCTATCTCCTGAACCGGATGTAAGGTCGCACAAGCTACCAACAAGGTCACTTATTTGCCTTGGTGTTGTGCCTTGGCTATACATATTGCCCTTTAGGTCGGTTTCTTTTTCGGCAATTTTCTTTTTCATTGCTGCGCGCAAATCATCGCCTCTAAGGTGGCCAAATTCATTGTCGGCAAAGTATTTCATTTTAATTTCATTGGGTTTACCTTGCAAGCCAAGGGTAAACGCAGGTGATACAACAGGGTCAGCAAGTTCCCAAATTCCACCTACTGGGTCCTTAAAGCCACCATCACCATAAACCATAACTTCTACAAGTTTACCTGTACGCTTATGCATTTCATCTTGCAAGGCGTTTACAAAGGCTTCACAATCCCTTGGGAACAGTTTAACCTTATCCTCAGTAGCTTTATTTGAGCCTAATAAGCCATATTTTTCGTTATATCCGCTACCTTTATGTGATTCTGTAAGTATTTGGTCTAAGCGGTAAAGCCTATCGGCGCCAGCTTTTTCCAATGTTTTGTATGTTCTAAAACGTGTATGTATATCGCTGCAAAGCACGTTTTTGGTGAAGTTTAATATATATTTGGGGTCGTTTGAGAATACAATTTCAATATTATCATGCAAGCTTTTGTAATATTCAATATAGTCTATACCTGTAAACTCATGCACAGTATTTTTGCCAAACACTGCCCTAAATTCAGTTTCTGTAAAATGGTCAGAGTAGGGGTTTATTCCCTTTTCAAGCATTTCGTCGTAGGATATTAATGCATTGCCCACTTCATCAGAAGGGTAGCTAAATTGCACATACAATTTTTTGCAGCTCATTGCTATGCCTTTTAAAAGCACACTAAACCTGTTACGTGAAAAAATAGGGAAAACAATACCCATATCCTCGCCACCAAGTTTTTCACGAACTGCATCGGCTATTTGCTCACAAGTAGCATAGTTGCCTTGTGTTCTGCCAACAACAGCCTCAGTTACGCCAATAATGTCTGATGTATCAATTGCAAAGCCTTCTGCTTCAGAGGCATTAATTATGCTATCTGCAACCAATTTCACAAGGTCATCGCCTTGGGAAAATATAGGGGTTATTATTCCTCTAGATGTAACACCAGTGTATCTCATATATTCTCCTTCCTAAGTCGCTTAAAATAAAAAAGCGACAAAAACAAACGCTGTGTAAGCTACATATTTATTTCTGCTTACATTGTATTATAGCACAGGGGAATAAAATGTGCAATATTTTGTTTAAAAAGTAGTTTATATAACCATAAATTTAAGGATAATATATTTTATATTTTTATTGTATATAAAATAAAAGTAATTATTTGCTATCCCTTAAACCTCAACAACAAACAGCTAAACCACCCATCTAAAAAAACTACAAACACCCCTCAAACCCATACAGCAAGCCCCTTTCAACCCACAATAAAAAGGGCAAAATTGCCCTTTTAAAAAATGCTATATGTTATATTAAAACTGTGGGAGGGAAATGTTTAGGAACAATATTTAATTTGAACGCTTTTAAATGGTTAATAACATCTTTAATAAAAGCAATAATTCCAAGCCAACTCGCAAACATTGTCGCTCAACGCTCCCGTTTGCTATGCATTAGCCAAGTTTCAAGGCTATCGCCTTGTTCTTTCGTGGGCTCTGCCCACACCCGCAAGGGTGTGACACCCTTGACCCCGCTCTTATGCTTTACAAGCCAACTACTACAAAACTCAAGATATCCATAAAATACAAATTCCGTAGGAATTTGCACCTCACCTCATACCTCATACTTCTTTACGCCCATCAATTACCCTAACGGTCAATCGCTGGGTTCCCTCAGTCCGTAAAAGGCTTCGCCTTTTGTACTCCCTCGGTCGCTTCGCCAACTTACCTCATACCAAAAAGCGAAAATCACGGCTTCGCATCACAACTCAACAACCGCCACTCCCCCACATTCCCTCGTGCTTCCTCTCCCTATCAATTCCCCCACAACCTCTATATGCATACCTGGCCATGTGGGGTTTTGCATCCTCTTCCTTATAATATCAACCGTAAGGCTACCCAAGGCCTCCCTATTTATACGCATAGTAGTCAACGCTGGCATTGTTACCGCCCCAAAGGGTATATCATCAACCCCTATAACGGATATATCATCTGGAACCTTATAACCTGCCTCCTGCATAGCCTTTATTGCCCCTATAGCAATAGTATCATTATCCGCAACAGCCGCACCTTTAGGTTTAAAAGCACCATTTTGCAACTGTTTTTTCATATCCTGATATGCACCCTTTAATGATGCTGTAAGCAATATTGGTGGGTTTATAGGCAAGCCAAGTTCCCTCATGCGCCTTAAATAGCCCTCATAGCGCCCATCACAGTTATGCATTTGCCTTGATGTTTTAAAATAGCATATATCCCTATGCCCTAAGCTATACAAGTAATTAGTAGCGTTATAGCCAATATCCTCATTAGCCATAACCACCGTATCTATATTTTTATACTTTATACCATTATCAAGCACTACAAGGGGTACTGTAATACAATCCAGCATAGTATAGCTATCTTCAAGCATTTCAGTAGCAATAAGTATTATCCCCTCAGGAGGGTTTTGCATAATATTTTGCAATGTATTTTCCGCAGTTTTTTCCGTGCAGTTCACCATTTGCAAATCAAAGGAATAGCGTCTACATTCCGCCTCTATTTGATCCACAATGGAGCTTATAAAGCCTTGGTTTTCCTCCACGCCAAGGCCGTGGGCAAGGTATTTAACAAGCACAAGCCTATGCCGCTTACTACTTTTCCTTGCCGTAGGCACTTTATAATTATTATCCTTTACCACCTGCAAAATATGCTTACGGGTTTCCTCGCTTATACCCTTACCCTTATTCAAGGCTATGGATACTGCCGCTGGTGATACCCCTGCAAGGCGAGCAATCTCTCTAATAGTCATAGTTTAAATAAGCACACCTTTTTTAAGTATTATACATGCATAAAGCGCTTTTTCACTTGTTGCCACTGTGGCATAGGCCTTTTTAGCCCTTTCATAAAACTCAAATCTATCTATTTTTTCCATTTTTGTATTAGGTTGATGTTTATCCAAAAGTGCCTCAAATTCTTTCCAAATTGGTGGGTCCCCATCAAGCACCCCCGCTTGCACATCCATAAGTGTTACTGGAGCCTCCACAAACGTATCCAAAGGCAGCAATTCCAATATTGCATCAACAACATCCGTACCCCTATGGCCATTACAGCGCACACAGCGTGGGTTCATGCTCTCCGCAGGGAAGTTGCAATCCCCTATAACAATTTCATCGCCATGGCCCATTTCCGCCAACACCTTTAGTAATTCTGGGGGTAAAATATCTGGTATTTTTTTAAGCATAACTCCACCTCTTTTATATTAGGGGCAGAATAATCCGCCCCTTTATTATTATAAGTTTTTCCTACTTTCTACAAGGCCTTCATACTTTCTTATGCCTGCCTCTTTTGCCTTTTTATTAAATATTTCCTTTAAGCTCACATTATACGGAGCCCTTGCTATACCATACTCTGTAATTATTGCTGTTATTAATTCATTTTCACTTACATCAAAGGCTGGGTTATAAACGTGCACATCCTTTGGCGCCATACGTTTTTCAAACCACATATCCGTAACTTCATGCCCTGGGCGTTCCTCTATTGGAATATCCTTACCCTCCGCAATTGTCATATCTATTGTGGATGTTGGGGCGCAAACATAAAAGGGTATTCCATAATGTTTTGCCAAAATAGCCACGCCACTTGTACCAATTTTATTTGCCGCATCCCCATTAGCTGCCACACGGTCACAGCCCACAAATATTGCCTGTATCCATCCATTTTTCATAACTTGAGATGCCATGTTATCGCAAATAACTGTAGTATCTATTCCATTAGCACTTAACTCAAAGCTTGATAGCCTCATACCTTGAAGTAATGGGCGAGTTTCATCTGTAAACACTTTAAAGTTCATGCCCCTTTCCTTGCCTAAATGCAAGGGTGCAAGGGCTGTACCATACTTAGCTGTTGCCAGTTGCCCCGCATTACAGTGGGTAAGTATACCATAACCATCTTTTATTAAGCTTAGGCCATACTCACCTATACTTTTACATACCCAAATATCCTCTTCCCTTATAGCTATAGCTTCCTCTAAAAGAAGGTTTTGTATTTGAGCGGTTGTTTTATCCTTATTATTTATAACCACTTGTTCCATACGGTCAAGGGCCCAGAAAAGGTTAACCGCTGTGGGGCGCGAGCTTGCAAGGTAATCCTTTGCTTTTTTAAACTTTGTGGCAAACTCCACATAATTATCCGTATCAATTTCCAAGCTTGCCAAATACACGCCTATGGCAGCAGCCACGCCTATTGCGGGGGCACCCCTAACCTTTAAAAGGTATATAGCCTCCCATATCTCCCTTTGATCCGTTAATTCAAGTATTTCCACATTATTGGGCAACTGTGTTTGGTCTATAATAACAAGGGCTTTTTTATCCTCACTTAAATTTACGGTATCAATATGCATAATATTGTTGCTCATATTATCCCTCCTTATTTACTCTATCAACAGCTTTACTAAGGGCTTCAATATAGTCCTCACCCGTTTTAAATTTGCACTTATTCATAATGCAATCCTTACCAACATATACGTTTACACGTTCAGCACGTTTGCGCATTGTTTCATCAGCAATGGTTGTAACATCCTTAACTTGAGCCATACCAACTGTGCGGCGTATAAGTTCTGTACCTGTATAGCCCGCTGTATCGGCAAGTATACTATCTAAATAATATTCTTTAAAGCCTTTAACCTTAGCCATAGGCTCTGTAACCACTTCATCAAACGCCTTTAGGAACTTTGTTTTAAACATATCCACTACATCAACTATTGTTTTAAGTATCCAATTACAAAACTCTTCTTTACCATAGGCTTTACCATTATCCCAAGCAAAAATCAAGTTAGCAATAAGGTTACCCACGTCATAGCCTATGGGGCCATAGAAAGCGAACTCTGGGTCAAACACCCTTGTACTATCTGGTTTTACAAATATAGATCCTGTATGCAAATCCCCATGTATAAGGGCTTGGGCATTATTCATAAAGTCAAACTTTAATTTTGCCACTTCTAAGTGCAAGGCTTCATCATCATATAGTTCACGTTTAACAAAGTCCGCATTAGGGCCAAAAACCAAGTTCCTACCATTTACATCCATATAGGGTTCCATAAGAACCAAATCCTCAGTAATTTCGCAAAGTTCAGGGTTTATAAAGCTTTTAACTTCCGCCTTTTTTGCCTTATGTTCCATTGCTACATCAGTGGTTTGTAAAAGAGTGTTTACCATATATGTAGTAATATCATCGGCAAATTTAGGGAATGTTTTATGTTCCATAAGGGCATAGCGCATAAGTTGATGGTCGCTTAAATCCTCCATAATGCAAGCGCTCATAACCGTATCATACATAAATATTTTGGGTACAAGGCCAGGGGCAAATTTATATTGAATTTGCAATATTTCAGATTCTATCCTATTCCTATCCGTTGAAACTTTCATATCGGCGGATATTCTTAAAGCCTCACCTGCATGTTTAACTATTGTGGAATTGCCCTTATCATCACTTACTTTAAACACATAGTTAAGGTTGCCATCACCAATTTCCTTAGCCTTCATTGTAGCCTTATCCCAAGGAATATCTGGCAGTTTTTCCAAAACATATTCAACCGCATCATCCACATTCATCAAAAAATACTTATCAAATTTAGACATATACATAACCTCCAATATATTCCTTATATTTTTGGGGCTTCCCCTCAAAATTGCTAAACATTAAAGGGCAACACCTTTACCCAAGCCAATATATAATTATAGTTTAAATTTAAATTAATACCTTTAAACCTATTTGTCCCATTTATAATAGCTACATTATTCTTCTTTTTTACCCGCATATGCAGCAATAAGGGCTAAGCACAATACTGCGCCTTTAACTGCGGGTAGTATGTAGTAGGAAACCGCCATAATTGTAAGGCCGTTTTCCAATGTGGATACAAGCATAGCACCTATAAGTGTACCTAAGGCGTTTGGCTTATTAGCGCCACCTACGGACCTACCAACGAACACAGCGGCCAAGCTTTGCATAAAATAGTTATCACAACAACCAACCTGTGCAGAGCTTCCCCTTGATGCAACCAATATACCACCAATTGTAATAAACACAGCAGTAATTATGCCCGCCATATACCTTGTTTTCTTTACGTTTATACCGGATAGTTTAGCCGCAATTTTATTGCCACCCATTGCATACATATACCTACCATGCTTTGTATGCTCTAAGAAAACATAAGCAGCAAACACGCAAACAAGCATTATAATTATTATCCAAGGGCTACGGCCTATTGCACTAAAGCTATCACTAAGCACTGTGCGAACAGGTGAGTTACCATTGGGCAAGCGCATACCGGTTGATACTGCGCCACCACCTATATACCATTGGCCTAAACCTTGGTGAACAAACATTAATGCCGCTGTTGCAAGCATATCTGGTATTTTACAAACAAGTATTAAAAACATTGTAAGTTGGTATAATGCAAGGGTTACAAGCAAGCTAACAACTATACTCATAGCCAAGCTTAAACCATACCATAGGTACATACTTACAAATATGTAGGCGGAAACGCTTGCCAATGTGCAGGCGCTCATATCAAAGCCCTCTGTGCTCATTGTAACGGTTAAGCCTATGCCAAACACCGTTGTTATGCTCATGGCCCTTAATATGTTTATCATGTTGTTTGAGGACATAAAGTTTTTACCCTTTACTACTGTAAATATTATAAAACACAGTACAAGGGCTATAACCGCCGCCCAATCCAACATAAAATGGCCTAATTTTTTATGGTTTTTAACTGTTGCCATATTATCCTCCTTAAGCTTTTGCAGCCTTATTGCCAACTGCATAGTTCATAATAATATCCTCAGTGGCATCGGCGGTAGTAAGCTCTGCCATAATTTCACCATCGAACATAACATATATCCTATCGGTGATAGAGAGAATTTCGCTATTTTCGCAGGAGGCATATATTACGCCATTACCCTGCTTAGTAATATCATTTATAAGCCTAAAAATTTCCTGTTTAGCGCCTACGTCAACACCCTTTGTAGGCTCATCAAACATATATAATTTACAATCGGCCGCAAGCCATTTGCCAACAGCAACCTTTTGTTGGTTACCACCAGATAGGTTCTTAACCGACTGCCTTATAGACGGGGTTACAATGCGCAGCTCCTTAACAAAGCCATCTGCATTTTTATTTATTTTACTTCTATTTAAGAAGTTCATTGTGCAAAAATCGCCCAAGTTTGCAGCGCTTAGGTTAAAGGCCACGTTTTCCTCTACAAGCACGCCTTCCTTACGGCGCTCCTCTGGCACAAGGGCAATATTGTGGGCAACTGCCTTGCTGGGGTTATCCACCTTTATGTTTTTACCATTTAGCACTATCTCGCCACCAGTTTTTTTATAAGCGCCAAATATGGTTTTGCATAGTTCTGATTTTCCTGCACCAACCAAGCCGGCTATACCAACTATTTCCCCTTGCCTAACATAAAAGCTAACATCGTTTACTTTTCCATCGGCTCCGCTTAGGTTTTTAACCTCAAAAAGCTTATCCCCTATGCTAACCTTATCCTTAGGTATAAAGGCCTCAAATGTGCGGCCAAGCATTTTTTCAACAATCTCTTGTGTTGTAGTATTCTCGTTAACTGGTGTAGTATCAACAATTTGCCCATTGCGCATAACTGTATAGTTATCGCATATTTGAATAATTTCGTTTATACGGTGGGATATAAATACTATTGCAATATTTTCTGTATTTTTAAGGTGATTTACTAAATTAAACAAATCCTCAGTTTCCGTATTGCTAAGGGGTGCCGTAGGCTCATCTAATATAAGGAAGTTACATTCGCTTTGTATAGCACGGGCAATAAGCACCATCTGTTTTTGTGCCAAAGGTAAATCCTTAACTAATACTTTAGTGTTCAATTTTATGTTAAGCCTATCTAAAACCTCTTTAGCACGGGTATGAAGGCTACGCCAATTTACCATGGGGTTGCCCCTATGCATAATCATATCATTAAGCATAACGTTTTCTGCAACGCTAAGGGTAGGTACAAGGGCCATATCAACCTCTTGATACACTATTTGTATTCCCAACTTTTTGGCTGCCAAAGGGCTTCTAACTTCAACCACTTTGCCATTTAAAAGTACATCACCCGTATAGCCTGGGTTTGCGCCAGCAAGCACCTTCATTAATGTGGATTTTCCAGCGCCATTTGCGCCTACAACAGCACGAACTTCCCCCGTGCTAACTTCAAAATCCGCATTACTAAGGGCAATAACCCCAGGGAATTGCATTGTTACATTGCGGGTACCTAATGTAATTTTATTCATGTAGAACCTCGTTTCCTACTTAGCCTTTAATGGGAAGGTCGGAGCCTTAACTCCGACCTCCGCTAAAAATTACTATTTTAATTTATTTGTGAATAAGGTCTGCAGGCATCCAATCAGCAACGGATAGATAGCTTAAATTGCCATATGTATCAGCTGCTATTTCGCCTAAGTTTTCAACTGTAGATTCTGGTTTTAAGGCTGTTGCTAATATAGCAGAGCCAGGAACTTCAACTACGTCTACACCATATTGTTGTGTTGCTGGGTCATAAATTTTGTCATATTCGCCAGCTAATTGAAGCATAAGCAAACGCATACCAATTTCACCATTTAGTGTCCAGTCTGTTGTACCAGCTGCACTCCAAATGTCGGGGCGGGTTAACATATTTGTTACGTCAACAGGGTCAATATCTACTGAGCCCATGGGTAATGCTGCGCCCACTTTGCCATTAAAGTTATCGTTTTCAACTATTGCATTGTAAACGCCTTGGCCATATAGGTCATAATAAGCAATTAGGCCATCAACATCTTCACGGTTTATACTTTGTAGGTAAGCAGCTGTAACTGCGTTTGCACTATCAACTGTATCTTGTAAAGGTTGAATTTCGCCAACTGTAACTATTTTGCCAGCTTCTTCATATTCTTTCCAACCAACTTCACGGCGGTCAAAGGGGCTATTAAAGTTAGGTCCACGCCATACTTTTATTAAGCGAACGCCTTCGCCATATTTTTCAATAAAGTTATCCAATAAAACTGTAACTAAGCTCTTATCCTGTTGGAAAAGTTGTGTAACGCCTTCAATTTTTTGATACTCGCCATTTGTATAGAACTGTGTATCAAAGCATACAATTTTAAGTTCGGGATACTGCTCTGTAATTTCCTTTAAGAATACATAAGATCCATCTTGGTTACCATGGCTTACCAACAAGCCATCATAGCCTGCTGATGCGCATGTACGGATTGTATCCATCCAACGGTTAAAGTCGCCATCGCAGAAGAAGAAGTCAAAGTTTACATCCAATGCCTTACATAGGTCTGCAGAGGAATCTTTCCACATTTGGAAAATTGTAGCCGAGGGTAGTAACATAACATAGGCAACCTTTTTGCCTGCAACTGGGTTTGCTGGTTCTGCAACGCCCACCACGCCAAACATCATTATTACAACAAGTAGTAATGCAAGTAGTTTTTTCATGGTATATCCTCCTAAAATATATTTAAAGGGTAGCACCCCTTTATAATCGTATACAAAAACAAATACTAATGTACCTTAAAATATAGCAAAAAATTATAGAGATATATCAAAAGCCAAACCCGATTTATATAGTAAAAAATTCTTTAATTTTTGTTTAGTTGTTTAGTAGATATTTAATGTGTTTTTATTTATGTTTATGATTATAATAGCACTAATTTATAATATGTCAACACCTTTTTTACGTTTTTAAACATTATTTTTTAGATTTTGGATTATTGCATCAAGCCCAAAATAAACAAAACCAACAAGCCGACCACCACTAATTTAAGCCTATTAGGCCACTTTTCCAAATAAGCCACATGTTTACAAGGCATATTTTTTAGCAAACTCCCCTAAACTATTTACTTTTAAACATTTTGCTATATTTAGCATATTAACAACTAAACAAATTAGTTTTGTTTAGTAGGTGGGGTAAATTGTTGCAATAAAAAACAAGCCCAAGCAATGCTCAAGCTTGTTTTAATAACTTCTACCTCAACTCCAGCCTACCTGTATCTATAATTTTGCCACTCTTTTTATGGAATAGCATAATGTTGGCACTGCTGAAGGATAGGTTAATAATTTCGCCTAGTTTGTATATTACGTCGCCGAAAACTACGCCGGTTATTAGGTAGTTGCCTATGCGAACGCGAACTGTGGTTTCCATACCGGTGGGCATGGCACTAAATACTTCGCCTTTTAGGCCTTCCCCATCGCTTATGCGTAAAAACTCGGGGCGAATACCTAGCAATAGGGCATCATCGCCTTCGTTTTCGGGTAATACAGCATCATCAACTAGGGGAATTTCGTATTTAAACCTTGTGTTTTTGTTGGCCTTTTCAACCTTCTTTTGTTCCTCAAGCTTATCAAAGGCAGCTTGATCAACTTTATCTTGGGCTTTGAATTTTTCCAAATCAAAGTCGTTATTTGGAATAAACTCTGCATTAACCCCATCAAATATGTTAAGCATAACAGATTTTGTATCCGCCTTTACAAGTTTAGCTTCAACAAAGTTTATTGAGGGGTTGCCCACGAAGTCGGCGCAGAATATGTTGTTTGGCCTGTTGTATAGCTTAAGGGGCTCATCATATTGTTGAACCAAGCCATTATCCATAAGGCAAATTTTTGTAGCCAAGCTCATAGCTTCAATTTGGTCGTGGGTAACATAAATGAATGTGCTACCAGTTTCCAAGTGCAAACGTTGAAGTTCACTGCGCATTTCAAGCCTTAATTTAGCATCAAGGTTGGAAAGGGGTTCATCCATGAACAACACCTTAGGGTCGGGGGCAAGGGTACGGGCAATTGCCACACGTTGTTGCTGTCCACCAGAAAGCTCTGAGGGGTACCTATCCATGAACATACCAATTTTAACTATCCTAGCAACCCTGTTTACACGTTGGTCTATTTCCTCTTTTGTAAGCTTGCGAACAGATTTTTGAACTACGCCATTTTTAACAAGCTCAAATTTTTCATTCAGGCTTATGCCCTCTGCTTTGTACTTGTTTATAATATCGTTTAGTTTGTTTTCAGCATCGTTCAAGTATGTTTTTGCCTTTGATACAGCATCCCCATCGCTGTGCAACTTATAATCATATAGTTGTTTTGCGGTGTATTGGCTAATTTTGTAAGCATCAACAAGCTTTTGAATAATGCGTTTTTCATCAAGCTTGCCAGTTTTATCTATGCCAGATTTTATGTTTTCTACAAGCTCCGCGGGGTTTTTAAGTATTTCCACTATACTTGTATATTTTGAAGCATCCCCATCAAAATTTGGCATTTCTTCTTTAATGTTTTGCAAGCCGAAGGATATGTTTTTGTATACAGTCATGTTGGGCCATAGGGCATAGTTTTGGAAAAGGAAACCAACACGGCGTTTATTTGGGGGTACGTTTATGCCCAATTCACTATCAAAAACGGGCTCGCCATCTATACAAATTCTGCCTGATGTGGGGGTTTCAAGGCCAGCTATCATTCTAAGGGTTGTTGTTTTACCACAACCAGAGGGGCCTAATAGGGTTACAAAGGCATTGTCGCCAATATGGAGGTCCATATTATCAACTGCATAAAACCCTCCCCACCTTTTAGTTACATTATTAAGGGTAATTTCTGCCATATTAGTCTCCTCCAATTCCTTTATCCAAGCTTGCCCCTGTTAGTTTATTGAGCAGCATATTGCATATTAGTATAAATACTATAAGTATTAAGTTTATACCACTTGAAAAGGCGTAAAGGCCCATTTCATCAAAGTAATCCAACAATGTTGTAATAATTTTTGTTTGAGAGCAAAGTAGCATAAACAATGTAAGTTCACGTATAGCGGTCATAAACGGTAGCATGTAACCACTTATTATAGAGGATTTTTGTATAGGTATAATAATGTTAAACATACGCTTATGCCAAGGTATATCCTGTATAATAGCGGCCTCTTCAATCTCGTTAGATAGCTGCATCATAGAGTTTAGCGAGCTTCTACTTGCAAAGGGTATGTATTTAATTGTGCCCGCCAGTATTAATAGGAAGTAGGTGTTAAATATACCCATAGATGAGCCGAATATGAAGAATGCAACGCCCACAGCTAATGAGGGCATTAAGTAGGGCAAGAAAGCCATATTGTTAACATAGGCTGCCCATTTGCTATGCCTGTTTTTACTTACAGAGTAACCAGTTAATGTGCCTATTGTACCTGCAAAGAAGGCGCAGGCGAAGGCTACAATAAGGGTTCCCTTAAAGGCATTCCATATGGTGCTATTAAACAATAGACCCAACTGACCATACATACCACTTTCGCTTATGTTTTCGGATGTTATCCACCATTTTGTGGTCATATTACCAACTATACCCTTTGTTAGGAAGCTATAATCACCTGGGTTAGGCAAGAATGTTTCCACTGCGAAAGTTATAATAGGTACTATACCTGTGAACAATGTTAGGAATATGAAAAGTATGGCAATGGCATACTTACCAATTTTACCTAAGTTTACCTCGCTAGATTGGCCAGATTTACCTGTAACCGTAGTAAAGCTTTTGCGCCCACTTGTTGTGCGTTGGTTGATAAGTAGTATAATCAAGCCCATAAATATCATAATAATAGCAAGTATACTAGCTTGACCGGCACGCTTGGCTCCCATTTCCACATACTTAGTGCAAAGGGTTGTTAGCTTTAAATAGTGAGGTACGGGGTAAGAGCCCATGGCAGAGCTGAATACCAATAGCACTGTGCTAAGTATTGCAGGCTTTACAAGGGGCAATGTAATGCGGGCAAAGGTTTTCCAACGGGGAGTGTTAAGTATTGTAGCGGCTTCCTCCAAGTTGGCATCCATATTACGGAATATGCCACCTATTAATATATAGGCAAAGGGGGCATAGTGTAGTGCTAAAACAACAGCACTAGGGAACATCCCTGTACACCACCACTCGGGCATGGCAATACCAAAAACACTGGCAAACAATCCATCCGCCGTTTTAGTTACTGCACGGCTATTGAACATATTTTGCCAAACAACTGCCAATGTCCATTGGGGCATAATATAGGGGAAAATAAATATAGAGCTTAAATATTTTTTAAACTTTAAATTTGTTCTGGTAACTAAATAGGCGAAAGTTCCGCCATATAATATGGAGCCTATGCAGGCAAAAACAGATAATAATATGGAGTTCCATAAAGGGGTCCACAAGTTAATTTTTGCCATTCTACCTGTAAACAGGTCTTGCCAGTTATAAGCGGTAAAACCTTCGCTTAGGCCTGTATAGTGTGAGTCTACCGAGCCCACATGCACCGTTACAGAATCCTTTAATATGGATATCATAGGTGCTATTGTGCTTACAGTAAGCAATATGCCTAACACTAGCAATATGGAGTTTTGAGGCTTCCTAAAATATGTTACCAAGCGGTTTAAAAATATTTTAAAGCCACTAGGTTTTAATGTGTTTTCCATATATTAGTTCCTTTACTTTAATAAAAAATGAGGAAAGGGGCAACAGAAGCCGCCACACTTTCCCCATTAAAGTGCTTATTTGCTACCTATTATCATATCAATCCAGTCACCAAGGTCAAAGGATATTGTAGCGCAGTATTCAGGATCTTCTAATACTAATTGGCCGCCATCTTCAGCTACCCACCAATCATAACCCCTATCGTTTTTAGCGGGATATGTATCTACGCCATCAACAAAGCCATCTTTGCTATGGTCTTGCATAACTGCTGGGTTGGGGCTGTAACCGCCCATATCTTTACCCCAAGCTGCGAAACCATCTTTTTCTGTAACCATGTAGGATATGAATGCGCATGCTGTCCATGGTAGAGGTGATGTTTTAACTACTTGTAGATAGTGCCTATAACCAAAGCCGCCTATACCTTTATAGCCATCTTGGTAAGCTGCTATAACAACGTTGTTTACGGATGATTCGCCACTTTCCTCAACGGAGCGAAGTTTTGAGTAAACTAGTAAACCACTTTGACCTGCTGCGGATTTTGATACCAATGTAGCGCTTATAGGGCCATCATCTGTATCCTCTGTGTATTGCAAGCACCAAAGTTTAATCCAAGCAAGGGCATAAGCTGCGTTTTCAGCTGTAAGGCCTAAAGCATCAGCATCGGCTTGAACTTCATCAATTGTTGGTTGGAAGTAAGCTTTTTGATCGTCGCTTAGTACATCAAAAGCTGCTTTTAGGTAGTTTGCATATTTTTCATGGGTAAGCATGTATAGGAAGTTTTTACCAACAAGCTCGCTGTTTACGCCCATAAATAAGGGTGCGGAACCTTCTGCAACAAATTCCCAAACGTTATTAACTGTTGTGCCATCTGTATTGTTTACCATGAAAACTTTATTAAGGGTTTGTAGTGTTAAAGGAGCGCTTGCGCCTTCAACGTCAACGCCTTCACCATTTTTCCAATCCAATGGAATAAAGTTAAGCAAGTTGCCTGTGTTTATCATTTTGCTTTGAATTTGGTTACCATCTTGGATTAGTGTCATGGAGTAAATGTGTTGTGCACTCTTAATATCTGCATTAAGTGTTGTAAAAATAGAGTTGTTTTTAGGTTGTGACCACTCTATTGTGCCTGTGTAGTTAGGGTCAATGCTCTTTAATTTTTCTATAAAAGATGCACCGGCGGTAGCGCCACGGCTGCTGTTACCAATACCATAAAGGGTTTTGCCATTGGATTCCTCTATAGCTTTTTTGTAAAGTTCTTCATTTGTCATTTGTTCTGCTTGCTGAATTATAGCTGCAACATCCTCTGCAGAAGCAATGGATGCCATAGATAGCATCAAAGTGACAGTAAGTAAAATAGCGATAAATTTTTTCATAAAAATACCTCTTTCCCAAAAATAATATTTTGTTGTTTGAGTTGATTATAGTTCTAAGTGATTTGTTTGTCAATAATTTATTAGGAAATTGTAAAGGGAATGTAAAGATAAAAATTGCTATATATCGCCTTATAGGCTTATTTTGTGTATTGTAGTGTAAATTTTGCCATGTGTACTTTTTTAGTATAATAAATAATAGGGTAGGTTTTTAATATATGTGACGTTCTTTTGTGCTTGTTTAGGAGGTGTATTTAAAAATTATACTTGTAAATACTTAAACTTTTTGCCTAGCATGTACTATTCAACCCAAATAAAGCAAAATTGAACATTGACTATTATCCGAAACCGTACTATAATATATTTGTACGAAATCGTACTATGTTGCAGAGGAGTTTGAGAATGGACAAAATAAGGGATAAAGTGCGCAGGTTAATGTTGGCGGTAAACATTATAGATGAAGTGTTTGCCTATGGAGCCAAAAAAACAGGAATAACTGAGAATGCATTAGCTGTGTTATATGCCCTTGATGATGGAGAGGTTCATACTCAAAGCAAAATTTGTGAAAGTTGGCTTATACCAAAATCCACTATAAACACAATAGTTAAGGATTGGGCGAACAAGGGTTATATAGAGTTAATACCTGGCCGTAACATAAAGGAGAAATCCATACAGTTAACGGAGTTAGGCAAGGATTATGCAAGTAGTGTGCTACTAAGCATATATACCTTAGAGGATTTAGCCCTAATAAAGACCTTGAAAAGCTTTTCGCCAGATTTTATTAATGCTGTAGAGGCCTTTTCCGAGAACTTGCACAAGGAGTTTAAGGATCATTTTGAGAAAGGCAAGCCAAGCAAGCTGCAATAAATTTAAAATAGAAAGGTTCTGTTATTTTGTTTTCCGGTGTTAAAGCCAAATCCGCGATAATTATAGCCCTAAGCAGTGTATTTTTAGCCTTTGGAGTATACAACATACACGCCATATCCCATGTTACGGAGGGAGGAACATTAGGGGCATCATTATTATTGGATAGGTGGCTAAGTATATCCCCCGCGTTAAGTAGTTTAGTTATGGATTTAATATGCTTTGGGATAGGTTTCAGGCATATAGGTAAGGGGTTTATGGTGTATACAGTAATATCCTTTACAAGTTATTCAATAGCCTATGCAGTGTTTGAGCAGTTTCCACAAGTGTGGCCACAAATAGCCAATTACCCATTATTAGCAGCTATATTAGGTGCAATAGTGATAGGTATAGGGGCAGGCGTAAGTGTAAGGATGGGAGGGGCTCCAAGTGGAGATGATGCCCTTGCCATGGTTATAAGCAAGCGTACAGGGGTGCATATACAGTGGGCTTATTTAATAAGCGACATAAGTATATTAGCATTATCCTTAACATATATACCGATACATATGATGATGTATTCATTAATTACGGTAATACTATCTGGGCAGATAATAGGTTTAGTGCAGGTTATAGGTAAAGATAAGAGGAAAGTTGTTACCAAACCAGCGGAAGCGCTTGTTATACCCTTTGCCAATGCGAAGTTAGCGTTGCAAGGTGGAGTAACATTCAAGTTAAAGACTTACCCAGAGGAGCAATATTATACAGCGGTTTAGCCGCTGTTTTTTGTTGGGGGAAAAGAGGAAAAGTGGGGTCAAGGCGTCACGCCTTGCGGGGTTGAGAGGGGCAGAGCCCTTGGTAAAAACTAAGGCGACAGCCTTAAAGATTGGGTAAAAGATAGCAAACGGGAGCGTTAAGCGACAATGTTTGCTAGTTAGCTTAAAAAAACAGTTTAAATTAAAGATTTATTTAAAGTATTTAAAAAGGTAAACTTGAAAAATGTTGCTTTACTTCCAATTATATATCTTTATCCCCCCAGTTATACTATAGCATATGGGGTTTTTTAGATGTTAGCATTTGTTGGTTTGTGATTTTATACTTTGGTTTTCGCTCTTTGGTATGAGGTATGAAGTATGTAGGCGGAGCAAGTGAGTGAGTACAAAAGGCGAAGCCTTTTACGGAGCGAACGCACCCAGCGATTAAGCGAAGCTTAATTGATGGGCGTAAAAAGGTATGAAGTATTGAGAAAACTCCTAATGGAGTTTTTATTTGATGAATGTATTGAGCTATATCAAAAATTGCTTGTAATGCGTTGTTAGGTTAAAGAGATTTCAAACTATTTAAAGAGCGTTCAATTTTTTAGACCGTTTAGCTTCTCCCCACAGTTATACTATAGCATACAGGGTTTTTTTAAAGGGCGATTTTGAGGATTTTATTATGGGATGTAATAGGCTTGTGGTATGGGTTTGAGGGGTGTTGGGAATTTTTTTAAGTGGGTTGTTTTTGAGTTGTATTAGTGTTTATCACTAACTTGTTATTCTTATCATTCTTTACACAATGTTTTATAAAACGGTGTTATCTACAAAGGCATTTACGTTAATTACGTCCGTACGTTAAGGGGCGAAAATGGGGGCTTAATTGCGAGGCAGCCCCCGTTTTTCCCCCTTAACAATCCCCCTTCCTCCCCTGCACGCTCTGAAACCTTAGAGATAAAGAAACCGTGACTTTAAGAATTATCAAAATTTATCTGAAAACAGTGGTGAATTTTCTTGTTGCACTTGCATTTCGTTTTATCGGTTTTTGCGTTACGGCGTTTTGCAAACGCCTTCACTTCGTCAAACCGAATAGGTTCTAAGGATGTTGTAGCGTGGTTGAAAAATTTGAATTGCAATGTTTTGTTTAATCGTTTTTGTTTCCCCCACAGTTTTAATATAACATATTGGGTTTTCTGAAAGGGCGATTTTGCCCTTTTTATTATGGGGTCAAAGGGGCTTGTGGTAATGCATTGAGGCGTGTTGGAAGTTTTTTGAGTGGATTAATTTACTTGGTTTTTGTTGTTGCCTACTATGTTGTAGTAGTGTTATATTTATATCTTTATTTATTATCTTATATAATGTACCAATTATTATTCAGGAATTATTCAGTTATTATTCAGTGCATTCTTTAGCGAATAGTTGGATGGTGGAGAGGGTGGAGCAAAGGGTTTTTTGGTTAAGGGGTTGTATTGTATGCTTTGAGGCGTGTTCAAAGTTTTTTTGAGTGAATTAATTTACTTGGTTTTTAGTGTTCCCTACTATGTTGTTGTAGTGTTATATTTATATCTTTATTTATTATCTTAT
>CAZJEB010000001.1:383860-659891 GCA_964544955.1 uncultured Oscillospiraceae bacterium | reverse complement strand
AATGTTGTTACGCATTATTTCTTTGTTTATATTGTAAAGAACATCGGCAACTTCGGCTTCACGGCCTTCAAATTGTTCTTTAAAGTGATCCATTGTTTCAGCTTTTACAGCTTCTTCCCTATCGTGGCGTTCATGCCTATCATAGCTTTGGAATACGTATTCGCATTTTTCATAAGCAAATTCTCTTACTGCAGCTATTACGTCTTCACCTGTTACGTCTAAACGAACATCACGTTTTTCTTTACCTATTTCAGCAACTATTTGATTTTGGAAAGCTACAAGTTTTTTGATTTCATCATGGGCTAACATTATAGCATCAAGCATTTGCTCTTCACTTAATTCATCAGCACCAGCTTCAACCATTAAAACTGCATCTTCTGTACCAGCTACTGTTAAATGTAATTTGCTATTTTTCTTTTGTTGAGCATCAGGGCAAATAACGTATTCACCATCAACTAAACCAACTGTTACTGCGCCTGTTGGGCCACCAAAGGGTATATCGCTAATGCTTAAAGCTATTGATGAACCTAACATTGCGGGTATTTCGGGTGATGCATCGGGGTCAGCACTTAAAACTGTTGCAACTATTTGCACGTCGTTTCTCATACCCTTGTTAAACAAAGGTCTAAGAGGCCTATCAATAAGCCTTGATGTAAGTGTTGCGTTTTCGCTAGGCCTACCTTCACGCTTTAAAAAGCCACCAGGTATTTTACCTGCTGCATATTGTTTTTCTTCATAGTCAACGCTTAATGGGAAAAAATCCAAACCTTCACGGGGGGATTCGCTCATTGTTGCGTTTACCATAACAACTGTTTCGCCATAGCGTACCCATACGGATCCGTTAGCTTGTTGGGCATATTTGCCAAATTCAAATGTTAATTCTTTACCTGCCAATGTGGTGGTATACTTTTTAAATTCCATTATTCCTCTTCTTTCTTCCTTTTACTCAACTCTACATTCAACATTCCTACAGTATATAGCCTATGCTATATACAAAAGGTCGGCTAAGCAAAATGCATGCCGACCTTGCGTTTTGCGCAATTAATTAATTTAACTATGTTAAAATTATTTACGCAATCCTAATTTTTCAATTAAAGCTCTATAACTTTCGATATCTGTTTTATAGAGATAATTTAACAAACCACGACGCTTACCAACCATTAGCAACAAACCACGACGGCTGTGATGGTCTTTTTTGTTGATTTTCAAATGCTCGTTTAAGTGGTTAATTCTGCTTGTTAAAAGTGCAATTTGAACCTCGGGTGAACCTGTGTCGCCTTCATGGCGGGCATAATTGTTGATAATTTCTTGCTTTTGCATTGTAAAAGCCTCCTAATATAATAATATCTCCACTTAACATAGCCAAGGGCTGGAGTAAGCCGCAAAACTATGCAAAGGGCTAAGCATATTAAATATGCATACTAAAGGAGTATAACACTTCAAATTAAATTTGTAAATGCTTTTGCATATTATTTTATAAATTTATTGCCTTATTGTTGATTATTCTTTTATATTATATAATATAACTAAGCCAAATTAAAGGAGCTTATTATATGAAAAACTTTAAAAGCTGTAAAACAGCTTATTATAAAAACATATTTGCTGTAATTTTATCTTTATTAACAAGCTTTGTATTTGTTATTGCGGATAAATGCAAATTCAGCTTTGATAATTTTGTTTATTCTAATGTAAATATCACTGAGGCTGTATTGTATATATTGTTATTTTTTGTATTTAAACATTTTTTTGATAGAACAAAGCATGGTGCAGTTATAAATATTCTTTCAATTAGTTTTGCATTTTTATCAATAACATTACAAGAATATGTTAGCTTTTTTAGTATTGGTAATTTGTTTTCAAGCAAAGTAAAAATATTATTTTATTGTTTAGCTATTATTTGCTATTTTGCAATGTTTAAAAGTTTGCTAAATATATTTTTTAATAAATTAGAAAAAGTTTTAACAAATAAAACAAACAGTTTAAAGCTAAAAAAATGGCAATGTGGTGGAATTATTTTTTTATTGTGGATTCCTTTTTATATTATGGTTTTTCCGGGAACCATACAGTGGGATAGTGTTACAATGCTTCAAATTGCATATGGTTTAAAACCTTTAAGTAATGATAACCCTATTTTACAAACAGGTATACTATGGTTATATTCAAGGGTAGGAATATTGCTGGGTAATGACACTGTGTCAATAGTGCTTTTAGTTTTAAGTCAAATGATGGCCTTAGCGTACATGTTTGGGGCAATTATATATAGGATGATAAAAACTGCTATACCCAAACTAATTGTTATAATTAGCTTTATATTTATTGGATTTTTACCTGTATTCCCTAGTTATGCTACATCCCTTGGAAAAGATGCTATTTTTGCCATGCCTATATTAGCAATAGGTATTTTGCTTTATGATTTTGCGTCCACGCCTGAAGAGTTTATAAATAATAAAGCTAATATTTTTAAAGTGTTTATAACTGTGCTATTTCTTTGCTTATTAAGAAATGTTGGATTGTTTGTATCATTAATAGCCTTAACGCCATTTTTCATTTACGCTTTAATAAAATATAAAGTTAAAGTATTGCCGCTACTATTGGCATTTATATTAGCGATAGTATCAAATTTGGCAATTATTAATTTGTTATTGCCAAAACTTAATATAAAAGAGGAAACAAAGGCGGCAAACCTTTCAATACCATTACAACAAATTGCAAGAACCATTAAATATAATGGTAAAGGCGTACTTAATAATGAAGAGCTAACAAATTTAAATAATGTTATGGATATTGAGGCCGCAATAAAAGTTTACAATAGGGAAATATCTGATGATGTTAAAAACACATTTAATACCAAGGCTACAAAACAGCAATTAAATAAATTTTGGCAATCTTGGCAAAGCCTTGGAAAAAGGTATACAAAAGAATATATTGCAGCAACAATATACAACTCAATAGGTTACTTTGTTCCAGGCATAACAACTACAGTTAAGCCAATGTTCTTTTGGAATTATACTAGTATAGATGATATAAAAAGTAGCTTTAAAATTATTCCTCATAATGCCCTAAAAGAATTTGCTCACTATGCTACATCTGTAATACAAAGAATACCGCCATTTAATATAATAATATCTACTGGTTTTGCACAATGGTTTAATATAACATGTTTATTAATTGTAATTGCAACAAAAAAATATAAATATATATTTGCGTTACTGCCTGCTATTACAGTTGGGCTGGGCCTTGTAGCATCACCTGTAAATGCATACTTTAGGTATATAATTCCTGCATATTTTTCTATGGTATTATCATCAACTGTGGCATTAAATGTTTTAAAAATAGAAATTGTTGAAAAAATTAAAACAAAATAATAAAAAACCTTGACAACACTATTTTTCTTTTGTAAAATAACATTTGGCATCAATAGCTCTGTTAGCCCCGGAAACTATTGATTTAAGTAAGTGCGACCATCATTTGCTTTGCAATTTAAATTAATAGGAGGATATTCTCTTGAATACATACATGGCAAACGCAAGCAATGTACAACGTAAATGGTATGTTGTTGACGCTGAAAATGTAGTACTTGGCCGCTTGGCATCACAAGTAGCAACATTATTGCGTGGCAAACACAAGCCAATATATACTCCTCACGTTGATTGTGGGGATAACGTAATCGTTATTAATGCAGATAAAGCTATCTTAACAGGTAAGAAGCTTGATCAAAAGTACTACTATCGCCATTCTGGCTACGCAGGTGGTTTGAAAAAAACTGTTTATCGTAGACTTATGGAAGAAAAACCTGAATTTGCTGTAAGGCATGCAATTGAAGGTATGCTTCCCAAAGGCCCACTAGGCAGAAAAATGGCTAAAAAACTTTATGTTTATGCTGGTACAGAACACAAACACGAAGCACAACAACCTGAAGTTTTTGTAGTTAATCAAGCGAAAGGAGAAAATTAATAATGGCTAAAGTTGAATATAATGCCGTTGGTCGCCGCAAAGAGGCAATTGCTCGTGTTCGCTTGGTAGCAGGTGATGGCAAAATTTTGATTAACGGTCGTGAAATCGATAATTACTTCGGTCTTGAAACACTTAAAATGACTGTTCGTCAACCCCTTGAATTAACAAAAACATTGGGAACAATGGATATTATAGTTAATGTTCACGGTGGCGGTTTAACAGGTCAAGCAGGCGCTATCCGTCATGGTATAAGCCGCGCTTTATGCAAGGTTAACCCAGAATTACGCCCTGACATTAAAAAGGCTGGCTTCCTAACACGTGACCCACGTATGAAGGAACGTAAAAAATACGGTCTTAAAGCAGCACGTCGTGCTCCTCAATTCTCAAAACGTTAATATTATTCCTCGGCTATGCCGAGGATTTTTTTATGCTGTTAAATATAATAAAAATGTTATAAAATAATATTATAAAAATAATAAAGGAAAAATTTATGCTTGAATTAAACCTAAACAAAAATGAATGTATTATTTTAGCAAACACTTATGTTATATATGATGGAAAAGCATTGAGCCAAGGGCATGAGCTTATTTTAACCAACCAAAATTTAATTGTAATAGAAAAAGGTTTTTTTAAAACAAAAAAAGTATTAAAGAAAATAGCTATAAACACAATTAAAATTTTAAATGGCAAGCCAAGCATCATTATTCATAATAATAACTATATTTTAATATCCCATTTTGAAGGTGAGGATAAGTTTGGTTTTCAAAATAAAAAGGAAGCAATAAAGTGGATAAATAAAATTACCGATATTGTTTGTGGAATAGATATTGATTTGGCTGACGATAATAGAAACAATATACCAATAGTTGAAAATGTTGCTGGCTTTATAAAAGATGCGGCTGATACATTTATAAATACGCTTTTTCCAAAGAAAAATAATGTTATTAAATGCAAACATTGTGGTGCCCAAATTTATGGCAAAAAAGGCAATGATGTAAAATGTTCATTTTGCAACAATATAAATAAGCTTTAATATTAATAGTAAATGTATAAATTTGTATGCTATAATATAAATAAAACAATATAGGGGGCAACATGAAAGGAATTATTTTGGCAGGTGGAGCGGGTACAAGGCTCTATCCATTAACAATGGTTACAAGTAAACAATTACTTCCAGTGTATGATAAACCCATGATTTACTATCCTCTATCTACGCTTATGCTTGCAGGTATAAAAGATATTTTAATTATATCTACACCAACAGACACCCCTCGCTTTGAGGAGCTTTTAGGCGATGGTAGCGATTTTGGAATTAAACTGCAATATGCTGTTCAACCATCACCCGATGGCTTAGCTCAGGCGTTTTTAATAGGTGAAGAATTTATAAATGGTGAACCCTGCGCTTTAATTTTAGGCGATAATATATTCTATGGTAATGGTTTTGGTGGTATGCTTAAAAATGCCGTTGCTAATGCAGAAAAAGGCAAGGCAACTATTTTTGCTTATTTTGTAAATGATCCAGAACGTTTTGGCATTGTTGAGTTTGATAATAACTTAAAGGTATTATCCGTTGAGGAAAAACCTAAAAACCCAAAAAGCAATTATTGTATAACTGGCCTATATTTTTATGATAAAAATGTTGTGGAGTATGCTAAACAAGTTAAACCATCAAAAAGGGGAGAGTTGGAGATAACATCCCTTAATGATATTTACCTAAAAAAAGAAAATTTAGATGTTTCAATATTAGGGCGTGGCTTCGCATGGTTGGATACGGGTACTGTAGATAGCCTTGTTGATGCAGCTATGTTTGTGCGTATGCTTGAACAAAGGCAATCAATTAAAATTTCAGCACCTGAGGAAATTGCATATAAAAATAATTGGATAAGCAAAGAAATGCTAATACAATCAGCTAACAAGTATGGTAAATCCCCATATGGTGAGCATTTGCATAGGGTAGCAGAGGGCTTAATTGCTTATAATAATGGCTTTAATAAATAGGAGGCGTTTATGAATATTATTGTAACCGGTGGCGCTGGCTTTATAGGTAGCAACTTTATTTACTATATGCTTGATAAATATCCAAATGATAAAATTATATGTTTAGATTTATTAACTTATGCAGGCAATTTAAAAACCCTTGATAAGGCTTTAAAAAAACCAAACTTTAAATTTTACAAATGCGATATTGTTGATAGGGAAGCGGTTTTCAATATATTTGAAAATGAAAAACCAGATGTTGTTATCAACTTTGCGGCTGAAAGCCATGTAGATAGGTCTATAAATAACCCTGGGCTATTTTTAAGCACAAATATATTGGGCACGCAGGTGCTTATGGATGCATGCCGTAATTTTGGTAATATTAGGTTTCACCAAGTTTCTACAGATGAAGTGTATGGTGATCTTCCTTTGGATAAACCTGATATGCTTTTTACAGAAACAACTCCTATAAAAACATCAAGCCCTTATTCTGCATCTAAAGCTTCTGCGGATTTACTTGTTCAAGCTTACAATAGAACATTTGGTTTACCTATAACTATATCAAGGTGTTCAAATAACTATGGGCCATACCAATTTCCTGAAAAGCTTATACCACTTATGATAGCAAGGGCAAATGATAATAAAAGTTTACCTGTATATGGTAAAGGGGAAAATGTAAGGGATTGGCTTTTTGTTGAGGATCACAACAGAGCAATTGATACAATTGTTCGTAAAGCCCCAATTGGCGAAGTTTATAATATAGGTGGTAATCAAGAAATGAGAAATATTGATGTGGTTACTACTATATTAGAAGTTTTAGGCAAACCCACTTCCCTTATCGAGTATGTTAAGGATAGGCCTGGGCACGATTTAAGGTATGCAATTGATGCAAGTAAAATAAAAAAAGATTTATCTTGGGAACCTACTTTAGATTTTAAAACAGGTATTAAAAAAACAATAGATTGGTATATGAACAACCAATCATGGTGGAAAGAAATAATAAATGGCGAATACTTAAACTACTACAAAGAAATGTATGATAATAGGGCTATAAACTGAATAATTATTTAATGAATAAAATTAGTTGTAAATAGTGACTAATATTTATAAAAATGCCATATAATATGGCATTTTTTGTTGCTTAAATGTTGTTAACAAAAAATATATTTAGGTTTTAGTCTTATAAAAATTCATCAAAAAACAATATAAATACAAATCAAAAATAATTATTATGCTATAATTATCTTATGTTTTAATTAACTTTCATTATATGATTGGAGGCAAGTAAATGCCTGAGTTAAGTATAAAAAAAGCTTCATCTAATTTATTTACAATAAATGTAATTATTACTATTTTAATTATTGCTTCTTTCTTTTTAACAAAAAGTATAGAGCTTGTTTTAATAGGGTTAATTTTAATGTTGTTTATGGGCATGATGTTCTCAAAAAATGATACCATTGCTTACGTTTGCAAAAGGGTACTACTAGCAATATTAACAATATTTATTATTGCCGCAATTACCTTTTTTTCAATGAACTTTATACCTGGCGGCCCTTTTAATGCTGAAAAAGCTTTAGATGCTGCTGTAAAAGCTACATTGGAAAAACGCTTTAATTTAGATAAACCAGTGTTTGTTCAATTTTTCCTATACCTTAAAAACCTTATTAATGGTGACCTTGGCGTATCAATGAAAACAGGTAGGGAAGTAGCTGCAACAATATTTGACTCCTTTACAATATCTGCAAAACTTGGTGGTTATGCAATACTTATAGCTGTATTTGTTGGTTTATTCCTAGGTTCTGTTGCTGCTTTAAACCGTAGTAAAATTGCAGATAGAAGCATTATATTTTTTACAACATTATTTGTGGCTGTACCAAGCTTTATACTAGCAACATTGCTAATGTTAGTGTTCTCGTTGGAGCTTGGTTGGGTTCCAGTATGGTCCTCATCCAACCCCAACTACATTTTACCAGTTATATCCCTTGCCCTTTACCCTATGAGCTATATTACAAGGTTAACTAAAACTAGTATGCTGGATGTGCTTAGTCAAGATTATATTAGAACAGCCTATGCAAAGGGGGTAAAAAGGTCAGTTGTTATTGCAAAACATGCTTTAAGGAATGCAGTTATACCAGTTATTACTTATTTAGGGCCATTAACTGCTTATATATTAACAGGGTCTATGGTTGTTGAAACGGTATTTACAATAGGTGGCTTAGGTACAAAGTTTGTTCAAGGTATTACCAATAGGGATTATTCCATGATTATGGGAACAACAATTTTCCTATCTATGTTAATGGTTACAATGACACTTATTAGCGACTTGGTTTACAAAGTTGTTGATCCTAAAATTACTTTTAAATAAATTTGCTTGTTAAAAGGAGCTTTCAGTATTAATGGATAATATTTACAACCCAAACACAACACCTAAAAAAAGCGTTGGTAGCTTGCAAATAGATGTAAGTAAGTTTGAAAAAGCTAGTGATGCGGAAAAAGCTCAACATGATATTATGAGGGAGTCTACAACTTTTTTCCGTGATGGCATTAAAAAGTTGAAACGTAACCCCCTTGCAATGTTAAGTTTAGCTTTACTTATAATAATTGTTTTAGTTATTATTATCGCTCCTTTCATAGTACCTTATGGTTATTCAGATATGATTACCGTTAATGGTAGAAGGGATAAAACTGCTAAAAATCTTTATCCTTTTGAATATTCCAAAATGGAAAAACAAGCTATGGAAGAAGGGCAATATATATTCCCACATATATTTGGTACAGATGCCCTAAGTAGGGATTACTTTATTCGTGTTGTATATGGCACAAGGGTTTCGCTAATTGTTGGTTTTTTTGCAAGTGTTATTGTGCTTATAATTGGTTTAATTTATGGCTCGATATCAGGATATGTGGGCGGAAAAACCGACCTTGTGATGATGCGTATAGTTGATGTTATTTATTCCTTACCCGATACTCTTATGGTTATTTTGCTCTCAGTTGTGCTTGATCAGGTCCTTGGGCAATCAATTAAAGGTACAATTTTTGAAAGCCTTGGCACAAACATGCTTAGCTTATTTGTTGTTTTTGGTTTATTATACTGGGTAGGTATGGCAAGGCTTGTACGTGGCCAAGTATTGCAAATAAAAAGCAATGAATATGTTATGGCAGCAAAGGCAATGGGTGCGTCAACATCAAGGATTATTATGAAACACGTTTTGCCTAACTGTATAAGCGTTATATTTATATCCACAGCCTTGCAAATTCCTTCTGCTATATTTACTGAAAGCTTTCTAAGCTTTATAGGTTTGGGTGTTCAAGCACCTATGCCTAGTTTAGGTTCTTTAGCAAATGCTGCAAGGGAAGGCTTACAAAGTTACCCATATAAACTTGTTTTCCCAGCACTTATGATATGTATTATAGTTTTGTCATTCAACCTTTTAGGTGATGGATTACGTGATGCATTTGACCCTAAATTGAGGAGATGATAAATATGTCAGAAGAAAAACTACTGTTACAGGTAAAAAACTTACATACATCTTTCTTTACAGAATCAGGAGAAGTTAGGGCGGTAAATGGTCTCAGCTTTAACTTGGATAAGGGCAAAGTTCTAGGTGTTGTTGGTGAAAGTGGTAGCGGTAAAAGCGTTACAGCTTATTCTATATTAAGAATTTTAACCGATACTGGTAAAATTGTTGATGGTGAAGTGCTTTTTAAAGGCGAAGATGTAGTTAAATATAGTAAAAAACAAATTAACGCATTTAGAGGTTCAAAAATATCTATTATATTCCAAGACCCTATGACATCCCTTAACCCTGTTTACACTATTGGCAATCAACTTTGCGAAGCAATATTGCTACATACGGACAGAAACCGTAAAGAAGCCAAACTTAGGGCGAAAGAGATGTTGGAACTTGTTGGTGTAAATGAGCCATTGAAAAGGTTAAGGCAATATCCCCATGAATTAAGTGGTGGTATGAGGCAAAGGGTTATGATAGCTATGGCTCTTGCATGCGAGCCAGATATTCTTATTGCTGATGAACCAACTACAGCCCTTGACGTTACAATACAAGCCCAAATATTAGAGCTTATGAAGTCCCTTCAAAAGAAAATGGGCATGGCAATAATAATGATAACCCATGACTTAGGCGTTATTGCAGATATGTGCGATGAAATTATCATAATGTATGCAGGTAGCGTTTGCGAGCGTGGTACAGCCGATGAAATTTTCTATAATCCAAAACATGAGTATACAAAAGGCTTGTTAAGGTCAATACCCAAGCTTGATTCAGCAGGTAAAAGGCTTATTCCCATAGAAGGCTCACCTATAGATTTATTAAATTTACCTAAGGGTTGCCCGTTTGTTTCCCGCTGTGAAAATGCTATGAAAATATGCTTGGAACAGAAACCAGAGGAAACATGGATTAATGATGCCCATATTGCTGCATGTTGGCTAAACTATAAGGAACAATACTTAAATTCGGAGGTGCAAAGCAATGAGTGATATAAATAATGCATCCCCAAAAAAGTTTATTGAAGTAAAAAATCTTAAAAAACATTTTATTGTTAAAGAAGATATGTTTACAAAACTTCCCCTTAAGGCTGTTGATGGAGTTTCATTCTCAATAGAAAAAGGTGAAACATTAGGCCTTGTAGGTGAATCTGGTTGTGGTAAAACTACAGTAGGCAGGTCTCTACTTTATTTAGAAAAGCCCACTGGTGGTGAGATATACTACGATGGCAACTTAATAAATGATAAAAACATTTATAACTATCGTAAAGATATGCAAATAGTGTTCCAAGACCCTTATTCCTCACTAAACCCAAGGATGACCGTTGCCGATATAGTTGGCGAACCCTTGGATATACATAAGCTTTATAAAACTAAGGCTGAAAGGGAAGAAAGGATAGCGGAACTACTTCAAACAGTTGGTTTAAATAGTGACCACTCAAGAAGGTATGCCCATGAGTTTAGTGGCGGTCAAAGGCAACGCATAGGTATAGCTCGTGCCCTCGCTGTTGACCCTAAGTTTATTGTATGTGATGAACCTGTTTCCGCCCTTGACGTATCAATACAGGCTCAAATTATTAATACATTTGAAGAATTGCAGCAAAAACTTGGTATTACATACCTTTTCATAGCTCATGATTTACTTGTTGTTCAACATATCAGCCAAAGAATAGCTGTTATGTACCTAGGTAAAATTGTTGAAATTGCACCCGCTAAAGAACTAATAAGTAACCCAATACACCCCTACACTCAATCTTTGATATCTGCTATTCCATTGCCAGACCCTGAAAGTGCAAGGAATAGAAAGCGTATAGTATTAGAAGGCGATGTTCCAAGCCCCTTGCATATGCCAAGTGGTTGCTCGTTTAGAACACGTTGCCGTGAATGCAAACTTCATTGCGCACAAGAAGTGCCAGAACTTAAGGAAGTAAGCCCTGGTCACTTTGTTAGCTGCTTTGAAAGGTAATAATTTGGTATTATCGTTTAATAACGATAAATATAGATAATCCATATTAGGAGGATAAAAAATGAAAAAACTCACAGCTCTTTTGTTAGCTATGATGATGTTATTATCAATGGCTACAGCATTCGCAGATGAAGGCTCAGAACCCGACTGGGCAAAGTATGACGAACTAATTGCGCAAATCAAATCTTCTACAGATTTCGCAGCTCGTGAAGCTTTAATGCACGAAGCTGAAGATATCTTAATGGATACCGGCGCGCTTGTTCCACTATACTACTACAATGATGTTTACATGGCTAAACCAGATTTTCAAGGCGCTTATAGCAATGCTTATGGTATGAAGCACTTTGAATATGCTACAAATGGCGATAAAACATCCGCTAAGCTTAACCTTTCAAGCGAACCAGATAAACTTGACCCAGCTTTAAATAGCTCAGTTGATGGTGCTTGCTTAGCAATTGCAGCCTTTGGTGGTCTTTACACATATGATGCTAACTCTGCTTTACAACCTGACTTTGCAACAGGTTATGAAATCTCAGAAGATGGCTTAACATATGTTTTCACAATGCGTGAAGGCTTAAAATGGAGCGATGGTTCACCTTTAACAGCAAAAGACTTTGAATATTCATGGAAACGTGCTGCTAACACAGAAACAACAGCAGACTATGCTTACATGTTCAACGGCATTAAAGGCTTCCCAAATGACCTAGCAGTATCCGCATCTGAAGATGGTAAAACATTTACAGTTGAACTTGCAGCTCCTTGTGCTTATATGTTAGACCTTGCTGCTTTCCCCGCATTCTATGCTGTACAACAAGCAGCTGTAGAAGCTGGCCCTGGTTATAAAGATGAAACAGGCAAAGTTGTTAACCCAGGTGCTTGGGCACTAGATGCTGGTTTCGTATCCTCTGGTCCTTATGTATTAACAGAATGGAACCATGACGAAAACATGATCTATACAAAGAACCCTAACTATTGGAACGCTGAAAACGTAAAATTAGAAACATTAGAATTTATGCTTTCTGCTGATGAAACAGTTATCTATGCAGCTTATGTTGCTGGCGACTTAGACTTCATCGATGGTGTTCCTACAGATGAAATTGCAAAATTGTTAGATTCTCCTGAATTCTACACAATTGGCCAATTAGGCACATATTACATCAACTTCAACGTTAAGAGCCCATTGTTTGCTGGCAAAACAGTTGAACAAGCAGCTAATATGCGTAAAGCTTTCAGCTACCTAATCGACCGTGAATACATTGCAGAAAACATTGGCCAAACGGGTCAAGTACCTGCAACATCATTCTTACCTGCTGGTATGGCTGATGGCCAAGGTGGCATTTTCAAAGCTAATGACGAGTTCTACACCTATGCTGATGAAGAAAGCGCTGGTTATTTCCCAGTAGCATATGATCCTGAAGCAAGTGTTGCTAAAGCTATTGAATTGCTTAAATCCGCTGGTTTTGAATTTGACGATAACAACCAATTGTCAGCTAATACACCAATTAGCTTTGAATACCTAACAAATGCTACAACAGGTCACGTTGCAGTTGCTGAAGCTGTTCAACAAGACTTGGCAGTAATTGGTATCACAATGACAATTAAGAGTATCGACTGGAACGTATTCCTTAACGAGCGTAAAGCTGGTAACTACGATATAGCACGTAATGGTTGGATAGCAGACTTTAACGATCCTATCAACATGCTTGAAATGTGGACAACCGACTCTGGTAACAACGACGTTCAATTTGGCAGATAATTACAAAATAAAAGGGTATAACCTTAGGGTTATACCTTTTTTTAATTTAATATGATATTATAACAGTATATTTGTTTTGAAAGGGTGTTTTTTTATAAATAGTAAAAGCTATCCTTACTTGGATTATTTAAGGATAATTTCTTCATTTTTGGTTGTTGTAATTCACGTATCAGGTACATTTTTAAGCCAATATAGTGTAACAACCTATGAATTTATGAATTATTCAGCCTACGATACTTTTGCTCGTTTATCTGTGCCATTGTTTTTTATGATAAGTGGTAGCCTTATGCTTCAAAGGGATTATTCATTTAAAAGCTTATTATTAAAGGCCTTAAGAATATTTGTTATATTCATTATTTTTGGCATTGTTGAGTATTTTGAAAACTTAATTTCATTTATAAATTCAAATAACACAGAATATTTAACTGAATTTATAAAAGGTGTATTATCAAATACAACATATAGGTGGTTTTTATTGGCAACTATTGGCCTTTACTTGATTACACCAATACTAAAATATATTTCCCAAAACAATAAAATACAAGAATATTTACTTATATTGCTATTTGTTTTTACTATAATTTTACCCAATATAATAGAGCTTGGGTTATTAAATAACTTAATAACTTTAACAAATGGAATAGGTATTGGAATTAGCAATTTAAGTATATATATATTTTATTATATGTTAGGCAATTATATATTAAACAAAAGCCAAATTATATCTAAAAAACATTTAAATTTAAGCATCTTTATTTTTGTAATTATTAGCTTATTAAGCGTTGTTGCTTTTATTTTAATATCTATACAAAAAGGTAAAGCTTATATGTTTATGTATAACTGGAATGCTTTAAACGTATTTTTAATGGCAGTATCATTATATGTAATTGCATTAAAGTTGTTTAACAAAGAGTATAGCTTTATTAAAAAATTGGCATCATGTACATTGGGAATTTATTTGTTACATGTACCGATTTTAAAAAGTTTGCTAGCCTATGGCTTAAAAACACATTTTATAATAACAGTTCCCAAATACACACTCATTATATTTATAACTTCATTATTAATAGTATATATACTAAAAACCATAACAAAGCCAATTAAGCCCCTTAATAAAGTTATAAATTACATATTTTAAAGGCACAGCATTAGCTGTGCCTTTCAGGTTTAAAACCTTCAAATATTAACATTGTATAGCCTTTATTTTTAGCGGAATCTAATTCTTTTTGGCTTTTTAAAGTATAGGCTGCCAAAGCAGGCTTAAATATTTTTTTCATTAGTACCATGCTTAAATTATTATCGCTTTCACTTTTATATGCAATAAAATGTGGTGCCGATATTATGTTAGTAAGCATATATTTTAAAGCAAATCTAGCTATGGGGTTTTGCATATCTTCTTTATTAAAGTCCCCAGAAGATAATTGGCCTCTTATAACATTTTGGGCGTTTTTCCTAAACCAGTAAAGGGATAGAGGGTGAAAGCTCTCCACGGTATAGTCACCCTTATAACTTTTTAAAAGGGAGTATGCTATTTTTGATGTTTCTTGAGCACCCGAATGGTGCTTAATTTCAACAAGCAATGGTACTCTACCCTCAACTAATGTTAAAACCTCATCAAGCCTTGGTATTATGTTGCCACAGGGAAGCTTTAAACTGCTTAAATAAGCATAATCAAATTCATTAAGGCAATTATCTATGCCAAGCATTCTTTTTAGTGTTTTATCGTGAAAAACAACTGGAATTTTATCTTTTGTTAGTTGAACATCAAATTCTATACCATAGCCATTATCAATAGCTAATTTAAAAGCTGCTAATGTGTTTTCGCAAGGGTAAACAAGGTTGCTGTGATAGCCCCTATGGGCATATAAATTATGGCTAAGAACTTTTTTAAAATAACTTGATCGCCTTGTAGATATAAGCGCCAAGTATATTAAAAATACTATAATTAATGCAATTATCATTGTGCTTTTATTGAATCTCCGTGTTTTGAGTTAGATATGGTTAAAAAGGATATAGCTACGGCCACAGCCCCATAGGGCATTAATATATCATAACCAAATATAGATATTAATACACCACAGAATATTGGTGTGAATATTTGTGCTGCCATGGAAAAAGTATAATAATACCCTGTAAATTTACCAATATCCTTAGATTTGCATATTTCAACTACCATAGGTAAACTGTTTACATTTATGGCTGCCCAGGCTACACCAACAAAGGCAAATAGAATATAGTAACTATATGAAAAATCACCTAAAAAGCTTGCTAAACCAAAACAAGTAGCAAGTAAAACTATACCAACTTGTATTGTTCTTTTTCTACCAAACTTTGTAGCAATTATTCCAACCGGTATATATGAAACTACAGCGCCAACTGTTGCTATCATTAAGCATGTTGCAGCAGCACCAATGTCGCTATTCCATTTAACGTTTGCGTATTTACTAAAGTTGGTTTCAACCGCATTATACCCAACAAACCAAAAGAATATTGAAAATAAAATTAGCAGCAAACTCTTTTGTTCTTCCTTATTTAATGCCTTAAAGCCACTTGGTTCATCAAGGTTTTCTCTAACTTTATCATTTATTTCTGCTATTGCTTCATCATTATCCACAACTTCTTTTGCTAGTTTTCTTTCATTTATTGTTAATAACAATATGGCTACACATAGTAACATAAAACCTGCAACAACAACATAAACCATTTCATAGTTATCCCTACCATCAGGGTATTTGCCAACTAAAAACTTTAATAACATTAGTGAAAATACTCCACCTAAGGCACCCATTAGGTTTATTATACTATTAGCCTTTGACCTTAATGGTTTTGGGGTAACATCACTCATAAGCGAAACAGCAGGCGACCTATACAATCCCATTGATAACAATATTAAGAATAATATTGCTACATAAGCATATAAGTTTTTAGCATAGTCTGCCATGGGCAAAAACATTAATAGAGTAGTTGCTAGGGCAGTACCTACTACAATATAGGGCATACGCTTACCTATTCTTAGTTTACACTTATCGCTTAATGTGCCAAAAAATGGAAGTAAAAATACTGCTAATATATTGTCTGCAGCCATAACAAGCCCTTGCAACACCTCAGATAAGCCGAAGGTGTTTTTTAATACAAGAGGGATAACAGGGTTATATGTGTTCCAAAATGCTGTGATGGACATAAATGCCAATCCTACTAAAAATGTGCGTTTATAATTTAATTTCATAAGCACCTCTACTTTTCTTTATTTAGTTTGTCTATATATATTGGTATTTGCATTTTTTCACTTTCGGGTAATGGCGGGTATTGGGGATCTATTGATTTAAAAACATTAATTAATATTTCAGATACTAAATATCTTGTGTACCATTTTGTATCTGCAGGCACTATATACCAAGGGGATACCTCTGTTGCTGTTACTGAAAAAGCTTTAACAAAGGCAGCTAAATATTCACTTCTTAATTCCCTTTCAATTAAGTCCTTACTATTAAATTTCCAGTTTTTACTTGGGGTTTTCATGCGCTCGATAAAACGTTCCCTTTGCTTATCGGCAGATACATTTAAAAATAGTTTAACAACCCTATAACCATTTTGGTAGGCATAGTTTTCAAAATTTAGTATTTGTTTATATCTTTCGTCAAAAAAATCATCAGGGTCTTTGCCTATTGTTCTTTCAGGCATGGCATATTTTTTATAAATTTTATTTACCTTTACAACAATTACATCCTCATAATAGGATCTATTAAATACAGCAATACCGCCCCTTTCAGGCATGTGCTTAAAAATTCTCCACATATAATCATGTTTTAAATCCTCGCTACTAGGCACTTTAAAAGCAGTAACATCACAGCCTTGGGGGTTAAAACAACCAAATACGTGCTTTATTATACTATCTTTGCCGGCGGCATCTAATGCTTGAATAATAACAATAATTCCTTCTTTGCCATCAGCAAATAATTTTTCTTGCATAACAGCTAATTCTTCTTTGTTTTTCTCAAAAATTGATAAACATTCTTCTTTGTTTATATTTTTAGGGGCATCTGTTCTATATTCGTTTAAGTTTATATTCTTTTTTCCATTATACAAATAATTTTCATAGTTCATAATATTTACCTCTATAAAACTTTTTAAAATCTACAAATAATTATACCAATGCCTATAAATGTAGTCAAACATAATTATATTATAAAAAGTTTTGCAAATATTGTTAAAAACATTTATAATGAATGTGTAAAATGTTTTAAATATTTTTCTTTTGAGCTTCTTAAAGCTTATTTAAAAAATAAACTGCAATAAAGGAGCTATGCATGAAATTATATGTATTAACTGAAAATTCTACAATTAATGAAAATTTTGACTCTGAACATGGTTTAAGTTTGTATATAGAAACAAAAAAACACAATATACTTGTGGATACAGGCAAAAGCGATGTTTTTTTAAGCAATGCTAAAAAATTAGGTATAGATTTATCTAAAGTTGATATTTGTGTGCTAACCCACGGGCATAATGACCATAGTGGCGGGCTAATTAACTTTTTTGAGGTTAATAGTATAGCTAAAGTTTATGCTAATGTAGATGTTTTTGGAAAATATTATATGGGTGAAACGGAATATATTGGCTTAAGTGAAGAATTAAAAAAGCATAAAGAACGTTTTGTTTTTGTGGAAGATGAATATTTTATTGATGAAACATTACAATTGTTCTCCGGTAACGATAGAAAGGTTATATCCCATATAAAACCCTATGGTTACACGGCAAAAAGTAACAGCAACTTTATTGCAGATGATTTTCACCATGAACAATACCTAATTATTAATGAAAAGCAATGTTGTAAAGCCTTGGTATCTGGGTGTTCCCATAAGGGTATAAACAATATTATGCATTGGGCAAGGTATGATGATATTGGTGCTTTTATTGGTGGAATACATTTATTAAATGTTGATATCAACAATAAAAAGGAAAAGCGTGCCTTGGATATGGTTGTTGATGATATGTTGGAACATAAAAAAACTAAATATTATACAGGCCATTGCATAGGTGAAGAACAATTTGAATATATAAAAGGTAAAATGGGCGATAGGCTTGAACGTATTAGGGCGGGATCAGTAATAGAACTTTGATTCAAATAACTAAGTTTGTGGTATACTAAATATGTTGAGAAACATATTTAGTATTTTTTTGGAGGTAATTATGAATAAGAAATTTTTTGCATTAGTATTATCCTTGTTGATGATACTTTCTAATATTCCCACAATTGCGGAAACACCAACTGTAAGGCTTGTAGGCTTAACAGGTCCCACATCTATGGGTATGGCAGGCCTTCTTGACCAAAATGAAAAAGGTAATACAAAAAACAAGTATGAATTCCAAGCTCTTGGTACAGCAGATGAGGCTGTTGCAAAACTAAGTTCTGGCGAGGCAGATATTGCTGCAATTCCACTAAACCTTGCAGCCACACTTTATAACAAAACAGAGGGCAAGTTGCTAAAAATGTTAGATGTTAATACATTGGGCGTTTTATATATAGTTGAAAACGGTGAATCTGTTACAGATTTAAGCTCCCTTAAGGGAAAAGATGTTTATGCCACAGGCAAAGGTACAGTACCAGAATATTCACTTAGGTATATATTAAGCCAAAATGGTATAGACCCTGATAAAGATTTAAACCTTATATTTAAAAGCGAGGCAACAGAGGTAGTTGCAATTATGCAAAATACCAAAAATGTTGTTGCTATGCTACCACAGCCCTTTGTAACAATTGCTCAAGGTCAAGTTGAAGGTTTGCGTATAGCTGCAAACTTAACAGAGGAATGGAATAAGTTAAATAATGGTTCAAGCTTTGTTACAGGCGTTACAGTTGTAAAGGCGGACTTTGCTGAAAAAAATCCTGAGGCTATTGCAAACTTCCTATTTGACCACAAAGCAAGTGTTGAGTTTGTAAATGCAAATAATGATGAAGCTGCCCAAATAATTGAAAAATTTGGAATATTTAAAGCAGCAGTTGCAAAAAAAGCTTTGCCATATTGCAATATCACATATATTGATGGAGAAGACATGCAAAATATAACAAATGCATATCTTCAAATATTATTTGACTCAAACCCAAAATCTATAGGTGGCAGTATGCCTGACGAAGCATTCTATGCAAAAACACAAAAGTAATATATCATTAAAACAAAAAATAGTATCAATTGCCATATCATTAATTGTATGGCAATTGTTTGCTATGTTGCTAAATAATAAATTACTACTTGTAACACCTGTAAAAGTAATAGAACGATTGTCTCAGCTTGTTTTAACAAGTGAATATTGGGCAGCAGTTTCGTTTTCGCTTATAAGAATATTTTTGGGTTTTTGCCTTGCAATTGTTGTAGCATTGATTTTTGCTATTGTTGCTAACAAGTATAAATTTGTAGATACTTTACTTTGGCCATATGTAACAGCAATGAAAGCCACCCCTGTTACATCATTTATAATACTTTGCCTTATTTGGTTAAGTGCTAAATCCCTTAGTATATTAACGGTGTTTTTAATTGTTTTTCCTATTGTTTATTCAAATACATATGAGGCTTTAAATACCGTAGATATCAAACTTTTGGAAATGGCAAATATATTTAAAATGAAAATGTCAAAAAAAATAAGATGTATATATATTCCTCATATAATGCCCTTTATTAATTCCACAATGATAATATCAATTGGTATGGCATGGAAAGCAGGGGTGGCAGCTGAAGTAATTGGTATGCCTGGCGGTAGCATTGGGGATTTTATGTATGAAGCTAAGCTATATTTGAGTACGGCGGACCTTTTTGCATGGACTGCTACAATAATAGCATTAAGTATGATTATTGAAAAAGTATTATCCCTCTCTTTAAAATTAGCATACAGAAGGGTGCTTAATTTAAAAGGAGGTAAGCAATGATAAAACTTTTAAATATAAATAAAGCCTTTGAAAATGTTAATGTACTAAACAGTTTTTCTTTAAGCATAAATGATGGCGAAACCATTGCGCTTATGGGGAAAAGTGGTGAAGGAAAAACTACTATATTAAATATAATAGCTGGTATTATAAAAGCAGATTCTGGCGATATAACAGGTGTTCCCAAAAACATATCAATGGTGTTTCAGGAAAACAGATTGCTTAATGAATTTTCAGGTTTAGATAACATTGTTCATACTTGTGGTTCAAGCCCTGATGAAATTATAAAGCATTTTAAATTAGTTGGCCTGGATGGCTGGGAAAAAAACCCAGTAAATGAATATTCCGGAGGAATGAAGCGTAGAGTTGCTATTGTTAGAGCAATTATCGCTAAAAGCGACTTAATACTCCTTGATGAACCTTTTAAAGGCTTAGACCTTGATACAAAATCCAAGGTAATAAATTATGTTAGGGAGCATATAGGGGATAGAATATGCATAATAGTTACCCACGACGAGTTGGAAGCAGATATGCTTAAAGCAAATAGATTAATAAACATATAAAAGGCAGCGTTTTAGCTGCCTTTTATATGTTTATTATATTTATTTTTTAAATATAAACCATTTACTAGCTATAAAGTTAAATATTATAACAAATACATTGTTTAATATTTTTGCTAGCAATTCGTTCATTTTAAATACATCCACAAAAAGCCATAAACCAAACAGGTCAAATATTAAAAAAGATAATATCCTTGCTGAAAAAAACAAAGCCATTGTTTTTAATACTTCTTTTGTTCCGCTAACTTTGCTATTAAATACAAAACCTTTGTTAGTAAAATAAGCAAATAATACAGCCAATATCCATGCAATTGTTGATGCTAAAAACAAATCTATAATTATTACATTTCTAAAAAACCAAAAAACAACTAAGTTTATTAAAGTTGTTAATACACCAATAACTATATATCTTATAGCTTCGTTAAGGGTCTTTTTATCACTTATTATACCTTTTATTTTATCAAAAATTTTTTTCATGTTTATTTCCCTTCTTCATCTCCACGGGCATATGCACTAGATAATAAATCTTCGTAGCTTGCATATTGCTCTTTTTTTGATTTGCTTGTTGTGTAATAAAAGCCTATATCATCAAACTTAACAACTCTTAAAGTAAGCTGTATCATATTTCCATCTTTAAAAAGAACTGCTCTTATGGGTTTATCATTTTCAAATGAATATCTAACAAATCTCATATCTATTCTACCTTATATATTTTAATTCCACCAATGCCATTGCTATATATTTCTTTAAAGTTTTCACTTAGAGCAATTTCATTAACATCAAACTCGCTTCGTTCGTATGGGCTTAAGTAAATATATTCAACACCATATTTACTTAATATTTCACTATCTTTACTAGGGTTGCTGTAAAAATTATATAGCTCTTGTTTTCTTTCGCTTGTATCAAAACCGTGATAGTATAACCATAAATCTGGCCCGCATAATATATTTTGACCCGAAAGGGATGCAACAGGGTTTACGTGTGTGGTTGATGTTAAAAACATACTATGCTTAGGTATATTTTCGTTTATAAACTCCGAGGCTGCTACTGCTTCAGAATCAAAAAGTTGATAGTCACTTATAACTTCACGTATTAAGGTTAGCGTGGCACTTGTAAAACTAAAAAATAGGAAAACTGCAGCAATTAAACGCCTACCACCAACACCTTTTAATCGTTTATATACACCAAGTACCCAATCACAAGCTACTGGAAGGCAAAGCAAAAACCATACATAAAATAACTTGTTATTATCATACTCATTAGGTTGAAATCTAATTAATTCTGCCACTATAAATATTACAAAAGCACCATATATAATTGCACGATGCTTTTTATCCTTTGTAAAAAGTGAAAACAATATCATTAATGCGGGTAAGCCGATATTTTTTAAATAAAACCAAAAATATAAATCTCTCATACCTCTACCAGAGGGATTGTTTACCCAATTAAATTGAAACTTTATAAAATTATTACTCCCAAGTGCTTGGTTAAAGGTCCAAGTAAGAAGTTGAGGTATAGCAAGTATTAGGGCAATGGCACCAAAAAACACTAAGTTTGTTGCATGTTTAACACGTAATTCTTTTTCTTGATATATTGTTTGAAAAAGCAATTCACCAATAGCAAATAAGCCTATGGCTAAAAAAGCATGCGTGTTTACCATAGGTAATGCTGCTGTAAAAATTATCATTAACAGTGTTTGCCTTTTACTTGGGCTTGTTTTTTTATAAAATGGTACAACTAAAAAATACACTATTGGCATAACTAATAGCCAACCACCCATAAAAGTTCTTTGGGGTATTAGCATATCGGCTATTATATTACTCCAACGCAAGTTGTTTGGCATGGGTTGATTTGTAGGAGTCATATAAAAGCCGTTAAACACTTCCCTTAACTTATCAAATAGGCTTGTGCCTGCGCCATCAAGGGTATATAAAAAGCCTAAACCACCGTTTAAAAATAACAGTAAGAAAGCTAATATGGCTGCACTTTTGTATTTAGTACATTCCCTAACAATAGAATAATATGCAATATATATTATTGAGCAAATTAATGTGCCAGGCAAAATAATACTTAACTGCAAACTAAATCCAAACATATACAAGCTGGAGGATAAACTATCTATTAAAAAAGGATAACTTAATAATCCTCCATAATAAATGCTATAGTCTGGAGGGAAGCTTGAATTAGGTATGCTTGTTATTATGGATAAATGTAATGGTAAATCACCATATGTACTTTGGCCGCTATGTAAAGCCCCAGTATTACTTATTCTAATATTGTGAGTAAATTGAAGGTATCCAGTAAGCAATATTATTGGCAATATAAATATTAATATATTACGCAAGTTTTCTTTTTCATCATTATCAAAGGCAGCTAAATTTTCTTTTGACCTTATAAAATAAGAACCTACACATAAAAGCAAAAGCGTAGCCAATGCAAATATGTGTGCTTTTAATGAAAACTTGTATATAAATGCGAATATTACTGGTAGCCACATCATAAACAACAAACCTAAAGCAGCCCCTAACCATATTCTTGTTATGGGTTTAAGCTGGGGTTGTAAGTTTTGTATTATATAATATCCACCTAATAAAAAACATATTAAATATATTGCTGAAAACATTTATACCTCACTTTATAAGCCTAAAAGTGAAAACATATCCATCTGTGCAGAGTCTGGCAAACCTTCAATTACACCGTTGTTTTTAAGCATTTCAATCATGCTATTGCCTATATGAGCCCTCTCTTTTAAATCCTCTATATTATTAAAGGGTTCGTCATTTCTTGCGGCAACTATTCCTTCTGCAACGGTTGTTCCAAGGCCTGGTAAGGAGTTGAAAGGAACTCTAAGCGCATTACCTTCTGGCAAAAACAAACGTGAATCACTTTTATAAATATCTGCTTTCAAAAAGTTAATACCTCTGCTTTGCATTTCCAATGTCATACGCAAAGCATAAAGTTCATCTTTTTCTGTAGGGGTAAGCTTTCTTCCAGCTCTACCATCAGTTTTTTCATAATTCTCAATTTTCTCTTTTAGTACTTCGTTTGATAATATCATTGTTGATGAATCAAAGCCTACTGACCTTATTGTGAAGTATGCAGCATAATATTGTAAGGGGTGATATACTTTATAATAAGCTATACGCAACGCCATAATAACATAAGCACATGCATGAGCTTTAGGGAACATGTACTTAATTTTTTGGCAACTGCCAATAAACCAATCAGGTACATTGTTTTCTTTCATTATATCAACAGTTTCATCAGGTAAGCCACGACCTTTTCTTACACGCTCCATTGTATCAAATGAAAGTTTGTTATCAAGGCCGTAAGAAATTAAGGCATTCATAATATCGTCACGGGTGCAAATACATTCAGATAATTTTGCATCCCCACGCTTTATAATTTCCTCGGTATTACCTGCCCACACATCAGTACCATGGGAAAGGCCAGATATTCTCAACAATTCATCCATTGTGCTTGGTTGCGTTTGCATAAGCATATTTTGTACAAAGCCAGTACCAAATTCGGGTATTCCCAATGTACCTGTTGGGCTTAAAATATCCTCCGCAGTTACACCTAAAGCTTCAGGGCTAGTAAACAAACTCATAACCTTTTTATCGTCAAGGGGAATGTCTGTGTATTTTATACCAGTTAAATGCTCTAAGTCGTGCAGCATAGTTGGGTCATCGTGGCCAAGTATATCTAACTTAACTAATATGTCGTGCATTGATGTAAAGTCAAAGTGTGTTGTTATTGTATTGCCCGTGCTATCATCAGCAGGGTGCTGTATGGGTGTAAAGTCATATATTGAATATTCTTTAGGTAAAACAACAATACCACCAGGGTGTTGCCCTGTTGTTCTTTTTACGCCCATAAGGCCACGGGCAAGCCTTTCTTTGTGGGTACGGGTGGCAGTTGTTCCTTTTAATTCTAAGTATTTGCTAACATAACCAAAGGCTGTTTTTTCAGCCATGGCAGATATTGTTCCAGCCCTATATACAAAATCACTACCAAATAGTTCCTCGACATATGCGTGAGCTTTAGCTTGGTATTCTCCACTAAAGTTAAGGTCAATATCGGGTACCTTATCACCTTCAAAGCCTAAAAATACTTCAAAGGGGATATTATATCCATCCTTTATCATTGGCTCGCCACATTTTGGGCAAAGCATATCTGGTAAGTCTATGCCAGATGTAAACTCTTTTGGTACATTAAAATCGCTGTGGCTACATTTTCCACACCTGTAATGTGGGGGTAGGGGGTTAACTTCAGTTATGCCACACATTGTTGCAACAAAGCTGGAGCCAACAGAGCCCCTACTACCAACAACATAACCATCATCATTGGATTTTTTTACCAATTTTTGCGCAATGTTATATAGTGTACCAAAGCCGTATCCAAGTATACTTTTAAGCTCTTTATCCAACCTTTTTTGAACAATATCTGGGTAGGGGTAACCATAATATTCTTTAGCCCTGCCCATTGCACTATTCCTTATATTATCTTCAGCATCAGGCCAAAAGGGTTGGAATGTTACAGCGAATTCACCATCAGGGTGTTTTGGGTATTGCCTAATATTATCTATCATATCGGCTACTAAGTTTGTATTATCGATAACAACCTTGTGGGCAATTTCTTCACCAAGGTATTTAAAGGCATCAAGCATTTCATCCGTAGTTTTTAAATATAAGGGCTCTTGCTTATCAAAATCACTGTAATTCATACTAGCTTTTAATATCGCCCTGTATATTGAATCTTGGGGGTCTGTAAAGTGAACATCGCCAGTTGCCACAACAGGGATGCCTAATTTTTCGCCAAGATTATACAGCCTTATGTTAATTTGTTTTATTTCATCATAATTTTTAACTAAGTTTTCTCTAACCAGGTAGGCGTTGTTATCCAGAGGCATTATTTCTATATAATCATAAAACTTAGCAATTTTTTCAAGTTCTTCATCTTTAGCGCCATACAATGCTGCTTGGAACAATTCTCCGCTTGAACAAGAGCTGCCTAATAACAAGCCATCCCTATGAGTTTCAACCTCAAAGCGAGGCACACGCATATTTCTTTGGAAATATTTTAAATGCCCTTGGGATATTAAGTAATATAAGTTTTTTAAGCCTTCTTGTTTTGATACTAATACACTTAAATGGTTTGTAGTTCCAAATGAAGCTTTATCTAAGGCCTCGTTTACTTTTATAAAGGTATCGTTACCTTGTTCTATCATTAAGTTGAACATTACTGCTAAACATTGTGCTGTAGCTGTTGCATCGTGTACTGCTCTATGAGCATTTTGCAAAACAACACCAAGGTTTTTACACAGGGCTTTTAATCTATAACTTTTTAAGTCGGGGTAAATAGACCTTGCTAATACCAGTGTGTCAATAACTTGGTTATCTATTTTTTTCCCCATTCTTTTAAGTTCGCTATTAAGCATACCCATATCAAATGGAGCATTATGAGCAGCAATTGCGCTATCGCCAATAAAAGTTAGCAATTTTTCAACAGCATCTTCAGGTTTTGGCATATTAACAAGCATAATGTCTGTTATACCTGTTATTTCTGTAATTTTTGAGCTTAGGGCTGTGCCAGGGTTTACCAATGTGCTAAAAGTATCAACAATTGTGCCTTCAACTAATTTAACAGCACCAATTTCAATTATTCTATCGTGGTTTGTACTTAGGCCAGTGGTTTCAAAGTCGAGCACAACTATTGGATCGTTTAAGCTATTGTTATTAGCATTTTTTATTGGTACTGCATAATCACACATATAAAGCTCGCAACCAGGTATAAGCTTTATTTTGTGCTTCTTTGCTGCAGCAAAAGCAGCGGGGTAAGCCTGGACCACTCCGTGGTCTGTAATTGCAATTGCTTTATGACCCCATTTAGCAGCCCGTTCTATTAATTCAACAGCAGGGCTAACAGCATCCATGGCGCTCATTTGCGTGTGTAAATGCAGTTCAACCCTTTTCTCTTCGCTATCATCCATCCTTATATCTTTAGGCATTCTTGATAGTGACTTTACATTAATACAAGGTTCCCTTAAAAAGCTATCGTAAACACAATGGCCACTTAAAAGCATTCTATCGCCACTTTTAATATTATCTACCATGGTATTTATGTTTTGGCGAGATGCCCTTTTTAATTCTTCAAAGTCTATGCTGCCATCTTCTTTTTTAGCTTTTCCCCTTATTCCATAGTTGAAAAAACATTTGCTATACACTGAACCAGTGTTGTCACTAATGGTAAATTTTAATAATAATGTTTTGCCACCAGGCAATTCACGCTTTTCAATGTTATCTATAGTACCACATACTGTTATTTGGCCTGCGTCTTCTGTGCAAGATGATACGGGGGAGCATACTCCACCCATTGCTTTTCCATACAAAAGTTCCTGCTTTGGAATAACATCTTCCTTTGGTTTTGAAATTCTTTGTCGCTTGGGTTTTTCTTTAACAGGGGCAACAGCCTCAACTTGTTCTTCAACAAGCAATTCTGGCGAATTATCCCCGTTAAATTCTACCCTCATAGATCTTATTTTATTTATCCATGCCTCACGTTCACCAGCTACTATTAACACAACAGGTATTTCTATTCTAAAAATATCCCAAATAGCTTGTTTTAATTTTTCGTCAAAATTATGTTTTCTAAAAAAGTTTTCTGCATATTCATCAGGGCAAGTAAGCATTATTCTATTGCTTTCAAGCTCCCAACCTACATCTTTAATCCAAGCGCGTGCGGCATCTGTGCTTCTCATCAAAAAGCGTTCAAGCACTTGTTTATACGCGTTAATATCCTTTAAAAAGTCCTTACCTAAACTAGGTGAGGCTATACGCACAGCAACTTTCATAGACCTATACATGCTCTGCAAAATTTTTTCTATTTTTAAAAACTCTGGCTCATCAACAAGTATTGTGCTTTCAAAAAGAAAGTAAGCCTTGTTGTTTTTTGCATCAAAATTAACCTTAATAAGGGTAATTTTATCCGATATATAAGGCATTTCGTTTTCAATTTTTTGTAGGGCAAGATAGTTTTGCATTTTATTCTCCAGTATTACTTTTATCTACCATTTTTCTAACTTCATCAATTAATATTGCGGCATAGTCACCAGTTATTTTTATGGGCTTTTCACCTTTTTTAAATAACAATGCGCTACCATCACCACCAGCTATACCAATATCGGCTTCTTTAGCTTCGCCAGGGCCATTTACAACACAGCCCATAACAGCAACCTTTAATGGCAAAGTAACATCCTTTAAGGCATCCCTAACTCTTCTTGCGGTTTCTTCAAGCTTTATTCTTGTTCTACCACATGTTGGGCAGGATATTATATCTATACCTTCCTTTAAGTGACCAGTTGCTTTTAAAATGTTCTTAGCCATATAAATTTCTGCAACGGGGTCAGCACTTAAAGATACCCTTATTGTATCACCTATGCCTTCCATAAGTAGCGTGCCTATGCCAACAGCGCTTTTTATTCCACCCTCTTCTGGCAAACCAGCCTCGGTTATTCCAACGTGTAAAGGATAGTTACAAGCTTTTGAAATTAATCTATAAGCGTTTACAGTTAATGGAACATCAGAAGATTTTAATGATAATACAATATTATTAAACCCAGTATCTTCAAGTATCTTTACATGGCGCATAGCGCTTTCAACCATACCTTCAGGGGTAACGCCGCCATATTTAGCTAAAATATCCTTTTCCAATGACCCGCTATTTACACCTATGCGTATAGGCACATTATGTTGCTTACAACAGTCGGATAATAGTCTAACCTTATCGTCAGAGCCTATATTTCCTGGATTTATTCTAAGTTTAGCTACACCGTTTTCAACAGCTCCTATGGCTAATCTATAATCAAAATGTATATCTGCAACTATAGGGCAATTGCTATTATCAACAATAGTTTTAATGCTATTTAAGCATTCCTTATCAAATACAGATACCCTCACTATATCGCAACCGGCAGTTACCAAGGATCTTATTTGGCCTAATGTAGCCTCGGCATCCCTAGTATCAGTATTTGTCATGGATTGTATTGATATTCTTTCCCCGCCACCAATAGGTATACCGCCAACAATTACTTTTTTGCTAAGCATAGTTATCTCCTATCCAACAATGTTAAACACATCTCTAAATGTTAAAAATATTAACAAACCAAACAATAATACAAAGCCACCCATATGTATATAAGCCTCTATTTTTTGGTTTATTGGCTTGCGCCTTATAGCCTCGATAAGCATAAATATAAACCGTGCACCATCAAGGCCAGGTATGGGTAAAAGGTTTACCAAACCTAAATTTATAGATATTATTACAGCTAAGTTTAAAAACATTGATAAGCCGCCTTGTTGTGTTTGTTCGCTTATTATTTTAACAACACCTATGGGGCCTGATGTTTGGTCAAATCCTTCACCAGTTGTAAACAGTTTTCCTAAAGACTTTGCTATTAAAGAACCTGCTTCAACACAAAAACCCCAAGCTTGTGGCAATATTTGCGAAGGGGCAATTTTACCTAATATGGGCCCAACTGTAATGCCTATCATATACCTTTTTTCAGCCTCATTAAATGCTGGAGTAATTTTTAAACTATGCTCACTGCCATCACGTAATACCACTATATCAAGCTCTTTATCAGGTTCTGCAACCTTTGTAATTAGGTTTGATATACCGCTCATTGTGCCATCATTTACGATTAAACCTTCAATTGTTAATACTTCATCATTCGTATTTAAACCTGCAGTATATGCGGGGGAATCACTTTGCACTTCAATAACTTTCAAACCTTCAATACTGTTGCCAAAAAGGCCAACAAGTGCAACAGCAACAACAATCGCTAATATAAAGTTCATAAGTGGGCCAGATATTACGGTTAACATCCTTTTCCACACATTGTGGTTATTGTATAACCTTGGGTCATCTTTTTCGTAAACCTCTTCGCCTGCCTCTGGGTCACTACCTGTTTCACCATAAAACATACAGTAACCGCCCATGGGTATTGCCGAAATTTTAAATAGAGTATCATGTTTTTTGCTTTTCCAAGATATTAACTTGGGGCCAAAACCTATACTAAATTCTTTTACAGGTATACCAACAATCCTTGCTGCGGTAAAATGCCCTAATTCGTGTACGGTTATTAATATACCTAAAAGTAGTATCGCTAAAAATATGTATAATATAGTCATTAATTTTCACCTTTCAATTTGTTTATATAATTAACTGTTTTTTGCCTTGCTAAATTATCAGCATAAATTATTTCGTCAAGGCTATTAACGGGTAATGGTTCTATTTCGTTAAGTACTTGTTTAACAGCGTTTGTAATGCTTCCAAACTTTATTTTTTCCTTTAAAAAGGCGTCAACAGCTACCTCGTTTGCAGCATTCATTATTAGGCAGGATGCATCATCCTTTTTTAAACATTCCCTAACAATTTTTAATGATTCAAACTTGTTTGTATCAGGCTCATAAAACTCTAAGTTACTTAATTTTGGAAAATTAACACCACAGTTTAATCTTTCAGGGTAGCTAAGGGAATAAAGTATGGGCAACTTCATGCTTGGCTCACCAAGCTGTGCAATTATTCCGCCGTCGTCAAAGCCTACCATTGAGTGTACAATACTTTGCGGGTGTATCAGTACATCAATATCACTTTCGTTTACGTTGAACAACCACTTTGCCTCAATTACTTCAAGGGCCTTGTTAAATAAGCTTGCAGAGTCAATAGTTATTTTAGCACCCATATTCCACTTTGGATGCTTTAAGGCATCCTTAGGTGTAGCGTTATCAATATTGGTTTTATCCCAGTTACGGAAAGGGCCACCAGAGCATGTTAAAAATATTTTATTTATACGGTTTGATGAATTGCCACACATGCATTGAAATATAGCGCTATGTTCACTATCTATTGGCAATAGCCTTGATAAGGGTGATGGAAAATCCACGCCATCAAAATAACTAGCATTTTCAACAAAGTTAGGGTTGTTTTTTGCCAAAAATGCAGCATTTTTAGCTGTATCTATAACAAGCTTCCCACCTGCAACAAGAGCTTCTTTATTTGCTAAAAGCACTCTTTTGCCATTTTTTAAGCTTGTTAACACCGATTTTAGGCCTACCATGCCTACAACAGATATTATTATGTATTCAACTTCATTAGCTTTGGCAATGGTTTCCAATGCATCAACACCAAAAATAAACTCACAAAAGTTTAAATCTGTAGGTATATCAAAACTATCGTAACCAGTTAAGGCGGCATATTTTGGCTTAAATCTGCGCACTTGCTCAAAAAATAATTCTGTGTTTTTATGGGCAGATAAGGCAACGATATTATATTTATCCTCATGAAGGACAATTACATCTAAAGCTTGGGTGCCAATAGAGCCTGTACTGCCCAATATAGCAATATTTTTTATGTTAAAAACCTCTCTTTTTCAATTAAGAATACAAAATAATTATAGCATAGTTTAATACAAAATGCATTTTTACAACTTTCTAAAAATATCATGATTTTTAATGTTTTGTAGTATAGTTTAACCCTTTAAATAAAGCTTTTTGTATTGACATTAACATTTTAGTTTCGTAACATATACATGTAATATTAATTGTAAAATTAGGAGGGTTATTATGGACTGGAAAAAATCAGTTGTGTATCAAATATATCCAAGAAGCTTTATGGACTCTAATAATGATGGCGTTGGTGATATAAGGGGGATAATAGAAAAGTTAGATTATTTAAAATTATTAGGTATAGATATTATTTGGCTTTCACCAATTTATAAATCACCTGATAAAGATAATGGTTACGATATTAGCGACTATTATAATATTTCAGAAAAATTTGGCACATTGGATGACTTTAAAGAGCTTTTAAAAAAGGCTCATGACAGGGAAATAAAAATACTTATGGACCTTGTTGTTAACCATACATCCGATATGCACCCTTGGTTTATAGAAAGTAAATCCTCTAAGGATAACCCCAAAAGGGATTTTTACATTTGGCGTGACGGTTTTGGTGATAAAAAACCAACAACACAATATGGTTTCTTTAATGAACCTGTTTGGAAATTTGACGAAACAACTGGTCAATATTATTTCCATAACTTTGCAGTTGAACAGCCAGAACTGAATTGGGAAAACGATGAAGTTAGGGAAGAAGTTTATAAAATGATGAACACCTGGCTTGATATGGGTGTTGATGGATTCCGTATGGATGTTATAAACCTTATTTCAAAACCCGAGGCAACACTTAGGGTTGATGGTGGCGATGGTGCTCATTGTGAAAATGGTCCACGAGTACATGAGTTTTTACAGGAAATGAATAAAAAAACCTTCTCCAACTACGATACTATTACTGTTGGTGAAACTCCAGGTGTATCCGTTGAGGATGCTCAAAAATATGCCAACCTTGATGGTAGCGAGCTTGATATGGTATTCCAATTTGAACTTGTTGGTATTGAAGATAAGGGCGCCGCAGGTAAATGGCATACTAGAAAAATTAAATTAACCGACTTTAAACGTGTAACAAGCCATTGGCAAACTGGTTTACATGGTAAAGCATGGAATAGCTTATATTTAAGCAACCACGATCAACCTCGTTGTGTATCTCGTTTTGGTAATACATCAAGTGATTTTTTAAGGGAAAAAAGTGCTAAAATGTTAGCTACAATGCTTCATTTCCAGCAGGGCACACCCTATATTTACCAAGGTGAAGAACTTGGCATGACAAACTATACAATAAACTCATTAGATGATTGTAGAGATTATGAGGTTTTCTCGGCTTATAAGGATTTGGTTGATGATAAAAAAGTTCATACTCATGAATCTATGATAGCTGCTTTAAATGAACGTTGCCGTGACCATGCTCGCACACCTATGCAATGGAATGATAGCGAAAATGCAGGCTTTAGCAAGGGTGAACCTTGGATAAAGGTAAACCCTAACTATAAAACAATAAATGCTGATGCACAAATAAATGATGAAGATTCTGTGTTTAATTATTACAGAAAACTCGTTGCTTTAAGGAAAGAACTGCCCGTTATTGTTGATGGTAACTATGAACTATTGCTACCAGATAGCGAAGAGGTTTTTGCATACACAAGAAGCCTTGATAATTGCAAACTTACAATAGTTACAAACTTTACAAACAAAATTGTAAAATGCGATATGATAAAACCTGAAGGTGAAATACTAATTTGCAACTATCCAAACCCAAAAAATAATTGTGAAGATCTACAACCTTACGAGGCAAGGGTTTTCATCAAAAAGTAGGTAAATATGGATTATATTCTAAAAAAAGGCAATGCTATTGCAAAAGTAACAGATATTGGGGCCGAATTATATTCATATTTTTGTGAAAAGGAATATCTTTGGCAAGGTGATGAAAAATATTGGGCAGGAAATTCTCCGGTGCTTTTTCCATTTCCAGGGGCACTTTATGAGGATAAAACAATAATTGAAGGGAAAACCTATAACATACCAAAACATGGTTTTGTAAAAGGTGAACTTTTTGATGTTGTTGCACAAAGTGAGCATTCCATAAGCCTTTCTATAAAAAGTAATGAAGATACACTAAAGATGTACCCTTATAACTTTGAACTTTATGTTACCCATACATTAATTGAAAATGGATTTAAAACAGAGTACAAAGTAGTAAATACAAACAATAAAACAATGGTGTTTTGCATTGGATCCCATCCATCATTTAATTGCCCAATAAACAAAGGTGAACAATTTGAGGATTATAATTTAGTTTTTGAAAAAACGGAAAATACTCCAGCCTATTATATTGATGGTCCATTGTTTAACTTTAATGCTCAACTTAATAATTTAAATGATAAAAACATAGTTCCATTAAAATATTCTTATTTTGATTTAGATTCCCTTATTTATGTAAACTTAGAATCAACCCATGTTGACTTAGTACATAAAAACACCAATAAGGGTGTAAGGCTTGGATTTAAAGGTTTTCCAGTTTTAGTTTTGTGGTCACCAACCAAAAAACAAGCCCCTTTCATATGTGTGGAACCATGGATTGGTTTACCCACAACAATTGGTGAAAGTGGTAATTTTGAGGATAAGCCCTTTGCAATAAAGCTTGATGCTAACAAAGAATTTACAGTTGAATTCAGTGTACAAACAATATAATAAAAAAACAGCCAATTGGCTGTTTTTTTATTATATATTTTCTCTAATTAATGGCATTGTCATACACCTGGGGCCACCTCTACCCCTTGATAGCTCAGAGCTGCGTATTTTTATTATTTCTATACCAATATTTTCCAACAAAGCATTAGTAACAGTGTTTCTATCGTATACTATAACCTTGCCTGGGGCTATACAAAATGTGTTACTACCATCATTCCACTGTTCTCTAGCCGAGGCAATGCTATCACTACCACCGCAATATATAAGTTGTATTTCCTCAACTTTCATATACTTGGCCAATACTTCTTTAAGGCTTTGTTCTAGTTCTATAATCTTTAAAGAATTATTATTACCCTTTGTAATTTCAAATGTTCTTAGGGTGTGAATTATTTGTTTGTGTATAGTAAATTTATCCCTATCAATTTGTGTAAATACAGTATCTAGATGCATAAACGCTCGTGTATTAGGTATTTCAAAGGCTAAAACAGTATCAATAGCACATTCTTCATCATTAAATAAGTTGTTTGCTAATGTTTCTATTGCCTCGGGACTTGTTCTTTGTGATATACCTATACAAACAACATTTTCTGATAATACTAATATATCGCCACCTTCAATACTGTGGGGTATTCTAGAATTATAATAAGTTGGTACATTTGAAAAATCTTTATGGTATCTAAAAATATATTTTCCATATATGCTTTCACGCCTTCTTGTGGTTGAGTACATCCTATTAAGGCTTACGCCTTTACCAATACTTGAAAACATATCCCTTGAAAAGTAAAGGTTGGGTATGGGGTCTAATATAAACTTAGCATCATAGTTAAGTAAGTTGGAAAGGGAATTGTTACTATAGCATTTTAATTCTCTAATATTAACGCCACATATGGTTTTTTCAACTAGTTCTTTAGCGTCGCCAATATCCAATAAATATTCTTTTAAGTATTCGCCGTAGGATTTTGCTAAGTCGTTGGAGTTTGCAATAAAATCATCAACAAATTGTTGCCTTATTGCCATATCATCCCTTATAACATCAGCCATAAGGTCTTCAATATAAACAACTTCAACATTATTATCCTGTAAAACTTTGGCAAAATAGTCATGTTCTTTTTGAGCAATATCTAAAAATGGAATATCATCAAATAAAAGCCTTTCCAAAGAGTCGGGTACAAGGTGTTCAAGTTCCTTACCTGGCCTGTGTAACATAACTTTGTTTAACTTGCCTATTTCGCTGTTTACATTTATTGCCATAACAAATCTCCATTCAGTACAAAATTAATACAATTATACCATTTGTATCTTTTTTTAACAACAAAGCAAAATATGTATACAATGCTATAATTATTGAACAATATCTATTTTTGCTGTATAATTATTAAAACTAAACAAAGTGAGGAATATTAATATGCCTAAAAATCTAAAGGGTAGGAACTTCTTAAAATTATTAGATTATACATCAGAAGAAATCCTAAGCTTAATTGAATTGTCCAAAAATTTTAAAGCTATGAAACAAAATGGCGTTCCACATAAATATTTGGAAGGCAAAAATATGGTATTGTTATTTGAAAAAACATCTACACGCACACGTTGCGCCTTTGAAGTGGCTTGTATGGATCTTGGCATGGGTGTTACTTATCTTGACCCAGGTAGCAGTCAAATGGGTAAAAAAGAAAGTATTGCCGATACTGCAAGGGTACTTGGAAGAATGTACGATGCTATTGAATATAGGGGTTTCAGCCAACAAATAGTTGAAGACCTTGGCAAATACGCAGGGGTACCAGTATATAATGGCCTTACAGATGAATTTCACCCAACACAAATGTTAGCAGATATGCTTACAATTCAGGAAAACTTTGGTTATTTAAAAGGTATAAACTTCACCTTCGTTGGTGATGCGCGTAACAACGTTGCAAACTCCCTTATGGTTGTTTGTGCAAAACTTGGCGTAAACTTTACAGCATGTGCTCCACAGGAACTTTTCCCTGCTGATGAGCTAGTTAAAGTTTGCAAAGAAATTGCTAGCGAAAATAATTGTACAATTACATTAACAGATGATACTGATAAGGGGTTGAACAATGCAGATGTAGTATATACAGATATTTGGGTTTCCATGGGTGAGCCAGACTCTGTATGGGAAAGCCGCATTAAGCTTTTAAGCAAGTATCAAGTTAATAAAAACCTTATGAATAAGGCTAAAAGTACAGCTATATTTTTACATTGCCTACCTTCTTTCCATGATACAAAAACAACAATTGGCGCAGAAATAGCTCAAAAGTTTGGTATAAATGAAATGGAAGTTAGTGATGAAGTTTTTGAAAGCCGTCAATCAAAAGTATTTGATGAGGCCGAAAACAGAATGCATACAATTAAGGCTGTTATTTTTGCTACATTAAGTTAGGAGCAATATGAGTCAAACAATAGTTTTAGCCCTTGGTGGCAATGCTTTGGGTAACACGCCCTATGAGCAAAAAGAACTTATTTTAAATACCGCTGGCATTATTGCCAATTTGGTTGTAGATGGCTATAAAGTTATACTTACCCATGGTAACGGACCACAAGTTGGTATGATAAACAATGCTTTTGATACCTTTGCACAAACTGGTAAAACAGATATGCCATTTCCAGAATGTGGCGCTATGAGCCAAGGCTATATAGGCTATCATCTACAAAATGCAATACAAAATGCCCTTAAAAAGCTTGGCAATAATAAGGAAGTTGTAAGCCTTATAACACAAGTTTTAGTTGATAAAAACGATACTGCATTCAATAACCCAACAAAACCAATTGGAAGTTTTTGTAGCCTTGATGAATCAAAAAAATTAGAGGCTGAAAAGGGTTTTACTATGGCAGAAGATTCTGGTAGAGGTTACCGTCGTGTAGTAGCATCACCAAAACCTAAAGCTATTGTAGAAATAAAAAGTATTAAGTGCTTGGTAGATAATGGCTGTGTTGTAATTTGTTCAGGTGGTGGTGGTGTACCTGTTATACAAACAGAGAATGGCCTTGATGGCGTTCCCGCTGTAATTGATAAGGATTTTGCTGCAGCCCTTCTAGCAAAGGAAGTTAAGGCTGATAAATTGCTTATACTTACAGCTGTTGATTATGTTTCAATTAATTTTGGCAAGGCAAATCAAACAGATGTTAAGGAAATGAGCAAGGCACAAGCGGAAGAATATATTAAAGAAAATCAATTTGCAAAGGGTAGCATGCTACCCAAAGTTCAAGCTGCTTTAGACTTTGTAAGCAATGGTGGCGAAGCGTTAATAGCTTCGCTAAGTAAAGCACAACAAGCCTTGCAAGGTGAAAGTGGTACAAAAATATATTTATAGAAAGAGGGGGATATAATTGACATTCTCAATGCCAAAATACAACGAACCCAATTTAAAGCTGGATAAGTTTCAACAAGCACCAAATGTAAAATACGAAATTTGCCAAAAGGATGGCGTTGCACCCGATGATTTTCATAGCACATCAATGCTACCGGAGTACTTTAAAGTTGATGGAGTATGGATGCTTGCAGAGGAATCAAGAATGGATTCCTGCGTAGTTATTGCTGATGATAAACTTGAAGTGGTTGAAGGTCGTAATTTAAAAACTGGTGATAAAGTAATTTTAGGCAGAACAGAAAATTGTCAAGAAGGAATTTATGTTCATTCAATCCCCTTTGGAGACCCTAAAGCAAAAATAGAGGACCTTTTTGTGTTTAGGCAAAACAGAAGCCGTGAAACATCCTACACTAAGGATTATGAGGAGCTTATTAGCTTACTTAAACACGAAAAAGAACATGGTAAAATAGTTTGGGTTATGGGCCCTGCCTTTGCCTTTGATAAAAGTGCAAGGAAAAATATGCAATTATTAATTGAAAATGGTTATGCCCATGGCCTTATGGGTGGTAATGCTATTGCTACACACGACTTGGAGGGAGCATATTTTAATACAGCATTAGGGCAGGATATTTATACTCAAGAGTCCGTGCATAACGGCCATTATAATCATCTTGATGTACTTAATAAAGTTCGCAAATCGGGCAGTATAGCACAATTTATTGATGATTATAACATTGATAATGGTATTATTTACGCTTGTACAAAAAATGATGTGCCATATGTACTTGCAGGCTCAATAAGGGATGATGGCCCCTTACCTGAAGTTATGGGCAACGTTTATGATGCAGCATCTTCTATGAGGGATATGGTTAGGTCTGCAACAACCGTAATTTGTTTAGCAACAATGTTGCATACAATAGCAACAGGCAATATGACCCCTTGTTTTAGAAAAGTACCAGATGGTACAATTCGCCCATTGTACATTTACACTGTTGATGGCGATGAATTTGTTGTTAATAAATTGCTAGATAGGGGTAGCTTAACAGCAAAAACAATAATTACAAATGCCCAAGACTTTATAAGTAAAATAGCAAGAGGTTTAGGCTTAATTTAATAATATTTTGGAGGATAATATGGATATTGGTCAAAAAACTGTAAATAACATTAGGGTACTATCTGCTGAAGTTGTTCAAAAAGCTAATAGTGGTCACCCAGGTGCGCCAATGGGGATGGCGCCAATTGCCTATGCTTTATGGGCAAAAGCTATGAATTACAACGCTAAGGATAGTAAATGGGCAAACCGCGATAGGTTTGTGCTATCAAATGGTCATGCAAGTGCATTGCTTTATACAATGTTACACTTATTTGGTTATAAGGTAAGCATGGATGATTTAAAACAATTTAGGCAGTGGGGTAGTATAACACCAGGGCACCCAGAACTTAAACATACTGATGGTGTTGAAACCACAACAGGTCCATTAGGTCAAGGTATAGCAAATGCTGTTGGTTTAGCTATTGCCGAAACAATGCTAGCCGCTAAATTCAACCGTGAAGGCTATCCCATTGTAGATCATTATACATATGCTGTTTGTGGCGATGGCTGCATGATGGAAGGTATTGCAAGTGAGGCAAGCTCATTAGCAGGAACATTAAAGTTAAATAAATTAATTTTACTTTATGATGATAATAATATTACAATAGAAGGCCGTACAAATATTGCGTTTAAAGAGGATGTTGCAGCTCGTTATAAAGCTTATGGATGGAACGTTATTAAAGTTGAAGATGCAAATGATTATACACAAATAATACCTATGCTTGAAAAAGCTAAGGAAAGCGATAAACCAACCCTTATTATATGCCCAACAATAATAGGCTATGGTTGCACATCTCAACAGGATAAATCTGGTGTTCATGGCTCACCTTTAGGTGAAAAGGGAGTTCAGGAAGCTCGTGAAGTATTAGGCGTTGATACTGAAGCCTTTGGTGTTTACCCAGAAGTATATGCCCACACAAAAGCTATTGTTGAAGAAAAAGCTAAACTACAAGGTGAATGGGAAAATATGCTTAAAGCATACCAAAACGAGTACCCAGAACTTTACAAAGAATGGCTACTTTGGAATGAAAATGAATTATCAGAAGAAATATTTAAAGATGAAAATCTTTATAAGTTTTCTGGTAGCAAAGCTACAAGGGTTACATCTGGTGATATGATAAACCGTTTTGCTAAATATATTCCTAACCTAGTTGGTGGCTCGGCCGACCTTTCACCAAGTAACAAAACAGATATTGAAGGCGGCGGAAGCTATAGCTCAGATAATAGGTCAGGCAGAATTATCCACTTTGGCGTTCGTGAACATGCTATGGCAGCTATATCCAACGGTATAGCTTTACATGGTGGCTTGCGTGTATTCTGTGGTACATTCCTAATATTTAGCGATTATATGAAACATTCAATCCGTCTTTCTTCTATGATGGGCTTACCTGTAACCTATGTACTAACTCACGATTCCATTGGCGTAGGGGAAGATGGTGCAACCCACCAACCTATAGAGCAGCTAACAGGCTTACGTTCAATACCTGGCAATAGGGTTATTCGCCCTTGTGATGGTCATGAAACAGCCTATGCTTGGGTTTCAGCATTGAAAGATAAAGCCCCTACATGCTTAATTCTTTCACGCCAAAACTTACCTACATATGATAATACTGGTGAAGGCGCATTAAAAGGTGCATATGTTCTAAGCCCTGCTAAAAAAGAAAAACCAGATTGCATAGTTATTGCAACTGGTAGCGAAGTTCAATTTGCTATGGAGGCTCAAGGCCAATTAGCAGAACAGGGTATAGATGTAAGCGTTGTTTCCATGCCTTCTATGGAACTATTTGATAAACAACCCGATAGCTATAAACAATCAGTTTTACCAAATGATGTAAGAAAACGCGTTTCTATAGAAGCCGCAGCATCAATGCCATGGTATAAATATGTAGGCCTTGATGGTAAAATAATTGCTATAGATAAATACGGCGCCTCAGCACCCGCCGAAGTAATTTACGAAAAATACGAAATTACAGCAAATAAAGTTGTTGAAACTGTAAAAAGCTTATTCTAATACATCAAAAAAGCCCGTGTAAACGGGCTTTTATAATGCATTTAAATCTATTGTTTTGTGGTTTCTACTCTCTTTGTAAATTACAAATTTTCTTCCAATAACTTGTATGGGCTCTGCATGAACTTTTTCACATAGCTCATTACAAGCTTCTTTTGTGTCTAAATATGCATTTTCTTGTACAGAACATTTTATTAATTCCCTTTTTTCTAAGGCATCGTATGTTTCCTTAACAACAGCCTCTGTTATTCCATTCACGCCTATGTATATTATTGCCTCCATAGTGTGGCCAATTTTCCTTAATTTTGCACGTTGCTTACTTGTCATATAATTCCTTTCATATTGCTAATCAATAAAGTCGAATTCCATATCGCCTAATACAACAGAGTCGCCTTCTTTAGCACCTGCTGCCCTAAGCTCATCAATAATACCATATTTGCGTAAACTTTTGTGGAACCAGTTCAAACTTTCTTCATCTGTAAAGTTAACACTGTCAACAAGGTTTTCAACGCTATCGCCACTAACAAAATATATACCCTCAACCTTTTCAATTGTAAAGGGTTTTTCGGGTTCAATTTTTTGTACTTCAGTTTCTACTTCAAATTCCTTAGGTGGTGGCAGTTCCTTTAGCTGTTTTATCACTTCGTTTAGCATTTCATCTAAACCTTTGTGGGTTGCAGCACTAACTATAAAAACTTTGTAGCCTAAACCTTCAAAATATTGCTTTAACTCATTTGCATTAACATCATCAGGTATAATATCAGCCTTGTTCAAAACTATAATTTGAGGGCTGTTTTTTAACTCTCCATAGGATATTAATTCGTTGTTAATTATATTAAAATCCTCAATTGGGTCCCTGCCTTCACTACCAGATGCATCTATTACATGCAATAAAAGCCTAGTTCTTTCAACATGCCTTAAAAAGTCATGGCCTAAACCAACACCCTCGCTTGCGCCTTCTACTAAACCAGGTATATCTGCTAATACAAATGTTGTATCATATTTTTGAACTATACCTAAATTAGGTGTTAATGTTGTAAAGTGGTAGTTTGCAATCTTAGGCTTTGCTGCTGTTAAAGCCGCAAGTATGGTGCTTTTACCTACGTTAGGGAAGCCAACTAAACCAACGTCTGCAATGGTTTTTAACTCAAGTGTAAATTCATATTTCTCTTGCTTTATTCCAGGCTTTGCAAAGTTTGGTGCTTGTCGAGTTGGTGTGGCAAATTTAGCGTTGCCAAAGCCACCGCGTCCACCCCTTAGTATTGTTCTGGTCAAGCCTGCTTTGTTCATATCGGCAATAATTTTGCCAGTTGATTTTTGTATTAATAAAGTGCCTACTGGAACTTTTATTATTAGGTTTTCACCATCTTTACCTGTACGGTTTCTACTTGATCCATTTTCACCGTTTTCTGCAATATACTTTGTTTTAAACCTAAAGTCTAAAAGTGTATGCATGTTTTGGTCTGCATACAAAATAATATCTCCGCCTTTACCGCCATCACCGCCATCAGGGCCACCATTTTGAACGAATTTTTCCCTGTGGAATGATACACAACCGTTACCACCATTTCCAGCCTTTGCTATAAGCTTGGCTCTATCTACATATATTGACACATTTTCCTCCGTTTAATTCTTATCCAAATAATGGGGGCACAGCTTGTTTAATGTACATTCAGTACATTTTGGGTTTCTTGCAGTGCATACCCTTCTACCATGTAAAATCAACCAATGGTGGGCATCTTGCCAGTCCTCTTTTGGTATGTTTTTCATCAGTTGTTTTTCAGTATCCTCAACATTTGTTGCATCGGCAATTTTAAGCCTGTTACTTACCCTAAAAACATGGGTGTCAACAGCTATTGCAGGTATATTAAAAGCATTTGCCATAACCACATTAGCAGTTTTTCTTCCAACCCCAGGTAGTTGCGTTAATTCTTCCATGCTTTGAGGAACTTCACCATTATATTTTTCCACTAATATTTTTGATGTTTCAATAATATTTTTGGCTTTTGAGGCAAAGCCACAGCTTTTAACAAGGGGGTATAATTCATCATAAGTGCATTCTGCCATTTTATATGCATCAGGGTAAAGGGCAAAAACCTTTGGTGTGGTTTTGTTTACTTGCTTATCTGTGCATTGGGCTGATAATATTGTTGCAACTAGTGTTTCATAAGGGTTTGTAAAATTAAGCTCTGGTTTTGGGTTGGGGTACAAAGCTTCTAAACCCTCTAAAATAAGCTTAATATTCTTTTTTGTTTGTTTCATTATCTAATTTCCGTATCTAATAATTTGTTTGGTAGCTTTGATAAGGCAGTTATTACTAGGGTTAACACTAAAGTGTTTATTGGTATTGTAAATAAATACTTAACTACCCTTGGGGCTAATAATGCCAACATTCCTTTTCCTTGAATAATTGTTAACCAATAAGTGTTTAATAATAAGTGATAAAAAATTTCTATAATGGTAACACTTATAAAAACTCTTGTTAACAAGGCTACATTTATATTAAAAATATGCTTGTTTTCTAATTTCCCTAATCTTGGCCATGGCTTTTTCCTATATATTATTAAACCATATGTAAGGCCAGATAAAGCCGCACTTATTGTAAAACCGGGGAAGTATGCACCTGTTGGGAATAGGTGGGCACCAATAAAGTCGTTTAGTGCATTAACTATCATTCCGCCAATAGGCCCTAATAAATAGCCAGATACACCTACTGTTATAAAGCCAAAAGTAAGCTTTGTTATAGGTGTTTTAATTGATAATAACCTTGATATTGTCATGGTCATTGCCACTAAAAGGGCAATATATACAATGGTTTTTGCGTTAAAATAACTTTGCTTTTTCAATGCAGTACCCCCATAAAATTCTCAACCTTAATTATAACAATAATTAACCCAACATGCAAATTCTTTAATCAAGTATAAAGAATGTTCTTTTTAGCTTATACAATTGATAATTATTAAATTATTTATTAATATTTTATTCATTAAGCAGTTGGAAGGTGGACGATATAATGGAAAAAATAAATATGATAACCCCATTGGTTGAAATGGATGGGGACGAAATGACCCGAATTTTATGGAAAACAATTAAAGATAAACTAATTTTGCCCTATGTAAACTTAAAAACAGAGTACTATGACTTAGGGTTGGAAATGCGTGATAAAACTGATGATCAAATTACCATAGATAGTGCTAACGCCACATTAAAATATGGGGTTGCTGTTAAATGTGCAACAATTACCCCTAATGATCAAAGGCTTAAAGAATATAACTTAAAAAAGATGTGGAAAAGCCCTAATGCCACAATAAGGGCTATTTTGGATGGAACTGTTTTTCGTGCCCCAATCATGGTAAAAGGTATAAAACCCAATGTAATTACATGGCAAGAGCCTATTGTTATAGCAAGGCATGCCTATGGTGATGTTTATAAGGCTGCCGAAGTAAATGTTGATAAGGCTAGCACAGCAAAACTTGTTATTACAAATAATGATGGCCAAGAGGAAAAAATTATATTTAACTTTAATTCCCCTGGTATAGTACAAGGAATGTATAATACTGATGAATCCATAACGTCCTTTGCTCACTCCTGTTTTAAATACGCCCTCTCTATAAAACAAGATTTATGGTTTTCCACTAAGGATACTATATCTAAAAAATATGATCATCACTTTAAGGATATTTTTCAAGATATATATAATAATCATTATAAAACAAGCTTTGAAAATGCGGGTATAGAGTATTTTTATACTTTAATTGATGATGCGGTTGCTCGTGTTATTAGAAGCAAAGGTGGTTTTATTTGGGCCCTTAAAAACTATGATGGCGATGTTATGAGCGATATGGTTGCAACAGCCTTTGGCTCTTTAGCTATGATGACAAGTATATTAGTATCGCCTAAGGGTGTGTTTGAATATGAAGCAGCCCATGGCACAGTTACAAGGCATTATTATAAACACCTTAAAGGCGAGCAAACAAGTACAAACCCTGTTGCTACAATATTTGCATGGACTGGGGCACTAAAAAAACGAGGGGAACTAGATAATATCCCCCAACTAATTAGCTTTGCAGATAATTTAGAAAAAGCATCAATAGCCACAATAGAGCAAGGCTATATGACAAAGGATCTTGTACCTTTGTTTGATGGTAATGCAACAGCCCTTACAGCCAATGAGTTTATAGATAAAATAGCTGAAAACTTAAATTCAATTCTAAAATAAACTAAACAAGTAATTTTTGTAATATCATTAATAATATTAAATGAAGCGGGTATAATGCATAACCTAAGTATTTAGGTATGCGTATACCGCTTTTTGTATTTATAAGTATAAACGGTAATGCAAGCCAAATTAAACTTTGTATACCAAAAAATGGTTGTATTACTGAATTAAGGGGCGTGTTAACCCATGGGAACTGCATACCAAATATTTCTCTAACAACACTACCTTGCCCCCAAAATAACGCATAGGCAATAAATGTTGCAAATAAAGTTTTTTTACTATCCTTAGCAATGTAAAGCAATATTACAAATAAAACACCTTTATATCCATAATCCACGCTAATAAAGCTTGTAGCAAGTAAGCATAAAACAGGTAACCAATATTGGCTATAAAACCATTTTTTTTGTATTCCCATAATAGCAACAATGCTTAATGTTAAGGTGAACATTATATTTAACTCCTGCCAAGTATGTCCAAGGGCAATATTATATATAGGTTGAGATATTAAGCCTAAAACAAAAACTCTAATGGCATAAATAAATATATTTTTAGTATAATCAGCACCAATGGCAATACCCCATGCAAATAGAGGGAAGGCTATCCTACCTAAAAGCCTTAACTCAAAAACTTGTGGGTAAATTGATGCACCTATATGGTCTATTATCATAAAAAATACAGCAACTAATTTTATTAAGCCACTATCTGTATTACATTCAGTTACAATTTTTTTGTTTTCCATTTAATATACCTCATATTTTAGTTAAGCAAAAACCATATCTATTATAGCAAATAATTTGCGTATTTAAGCATATTTAAAGTAATTTTTGCAATTTAATATAGCATATAATGTGGAACTATGGTAAAATATAATAGTTAAATATATAGTTTATTGAGGTGGATACTTATGAGTAGGGCAAATGGGCTTTTGCAATATCTAAATTGTAAGGCTAATGAAGCAGTAGTTTTACATTCTGGTTCAAATATGTTCTATATTTCAGGCTATAAAGGCGAGGGGCTTGTAGCTTTCGGTAATAACTTTAAAGTTATTATTACAGATTTTAGATATACAGAACAAGCTGAAAACGAATCTCCAGATTTTGAAATTCTAATGGTTGATAATGTAAAAAACCATGATGATATTTTAGCAGAAGTTCTTAAAAATAATGGTATAACAAAACTTTATTTTGAAGATGATGTTGTTAACTTAAAGGCATACAATGCATTACAGCAAGTAGTTCAAGGTGTAAGCCTTGTATCGCTTAACCAAGCACCACAACTACTAAGGGTTGTTAAAGATGCTCAAGAAGTTGACAATATAAAAAAAGCTTGTAAAATAACTAGTGATTCTTTAAAGGAGCTTTTACCTTACATTAAAGTTGGTGAAAGCGAAATAGCTTTAACTGCTCGTTTGGAATATATTATGAAAACAAAGGGCAGCCATGGCTTGGCCTTCAGTACAATTTGTGCAGCAGGTGCAAATGGCTCGTTACCTCATGCAGTGCCTAGCGAGTACAAAGTTCAAAAGGGCGATATGATCACCTTTGACTTTGGTGCTAAGTATAATGGCTATTGTGCTGATATGACCCGTACTTTAGCAGTTGGTACACCTAGTGATACCATGCTAAATGTTTACAATGTTGTAAAAACAGCACAGTTTATGGCAAGGGATTTTCTAAAAGCAGGCGTTATTTGTAAAGATGTTGATGCCGTTGCTCGTGATTATATATACTCTCAAGGCTTTGAAGGGCGCTTTGGCCATGGCTTAGGCCACTCTTTAGGCATTGATATTCACGAGGATCCAAGGTTTAACACAAAGGCAAATGTTCCAGCTTTGGAAAATTCACTTATGACTGTTGAACCTGGTGTTTATTTACCAGGTATAGGCGGAGTAAGGATAGAGGATACTTGCTTGGTAACTAAGGAAGGCAATATACCCTTTACAGATTTTGATAGAGAATTAATTATACTATAGTATTTGAAGGAGGAAACAACTTGATTACAGCCGGTGAATTCAGAAAAGGCATTACTATTGAATGGGATGGCGGCGTTTGGACAATAGTAGATTTCCAACACGTTAAACCAGGCAAAGGCGCAGCATTTGTTCGTACAAAAATTAAAAACGTTATGACAGGTGCCGTTGTTGAAAGAACATTTAACCCTACCGATAAAACACCCCGTGCAATAATTGAAACCAAAGATATGCAATATTCCTACAATGATGGAGATTTGTACTATTTTATGGATTCTGAAACATACGAACAAATCCCACTTAATAGGGAACAAGTAGAAGATGCTATTCCTTTTGTTAAGGAAGGCGATAGTGTTACAATGCGCTTCTTTAAAGGTAGCCCCTTCTCTGTTGAGCCTCCAAACTTTGTTGTGTTAGAGGTAACAGATACAGAACCTGGCTTTAAAGGTGATACTGCATCTACAACTTATAAACCTGCAACAGTTGAAACCGGCTTTACAGTACAAGTGCCACTATTTGTTAATATTGGCGATAAAATCCGTATTGATACTCGTGTTGGTGAATACATGGAACGTGCGTAATTTCGCACCGTAAAGGAGAAAATTATGAGTAAATTATCTGAAAAAATTTCATACTTGCGTGGCTTAGCTGAAGGTATGAACTTGGATACAAAAAAGAATGAAGGCAAACTTTTAAGTGAAGTTATCGATGCTCTTGAACTAGCTGCTAAACAACTTAACCATGTTGAGGATACAGTTGATGATCTTGCCGACTATATTGCAGATATTGATAACGACTTATCAGAAGTTGAAAATTATATCGTTGATGATGAAGTTGAAGATGATGATTGTTGCTGTGGCCATAATCATGATTTTGATGAGGAAGATGATAGCGAACTTGTTTATGAATGCCCTCATTGCGGTAAAGATATAATATTAGATTCTGAAGAAATTGATATGGACTCCGATCCTAAATGCCCTGAATGTGGCAAATCAATTTTCGTTGAAGATGATGATGAAGAAGTTGAAGAGGATGACGAAGACTAATTTTTGTATTTTAAAAGGTAAGTAATTTTAATTACTTACCTTTTTTATTTATATTTTTATAAACAAACTTAAAAAAACGCTAACTGAAATTTTTTTGTGTTCGTTTTATCCCAAAGGTAATGAGGTTTGCAAGCTTTCAATAATTTTTTTAAAAATCCAATGGTGTATAATAATAATTAGTAAAGAGGTAAAATCTTTACTAAAAAAATAGAAGCAATAATTGTAAAAATCCAAAGTACAGGGTAAAAAACATTTTAAATTAATCATCCCATTTAAAAATTAATATTTAATATTTGCTATAAATTTTGCTTTAAACGCTAAAAAGCCCTTAAGTTGAAATATATACAATAAAAGTATATAATTATATGGTTATATTCTTGGAGGTGTACTATGTCAAAAGCTATATTTATAACATCAGGTAAGGGTGGCGTTGGTAAAACATTTGTGTCTGCCATGCTAAGTTTAGAACTTTCCAAATTAGGCAATAAAACCCTTGCCCTTGATTATGATACAGGCCTAAGAAACCTTGATATGGCCCTTGGGCTGCAAAGTATAGTTGTGTTTGATGTTATTGATTATTTTAATAAAAAAGCAAAACTTGATGATGTTATTATTAAAAGTAGCAATGATAATTTAAGCTTTATTCCAAATTCTCAATATTCAAAACAAAAGGATGCCGAGCCTAGGGATATGGCAAAGCTTATAAAAAACCTTAAGGAAAACTATGATTTTATTATTATAGATAGCCCTGCAGGTGTAGAAAAAAGCGTGAAAACAGCACTAAAATTAACAGATATAACTATACTTGTGGTTACTGCTGACAATATCTCCATCAGGGATGCCGAAAAGATTATATTTGAAATTAATAAAAGGCAACTATCTAGGCCTTATATAATTGTAAACAAAGTAAATGAAAAACTTGTAAGGCAGGGATATATGTATTCGCCTACAACTGTTGCAAATATATTAGATGCACCCTTACTAGGCTATGTACCTGATGATATTCATGTAACTGCTGCTATTAATAATACAGGATACCCTCAAGGGGATACTCCTGCAGTTTTAGCCCTAAGGCGTATTGCACAAAGGCTAATGGGTAAAGATGTTCCTATAAAGGATATATCTAAACCTAAATTTTTTGATAAGTTTAGAAAGAAGTTGTAATATGCAATTTATTAGGCAAAATAATAAAAACAATGCACTTAGCGATAAGGCTAGGGCACATACGGATTGGATATTGATAATATTAGTATATGTTATTGCAATATTTGGCGTTTTTGCTGTGTCTGTTGCTACATTTACCACTAGCCAGGATGCTACTACTGATATATTTAACCAAATAGTTTCATCATACTATGGTTTAAGGCAGGCTATATTTGTGTTGGTATCACCAATTATATTAGGCTTGGCCTTGGCAGTACCTTTTGATTTTATTTATAAACACACAACTAAATTCTATGCTGCGAGCGTTATATTGGTTGTTTTGGCTACATTTGCTAAAGAAGTATCAGGTGTTAGCTCTTGGATAGATGTTATTTGGGGCTTTACCATACAGCCAGCTGAGTTTGCTAAGCTTGCTATTATTATTATGCTTGCTAAACAATTAGAGTCCGTTGAAGATCCATTAACAAGCTTTAAAAACACTGTTCGTTTTTTCCTAATAGTTGGTACTCCAGTTGCTGTAACTATATTTCAGGGTGAAATGGGTTCAGCAGTAGTTATGGTTGCCATAGTACTTATGATGTTGTTTTTCGGTGGTATGTCTGGTAAAAAATTTATGAGTATAATAATTGTGGGTATACTTATGATATTTGCAATAATACTATTTTGGCTGTTGTTTAAGCCCGATAGTTATAGGTTAGAGCGTATACTTGCAGCCTTTAACCCCGAAGCAGTTTCCGATGACTCCACTTATCAGGTAAACAACTCAAAAATTGCCATAGGCTCAGGTGGAATGTATGGCATAGGAGTATTTATTCCTGGCTCAATTAGCCAATTGGATTTCGTACCTAAGGATTGGACCGACTTTATATTTTCTACAATAGGCGAAGCTTTTGGCTTTGTTGGTAGCGTTGGCGTTGTTGTTGTATTTGCTTTAATAATATTAAGGTTGTTATACTTGGCTAAATACACACAAAATAGGTATGGTGAGTTATCTATTATAGGCGTTGCTACAATGTTTATTGTGCACGTTGTTATAAATATTGCCATGACTTTAGGCATAGTTCCTGTTGTTGGCATACCTTTGCCTTTTTTAAGCTATGGTGGCTCAAATATGTTTACAAATATGATAGGTATTGGTTTGGCCTTAAATGTTACTAAAAATAGAAGGCTTACAAAAGTTAGGTTCAATACAACAAATATTAAAAAAATATTATAAGGTAGTATTATGGCTAATGTAAATCAAAAAAAGTCTGTGTTAAATGGTATAACAGTATTAGGTATAACTGGTATAATTTGCAAGCTTATTGGCGTGCTATTTCGCATACCTTTGGCATGGCTTATTGGTGATGAGGGCTTGGGAATATATCAAATGGTATTTCCAACATATGCCATGTTGCTAACTATTTCATCGGCAGGTTTACCAGTTGCAATATCAAGGATGATATCTTATAGCCTTGCAGAAAATGATCCTCGTAATGCACATAAAACCTTTAAAATCGCTTTATATGTATTAGCTATAATTGGCTTAATTACAACGCTTTTAATGGTGGCAGGCTCAAATTGGTTAGCTTTAAGGGTGGGGGACGAAAAAACCAAACTTGGTTTTATAGCCATAGCTCCATCATTATTGTTAGTATGTGTAATGTCGGCCTTTAGAGGATATACACAAGGGCATAGTGATATGCAACCAACAGCCATATCTCAACTTGTTGAACAGGTTGGAAAGGTTGCATTTGCACTGCCTTTAGCCTATTTAGGCGCAAGGGTAGATATTGGTTTTGCAGCAGCTGGCGCACTCCTTGGTACGTCTATTGCTGAGTTTTTTGCGTTAATATATATCTACTTTAAATATAAAAATACAAAAAAGAATTTTGTGCCTGTAAATCAAGATTTAACACGGCCTTTATTAAGCTCAAAAGCTATAATAAAACGATTGGCATCCCTTGCTATTCCTATTACATTAGGGGCATGCGTTATACCCTTTGCAGGCTTTGTAGATTCTGCTATGCTAGTTAATAGGCTTAGAAGTATTGGCTTTACATTGGAGCAAGCTCGTTCTGCCTTTGGCTTATATTCGGGTTTAGTTATAACCCTAATAAACGTTCCTACTGCCTTGGCTGTAGCAATATCAATGAGCCTTGTGCCCGCGATATCAAGCGCTATGGCTGTAAATAATTATGATTCTATTGCAAGGCAATGTAATTTGGGTATTAGGTATGCATTTATTATAGGTTTGCCGTCATCCTTAGGTATGAGCCTTTTAGCAAAGGAATTGCTACATTTCTTCTACTCCTCATTAGGTGCTGATAATATTCAACTTGCTGCTAATTTGCTTGAAATATCCAGTTTTACAATAGTTCTTTTTACAGTTGTACAAGCAACTAGTGGAATATTACAAGGCCTTAACAAGTCAAAAATACCAATGTATACATTGGCGATAGGTGTTGTTTTAAAAATAATAATCAATTATACATTGGTTGGGGTTCCTGAAGTTAATATTTTTGGTGCACCAATAGCATCGTTAATTTGCTATACAGTAAGCACAATACCTAACTTATACTATGTATCAAAATATGGTAAAGTTAAGTTTGATTTTATGAACTATATAGTTCGTCCTGGGGCTGCCACACTAACCATGGGTGTTGTGGTATATTTATTAAAAATGCTATTACCTTTTAATAGGTTAACTACAATAATATTGTTGCTAGTAGGCGTTATTGTATATGTAGCGTCGGCAATAGTATTTAAAGCACTTAATAAAAACGATTTAAATATGTTAAAAAGGGGTAAAAGAGCATAATGAACACGCTAAACATAATGTCCATGCCATATAATAAGGATAATTTAACTATTGGCCAAGCAAATATAATATCAAAGGCTAGTAATATAATTGTTAGAACAAATAATCATCCTTTCATTAAATATTTTAACGAAAACAATATAAACTATAAAAGCTTGGATAGTATTTATAACGATGTTTATGATTTTGATGAACTTAACATTAAAATAGCAGAATATGTTTTAAGCTGTGCAAAAAATCAGGATACGTTATTTTGTGTTATTGATACCCTTTTTGACTCTACTGTAAATAAAATAGTTGAGACAGTTTCAAGCAATATAAAAGTTGAAGTAATACCAAACGTATCAAGTTTTAGCGAATATATATCCCATTTAAATAATTATAATTTAAATAATATTAATTTAATTCCTGCTTCGGAGTTTATAAATACAAAGTTAAGTGCTACAACATCATATTTAATTGTTGAAATTAATTCTCAACTTTTTGCAAGTGATGTTAAACTTTTGTTAATGAACATATTGGATGATGATGCAAATATTGTATTGTTCAATAGGGATAGTAACGGAAATATAATAAAAACTGATACAAAACTTTATGCTTTGGATATGGATAATAAATTTGACCATACAAGTGCTGTTTTTGTGCCAGCCACATCTTATATTGATAGAAATAAGTTCGATTTTTATGACCTTCTTGATATAATGGCAAAGCTTAGGTCACGTGAAGGTTGCCCTTGGGATAGAAAACAAACTCACCAATCTCTTAGACCATATTTAGTAGAGGAAGCCTATGAAGTAATTGAAGCAATTGATATGGATGATGATGAACATATGTGTGAAGAATTGGGCGATTTGCTTTTACAAATAGTATTTCACTCTAAAATTGCTAAAGAGCGAGGCACCTTTAATATATATGATGTTACAAGCGCTATATGCAGTAAAATGATTAGTAGACATGTGCACGTTTTTAAGGATGTAAAGGCAGATAGCGCAGAAGATGTTCTAAAAATATGGGAAGAAGTAAAACAAAAGGAAAGAGGCCAATCTAGCGTTGGCGAAACTATGGATTCTGTTTCTAAAATATCTGGCGCGCTATCAAGGGCAAATAAAGTTCAACAAAAAGCTGCAAAAGTAAATTTTGATTTTGAAAACGTAAATGATGCATTATTAAAAGTATATGAAGAAGCTGATGAAGTTAAGCAAGAGTTAAATAAAAATCCAATAAATAATTTAAACCTTGAAATGGAATTGGGTGATTTATTATTTTCTGTGGTTAACCTTGTACGCCTGTTAGGTAAAGATCCGGACATTATTCTTACAAAATCTACCGAAAAGTTCATAAAACGCTTTAAAAATATGGAAAATTTAATAAAAATTGACGGAAAATCGTTAAAACACTTGACTTTAAAAGAAATGGATGTATACTGGAATAGAGAAAAACAGTGCGAAGGCTAATATTCCTACGTGTAGATGTTTTTCAAACTAGAGAGCAAATGCTCGTCCCAATTGGGATCAATTTTAAGGAGGAATTCTTTAATGAACAAAGCAGAATTAACAGCTAAAATAGCAGAAAAAACCGGTTTTACCAAAAAAGACTCAGAAGCAGCTTTAAAAGCAGTTGTAGAAACAATTATAGAAGCATTAGCTAAAAAAGAAAAAGTTCAAATCGTTGGATTTGGCTCATTCGATGTTAGAAAACGTGCTGCACATGAAGGCCACAACCCTCATACAGGCGCTAAAATTAAAATCCCTGCATCCATCAAACCCACATTCCGTGCAGGCAAAGCATTGAAAGACGCTGTAAACAAGAAGAAATAATTAATTTGGACCCGTGCTATTGCAGCATGGGTCCTTTTTTGTTAGAGGAATATATGAGAATAGATAAATATTTAAAAGTTTCAAGGATAATAAAACGAAGAACAATAGCCAATGAGGCCTGCAATGCTGGTAGGGTTATGCTAAATGATAAAGTTGCAAAATCTGGCAGTGAAGTTAAAATTGGTGATATAATAGAAATTAGGTATGGCAATAGAGTGTCAAAATATAAAGTGCTTGAAGTTAAGGAAGTTGTAAAAAAAGATGATGCTCAACTTATGTATCAAACTTTAAGCTCTGATATATTGGAGGGCTAATGAATACTTGGGCAATTATTGTTGCGGGTGGTTCTGGTACAAGGATGGGCATGCAAAAAAACAAGGTTTTGCTTAATATAAGTGGCAAAAGCGTACTTTCAACATGTGTTTCAAAATTCCTTGGCCTTGTTAATGGAATAATATTAGTTGTTAGGCCTGATGATGAAGCTGAAATTAAAAGTGATTTAATTAGGAATAATATAAACAATGTTTTTATAACATATGGTGGAAGCACCAGGCAAGGCTCAGTAAACAATGGTTTAAAGCTTGTTCCTGCAAACGCTGATGTTATTTTAGTGCATGATGCGGCAAGGCCATTTGTTAATGATAATATTATTAATAATGTAATAAATGAGGCATATAATAATGGGGCAGCAATAGCCGCCTATCCTGTTTTTGATACATTAAAAAGGGCCAATGATAATATAGTTCAAACTACTATTGATAGGTCAAATGTATATTCTATACAAACACCGCAAGGCTTTAAAAAGGATATTCTGATTAAAGCTTATGATTATGCTAAGGAAAACAATATTGAAGGTACAGACGATTCAAGCCTTGTAGAAAAAATAGGTGTTGAGGTAAAAATTGTTATGGGTAGTAAAGATAATATAAAAATTACAACAGTTGATGATTTACCTAAAGAAACAAGCCTAGATATTCGTATAGGCTTTGGTTATGATGTTCATAAACTTGTTGAAGGTAGGAAATTAATACTATGTGGTGTTGAGGTACCTTATAATAAAGGCTTGCTTGGTCATAGTGATGCTGATGTAGCAACCCATGCTCTTATTGATGCAATTTTGGGGGCTGCAGCAATGGGGGATATAGGTAAAATATTTCCAGATACTGATGCTAAGTATAAGGATGCAAACTCTATAAATTTACTTAAAACTGTAGTTGCAATGCTTAAAAATAAAAACTACAAACTAAAACAGGCAGATATAACAATTATAGCACAATTACCTAAACTTTCACCGTTTATTGATAACATGGTAAATAATCTTGAAAATGTTTTAGAAGTAAAAAAAGGTTCAATAAATGTAAAGGCGACTACTACAGAAAAATTGGGTTTTTGTGGTAGGGGAGAAGGAATTGCAGCAAACGCAGTTTGTACAATTGTAAACATATAGGAGGCTAGTATGAAGTTTATTCCTTTAGGTGTTGATGCTGCTTACCCAAAGGCGGATGGAGCATGCTCAAGCTATTTAATTTATAATGATAATACAAAAGTTGTTATGGATATGGGGGCAGGGTCCCTTGCAAAGCTTGTAAAAATTGTTAACCCTTTAAGTTTAGATGCATTGTTTATAAGCCATTGGCATGCAGACCATTGCTCTGATATTTTTTCATTATCTTACTTTTTTCAATTTAATGCGGAAGATGGTAAAAAATTAAAATTGTATACAGTTGCAGATAATGATTCAAATTTTTATAAAGAGGCTTTAGCTAATAAATATTTTGATGTAATAAACCTTGTACCAGGGGATGAAGTACAAATAAATGAGCTAAAATTTATTGTTGGTATAGCAAAACATCCTGTTAAATCTATAATGTTTAGGGTTGTAGAAGGTGATAAATCCCTTGTATATACGGGTGATACAAACTATTTTGAAGGCTTAAGTAAATTTTTTAATAATGTTGATGTATTAATAATTGATGCATGCTTTACCCATGATGTATGGAGTGAAACAAAGCCACATTTATCGGCAAAATTATCAGCAGAATTAGCTAATAAAGCTAATGTTAAAAAGATGATATTAACCCATAGCTCACCTATGTTAAATGCTTATGATATATTAGCGGAAGCAAAAGATGGTTTTTCAAACTCTGAACTTATTCAAGCTTTAAAAATATACCAATTATAATGTATAAAGATGCTGATTTTTTAAAAGGGTTTTATATAGTTTATGCAACATTTGCCCTTATTTTAGGCATCATATTAGGGTCAAGTGTTGATAATGAAAATATGCTCATAATCATTGGGCTTTTTTCTATTGTTAGTTTTATTATCATGCTTGTTTTGAAAATGAAAGTAGCTATTACACTATTGTGCGTAATATTTTCATTTGGAGCAATATCTTCTTTTTATAGCCTTAAAAATATAGATATTAATGAAGGCAATACAATTGTTACAGGAACTATATATGGTGCAGTTACTGAAAAAGAATTCAACAAACAATCGTTTATTATTAAAGATGTATCACTTGATGGGGCTAAAGTGCCATATTCGGCATATTGTACCTATAAAATTGATGAGGTAAGCGATTTTTCTTTGCAAAATGGCGATAGAATATCCTTTGAAGGTAACATATACTTACCTTTTAAAAACCTTAGTGATTATTCTTTTGATTTTAGAATGTATCTAAAACAAAATAGGCTTGATTTTGGTATAAGTAATATAAAAAATATTGTAGTATTAGATAAAACTAGTGGTAATGTAGCCTATACAATACGTGAAAAATTGAATGGTATATTTAACACTACCTTGGGTGAATATGCAGGGCTTGCATCTGCACTGTTATTGGGGGATAAATATAACTTAGATTATCAAGAAAAACAACTATATTCAAAATTGGGAATATCGCATGTATTTTCAGTTTCAGGCTTACATGTAGGCATAATTGCAGGTATTGTATTATTAATATTAAAAAAGTTAAAGGTTTCTAAAATACCTAAAGCAATTTTATTGTTAGCAATAGTTAGTATATATGGTTGGATTACAGGGTTTTCGCCCTCAACAGTAAGAACAATATTAATGTTAGCCATATTGCAAGCAAGCCATATTATTGGCAGAAAATATGAGCTAAGCTTATCCCTTGTTTTAAGTTGCTTTGTTATGCTAATAATTAACCCGCTTTTGCTATATTCTTTAAGCTTTATATTTTCCTTTTGTGCTGTTTTGGGTATAGCTTTGGTATCTAAAAGGTTAAATTACTTTATATATAACAAAATACTAAAAGGAATATATAATAATAAACCTTTAAAGTTAGCTGTAAAATATATAATTTCTCCTTTAGCATTAAGCTTTGGTGCTCAGTTGGGTGTGTTTATACCCATGGTATTTTACTTTGGTTATATATCACCTATAAGTTTAATTTTAAACATATTCATTATACCTATAATAGCGATTTTAGTGCCAATTTTAATGCTTGTTTTATTTAGCTATTATATCCCTATACTAGGTACAATAATTGCTTTTATAGCAAAATTAAGCTGTGCAATTACTGTGAAATTAATATCCTATAGTAAAGTGTTTGAGAATTGGTTAATTGAATTTTCGCAACCGAATGTTTTACAAGCAATATCATTTATTATAATTATACTTCTTTTATTACCAGGTATATTTCGAATTGCACGTAAAAAACGGATTATATTAATATCAATAACATTGGCAATTACATTAATGTTTTCTTACTTAAATAAGCCAAGTTCATTGGCATATACACAACTAAATGTTGGGCAAGCGGATTGTGCGGTAATTAGAGATGGTAATTATACAATAGTAATAGATACTGGTGAAACTGGCATAGAGCTATCAAATTATCTAAAAAAATATAACAGGAATATAGATGATCTTTTTATTACCCATCTTCATAACGATCATGCAGGCGGGTTAGAAAGCTTAATAAAAAACGATGTAAAAATAAATAATATTTATATAAGCAAATGGGCTGAACATACCCTTAGCGATGAATATAGTAAGGGTTTAATTCAATTGGCAAGGGATAAGGGTATAAGTATAACTGAAGTTGTTGCAGGTGATTTATTTAAATATAAAGATACCAATATTAAAGTTATGTTCCCTGAAGATGTTCCAGTTAGAGCAGGGAAAGACCCAAATGATAGTGCTATGGTACTTTTGATAAATATTAACAATTGTAATATACTATCAATGAGCGATTTAACTGCAAAATATGAAAATTATGCGGCCAATAGTGCGGATATATTAAAAGTAGGGCATCATGGGAGTAAAACGAGTTCAAGTAACAAGTTTTTAGAGTATGTTAGTCCATCGATGGCAATAATAACATCCAGCATAAAAAGCACAACTATACCTCACGTTGATGTAATAAATAACTTAAAGAATAATAATATTAGCATGTTTAGAAGTGATGTACATGGTGATATAAATATATATTTTGAAAATGAAGCTTTTAAAGTAAAAACCTATACAAACAAGGAGCCATATGAACAGAGATAACTTTGCAAGAGAAATTCAAAGCAAAAATATTAAAAGAATATATGTTCTTGAAGGGGAAGAAGAATACCTAAAAAAGTTGGGTTTAGATTATGCTATAAAAACATTGGTTAATGCTGACTTTAAGGATTTGAATATATCATACCTTACCAATCCAGATGTTCAAACACTTATAGAAACCGCACAAATTCAACCGCTTATGAGTGATTATAGGCTTGTTATAGTTAATGATTTTAATTTGCTTGGATCCGTGGCAAACAAAGGTAAAGAAACTAAAAGCAAAAAGAGTGATGTAAAAAAGCCACCTAAAGATGATGCCGATATTTTAATTAACTATATTACTGAAATACCGGAATACACAGTAATATTTATACTTATAAAGGCTTATGCGGATAGTAGAAAAAAACTTACACAAGCCATTATTGATAATGATTCCCTTGTAAGCTTTACGCCTTTAACTAACAATGATTCTATTAAATGGATAACAAGAGAAGTTAATAAAAGTAAAAAGCAAATATCTTATGATGCAGCTCAAAAACTACAGTATTCTGTTGGCAATGATGCAGCAATACTTAAAAATGAAATAGATAAACTTATAGCCTATGTGGATAATGCCGATAGTATTAATCAAACAGATATTGATAATATTAGCTCTAAAAGTATAAATTATTCAGTTTTTAATATGACTGATGCGCTATTATCACTAAATATAAATAATGCAATAAGGATTGCAAAAAACCTTTTAAAAAATGGCGAAGCAGAGTATATGCTATTTGCAATGCTACTTAGAGAATTTAGAATATCATATTACATAAAATCTTTAGTTAGGGAAAAAGTAAATATTAATGAAATACAAAAAATAGCAGAAATTCCTTCTTTTGCAGTAAATAAAAGGCTAGATATTATTAAAAAATACAGCTTAAATGTGTTGTTTGATGCTTACCAATATTGCATAAATACAGATTATCTTTTTAAAAGTGGTCAAATAAGTCAAACAGGTATAACTGAAAGAAGTATATATGGTATTGTTGCCTTACTTAAAAGTGGCGATTAATGTATAAAATATCAAAAATTAGTAATTATTTGATAAATTGCTATTGACATTTAAAATTTACCATGCTATATTATAGGTAGAAACAAGAAGTACACTAAAGCCAACGACCCTGTTTGAAAAGCAAACGGTTATTTGCTGAAGCGTTGGATAAGTAAAATAAGTTTAGAGTACTTGGAGGTTTTACCGTTAAATACTGAAAGGGGTGATTCCAATGTACAACGAAGATCAAACACACGCTGTGGACCGCAGCACAAATAGTACTGCGGATTCACAGGAATTTTTAGAAGATGATAATTTTATCGAAGGTTTGGATGAAGATGGTAACCAAATCAAACTTCAAGTAGTTCGGTATTTTTTTTACAACGGTGAAGAATATGTTGTACTGGGTGAAGCCTTAGACGCCGAAAAACTTGAAGCGGCGCACGATAGTGAAGAAACTGAAATAGACGCTTACATTATGAAGGTTGATGTTGAACTGGATGAAGATAATGAAGAATTAGAAGTTTTCTCTCCTATCGAAGATGATGAGCTCTTAGATAAGCTTACAACGATAGCTTTAAATAAATTCCAAGAAATAGAATAATAAAAAAATTTAATATATTAGTAAAAGGATAATATATAAAATAATAAAAGAGCAATCATTAATTGAAAATAAAATAATTAAACAATCGCAAAATAAATAATAAAAAGCTGAACTAATTACGTTCAGCTTTTATTTATGTTTAATATTATTACTTCCTTAGGGTTTCCCCAGCGGGGCATATGTACAGGGTTGGATACCCCTGTGCTTACAATAAGTTTATTATAATAAATACCATGGGTATATTTAGGAAACAAGCCTTGCCCTGGCGAAAATATACCTTGATTAAATATCCTTATTTGCCCACCATGAGCATGGCCGGATATAACCAAATCAAAGTTTTTATCCTTTATATATTTAGAGTACCACTCGGGCTTATGGCTCATAAGTATTTTATAAGCGTTCTCTTTATCTAAACGGTTTAGTATTCCCTCGTTATTGTTATAGTACCAAGCCCCTAAGACTACGCCATTCCATATAATATATTCATCTATTAATGGAGTAGCGCCTGCAGATGATATTAATTTTATAAAAGATTTTCTACCAATTGTTTTAAAATCATGGTTACCCATAGAACAAAATGTTGGGGCAATTTTTACAGCCTCAATTAAAAAATCCTTTACCCTTGTGTGTTTGCCTTTTTGGTAACGTACAACTAAATCACCAGGCATAAGTATACAGTCAACCCCTTCCATAAGGGGGAGTATTTCATTATACTTGGCATTATGGTAGTCGCTTACTATAGCGAAGCTATAATTTTTATCAACCTTATTACTTGTTAAATTATAAACTGTTTTATTTATCATAACTTACCAAAAAGCACCCCAAAGGGGTGCCTGTTTCTATTTTTTTAATGTAATAACCAAATGACGCCTTGGTTCTTCACCCTCACTATGGGTTGTAACGTTTTCATTGCCTTGTAAAGCACTGTGTAAAATGCGCCTTTCATAAGGGTTCATTGGTTCCATAACAACGCGACGGCCAGTTTTAATTGCCCTATTAGCCATTCTATTAGCTAAACGAACTAAAGATTCTTCACGTTTCGCTCTGTAATTTTCAGAGTCTAACAATACCCTTATAAAACCTTCTTTATTTTTGTTAATTGCCAAGCTTGTAATATATTGTAGTGCATCAAGTGTTTCACCACGCCTACCAATCAATATACCTAATGTATCGCCCTGCATATCAACAAATATATTGTTATTATCTTTAACTGTTATGTTTATTTCAACATCTACACCCATCATTTTTGTTAGTTGGCTTACATAAGCGCGTGTTTGTTCAACAACTTCATCCCCAACAATATAATCTTCTTTTTCATTTTTGCTAGGTGCAACAGTATTAACAACAGGCTTTTCAACAACAACTTCGGCCTTAGCCATTTCTTGCTCGGCTATTTTGTTGTTTTTTGCTACTTCTTTTGAGTGTTTTGTGTCAGAGTGTATAGCATCACGTGTTTTATTTATATCTAAAGAGTTTAGCATTTCCTTTGCGCTTTGGCTATCCTTTAGTGTAAGCTTAACGTTTGCCATTTTGCTACCAAAAAAACCAAATAAACCTTTACTACCTTCTTCAAGTACTTCTATATCAACTTCACCAATGCTAACGCCAAGTTTTTCAAGGCCTAAAGTTATAGCTTCTTCTACTGTTTTTGCAGATGATTCTATTGATGTACTATTATTTATCATTTTATAGAGCCCTCCTCGTTAGCTATAGCCTTTTCTTGTTTGTCTTTATTATCCATGTATTTATTCATTATAACTGTTTCAGCAGCAGCAATTACGTTTGCGGCTACCCAGTATAAAGCGAAGCTTGCGTTGTAGTTGTAACAAATAAACAATGTAAACAAGGGGAAAAACCACTTCATAAAGTTACCTGTGTTAGGTTGACCTTCAGCAGCGGGCTGTTGAGGTTGTGGTGTAAGCATTGTTGTTAAGTATTGGGAAACAGCAGCTAATATTGGTAATATAAACAAACCATTAAAGTGAGTGTATACGCTTACTGTCATAAATACAAAGTTAATATTGCTCCAACCTGGCAACAATGATGTTGCTTCAATATAAGCAGGTGTTTGTTGCAATACGGTCATAATGTTTTCAATAGCACCTTGCTGATAGAAGTCTAAACCAGGTACAAGGCCATTAATAAGGGTTTGGGTTTCTGCACCTAAGGCATTAAAGCTATGTTGCCATAAATCAGCAGGTATTGCCCTTAACAACTCTGTTGTTGGTGCTGCAGGGTAGAAGGGGTTATCAGGCATCCAAAGGTTTTTAATCCATAAAAACCCTTCGTAGTTAGGTTGTGAACCTGTTAAAAAAGAAAATACTTGTGATATTAGTTGTTCGTTTGCAACTTGCCTCATAGCACCAAACATGATAATGAGTATAGGGAAAGATAGCAACATTGGTAAACATCCAGATAGGGGGTTGATACCCTCTTTTTTGTATAGTTCAGATGTTTTTAAGTTTAATTTTTCCTTATCGTTAGCATACTTTTTTTGTATTGCTTGTAACTTAGGGTTCAAATCTTGCATTTTTCTCATGCTTGATCTGCTTTTCAAGTTTAAAGGAAATATCAAAATTCTAATAATTAGTGTAAACAAAATTATTGCTAAACCATAGTTACCTGTTAATTGGTTTAAACCTGATAACACACCTGCCAAAAATTCATTCATAATAGAGTTAGTTCCTCCTCAATGTAATTGATTCATCTTCTGGTACGGGGTCATATCCGCCTTTGCACAAAGGGTTGCAACGTAAAATTCTTTTTAAACCCATCCATGATCCTTTTGCTGCACCGTAACGCTCCACTGCGGTATAAGCGTATTCACTGCATGTGGGTACAAATCTACATGCTGGGCCTAAATTGCCGGATATTCTTTTTTTATAAAACTTAAGAAGCCTTAATATTATGGACTTCATAAATATCTCACTTATTTTCCTTAAATAGGTTTTGTTTTTTTAACAAATACATAATTTGCTTATTTAACTTAGCGAAATCAGCTTCAACTGATGCATTCCTTGCTAAAATTATATAGCTACCATTTTTAATTTTATTAACAATAGGCCTAATGCAAGCGCGTAATTTGCGCTTAACCCTGTTCCTTACAACTGCACAACCAAGCTTATTGCTAACGGAAAAACCAACCTTTACGGTATTGCCTTTTACATATATTAAAACCAATTCCTTGCAAGCAGCGCTTTTACCACGCCTATAAACGTATTGAAATTGATAATTTTTCCTAAGCCTATACTCTTTTTGCAATTATAACACCTATAATATTAAAGTAAAAAAGCCTGCTCCATGGTAAGTTGCAAAAGCAAAAAGGAGCAGGCTTCAGCATTTAATTGCATTTGAAATTAAATGGTATGATTAAACTGTTAATCTTTTGCGACCACGACGACGACGAGCTGCTAGAACTGCACGACCGCTTCTGTTAGACATTCTGGAACGGAAGCCATGCACCTTACTGCGTTGACGCTTTTTTGGTTGATAGGTACGAAACATATTAAAACACTCCAATTCTATATATTCAGTCGGCTACTTACCAAGTAGCACGTCACTTGCACAGTAGCTTTATAAGTATACTAAATTATTCATTGCATTGTCAAGAAAAATTTAATTTATTTGTTAAATCTTCCCACAAAATCCAAAGTTGAACAATTGTGCAAGGGTAATTTTACAGGTTTTCCTTCTGCTGCGGATTTATATATTGCTAATACAAGTTCTAAAGCTCTTTTGCCTGCTTCTGCATCCACAAAGGGGGCTCTGTTATTCTTTATAGCATCAATAACATCAGCATAAAGTGGGGTATGGCCAAAGCCATAAACGTTTGGCGGATTATCAGAATTTTCTTCCATAACCTTATTTGGATCCTCGTGTTCATCTTTAAAGTTCCAAGCTTCAATTTTGTTTACGGATTTTCCGCCAGCTTTTACTGTGCCATATTCACCAAACAAATAAAGGGTTTCTTCAAAGTTACTAGGGTAAATATTTGTTGTTCCTTCAATTATACCGTAGGATCCATTTTTAAATTTTATTAATGCAACGCCTAAATCTTCAGCCTCAATATAATTATGGTTTAAATTATCGGTATAAGCAAAAACTTCAACTATTTCATCGCCCATCATCCAACGCAACAAATCTATGTTGTGTATACATTGGTTCATCAAAGCGCCACCATCTTGGCTCCAAGTACCTCTCCAATGGGCCTGATCGTAATAATTTTGCCCTCTATTCCATCTAATGTGGGCTGTACCGTGGTACATTTTCCCAAAGCGTTTTGAATCTATTGCAGAATGTATTTTTTGTATTGCTTTATTAAAACGATTTTGGTGGCAAGCACAAACTTTAACATTTTTTTCGGCTGCTTTTTTAACTATTTTATCAGCATCCTCTATAGAAAGGGCAATGGGTTTTTCAATTATTAAATTACAATTGGCATCAATGCAATCCAAAGCTATTTCTGCGTGACTTCCACTTGGGGTTGAAATTGCAACAATATCAAGGCTTTCATTAGCTAACATATCTTTATGGGTAGTATATTTTTTAACAGTATTTGGCAAATTGAATAGCTTTATAAGTGCATCCATTTGGCTTGGCACAATGTCACAAAGGGCAACAATATCAAGGCCGTTGTTTATTGCAGCCTGCATATTATTTGGGGCAATTCTACCACAACCTATAAGGGCGTATTTCATAGCTATAATCTCGTTTCTTATAATAATTCTATATTGCTTCTATCAGCAACGTTTTTACAAGCGTTCTTTGTGTCAAAAATATTTTTTGCATGTTTTTGTACAAAGTTATAATCAACATTTGTATGAGCTGTTGTTACCATAACAAGGTCTGCGCTTTCAAGCAACTCTTTTGTAAGCTCTTTTTCGCCAGTATAGCTTATTGATTTATCCTTAAAACTTGAAATGTAGGGGTCGTAATATTTAATATTAGCACCAACTTTTTCAAGTTCAATAATTACGTCAACAGCGGGGCTTTCCCTATAATCGTCTATATCCTGTTTATAAGCCACGCCTAATACAAGAACATTAGCACCATTAATAGCTTTTTTATTGTTGTTTAATATGTGCATTGCTCTACTTACACAATACTCTGGCATTTTATCATTTATCATCATTGATGACTCTATCATAGAAGTATGGAAACCAAACTCACGTGCTTTCCAAGATAAATAATATGGGTCAAGGGGTATGCAGTGGCCACCTAAACCAGGGCCAGGATAAAATGCTTGGAAACCATAGGGTTTTGTTTTTGCGGCATCAATAACTTCCCAAATGTTTATACCCATTTTGTTGCTTAACATAGCAAGTTCGTTAACCAAACCAATATTTATGTTCCTGTAGGTGTTTTCAAGTATCTTTTCCATTTCAGCAATTGCGGGGGAAGATACCCTATGTACAGGTGCCTCTAATATACATTCATACATTGTTGCTGCAATATCTGTGCATTCAGGGGTTATACCACCAACAACCTTTGGAGTGTTTTTTGTTTTATATATTAAGTTACCTGGATCTACACGCTCGGGTGAAAATGCCAAGTAAAAATCTTCGCCACATTTTAAACCGCTTTGCTCAAGTATGGGTTTGAGTAGCTCTTCTGTTGTTCCAGGATATGTTGTTGACTCTAATACAATTAACATATCTTTATGCATATAAGGAACTATACTCTCTGTTGAGCTTTTTACATAACTAATATCAGGTTGTTGATATCTATCCAATGGTGTAGGAACAGCTATACATATACAGTCACAATTTCCAATAGCTGCAAAGTCTGATGTAGCCTTTAGAAAACCATTTTTTACAATTTCGGCTAAGTCTTCGTTAACAACGTCGCCTATGTAGTTTTCGCCTCTGTTAACCATGTCAACCTTTTTAGGTTGAACATCAAAGCCTATAACATTATAGCCAGCTTTAGCTTTTTCTACAGCTAGAGGTAAACCAACGTAACCTAAACCAACAACGCCAAGTTTTGCTTCTTTTTTTAATAGCTTTTCTTTTAAGTTTGACACATCAATCACTCTTTCATTTAAAAATCTTTCTACTTACAACTAATAATTATACTTAAAGTTTAACAATGTTTCAAGTTTTTAAAATCTAAAGTATATAAAGGGATTAAATGTTCCATTTACTAGATAAACTATACACAAAATGAACAAAAATATAAGTGAAATTGGTTTAATATATTTTAAAAACATATTATTTAATTTTTCTTTGCTGCCAACATATTTATAATAAGCAATTTGGGGAATCTTTAAGGCTATTAATATGCCCATAACAATAAGCAAAATTGTATATGAATTTAAATAGTAAAAAACAGAGAACCTTGCAATTTCAGGTGCACTTATTCCAAACATTACACAATAGTAATTTATAGCGCCTTCCAGCGTATCGGCACGGAATAATACCCAACCTAAAACAACTACCAGTATAGTATATAACCATGCAAAGGGATTAAAGTGCTTCTTTTCGCCTTTTTTTATGTTTTTCTTTTTTCTATAAGCGTGTTCGATGGCCAAAAAGATTCCGTGCCAAAGGCCCCAAAGTAAAAATCTACCTGATGCACCGTGCCATATACCTGTACAAATAAAAACAATAAATAAGTTAACATAAACGTTACCACGCCTGTTACCACCAAGGGGTATATATAAATAATCCCTAAACCAAGTTGATAATGTTATATGCCACCTACGCCAAAATTCAGATAAACTTTGTGATATATAGGGGTAGTTGAAGTTTTGCAAAAATTTAAAACCAAATAATGACCCTAAACCAATTGCCATATCGGAGTAACCTGAAAAGTCATAATATATTTGTAAAGCATAACAAAGTACCCCTAACCATGCAACTCCAGCACTTTGAAACTCCATATTATTAAAAATTTTGTCAGCCATTGAGCCTAATGTATTGGCAAGAAGCATCTTTTTGGATAGACCTACTATAAATGTTTGTAAACCACCAGCAAATTTATCCAAGGTTTCAGTTCTATTTGTTAATTGATATTCTATATCAACATACCTAACTATTGGGCCCGCAATAAGCTGGGGGAACAATGCAATGTAAAGGGCAAGGTTTAAGGGGTTTTTTTGAACATTAGCATCGCCCCTGTAAACATCTATAACATAGCTCATACCCTGGAATATAAAAAATGATATACCTATAGGCAACATAATATCATGCCATACAAATTTTATACCAGTTAAATCCATAAACCTATATACCACAAGGTTGGAATATTTGTAATACATTAATAAGCCTAAATTTACAATAACGCCTAATGCCAAGGTTAATTTCTTTTGCTTAGGTTTATCCTTAAAAAAGCCTAGGCCAATGCCTGCAATATAATTACAGGTTATTGAAACCAACATTACTATTAATGAGTCAATTGATCCCCAAGCAATAAAAACAAGGCTACAAATTAGTAAAAATAAGTTTTTTAAGTTTTTGGGCACTATAAAATAGAACACGCAAACAAAGGGTAAAAATACGAATAAAAAAACGGTAGAACTGAATACCATTTTAACCTCCACAAAACTAATAATTGAAATATATATTAAATGTTATGTACAGTCAAGCTTATTAATTGAATTTTAATGGTTCATATGCTATTATATTAAAAAACAATTGGAGTTAGTATGAATTCTAAAAAGCTTAAAAATATAATATTTATTGCAGTTTTTGCAATTATAATCATTATACCTCTTTTTAACACAAATTTTAAGGATAATGTTATTTCTTATTTGGATAATAGAACATTAGAGCCTAACCCTAAAACATTAAAAGAAGTTAGGTTAAATGGCGAAGCTTATTTAACTGATAGACTTGGTTTTAGGGATGATATGCTTGTGCTTTATAATACTATGCTTGACAAGGGTTTTAATGTGCTTGAAAATCCTTTGTTTATGTATGGTGATGATGGCCATGTTTTTTTGCTTATGATGGCTATATAAAATCTTACCAAGGCCTAAATAACAATGATGCCATATTAAATAGGAATGTTAATGCAGTAAAAGCTATGCAAGAATATGTAGAAGCTAAAGGTAAAGAATTTTTGTATGTTTTAGTACCTGATAAAAAAACAGTATATAAAGAATATTTTCCAAAAACAATTAATGTATTAAAAACCCCAAGCTTAGCCGATAGTTTTATTGAAGAACTTAACAAATTGAAAGTTAATAATATTTACATGGCGGATTTATTGATAAAGGCGAAAAGTATTGCTCCAACATACAATAAATTGTTTGATGCAGGGCACTGGAATGCTTATGGTGCATGGCTAGGTCATTCAAAAATATATGAATACTTTAACAAAAATTTTGATGCTAATATTCCGCTTTTAAATATTAATGATTATGTTGTTACAAGCCATAATGTTGACCTTGTACATTATATTACAATACATAAAAATGAAGAAGTTCCTCAATATAATCTAAAGAAAACAAATTATACAAAAAAACAGGTAGAAGAACTTTATTTTATAACAAATAATGAACAAGCCCCTGTGAAAAAAACATTGTTAATAATGGGGGATAGTTATTTTGTAAATAGCGATACCTATTATCCCTATAACTCCTGTGAGGAATATTATTCCAATACATTTAAAAATGTTATTTATACACAAAACATAAAGGGAACTGAAATTGGCGCATACATGGAAAAATATAACCCTGATATTGTTATTTATGAAACTGCTGAAAGGGTTATAGACCTTAGTGGTGTATTAAATTGGCAAACTCCTATAAAATAATTGGAGTAATTTTGTTGTATATGTTTAAAATTTCCACATAAACTCTAAAATTGTTGTATTTTATTAGTTTATTTGATATTATAATTTGTAAATAATTTAATTTGTGAGGGTATTATATGTCTACAAATAAAATAGAGGGTATTATTTTTGACCTTGATGGTGTTATTACTGACTCTGCAAAATACCACTACCAAGCATGGAAACTGTTGGCAGATAAATTGAATATTCCTTTTGATGAAGAATATAATGAAAATTTAAAAGGTGTATCCAGGATGGATAGTTTAGAACTTATTTTAAAAAATGGAAATGCACAAGATAAGTTTTCTTTAGCTGAAAAAGAAGAAATGTGTTTTGAAAAAAATGAAAATTATAAAGAGCTTATAAAACAGATTACTCCGGATGATATTTTACCTGGAATATTGCCTTTTATTAAAGAAATAAAAAGCAAAGGTATAAAAACTGCCGTTGCCTCAGTAAGTAGAAATGCACAATTTATACTAAACCAATTAAAAGTTGTTGAATATTTTGATTATATTTGTAATGCTGCTGAGATATCAAAATCCAAACCCGACCCTGAAATTTTTTTAGTAGCAGCAAAACACCTTAACGCTAAGCCTGAAAACTGCATAGGTATCGAAGATGCCGAGGCTGGTGTTGACTCTATAAACTCCGCAGGTATGTTTTCTGTTGGTGTAGGTACACAGGATAAAATGTATAAGGCAAATATGATACTAGCAGGAACACAAGATTTGAATTTAAATGCCATAGCCGATGCTTCAGGTTTGAGTATTTAATAATAAGAAAGGATATATTTTTATGAAAACAGTAATAATTAAACTAAGCTTAGCAGAGAACGTTAAACAGTTCGTTTCCATTGTAAACTCTTACCCTTATGAAGTTGACCTTAGAATTGGTAGGCACGTTGTTGATGCAAAATCTATTTTAGGCATATTCAGCCTTGATTTAAGTAAAGACGTTGCCCTTGATATCCATTCTGAAGAGTGTGATGATTTAATAAAAGCTCTTGATGCTTTTATAGTAAAAAGGAGGAATTAAACTTGAGTAAAAAATTATTATCCCTAATTATTGCTATTGTGCTTATTTTAAGTATGGCAACTGTAAGCCTTGCTGGTAACTTAAATGATGGCACATATGTAAAAGCGGCAAAGGGATTTGCCGGTGAGTTTGAGCTTACAGTTGTAATTGAAGGCGGAGAAATAGTATCAATTTCAGTAGGTGAAAACAATGAAACAGCAGGTATTGGTTCAGAAGCAATTGACAAATTACCCAGTGAAATTGCCGATGCAGATTCAATTGGTGTTGAATCAGTATCTGGTGCAACAGTAACATCCGAAGCTATCAAAGCTGCAGTTGGTGAAGTTTTGGTTGATGCAGGTGGAAACCTTGAAGATTATAGTGTAGCTGTCAGCAGAAAAGATGAAGAAATTATAGATGCAGAAGATATTAAGTTTAATTCAGGTACATACGATGGAGAAGCGATCGGAACCGGTGGTCCAATCAAGGTAAAGGTCACTCTATCAGAAGATAAAATCGAGAATATAGAGATTGTAGATGATAATGAATCAGCAGGCATAGGCGAACAAGTATTCGATAAGTTGCTAGCGCAAATTATAGAATATAAGTCATTGGCTGTTGACTCTATATCAGGCGCAACCCTAACTTCTGCTGCTGTTAAATTAGCAGTTACTAATGCTTTAGAGCAAGCAGGAGCCGATGTTGAATTACTTAAAAAAGTACAGGTTCCTTCTACTGTGGAAGATGGCAAGTACGATTATGATGTAGTTGTAGCCGGTGGTGGTTTGGCGGGAATGATGGCTGCTTTAGAAGCTTCTCAAAAAGGTGTAAGTGTTGCATTGATTGAGAAGACAGGTGTACTTGGTGGAACTTCTATATTTGCTTCTGGAAACCTATTGGCAGCTACAGAAGATCAATATCAAAAGCCAATGTATGAGATGTGGCATAAACGCAGTTATGCACAAGATAAGAACCCAATTGACGATGATCGTCTAAACTATTTGATAGAGCGCTCACCAGAAGCAATGGATCTTCTTATGAATACAGCTGGTGTTGAATTTAATATTACTATTGAAGAAATTGGCTCACAAACATTCCGTGCAAAGCCGAATGATAAGGCAATTAAGAATGCTGAAAATATGAGCTTGCCATCAAAGACTCCTAATAAAAAAGGCGCAGCTTTGATGATGGAAAAATTGATGGATGCCATCAAAAAAGCAGGTGTTGAAGTTTACATGAATACACCCGCTACTGAGTTAATTCAAACTGATGGTGTAGTTACTGGAATTATCAGCAAGACTGAAAAATATGGAACAAAGGTATTTAATGCTAAAGCTGTTATATTAGCAACTGGAGACTATGCTAAGAATGATGAGATGACAGACGAACTAGCCCCACAAGCATCCGGAGAAATCACTGCAACAGCAATAGGAAACACTGGTGATGGTCATAGGATGGTTATTGATTCCGGAGGTTACTATTATGATTTTCAAGAATCTATGAGCGGCAACTTCCAGGCTGATCCGTATGATCTACATTATGTTGGTGATCCTTCAAACAACTATCCCTTTGAAGCACTTCTTGTTAATTGGGATGGCGAGAGAAAATATCAGGAAGATGGCGGTTCTCATCCACAGAAATTCGAGTTTGTTGACGAAACTCGCCTAAATTCTGCTTGGTGCATAATGGACAAAGAAATTGCCCAAAGGTTTAACAGACTTGAAGAACTTCTTGCTGCAACAGAAGCTGGTAGCGATATAATTAAGGTTTACAAGGCAGATACAATTAAAGCTTTAGCTGAAAAAGCAGGTTTGCCAGTTGATGCGGTTGTAGCTTCTGTGAACCGTTATAATGAATTGGTAGCACAAGGTGAAGACACCGACTTTGGCAAAGCACCGGAATTGCTAGATGCTATAGATGAAGGGCCATTCTACATTGCACATCTTTACGATGCAACTCGCGGTAACTATGGTGGCATTGCAACAGATAAGCAAGGTCGAGTCATTACAAATGAAGGCGAAGCAATCCCAGGATTGTTTGCTGGTGGAATAATATCCTCCGGTCCATATATTGGTGACTTCTATCCAGGCCGCCAAGCAATTGCAGTTGCAGTACACATGGGATTTTTGAGCGGTGAGAGTGCCGCAGATTACGCATTGGTTCAAAAATAATACTTTTAATAATTAAAAATAAAAAAACAATCAAGTAACTTATCGTTGCTTGATTGTTTTTTATCTCTTAATATACAATTTATCATTAATACTTATTTTGCTTAATTTTTTAATCTAGAATAATTCTTGATAGTTGTTGACAAATTAATTTTTTAATGCTATTATAAACGAGTTGAAAACCTATGCCACAGACAGCAGGTTGTGTTATCACATAAAGAACAATATGTTCTTCCAGCCGAGGTGTAAGGAATTAGCTTTTTAGCTAATATGCAGTAATAATTACTTGCCCTTGCGCCTATGCAAGGGTTTTCTTATATCCATTTTTGGAAATAGGAAAAAAGGAGGAAAAATCATGGGCAAAAATTTAGATATTAAAAAGCAAGTTGTTGCTGATATCACTGATAAACTTCAAAATGCACAAAGCGTTGTAGCTGTAAAGTATTCTGGTTTAACAGTTGAACAAGCTACAGATTTAAGGTCAAAGTTCCGTGCAGCAGGCGTTGAGTACTGTGTATTAAAAAACACTTTAGTTAAACGTGCAGCAAACGAACTAAATATTACATCATTAGATGAATATTTAGAAGGTCCTTCCGCTTTTGCATTTGGTATGACCGATGCAGTAGCACCTGCAAAAATTTTATCCGAATTTATTAAAAAGGATAAAACAAATTCTATCGAAATCAAAGCTGGTTTACTCAATAAAGAGTTTATGAGCGTTACTGATATCGAAAAATTAGCTAATCTACCCAGTAGAGAAGTTCTATTGGCAAGGTTGCTTGGTAGCCTTAACGGTACAATTGCAAGCTTTGCAAGAGTATTGGAAGCTATTCGTAAACAAAAAGCTGGCGAAGATGAGTCAGCAGCATAATTATTTATTAAACGGAGGAATTTTATTATGACACATGAAGAATTTATCTCTCAGATAGAGAGCATGTCAGTTATCGAATTATCAGAATTGGTTAAAGCTTTAGAAGAAAAATTTGGCGTATCTGCTGCAGCATCAGCAGTAGTTGTACCTGGCGGCGCAACACCTGGCGCACCTGTTGAAGAAGCTGAAGAAAAAACAGAATTTGACGTTATTCTTAAAGACGTTGGTGCTAACAAAATTAAGGTTATCAAAGCTGTACGTGAAATCGTTGCAGGTTTAGGCCTTAAAGAAGCTAAAGAAATTGTTGAAGCTACACCCAAGGCTGTTAAAGAAGGCGTTTCCAAGGACGAAGCTGAAGCAATTAAAAAGGCATTTGAAGAAGCAGGCGCAACCGTTGAAATTAAGTAATATACTTAGTTTTTGCAATTACCAAATCTTGGTTATACAAGCAATGAAGGGAGTGAAACTGCTTGCCAAATATTAAATCCGCTATTAAACGTGTAAAAGTTACTGAAAAGAAAACATTGCACAATAAAATCGTTAAAACAAAAGTTAAAACTGCAGTAAAACGCTTTGAAAGCGCAGTTACAAATAATGCAGATAACTTGGCAGAACAATACAACTTAACTGTTTCACAAATTGATAAGGCTGTTACTAAAGGCGTATTACATAAAAATACTGCTGCTAGAAAAAAATCTCGCCTTGCCAAATTGATGGTTAAAGAATGATAAATAAAATCGCTGGATAACACCAGCGATTTTATTTTTACCCTAATTATAGTATAATGGTTAAAATACTATATTGGAGCAAATATGATTAACATATTTTATAATTATTTTGATAAAAATAAGGATAAGCTTATTAATAAAATTGAGCTTAATAATGAGCTTATTAATGTTCAAAATTCTATAACTGAATTTTTAAAGGATATGTATTACGAACTTAGTAATAATAGTAATAGCGATACAAAACCCTATATTAGCGTTGTAATAAATAGCTTAATTAAGGCTACATCCATTATAATTAGTGTAGATGATGTTAAACTTTTAAAAAAGGAAAATATCAATAAAAAAACAAGCGCAAGCGCATTGTTAACAAAATATTTGGCCACAATAATAAGTGTTGCTTTTGCAATATATTTTTTTATTGATGGCAAATTAACACCTATGATTAGCGCTGTTTTGTTGGGGTTTGTTAGTTTAATTATTCAAACAATAAAAAATGAAAGTAAAAAGAATGATAGTTATCAATACATATTTTTAGCAAACACAAATAAAATTATTAATACATTAGGTGAATATTTTTCAAATGCTGATAATGAACTTGCAATGTTTTTGGCTAAAAAATCAAATGAAAATAATAGTATAAGCTGGGATAGTAATGAGCTTTATTCAATACAAATGCTATATGAAGCTATTGTTCAAAAGGATGGGGATTATTCATTAAAGGCTGCAAACCAACTAATAAATAGTCTTCAAAATCGCAATATAAACTTTGAAACATATAGTGATAAAAATAAGGCATATTTTGATTTGTTTCCAGGTATAGAAGATAGCTATACTATAAGGCCTGCCTTGCTTTATGAAGGCAAACTTATATTAAAAGGGCAAGCTACTGTAAAGCAGGTGAGCAATAATGGATGATAATAAAAAATATGATATATTTGGAATTGATTTTGGTGATGGGGAAACATCAATATCTTGGTGCAAATCAGACACCATTACTGAGCCACAAATTATAGAATTATACTCCCGAAAACAAACCCTTTCAGCATTAGGTGTATTAAATGATGGTAGCTTTATTATAGGTGAGGATGCCTGTCAAGCTTCAAATTTAAGTGAATTGTTTTTAAGGCTTAAAAATAAATTTATTAATAAAGACCCTTTTGCTGCTAAAAATATAATTATATTGCTTCATCAAATACGTTTATATCTTGAAAAAAACAACCCCAATTTTAATAGGGATAGCATTGTTGTAGTTGGTTGCCCATCAGGTTTTGATGATAATAAAAAAACTGAATATTTAAAACTTTTTGAAAGTGCTGGTTTTAATAAGCCTAAATTGGTAAGTGAATCTAGGGCTGCGTTTTTATATGCAAGGGAATCGGGGGAGCTTAGGCTTGAAAGCAACTTAAACTCTAAAACTGCCCTTATAATAGATGCAGGATCTTCTACATTAGACTTTACTTATATTAATAATATGCATGAGGTTAGAATTGATGCGTATGATTTTGGAATAAATAACCTGGGTGCAGGCTTAATAGAACAAATATTACTTGATATAAATATTAATAGGCATGGAAAAGCAAAAAAGTTAAACCAAATATTAAATGATTTTCCTGTGTATAAGGCGAGGTTGGAGTTTGAAACAAGGAGAGTAAAAGAAATATACTTTTCAAGATATCAAAATCAAAACGACCTTTTTGTTGCAGAATCTTCTGTAAAATTATATACAAGCAAACCGCCTATAACAGTTGATTTAATTTGCACAAATGATGATATGGATAAGGCGCTTAATACTCCGCAGCTAGCACTTAATGGGCATAGCTTTATTGATGCTTGTGTTAAAACGTTCGAAAACTGTAAAAATAAATTACCAGTAATGCCTGATATTGTTTTGCTTACAGGTGGGGCAAGTAGAATGTATTTTATTAAGGATATTGTTAAAAAGATTTTTGAAACATCGAAAATTGTATTAGCTGCTGAACCAGAATTTGCAATTGCAAGAGGCCTTTCTTATGCAGCTAGGGTAGATATAAAAACAAAGGGTTTTGAAAGCGAACTTGATGAATTACTTTCTTCAAGCCAAATAAATGATATTGTTAATGTTCAAATAAATAAACTTTATAAGGACTTGGCTGATGATATAGTGGATTATATAGGTGAAAACATTATTATGCCAAGTTTTGATAAATGGTCAAATAATTATTTTAATACAATAAATGAGGCTGAAAATAGTATAAACGAACAAACATTAAGCCTAACAGATGATGCTAAATTTAAAGAACAAATAAATTATGTTATCAATAATTGGTTAAATGAGATGTTGCCGATAGTTGAATCAAAAACTTTTGGAATATGCCATAAATATGGGATACCAACAACTACATTTAAGTTTAACCCGTCTTTGCCTTTAAGTGGGGACAACTTTAATATTGATAGTGAAAACATAATAAATTTTAACACTATAAAAATAATTACAGATGTAGTATTTGTAGCAGTATTTGCATCTATTATGGGTGGGGTTGAAACCGCACTAATAGCTACTGGACCTGTTGGTTTGATTATTGGAGGAGTGCTTGGGCTTACTGTTGGGGCTATAGGTTCTGAATTATTAGTAAAACAAGTAAAAAAAGCAAATATACCTGTGGCTATTAGACGCATACTTATTCCTAAAAACAGTATTAAAAATAATATAGAAAAAAATAAGGACAAGATGGCAGGAGATATATATATTAAATTAAAAAATGATGAAAGTAACCCGCAAAAGGAACAATTAAGCAAGGATATTATAAGTTCTATAAAAAAACAACTAATTCAGATGAAAGAAAATGCTTTACTTATAATTAAATAAGCCTTTGTTGACAATTGATGCTTATGAATATAAAATAAACAAGCATTTGCATCCATAGCTCAGCGGATAGAGTAACAGACTCCGACTCTGTAGGTCAACGGTTCAAATCCGTTTGGGTGCACCAACAAAAAAAGACTTGTATTATACAAGCCTTTTTTATTTTATAAGTTTTCTAGTTTTTCATAAAGGTATACGGCAGTTTTAGCATCGGCTAAAGCATTATGGTGATTAAATGCTGGTAAATTAAAATAACTTGCTAAGCTATCTAGCGAATAAGAATTTATATCCTTAATTAGATTCTTAGCCATTTTTAATGTACAGTAATAGTCAAAATTATTAACATCTATATTATATTTTTGGCAAGATTTTTTATAAACACTTATATCAAAGCTTGCATTATGGGCTACAACTAGGGTTTGATTAAAATCACCTATTAGTTCATCAATAATTTTTGCAACCTTTGGAAATTTTACTGCATTCTTAACCATACTTGGTGTAATGTTGTGTACAAGTGTGTTATAAAAATCAAAGTTTGTTTCGGGGTTTATTAATATCTCTTCACTATATAAAACTTTGTTGTTTTCTTTAAGAAACAGCCCAACAGAACAAGCACTATCCCTATATCTATTTGCTGTTTCAAAATCTATACCTAAAATTCTCTTCATATATATCTCCAAATTAATTTTAATTATTATAAACAAATTATGGCCTATTAGCAAATATTTAGCATTGTTTTTTGCTTATAATGCAAAATTATGATGTTTTGAAGCTTAATATAATAATTTATAAATTAATAATTCATGGTGTTAATGCAAATTAAACAAAGGTAAAATAAAATGGGCTAATATAAGCCAAATTAAAATTTCAATAAATTTAACTAAAAACATCATAAAAACACTTAAATATATTGAAATAAAAATATTATGTGATATTATATAAATTATTATAGATAATGCTTAGATTGGAACAAGGCTATAATTACTTACAGAGATATGCTGTTTGGTGAAAAGCATAAAAATTATAGTTATCATCCATGAGCAGTTTGCTGAAAGCGTAAGCAACTAGGTTAAACCGGTTACCTCTCGTTATTGAGGGCGTGCATGTTTGTGCATAGAGTGGTTGTATTTTGTACAGCAACAAGAGTGGTAACACGAGCTTTAGCCCGTCTCTTATAGATGGGGGATATGCCCATCTTCAAAAGAAGGTGGGCTTTGTTATTTCTAAATATTATCTATACATTTTTTAGGAGGTATTTTATGAGCGGATTAGCGATAATGCTTATTGCATTGGTTTTCTTAGGTGGAGGCTATTTGTTTTATGGTAGGCACCTTGCAAACAAATGGGGTATAGACCCAAAGGCAAAAACGCCAGCATATGAAATTAATGATGGGGTGGACTATGTTCCTTCTGATAAATCGGTTGTATTTGGGCACCAATTTGCTTCTATTGCAGGGGCAGGACCTATTAATGGGCCAATAGTTGCAGCAATGTTTGGATGGGTTCCAGTGCTATTATGGATACTTGTTGGGGGCGTATTCTTTGGGGCAGTTCAAGATTTTGCTGCCATGTATGCTTCTGTAAAAAACAAGGGTAAAACTATTGGTTATATAATTGAGCAATATATTGGCAAAGCAGGCAAAAAGCTGTTTTTAGCTTTTACATGGCTATTTTCAATATTAGTTGTTGCAGCCTTTGCGGATGTTGTAGCACAAACATTTAATGGATTTACAAAAACAGTTACAGATGGAGTTGAAACTGTTGCAAATAGCATAGCAGGTGGTCAAGTTGCATCAACAAGTATGTTTTTTATAGTGGCAGCGGTTGGCTTAGGTTTATTCTTAAAACATACAAAATTTAGCACTGGTTTAAACACGGTAATTGCAATAGCGCTTTTAGTAATTTGTGTTGTGCTTGGTATGACATTTCCATTGTTTTTAACAGCTGATTCTTGGCATTTATTAGTTTTCTTTTATATCTTTATTGCTTCAGTTGTTCCTGTTTGGATTTTATTGCAACCTCGTGACTATTTAAACTCATTTTTATTAGTGTTTATGATTGCAGCAGCAGTTGTTGGTATAATTGTTTACAATCCATCAATGAACCTTAATGCTTTTAATGGCTTTGTTGTAAATGGAAAATCCATGTTCCCATTCCTTTTTGTAACAATAGCTTGTGGTGCAGTATCTGGATTCCATGCCTTAGTTTCATCAGGTACAGCATCAAAACAAATAAAAAATGAAAAAGATATGTTGCCAGTATCCTTTGGTGCAATGTTAGTTGAATGCTTATTAGCTGTTGTTGCTTTGGTTGCTGTTGGCTTTATGGCTTCAAATGGTAATATGCCACAAGGCACCCCAGCTGTAATTTTTGCTAATGCAATCGCAACATTTACTGAATTGTTGGGTATTCCTTATGGCTTAGCAACAACATTAATTACCCTTTCAGTTTCCGCCTTTGCATTAACATCCTTAGACTCTGTTGCAAGGGTAGGTAGGTTGGCATTCCAAGAATTCTGGTTAGAAGCAGAAGTTGATGAAAAAGACCTTCCACCATTTAAAAGGTTTATGGCAAATAAATACTTTGCAACTTTAGCAACATTGCTTGTAGCATACTTTTTAGCTAAAGTAGGTTATAAAGAAATATGGGCATTGTTTGGTTCTGCTAACCAGTTATTGTCCGCATTAAGCTTAATAGCTTGTGCTGTATTCTTAAAAAGCACAAATAGGAATGGTAAGTATTTGTGGGTTCCTATGGTAATTATGTTAATTGTAACCCTTTCTGCTTTAACATTATCTATTTATGGAAACGTACAAACTTTTATAAATGGTACATCTACAAACATTGTTGGTGATGTATTACAGTTTGTGTTTGGCATAGCCTTATTTGTTTTAGGCGTAAATGTTGCGTATCAAGGTATTAAAAAACTTGCAAGTAAAAAAGGTAATAAAGTAGTTGCATAAAGAAAAAACCACTAAGTTTAACTTAGTGGTTTTTATTTATTTTGCTATTATATTTATTAACCTATTTGGCACAAATATTGCCTTTATAACTTTTTGGCCTTTAAGAAGTTCAATAACTTCTTCTTTTAAGGGTAATTCCTTTTCAGCTTCATCCTTGCTCATGTTTGCAGGTATAACCATCCTGCCCCTAACTTTACCGTTTATTTGAATAGCTATTTCATACTCGTCTTTTTCCATAGCACTTTCATCATATTCTGGCCAAGCTACTAAGGATATTCCACCTTCATAACCCAAGTGTTCATACATTTCTTCGGCTATATGAGGAGCTACTGGATAAAGCAATAATAACAATGTTTTTAATTCATCCCTTGTAATTCTACCTACTTGGTAAACTTCATTTACAAAGGCCATCATTGCTGCAATAGCTGTATTAAACTTCATGTTTTCATAGTCAATACCTACTTTTTTAATTGTACTATGTAACAATGGGTTTAATTCTTTGCTGTAACCTTTTTGGTCGCTTAACATTTCTTGTAAGCGCCATACCCTGTCAAGGAATTTTTTACACCCTTTTGCACCGTTTGTGCTCCATGGTATAGCTTGATCAAAGGCACCCATAAACATTTCATACATTCTAAATGCATCAGCGCCTATATCGTCAACAATTTCATCGGGGTTTACTACATTACCACGGCTCTTACTCATTTTTTCGCCATTGGTACCCAATATCATACCGTGGCTTGTACGCTTCAAATAAGGCTCTGGAGCACTAACTGCACCAATATCATGCAAGAATAAATGCCAAAATCTGCTATATAATAAGTGTAAAGTAGTATGTTCCATACCACCGTTATACCAATCTACAGCCATCCAATAATCTAAGGCTTCTTTACTTGCAAATTCCTTATCGTTATGGGGGTCGCAATAACGCATAAAATACCAAGAAGAACCAGCCCATTGGGGCATTGTGTCGGTTTCACGCTTAGCGTCTGCACCGCATTTAGGGCATTTTACATTAACCCAAGAATCTATCTTAGCTAAAGGGCTTTCACCAGAGTCTGTAGGCTCATAGTTTTCAACATCGGGTAAAACTACAGGAAGGTCTTTTTCGTCAACGGGAACTTGGCCACAGTGGGGGCAATGTATAATTGGAATAGGTTCACCCCAGTATCTTTGTCGGCTAAATACCCAGTCCCTAAGTTTATAGTTTACTTTTTTTCTGCCTATACCTTTTTCTTCAAGCCAAGCTATCATTTTTGTTTTAGCATCTTCTATGCTTAGGCCATCTATAAAGCCACTATTTATTACCACAACATCCTTGTTGTTATGTGTGCTTTCATCACCTATTATACCGCTTGTGTTTACTTGAATTATAGGCAAGTTAAACTTTGTTGCAAATTCATAGTCGCGCAAATCATGGGCAGGTACAGCCATAATAGCACCAGTACCATAACTCATAAGAACATAATCAGATACCCAAATTGGAATTTCTCTACCATTAACAGGGTTTATTGCGGTTACACCTTCAATTGCAAAGCCGGTTTTATCTTTTACTAACTCTGTACGCTCAAAATCACTTTTATGCTTTGCTGTTTCTTGATAACCACGAATTTCATCAATATTTTTAATATCCTCTTGGAACAAGTCAATTAAAGGGTGCTCGGGGCTTATAACCATATATGTTGCACCATATAATGTGTCAGGCCTTGTTGTAAATACATTTAAAGCATAATCTTTATCCTTTAAATTAAATGAAAGTTCTGCGCCTTCACTTCTACCTATCCAGTTAATTTGTTGTGTTTTAACTTTATCTATAAAGTTTACTGTATCTAGGCCATCAATAAGCTTTTGGGCATATTTAGTTATTTTAAGCATCCATTGCTCTTTTATTTTTTGAACAACCTCGCCACCACAACGTTCACAAACACCATTAACAACTTCTTCGTTTGCTAAACCACATTTACAAGAGTTACACCAGTTTATAGGCATTTTTGATTTGTATGCTAAGCCATTTTTATATAACTGTAAAAATATCCACTGAGTCCACTTATAATAGTTAGGGTCTGTGGTATTTATTTCCCTAGTATAGTCAAAGGAGAATCCCAAACGCTTTAATTGGCTTCTAAATTTATTGATATTTTGTTCGGTTACAATTCTTGGGTGAATTTTATTTTTTATAGCATAGTTTTCGGTGGGCAAACCAAAGGCATCATAACCAATGGGGTATAAAACATTATAACCCTCCATGCGACGTTTCCTTGCAATTATATCTAACGCTGTGTTAGATCTTGGATGCCCAACGTGTAAACCTTGGCCTGATGGGTAGGGGAACTCTATTAGGCAGTAATACTTTTTTTGATCAGGCCTATCTGCTTTTGCATTATATACGCCAGAATCTTCCCAAATTTTCTGCCATTTTTTCTCTATAACTTTAGGGTTATAATATGGTGTCATAATTTACTCCTTCAATTTTCCAGTTTAGCTATACCGATGTTAATACGCTTTAATGTTTCTTCTTTACCAAGCAAATATGCAATTTCAATTGCTCCACCTGGGGTGTTTTGTTTGCCAGATATTGCAATCCTTAAAGGCCAATATACTAAGCCGTTTTTACATTCTTTTTTGGCTATAAAATCGGCTAATGCATCATGTATAGCACTTTCGCTCCAATCATTTATTCCTGCCATAATGGGTAATAATTCTTTTAGCATGGTTAATGATATAACGGAATCTGTTTTCATTTTTTTGTGGGTATAAATATCAATGTTATATTCGGGCAATTCACCTAAAAAATCAACCATTTCAGGTAATTGATTAAATACTTCTGTCCTTGTTTGGGTAAGTTCTGCAAGGCGTTTATAATCTAAATTTTTACCCTTTAAAACCTTATCAAACCATGGGGTAGCTTGTTCTAAATAATTTTCAAAAGGTAAGTTTCTAATATATTCAAAGTTAAACCATGTTAGCTTATCCATATTAAATATTGCTGGACTTTTGCTTAAACCTTCAATAGAGAAAGCCTCAACAAGTTCTTCTAAAGTAAAGAACTCTCTATTATCCCCAGGGTTCCAGCCTAATAATGCAATAAAATTAATTATAGCGTCTTTTACATAGCCCATATCAAGCAAATCTTCAAAAGAAGGGTCGCCATAGCGTTTTGATAACTTCCTTGTAGCATCTTTCATAACTACAGGCAAGTGGATGTATTCGGGCCTTTCCCAGCCAAAAGCATCATATAATAAGTTGTATTTTGGTGTACTTGAAATATATTCTGTTCCCCTCATTACATGAGTAATTGCCATTAAATGGTCATCTATAACATTTGCAAAGTTATATGTTGGCATACCATCTTGTTTTATTAAAACATTATCATCAAGCTCGTTATTTGGCACTTCTACATGGCCAAAAAGCACGTCTTCATATGAAGAACTTCCCTCTTGAGGTATGTTTTGCCTAATAACAAAGGGTTCGCCACTTTCCATTCTTCTTTTAGCTTCTTCTTTGGTTATTGAGGCACATTTTTTATCATACTTAAATGTTATACCTTTGGCAGTGGCTGATTCACGCCTTTCAGCAAGTTCTTCTTTTGTGCAAAAACAAGGATATGCATGTCCGCTTTCAATTAATTGCATAGCATAGGGAAGGTATAAGTCTTTTCTTTCTGTTTGAATATATGGACCATAGTCGCCACCTACGTCTGGGCCTTCATCATAAAACAGGCCTGCTGCCCTCATAGATGAATATATCATATCTATTGCGCCGGCAACTTCTCTTTCTTGGTCTGTATCCTCTATCCTTAAAATAAATTTGCCCTTATTTTTTTTAGCGAACAAATATCCGTATAATGCAGTTCTTAAACCGCCTAAATGTAAATAGCCAGTAGGGCTTGGGGCAAACCTAGTTCTTACCATCATCAATTACTCCTTAATTGTTTAAAACTTTTTTAGCAAATGTATCCCTTAGGCCAACAACCCTGTTAAATACTGGTAATTCAGCAGTAGAATCTTTATCTTTACAGAAGTAACCTAGCCTTAAAAATTGGAATGTATCGCCAACTTGAGCATTTTCAAGGTATTTATCCATATATCCAATTTTTTTAACCATACTATTTTGGTTAAAGTTAGCTATAAAGTCTCCACTATCTTCTTCGTCTGCATTTTCGTTTAACATAGGTTCAAACAATCTTGCTTCAAATTTAATGGAGTCATAAGCGCTTACCCAATGTAGGGTTCCCTTAACTTTGCGGTTTGCGCCTTCACTACCAGAACGGCTATCTAAATCAACGGAGCAATATATTTTTGTTATATTACCGTTTTCGTCTTTATCAAAACTTTCGCATTTAACAATATAAGCGTCTTTCAACCTAACTTCTTTACCTGGAGCCATTCTAAAGAACTTTTTAACAGGCTCTTCCATAAAATCATCGCGTTCAATGTATATTCTTTTTGTTAAATGGGTTTCGTGGTTACCTCTTTCAGGGAAGTTTGGATGGTTGGCTATTTCTTGGCTTTCAATTTTATCTTCTGGCCAATTTATTAGTTCAACTTCAACAGGGTCAATTACAGCCATAGCTCTATTTGCTTTATCACCAAGATCTTCGCGTAAGCAATATTCAAGCAATGCAAAATCAACTTCGCTATCTGCTTTGCTTAAGCCTATCCTGCCAATAAAATCCTTTATAGCATCTGCAGTATATCCTCTACGCCTTAGGCCGCAAATGGTAGGCATACGGGGGTCGTCCCAACCCATAACCATATTATTTTCAACAAGGGTACGCAAGTATCTTTTGCTCATTATTGTTCTTGTTAAATTAAGCCTTGCAAACTCAATTTGCCTTGGCCTACCTGGTATTAAATGAGCACTTTTTTCAATTACCCAATCATAAAGTGGCCTATGGTCCTCAAATTCCAAAGAGCATAAGGAGTGGGTTATTTCCTCAAATGCATCACTTAGTGGGTGAGCATAGTCATACATAGGGTAAATACACCAGTCATCACCAGTTCTGTGGTGGTGAGAATATAGTATTCTATACATGGCAGGGTCACGCATATTCATGTTAGGTGATGCCATATCTATTTTTGCACGTAAAACCATGCTACCTTCAGCATGTTTACCGTTTTTCATTTCATCAAAAAGCCTTAAGCTTTCTTCTATTGGCCTATTTCTATAAGGGCTTTCCTTACCTGGTACAGTTAACGTACCTCTATATTCCCTTGTTTCCTCGGCACTTAATTCATCAACATAAGCCAAGTCACGCTTTATCCAATCAACAGCTATATCATACATTCTTTGGTAATAATCGCTAGCATAATATAAGCCACCATTCCAATCAAAGCCTAGCCAATGAATATCTTCCATTATACCCTCAACAAAGTGGGTTTCTTCTTTTGTAGGGTTGGTATCATCAAAGCGTAAATTACATAAACCTTTATATTTTTCTGCTGTACCAAAGTTAGTAACCAAGGCTTTGCAGTGACCTATATGCAAATAACCATTAGGTTCTGGAGGAAATCGTGTATGAACAGATCCATACCTGCCATCCAGTAAATCTTTATCTATCATATCCCAAATAAAATTGGAACTGCTTAATTCGTTTTCCATATAATTACCTCCAAATAAATTCCATACCTAATAATTATACCTTTAAATAAAGCTTTTATCAATAAAATAATGCTAAATAGTTTTAAATATAGTATTTTATGCTTAATTGTAAAGGGAATATTAAATAAAATAATAGCAACTATAAAAATGGTTGCAAATTCACGGTTTTAATATATAATTAATAATTGACATTGTAATTTTACTGTGTTTTAATATTCATCACAATTTATTGCAATTGTGAAGTGTCTATGCTTGTTGTAAAGGAGTATAAACATGGTTCAAGATAAAGTAATTGTAGAACTAAAAAACGTTTCAAAAGAATTTGATGGTGTAAGTGTTCTTGAAAACATTAACCTCAAAATAATGAAAAATGAATTCGTAACATTGTTGGGTCCCAGTGGGTGCGGAAAAACCACTACATTGAGGATAATCGGTGGTTTTGAATATCCTACCGTAGGCAATGTTCTTTTTGAGGGTAAAGATATTACCGATGTTCCACCATACAAAAGGAAAGTTAATACAATTTTCCAAAAATACGCACTTTTTCCCCATTTAAACGTGCATGAAAATATTGCTTTTGGTTTAAAAGTTGCAAAAGTGCCAAACCACGAGATTGAAATGCGTGTAGGGCAAATGCTAGAGCTTGTTAACCTTAGTAATTATGCTAAGCGATCCGTTGATTCCCTTTCAGGGGGGCAACAACAAAGGATAGCTATTGCAAGGGCTTTAATTAACAAACCAAAAGTGTTGTTGCTTGATGAACCCTTAGGAGCATTGGATTTAAAACTAAGAAAATCTATGCAACTTGAACTTAAAAACATGCAACAAGAAGTAGGGATTACTTTCCTTTATGTTACCCACGACCAAGAAGAAGCCCTTACCATGAGTGACAACATTGTCGTTATGCATAATGGTGAAATTCAACAAATGGGTACACCTAAGGAAATTTATGATGAACCAGTTAATGCCTTTGTAGCCGATTTTATTGGTGAAAGTAACATATACCGCGGAACAATGTTAAAGGACGAACTTGTTAATTTTGCGAATTTTGATTTCCCCTGTGTTGACAAGGGCTTTAAGAAAAATGAGCCTGTTGATGTAGTTGTACGCCCAGAAGATATTAAAATTGTTGATGTTGAAAAGGGTCAAATTGAAGGCAAAGTTATAAGCGTTGTTTTTAAAGGCGTTCATTATGAAATGATAATTAAAACTGATACTGATACATTTATGGTTCAATCCACAAAAATGAGAGAAGAAGGTACAAAAGTAGGTATACAAATTATACCTTTCAATATCCATATTATGAGAATATAAGGGGGTAGCTAATTGGGCAACTCTTTCCAACTAAACAGCTCATTGCTTATTGCAATTTTGCTGGCAATAATGGTAGTTATTATACTTGTATGGGTAAAATTGAAAAAGGGTATGCATAGGTCGTTGTTTGCATCAGGCTATTTAATTTGGATGATAGTGTTTACAATTTTACCTATAATTCTTGTTGCTTATTATGCTTTTACTGATAGCAGCGGAGCTTTTAGCATAAATAGTTTTAAAAGCTTTTTAGATAGTAACTATGATAAAAATCAAATATATGCATCTTTAGGGCCAGAGTATGCATCGCTAATTAAGCCAGGTACAGTTAATGTTGATATTTTATTGTACTCACTATCCATGGCCTTACAATGTACTGGTATTTGCTTGCTTATAGCTTACCCAGTTGCCTACTTTATTGCTGATAGAAATATGAAGTTAGGCCCAGTAATTATTGTATTATTTATTATACCTATGTGGATGAACTTCCTTTTAAGAACAATAGCATGGATGTCAATATTAGAGGATAATGGCTTACTAAATAATATTAGGGAAATGTTAGGCTTGGAACGCAGAAGTTATTTGTACAACAATACGGCAGTTTTGCTTGGTATGATTTATAACTTCTTACCGTTTATGATTTTCCCTATTTACACATCCCTTGCAAAAATGGATTACAAGCTTATTGAGGCTAGTTATGACTTAGGTGCTAACCCTTTAATAACATTTATAAAAGTTATTTTACCAACAAGTTTGCCTGGAATAATATCCGGAATAACAATGGTATTTATGCCATCTGTTACAACATTCTTTATACCAAGAATATTGGGTGGCGGAAATACTATGATGTTTGGCGACTTAATTGAAAATAAGTTCCTTACAGAAGGAAACTGGAATGCTGGTAGTGCATTATCACTTATTATGATGGTATTGATATTAATAAGCTTAGGTATACTTAGAAAAGTTGACCCTGAGGGTGAAGGGGGTAGCTTGCTATGAAGAAAGCCTTGCGTAATATTTATATTGCCTTAGTATTGTTCTTTTTGTATTTGCCCATAGGCGTTTTAGTATTTCAATCTTTTAATGCCGGTAAAAGCCGTGCTAAATGGGAAGGATTTTCCTTTAGGTGGTATGCTGAACTTGCAAATGATAGAGCAATTATGAATGCTTTGTATGTAACATTGTCTGTAGCCCTTTTGGCAGCTATTATAGCTACAATACTAGGAACCCTTGCAGCAATTGGCATACATGCCATGAAAAAACGCCCCCAAGGTTTTATGATGACTTTAACTAACATACCTATGACAATGCCTGATATTGTTACAGGTATATCATTAATGCTATTATTTTTGTTTGCAAAGGTTGAAAGAGGCTATTTAACAATGCTTTTTGCCCATATAACTTTTAATACGCCCTATGTAATATTATCAGTTATGCCAAAAATAAAAAGCATGAATAGGTTTAGTTATGAGGCAGCGTTAGATTTGGGTGCAACCCCAATTTACGCATTAAACCATGTAATTATACCCTCAATTAAACAGGGAATAGTTACAGGCTTTTTGTTAGCTTTTACACTATCTTTAGATGATTTTGTTATAAGCTACTTTACATCTAGCCCATTAATTAAAAACCTTTCTACATTGATTTATTCAAAGGCGCGTATAGGTATAGAGCCAACATTAAATGCATTAAGTGCTATAATGTTTATAACAATACTTATACTATTGCTGTTGATAAATAAAAGAAATGCAGCCCATGAGGCAAAGTCAGGAGGTAGAGAATGAGAAAAATTTGTGTTTTTTGCTTAGCATTAGTTATGCTTTTTACTAGCATGGCAGTGGTAGGCGCGGAGGGTGTTGTTAATGTATTTAACTGGGAAGATTATATTAGTGAAGATGTTATTACTATGTTCCAAGAGGAAACTGGTATAAAAGTAAACTATATGAACTTCACAACAAATGAGGATATGTTGGTTCAATTAAGGGCTAACCCATCAGCGTTTGACGTTGTTTTCCCATCAGACTATTGTGTTGAAAGGCTTATAGCCGAAAATAGTTTGGAAGAAATTAACTTTGATAACGTTCCTAACTTTAAAAACACATATGGATGGTTGGTAAATCCAGCTTATGACAAGGAAAACAAATATAGTGTTCCTTATATGTGGGGTACTGTTGGTATTCTATATAATAAAACCATGGTTACAGAGCCAGTTACAAGCTGGAGCATACTATGGGATAAAAAATATGAAAACAACGTTTTTATGCTTGATAGCATAAGGGATACCTTGGGAATCACCTTAAAGTATTTAGGCTATTCCATGAATACAAGGGATCCACTTCAACTTGAAGAAGCTAAAGACTTGCTAATTAAACAAAAGCAAGAAGGTATAGTAAAAGCATACCAAGTTGACGAAACTAAAGATAAAATGGTTAACAATGAAGCAGCCCTTGCACTTATGTGGAGCGGCGATGCCCAATATGCAATAGACCTTAACGAAGATTTAGCTTATGCTGTTCCAGATGAAGGCTCAAATATTTGGCTTGATGCTATGGTTATACCAAAAGGTGCAAAAAATAAAGAAAACGCAGAAAAGTTTATTGACTTTATGTGCAGGCCAGAAATAGCGCAAATGAACTGTGAAGAAATTTGGTATTCATCACCAAATGAAGCAGCAGTTGAACTAATGGGTGAAGATTATATAAATAATAAAACAATGAACCCAGATCAATCAACAATTGATAATTGCGAATTCTTTAGCGATATTCAAGATTTTATAGCTATATATAACGGCTTATGGCTTGAAGTAAAGAGCGCAAAATAATTAACAAAAAAAGCTACTTGATATTTATCAAGTAGCTTTTTTAATATTAATATTTATAATTATAAGAAAGAAATAACTATAAATGGGTTTAATTATAACCATATTTAGAATCCAATTTTTAATTTCTTTGTATTATTATACATCACTGGAATAACAAAGTCTTGTTTATTTAAACAACATATTTCCTTGCGATTTAATTGATTAATATCTGATGATAAAATTCTACTTGATTGTTCCATAATGGCATTTTCCATTAAATTACGAACAAATCGACCATTGCCAAAATCAGGAATTTTAGATATTGAATCAAAGATAGAGTGTATTTTTGGAATAGCATCTTTTGAAATATGCAAGCTTTTTTCACTTGCTATTAATTGGGCAATATCGATAAGTTCATTTGCACAATAATCATTAAATGGTACATAAAATGCTATTCTTGATCGAAGGCCAGGATTTCTTGATATAAATTGTTCCATTTTATCAGGATAACCAGCAAAGATTACAATTATATTGTCTCGATTATTTTCCATTTCTTGTACGATTGTATTTATTGCTTCATCACCATACATACCCTCTTTATTATCTACAAGGGAATAAGCTTCGTCAATAAATAAAACACTTCCTATTGCATCTTTAAACTTTTCTTTCACTAGTTTTGCTGTCCACCCAACATATTTTCCTACTAGATCAGATCTGCTAACTTCATACAAATCACCTTTAGATAGCAAGCCATTATCTTTCATTATTTTAGCAAATAATCTTGCCACAGTAGTTTTCGCTGTACCAGGGTTTCCCGAAAAAATCATGTGCATTGATGGGCTTTTCATTATAATACCATTAGATTTATATATTTTTTGCATTTTATAAAAGTTTAAAGCTTTATTTATTGTTGCCTTTGCTTCAGAAAGACCTATCATACTATTTAATTTACTATAAGCATAACCTTTTGGTTTAGAATTTATTATTTCTGATTGTTTAATGGCCACTTCTCTATACTGCGGATATATTGATGTTTTTAATTTGTTATCATACCAATTATTGAATATGTCCCGTAAATCTGTTGAATTAAAGCCTTTGTTTGTGTTGTTGATATTATGAAATAATTTTTTATTAGGTGTTATATTTGCGGATTTTGCAAGATTTTTCAGATATACTTTAGCTTTATCCTCAAACATAATACTCTCTTTTAACTCTATAATAGAGATAGTATCAAGATTTTCCAAGAATAAATCTCTTAGTTTGTGATAATCATCTTCAATGAAAATTAATGTTAATACTGAATGACGATATTCTAAAGCGACTTCACAAACTTTTTCGATTATATTTACGTCAGGGTTTGCATAGTTGCTTAAATTATTGTAATCACTTAATTTATATTTTATGGTAACAGCCCCTCCCTCACAGCTCTTATAAATTGCCTTATATGATTCAAAATTAAACCTTTCATCTTTGGAATCTAAGTCAATGAAAGCATATCTTCTATTTTGTATTCTACAATTAATATATAATGCACTTAAAAGAATTTGGCTAATGGAGTTTATAGTTTCATGATTGTTGCATTGAATTATATAGTGGACGGGGTGACCTTTGACTTTTTTAAGTGGTTTACCATAATAAATGCGCTCTATTTCACTCTCAAGTGAATAGCTATAAATTAGTTGTGAGGCTTTTGAAAATAAGTTGTCTTTTGTATTGTTCTCATTAACAAAAAATTCTGTGTAATGCATAGTTTTATAAGTTCCCAATTCTTGAAGACCAAAACATCTAAGAATTTCACTACTATCGTTAATAAAATCATTAATTTCAGCAGTTCTTAAAAGAGACTTCATTGTATTAAAAGTAATTTCTTCATATTTGATTGAAACAAAATTAAACTCTGACATGCTTTCATATTTATTAATAGCCGTATGAATATCACAAATGTTTTTAAGAATTGCGCATAAAGTAAGTTTATTTTCTTTTGATGAAACTGTAAAAATATAGCTCGAGCGCTTTAGTTTTTGAAATAGTGACTCACTTTTCTCTGATAGCACCTTGTTAAATGTAATGCCTTGTTTACTTTTTGAGTCAGTCTCGATTTTCGCATATTTAGTTGTTACATCAATTCTTAAAAAGAACATTTTATTACCTCCAATCAGTATCTTGTATAATAATATTATCAATTGTTATGTACCGAAATTGTCACTTGACACCAAAGAGCTTTATTATAATATTTTAAATTTAGTAATAAAAAAAGAGAGTAATAATCAACTCTCTAATAAAACGTAAAGTTAATAACAACATAATATATTATAAAATTTTCAAATTTACAAATAAACTAAATTAGATAAAAAATCATTTGTCTACTTATATTTTTTAATATTGTTTTTTAAGGATTCCTTAATGTTTAATCTAATATATTCTGGTGAAACAATCTCAACATAATTAAGATATTGCATTGCCCAAAATTCCATAGCAGCTGGGCTAACTTTCAAAGATATTTTTATTTTTTCGTTTTCAATTTTTTTAACATTAAATTCAAAGCCAAACCAATCTATAATCTGATCTATCATCCAATCATTAGCAATGAACTCTACAAGTTCAATTTTATCAGCAAACATATATGGCCTAGATGATGCTAAATCTTTATAATCAATGCCATTTTCATATCCAGGTATTGTATGTATATCAGTGATAGTTTGACTATCGGAGTGTTTCATGTTTGTAATATGATCTAAACGATAATATACTATATTATGCCATTTCTCGTTAAATCCCATAAGATAGTATCTTTGGTTGTTTAGAATCAACTGATAAGGACTAACTGTATGAGATGCAGTTTTATGCAATTTTTTATCAAAACCATATTTATTATAATCGAACATTATGCATTTATTGCTTTCGATGGCATCATCGATTAATTCTATGTTATAAAAAAGAGCCTGATTATTTGTTTTGCCCCAATCATTAACAGAGAATATATTCTTTAAATTAGATCTAAAATATTTATTAGACATACTGCATATTCGTTTGATTAAATCAGAGGAGTGCTTTGCAGTTATATATTTGCTACATAAAACACCATCAATAAGCATACGAAGTTCAGAATCTTCAAATTTTCTTCCTGAAATAAAACTTCCACTTTTAGTAGTTTCAATTTCAATTCCAGCTTCACGTAATAAAGAAATGTTGCGTCCAATGGCTTTTCTTTCAATGATTATTCCATAATCTTTTTCTAAAAATCTTGAAATTTCTTCTTGTTTAAGTGGATGTTTATAATCGCTGTGTTTTTCAAATATTTGTAATATTCGTAATAATGCAAGTTTTTTAGGTTCTAAATTTCCCATCCCTTATTCCTCTTTTCGTAATATCAAGTAGACTTTTTTAATTCCTCACTCCACACATTAACCAAATCACCTAATCTCCATTTGGCATTAGCGGCACTGGTTGAAGGTAAACATATTCCTTCTATACCAATAATATCAAAAATATATTTATTATAAAGATTATAAGCTGTTTTTCCGTTGAGTAAAACTGTGTTAATTAAACTGATATCAACTATATTTTTTATGTTATTAGGTACTACATTTTTTATACTTGAGTCTGATGAGCCTGTTATTGTACAACTATTTATTACATCATATAAGGCTAAATCATTATCAAGTATTAATTTTATTTTATCGTCAATTGTCTTTGGTAAATTACAATTATATATTGCAGATATTACCGCCCAGAACCTATTGTTATTATTACCGTAGTAAAAATTATTTTCCCTTGATACTACCGATGGAAAACTGCCTAAAATAAGAATTTTTGAGTCCTTATTATAAACGGGTTTAAAGGGGTGGCTTATTATAATATTATTTTCCATGTTATAGCTTAAACACTATTCCTAAAATTGCTCCAGCAACAATAAATAAAATTGGGTGTATTTTTTTTGTAAATTTTAATTGTGTAAGTATAAAAAATAAAATTAATAATAATGTGGGCAATATTTTTATTGTCATATTTACATTATCAAACACACAAAGTTTTAATACAGTAAAGCCAGCACCAGCTATTAAACCAGTAACTGCAGGGCGTAAACCTTTTAAACTATTTTGAATATATGGGTTATCATTAAACTTATTCATCAATTTTGCAATTATTATTATAATTATTATTGATGGCAATGTTAAAGATAGTGATGCCAATATACCACCTAAAACACCATATGTGCTATAACCTACATATGTGCTCATGTTTATACCAATTGCTCCAGGAGTACTTTCTGATATGGCTATCATATCGGCCAACTGCTCCAATGTAAACCAATGGGGATGCGCATTGCTCATTTGAACAAGGAAGGGCAAAGTGGCTAATCCACCACCAATGGCAAATAATCCGGTTTTTAAAAACTCAAAACATAATAAAATTAAATCATTCATTATTGCCATCCTCCTTTAAAAACAATATTCCAATTACAGCAGCGGCTACGCTTATAATTATGGGGGATACATCAAACAATACTATTGCAACAAAGGCTATAACTGCAATTGCAGCCTTTAAAATACTGTTTATATTGTTTTTAATCAACTTAACAACTGTTGAAAATATTAAAGCTGTAACAGCAATTCTAACACCAGCAAAGGCATTTTTTACTTCGGTTATATGTAAAACTTGATCTAATACAGTAGCAATTAAAGTTATTATTATTATACTTGGGCTAATAAAGCCTAATGTTGCAATTATTCCACCCCAAATACCTGCATGGTTATAACCAACAAAAGTAGATGTGTTAACAGCAATTATACCAGGGGTACACTGACCAATTGCAAAATAATCAAGTATTTGTTCCTCTGTAGCCCACTTCTTTTTTTCAACTACTTGTGCATTTAAAAGGGGTAACATGGCGTAGCCACCACCAAATGTCATACTTCCTATCTTAAAAAATGTAACATACAGGTCCCATAACAAACGAAGTTTGCTTGTTTTTTTGTTTTCCAAAATTATTCTCCCCTTTTTAAATAGTATTTTTCACAATTATAATAAAATTCATCAAATATACCAACAGATAGCACGTCTTTTGACCTTTCGGGGTGCCATTGTACAGCACTTATCATTGGGTATTTATCACTGTAAAAAGCTTCAATTATTCCATCATCTGCTATGGCGGATGGCTTCAAATCTTTAGCTAATTCATCCACACCCTGGTGGTGGAATGTGTTTATAATGGCTTTTTCATCTTTACAATAACTGTTTAGTTTTGTGCCTTTTACCAAGTTTATATTATGATATATGTCAGGATCTTTTTTAAATGCCTTACTATGTATAACTTTTTTACCAACAATGCTAGGCATATCCTGTATTAATGTTCCGCCTAAAGCTACATTTATAAGTTGAAAACCTCGGCATATTCCAAGCACAGGCATACCTAAATCAATAGCAGCATTAAATAATGCAAACTCAAGTTCATCTCTAAAATCATTAGGTGTACCAGCTTCAGGATGGGGAGGTTGATTGTAATGCATTGGGTTAATATCGCCACCTCCAGTTAATACTAGCCCGTAAAAATTTGATAAATATTTTTTAATATCAGTAGGCAAAACATACTCATTCATTGGGTTTGCGTTCAAATTATATTCATTTATTCTATCTACATATAAAGCACTTGTAGCAATAACATTTCCATTTTCGCTAAGTTTACAAGTTAATAATACATCTAATTTTTTCATTAATTTTTCCTTTTCAAATTGAAGTTAATCTACTTGTATGTTATACTATATTATCAAAAACAATGCAATAAACTTGATTAAAAAAAGAGGTGTGTTGTGAAAAATAATTATATTTGTGTTGTGGGTGGTATTAATCTAGATTTATCTGCAACTAGCTATTCTAACGCTTGTATGGAGGATTCTAACCCTGGCAAGGTAAATTATACACCTGGTGGTGTTGGTAGAAATATCGCCGAAAATATTTGCCGCCTTGGTGAAAAGGTGTCTCTAATAGCCCCTTTTGGTGATGATGACTATGGTAAAATGCTTATAAAAAGTTGTGATGAAATAGGTATAGATGTATCTAACAGGCTAAATTTTCCAAATGAAAACACAGGAATGTATGTTTGCGTAAATGATTATGATGGCGAAATGCTTATTGCAATATCAGCTATGGATATATGCCAAAAAGTTTTGCCAAATACCTTGGAAGATAAAATTGATTTTTTAAATAAATCACAACTTATAGTATTAGATGCAAACTTGCCTGAATCAAGCCTTGTTTATATTACTGAAAACGCAAAAGTACCTGTTTTTGCTGATGCGGTATCGGTTGCAAAGTGTAGCAAAATAAAAAAGATTTTGCCTAAATTAACTTTAGTAAAAGCGAACCGTTTTGAAGCCGAAGCATTAAGTGATGTTCCAATTAAAACCATGAAAGACCTTGAAAAAGCAGCAAAAGCTTTGCTAAATACTGGGTTAAAAAATATAATTATAACCCTTGGCAAAGAGGGCGCATTTTTTGCAAATGAAAAACAATATGGAACTATACCCGCATTAAAGGTTAATGTGCTTAATGTTACCGGTTGTGGTGATGCCTTTATGTCTGCAGCCACAGTAAGGTACTTATATAATCAAAACCTTGAGGATATGGCAAAGTATGGTATAGTTGCTGCTGGCCTTAGTGCTACCCATAACAGTGCTGTTTTTCCATATTTAAGTATGGATATGATTAAAAGGCACTTGAGTGATATACAAAATTAGGAGGAGTTTATTATGGATTTACAAAAATATTTATCTATCAGTGATGAGGTAAAGGAAGCAATTGCAAAAGGATTGCCTGTTGTTGCCTTAGAATCAACAATTATATCTCATGGTATGCCATACCCTAAAAATGTTGAAACAGCCTTGGAGGTTGAGGGTGTTGTTAGAAAAAATGGTGGCATACCCGCTACAATTGCTATTATAAAAGGCAAATTATGTGTTGGTATAAATAAAGATCAAATTGAATATTTAGGTAAAAAAGGTTTAGATGTTATAAAGGCAAGCCGTAGGGATTTACCTGTTTTACTTGCTAAAGGTGAAGATGGCGCTACAACAGTAACAACAACCATGATAGCGGCTAAACTTGCGGGTATTAAAATTTTTGCAACTGGTGGCTTGGGTGGCGTGCATAGGGGAGCAGAAACCACTATGGATATATCTGCCGATTTGGAAGAATTATCTCAAACAGATGTATATGTTGTATGCGCTGGCGTTAAGGCTATATTGGATTTAAACCTTACTTTAGAGTATTTAGAAACAAAAGGCGTTACAGTACTTGGTTATAAAACTGAAGAACTACCTGCATTTTATTCAAGGTCAAGCGGCCTAAAAGTTGATTATAAAGTGGAAACAGCGAAAGAAATTGCTGATATTATACAAGTTAAAGATGTATGTAATTTAAAAGGTGGTATGCTAATTACAAACCCAATACCTGAAGAATATTCAATGGATAGGGATGCTATAGAAAAAGTTATAACAGCAGCAGTTAAAAAAGCAGAAGACCTTGGAGTAAAAGGAAAAGAAATTACACCATTTCTATTGGATGAAGTTCAAAAACAAACAGGTGGAGAAAGCTTGGAAAGCAATATTAAACTTGTGCTTAATAATGCTAAGCTTGGCACAGAAATTGCAATAGAATTGTGCAAATTAAAAAAAGGCTGTTAAGCCTTTAACCATAAGTTTTTCTTAAAGTAAATGGTACACCCCAAACGTAGTAGCTTATTATAAATTCGCGAACCGTTTGGGTGTTTTTTATTGTTAGTATTGTAGCGGATATATCACCGCTATTTTTTGATTGCAAAGTTTTATGCTCAAAATCACCTATTTGAAGCACATCTCCAGTTCTAGGGAGTATTTGTACCTCTATGCCTTCAATAGGTAAAAAAGTACCGTTTTTTAGCCTTATTTGGTAGCTTAAATAAGTGTAGTCACCAATATCGCCAAGCTCTATATTTTGAAAAACTGTTCCTTCAAATGTATCATTAATTAAATCTTCTTTATTTTTTAAAAATAAATCCTGATAATCTGATGCGTTTATTGCTTGTACATTTAATGCAATAATTTCAACATTGCTATTCAGGTATACATAAGCTGTTCCGCCAATTGCAAATAACATTACAAAAACCATTACAATTGCTAAATATTTTAAAACCATATTAACCTCTTAATCTTGTTTTAATATGTTGTTTAATTCAACTATCATTTCACTATCTTTTAGGCGGAATTTAAATTCCACACGTCTAGACTGTTCCATGTTTATTGTGCCATCACTATTTAATATTGGGGAAGAGTAACTTTTACCTTTTGCAGTTAAAAGCTCCCTTAAATATTCTCTTTGGCTTTCGTTTAGGCCAGGCATAGATAAACAATACTTGGCAACTGAAAGGGCTCTATCTTGTGATAATTCCAAGTTCATTACATAATCCCCAGCAGTATCTGTATGGCCTTCAATTGTTATTTCACCTAAAAAATCCTTATATTCATCCCTTAACAATACGGATAAATATGCTGGTAAAAATCTAGCTAATAACTCTTGCCCTTCGCTTTTAATGTTTGATTTTCCAGTTTCAAAGAAAACAGCACTTTCAAGCACTATATCGCCCGTTTTAGAATCAACGCTAGCTCTTAAGTTTTGAGCCGCAAAAACTGAACTTAAATCCCTAATAATATCAGTTCTTACGCCAATTAAATCATCAATTTTTTGTTGCTGTGCAGCCATTTGATTTTGTTGTGTTTCTAGTCTTGTATTTGCAGCAGTAAGTTGTTGTTCCCTTGTGCTTAGGTCTTGCTGTGCAATTATAAGTGCATTTTCTTTTTCACTTAAATCAGCTTTTGCAGTTGCTAGTAGCGTGTTTTGCTGAGATATTTCCAAAGCTTGAGCATCCAATATACTTTGTTGCTGGCTTAATGTTGTTTGAGCAGATTCAAGTTCACTTTCTTTTTGAGATATGGATATTGCCTGCGCATCTAGTTGAGTACGCTGGGAATCCATTAGCGTTTGCTGTTCATCAAGGGTAATTTGTTGAGCAGATAATAAGGCCTCTTTTTCAGTAATTTCGCTAGTTTTTGTTTCCAACATTACATAGTATTGAAATATGCTATATACAAGCACCATTATAAACATCAAAAGCAAAGCTGCCATCATATCAGAATATGATATCCATGTAGCCCCATTATCTATTCCCCTTGGTTTTCTTCTACTATAATGCCTGTGATGCATAATTTCACCTCGAATTATACGCTTGTGTTATTTTCAGCTTTTTCAGCTATTATATTAAGTAAATTATTCAATTCCGAATTTAAATTTTTAATTGTAGTGTTAAACTCGGATGATATATCATTTGCAGCCCCAGTATAATTTCTTACTATAGATTTCATACTTGTTTCCATTTCATGGGCAATGTTAGTTATATCTTGTGTGTAATTTTCTTTGTTTTTACTTAAAGCTAAAACGAGTTTATCACTCTTTTTAATGTATTCTTGATAATCTTTTTGTAGTAAATCCCTATAATTTTTAAGGTTTACTTGGAACTCTTTTTGTTGGTTAAGGTTTTCATTTATTGTTGCCAATGTATTTTTAATATCGTTTTTAAAGCTTTCATCACTGGCACCAATTGCGGATTTTTCATTCCTTATGTATTCATCAATGCTTTTAACAATAGAGTTTGTTGCACCTTGTATTGTTGTAATATTTTCGGCTATTACTTTTGTAGCCTCCATGTTTTGATGCATATTTTCATAGCTTATTGTTTGGTTTTTGTTTACCTTGTTCAAATTATCAGATAATATTTGGAATTGACCATTTAAACTTTGGTTCATTTGGTTAACAAACTGATTCACTATCCTTTGAACACCTTCAATTTGTTCACGAGTTGTACCTGCAATAAAATTATCCATGCTCATTGCAACGGGTTGCATACTTCTGCCAATAGCAATTTCAATACTATTTACAAGCTTGCCTGTAATTTCGTCGGATGCGGTTTTAATAATTGCTGTGCTATCTTGGTTTTGGCATATTAATTGTACTGTTGGGTCTAAAGGTCTAGGCATAGCTAATTCATAAAAGGCCTCATCAAAAGAGTCAATTGCTTTATATGCATGACCTATTGATATTCTATTTGTCATATTAAATATTAATGAAAAAGCAATACCAACAATTGATGTAGTAAAGGCATATTTCATACCATCTAACAATATTGGAATACTTTCCATTGTTTTTGTAGCGTTGCTTACATCTAAGCCTGCTAAACCTTGCATTAAGCCTATAAATGTACCTAGTATACCTAAGGATGTTAATAAAGTAGGTATAAGTTCTCCAAATTGAGCATGCCCAGGAACATATATTACGGTATCCTCGTTTATGTAATCTGTGGTATTACAAGGTATTCCCCTTAAATCCAAATGTTGTGCATTTAATAGGAATTTTTGCCAATGTAATTGTAAAGAACGGCCTAAAAACCTTGGCTCTTGCCAAGCAGGGCGTCCCCCCTTATTTGTTTGCTTTTCAAGCTTTTTTACAGCGCTTTTTAATAAACTTGCATTATGAAGCACTGGTATTATGCACTTTGCAAAGCCTAATATAACAACTATAAAAATAATTACATATACTAAATCAGTTGGAAATATGGATTGCCAGTTTTGCAATAAATTTTGTAACATAAAATGCACCTGCAATTCTAAAATAATATCACTATAATTTTAACACAAATGTAAAATAATGCAAACAAATTTAAACATTTAAGGCTTTATAAATGTAAACATTGTAATATTATATGTGAAATGTTATAAATAAAATAAGGAGGTGACATAATGTTAGTTAAAAGTAAAGGAATTAAAAATGGAATAATTGATGATAAGTATGGTAAACGTGGATTATGTAATAGCTTTGATATGCCAGTTGTATCTATCCCCCTAGAGTTTATTGGGGCACCTGAAGGTACTGTAAGCTATGCTGTTTTTATTGAAGATAAGGATGCATATCCTGTAAGTAAAGGGTTTTCTTGGGTTCATTGGCTTGTTGCTAATATTACAAAAAACTCGTTAGATGAAGATGAAAGTAGGCAAAATAAAGATATAGTTCAAGGTGCCAATAGTTGGATGAGTATACAGGGCGGTAGCAATAGTAGGGAAGATTGCTCCTTTTATGGTGGAATGGCTCCGCCTAACGAGCCCCATATATATGAAATTTATGTGTATGCCCTTGATACTAAACTCAAATTAGAAAACGGATTTTATTTAAATGAATTGTATAAGGCTATGGAAGGTCATATATTAGCTACGGGATATATAAAAGGCAAATATAGCAATTAAAAGCAATAAAAAACGAGTATATATACTCGTTTTTTTAATATCTTGGTTTACAAGACCCACGCCTTGAAAGGGCCTTTTCATATTCATCCCTATCATGTTCATTTTCTAATATTAACCTTGGCACCTTTGTGGGTTTACCCTCACTATCCAATGCAACCAACGTAAGGTATGCTGTGTTTATAAGCTTTTTTCTGCCATCTATTTTTTCAACATATGTTTCAACACAAACATCCATACTTGTATTACCAACATAGCATAATTTTCCAACCAAAAGTATGGTATCGTTCTTTTTTGCTGGAGCTTTAAATACAAGGTTGTCTACTGCGGCAGTTGTTACTTGGCAACCGGAATGCCTTCTTGCAACTACAGCCGCAATTATATCTATCCATTCCATAAGTTGCCCACCAAACAGGCTATCGGATCCATTTATATTGCCTGGCATAACAATGTGTACGGATTCTGTTCTTGATTGAGATATAGTTTTTGCAACTATTCTTTCATTTTCAGTTATACTCATAAAGTTTACCCTTTAATTCAATTATTTTACACCTAATGTAGCTAAAATTCCGTTGCTATCCATATAATCCCAAATATCATTTATTACACCCTTAGGTAATTCTATTAAAAGGGGAGCAATAAGCCTTTTAGCATAGGGTTTTAACATGCTTATATAGCTTGCTAAACTTTCGTCATTAAGGGAGAAAAAGTCTTCTCCATTTAATACATCACCTTTTGGGAAAGTTCCTTCAAAGGGCTTAATATTAAAAACTAAGTTAGTATCAACGCAGGCTTTATCAGTTTCGGGGTGGATATAGCCCAAATTTAAATTTATATTTTTTTGTTTATCTTTCTCAATCAAGGTCCAATTATGGTTAAACTTAGTTTCCTTTGTTTCGCCATATAAATCGCCACCGACTGAAAAATTAATATCGCCTTTACCGTTATTTACACCATCGCCAGGTAAACCATTAGCATCAAATGATATATTTACAAAGCTTAAATCTTCCATAGAAATATCCAAGTTTGTATTTAAATTATAAGCGTTATTTTCTTTGGTGTAATTAAAGTTTATTTTTGTAGTATAACCACTCATATTAGCGGGTAGATACAATGCAAAACTATATGCTTCATTTGTTTTTACTGATTTAAAAATTGTAATATCACCAATAGTATAGGTTTTTGTTCCGCCATCCACCAATACTTCCATACTTTGGCCTTCAAATGTGCTACTTATATATTCTGGGAAGCTCATTAAATCATAATACAGGCTATCATTAAAACCATTTTCAATAAAAAATGTTCTTATAAATTGCATGCTTACATGTTCTTCATCAAGCAAGCTACCAATTTTTGTTGCAAATTCACTTAACTCTTCATAACTAAATGTTTTAGACTCATCTGTGTAAAAACTATCGTACATTAAATTATAAAATGGCCTAAAAGCTCTATATGCACCATAAGGATAACCAACTATCGCAAGACTGTTTGTGGGCAAGCCCATAAAAAAGTAACCCTTTAGCATAAACTCATAAAAGTTAAACATATTAAGAAAGGGCTTGAATGGCGGTATTGATTTACTTTTTAACCATAAATATTGTTGATTACCATTTGTGTTAAAGTTTAAAAGTAATTTATCGTTTAACATTATGTTGTTATCGGATATTATTAGTTCATCTTCTTTATAAAACAAATTTTTAATATCAGCATTACCAACTAGTTTTAATTTATCAAAAGTAATTTTCCAATCCTTAATATTTTTTGTGTTCTCGGGAAATCCATTTTCATTTAAAGCAAATTTAATAGAGTAATCTATGCTTTTTTCAGTAGATGCAAAAGCATTAATATTAAATGTTGATAAAACTAAAATTATTGTGCAAGCAAATGATAAAATTCTTACACCTAATGATTTTTTTAACATAAAATACTCCTTTTACTTGTTTTTCTGCCTTGAAAAGTCTCTAGCCCTTTGTTCGTGAGATAGTTCTTTTTTCCTAATCCTTAAGTTTAAAGGTGTTACTTCTAATAGTTCGTCATCATCAATAAATTCCATACATTCTTCCAAGCTTAAATGGCTTACGCTTACTAAGCGCATGCTATCTTCTGCTGCTGATGCATTTCTTGTATTTGTTACATGTTTCTTTTTGCAAATATTAACTACAAGGTCATCAGGCCTTGAGTTTCTACCACATACCATACCAGCATAAACTTCCTTGCCAGCTTCAACAAAAAGTGTACCACGTTCTTGAGCATAAAACAAACCATATTGTGTGGCAACGCCTGTTTCATAACATACTAATGAACCTGAGCTTCTTCTAGGAATATCACCTTTAACTTGGTCATAGCTATCAAAAACGCTACTCATTATACCTTCACCTCTAGTGTCGGTCATAAACTCACTTCTATAACCAAATAAACCTCTAGAAGGTACCATAAACTCAAGCCTTACACGGTCTGTTCCATGCATATTTGTTAATATGCCACGCCTTGAACCTAATTTTTCAATAACAGAGCCTGAATATTCTTGGGGAACATCAACAACAACACGCTCAATAGGTTCTTTAACAACACCATCTTCAACAATGTTTATTACACTGGGCTTACTTACTTGAAACTCATAACCTTGCCTTCTCATATTCTCAATTAGTATGGAAAGGTGTAATTCGCCCCTTGCTTTAACTTCAAAGGAGTCGGGTGAATCTGTTTCGCTTACCCTTAATGAAACGTCTGTTTGTAATTCTTTGAATAGTCTAGCCCTTAAATGCCTACTTGTTACATATGTTCCTTCACGACCAGCAAAGGGGCTATTATTAACTAAAAAGGTCATTACAACGGTTGGTTCACTAATTTTTACAAAGGGCAAGGGCTCTACATTTGATGGGTCACAAACTGTATCACCTATGGAAAGATCCTCAATGCCACTTATTGCAACAATATCACCAACATTTGCCTCTTCAACAGGTATACGCTTTAAACCATCAAAAGTATATAAATTGCTCAACCTAAGGGGGTGAGATACTTCACCTGTTTCTAAGTTAGCATTTATTGCCATCATACCAGAAGTAATTTTACCACGTTGTATTTTTCCTATACCTATCCTACCTACATATTCATTGTAGTCTATAGTAGAAATTAACAATTGTGCAGGTCCGTCTACATCGCCCTCAGGGGCAGGAACGTATTCAAGTATTGTATCAAACAATGGCTCTAAACTTGTACCTAGCTTAGTTGAGGATAATGATGCTGTTCCTTGCCTAGCAGATGCATATATAATTGGATTATCCAAGTTACTATCATCGGCTTCAAGGTCTATAAATAAGTCAAGAACTTCGTTAACAACATCTTCAACGCGGGCATCAGGCCTATCAACTTTATTAACCACTACTAAAACAGGCAAATTCAAACCTAAGGCTTTGCTTAATACAAACCTTGTTTGGGGCATAGGTCCTTCAAAGCTATCTACTAATAATAGTACGCCGCTTACCATTTTTAAAACACGCTCAACTTCGCCACCAAAGTCTGCGTGGCCAGGGGTATCAATTATATTAATTTTTGTGCCCTTGTAGTGTACAGCAGTATTTTTAGCAAGTATTGTTATACCACGTTCACGTTCTATAGCGTTACTATCCATAACCCTATCTTCAACTTGCTGGTTTTCCCTAAAAACACCACCTTGTTTTAACATTTCATCAACAAGGGTGGTTTTGCCATGGTCAACATGGGCAATTATCGCAATATTTCTTATGTCGTTGCGTATCAAAATTGTACCTCTTTCCTAATTAGGCGTCTATCTTTCTCTTTGCAGTATCGGTTAAAACTAATCCTTCATTTTTATCTGTGGCAAGCCTTATACTCCACTCGTTTTCAAATATTAAAACTGGCCTATCTAAGCTATCCCTAACCCTTGCGCAAGCGCTTGGTAATGTTAACTTATCAAAATCTTTTGGTGATTTACTTACCCATCTTGCATATTTATAGGGCAACCTTTCGGATATTAAATCAACCCCATATTCATTTTTAAGTCTATGCTCAAGTACTTCAAATTGCAATACACCAACTACACCAACAATAAATTCCTCTATTCCAGTTTCATCCCTTACAAATGTTTGTATTGCACCTTCAAGGCTTAATTGAAAAATACCCTTTTGGAACTGTTTTCTTTTCATACTATTTTCAGGCCTTACCCTTGAAAAGTATTCAGGGGCAAATAGGGGGATTGATGAGAATGTTAAATTTGCCTCTGTGGATAATGAATCACCCAATGCAAAAACCCCATTATCAAACAAGCCTATTATATCACCTGCGTAAGCGTGTTCAACAGCCTCGTGTTCATCAGCCATAAATTGCTGTGGTTGCTTTAAAGCTATTTGTTTATTACTACCGCTATGGTAAACTGTCATACCCTTATCAAACCTACCACTAACAATACGCAAAAATGCTAGCCTATCCCTATGGGCTGGGTTCATGTTAGCTTGAATTTTAAATATAAAACCTGAAAAGTTTTCGCTATAAGGGTCAACTAAGCCTAAGTTTGATTCCCTTGGTAGTGGGGGAGTAGTAATTTTTAAAAATGCATTTAAAAATGGTTCAACACCAAAGTTTGTAATTGCAGAACCAAAAAATAAGGGGGTAAGCTGCCCTGAAAGTACCTGATCTAAGTCAAAGTTATCACCAGCTACATCAATAAGTTCAATTTCTTCTTTTAGTGTATCTATATAACTTTCATCTAAATATTTTGCAATATCTGGGTCATCTATATCAATTAATTGGCTTTCTACAAAGCTTTTACCGTGGTCACCGCCATGGTAAAGCTCAATTTTTTTTGAGTGCCTATGGTAAACTCCTTGAAAATCGCCATGTATACCAATAGGCCAATTCATTGGGCAAGTTCTAATGCCAAGAACATTTTCCAATTCTTCCATTAATGTGAAGGGGTCTTTGGCAGCCCTATCCATTTTATTTACGAATGTGAATATTGGGATATTCCTCATTCTACAAACTTTAAATAGTTTTATTGTTTGTTCTTCAACACCTTTTGCAGCATCAATTAGCATTACTGCGGAATCGGCTGCAACCAAAACTCTGTATGTATCTTCACTAAAGTCTTGGTGGCCAGGGGTATCTAATATATTTATATTGTAACCATCAAAGGAAAACTGCATTGCGCTTGATGTAACTGAAATGCCACGTTGTTTTTCAATTTCCATCCAGTCGGATGTTGCATGCTTTTCTGCTTTTCTTGCCTTAACGCTTCCGGCTTGGCGTATTGCTCCACCATATAAAAGCAATTTTTCTGTTAGTGTAGTTTTACCAGCGTCGGGATGGCTAATTATAGCAAAGGTACGCCTTCTTGATACTTCTTTTTTTATTTGTGATAAATTTGAATCTAATGGCATGCATTTCCTCCTGAAAATTAAATAAACCTAACGTTTACCGCTAAAAATTATACACACCCACTATTTGTTTGTCAAATTAAGTTTCAATATAGTATAATATTAAAAAACAAAGAATTTGTGAGGGCAATTATGAATAAGTGGGATCAAAGATTTATGGAAATGGCCTATGTAATTTCAAAGTGGTCAAGCTGTTTTAGGCTAGGTAGATGTATAGGCGCTGTAATAGTTAAAGATAAACGTGTTATGACTACTGGTTACAATGGTGCACCTGCAGGAATTAAAACATGCCTTGATAGAAAGGAATGTTTAAGGGATAAGCTAGGTATTCCATCAGGCACAAGGGCGGAAATTTGTTATGCAATACATGCGGAGCAAAATGCAATTATACAAGCCGCAAAGCTTGGTATAAGCGTTGATGGTGGAACGCTTTACTGCACACATCAACCCTGCTCTGTTTGTGCAAAAATGATAATAAATGTTGGCATAAAAAGGATAGTTTATGATCAAGGATATCCAGATGCATATTCCCTTGAATTGTTGAATGAGGCTGATATAATTCTTGAACAATACCCTGAAGAATTAGGTAAAGAACTTCGCAAACAATATGCAACCGATAGAAGTACACCAACCCTTTTAAATAATATTTAAATAAAAAAGAGCTTTAATGCTCTTTTTATTTAGAATTTTCTATCTTTATTTCTATCCTCTGGGTGAGGTTCTTCACCTACACACCAACCTTGCATTTTATTTATTATTCTTTCCAAAGAATCCTTTGAATTGCCCCAAGGCAAGTCTGTAAACCTATAATCGTATTTTTTAATTAAAAGCTTTAATTCTTCTTCCTGCCTTGTTAATGATTTCTCAGTTAAATTATATAGTGTATCGGTAAATTCTTGGGCTTCTTTTGCATTTAGGTATTTATAACTTAATTTAAGTAACTGTGCTATATGGGTTACACACATTCCCTTTGAATTTTTAAAGGCCTCTTTAAATGCAGGTTCATTTTTCCACATTTCTAAAACCGTTATGGCATACCTTTCCATGTTTTTATCTATACTTTCACATAGAACGCATTTTTGGCTTAAATCATTTAATGTATGGCTTATATTTTCAACTTTTTCCTTTATTTGTTTGTTTTTGCCTATGTTTACTAAGCTTTTGGAGGCAAGGCTTTTACCTGCATCCTTTATACTATTAAGTATATCTTGTTTATGGTTTTCAACAAAGGTTTCAAGCATTAAGGATAAGCCTAAGCGATTATTGCCCTTTATAAGCATGGTGTAATGGTTACTGCAAAAGCCTTTTTCATTTACCCTTAAGCGAGTATCGGGGTCCATAACAGAAGCACCTAAAAATTTTTCGCATTCTTGCACTTCAAAATGCCGTTTTATAACGCATAAAGGGCATTCACTTTCTAGTTTAAAAGCATCCCATATAGGTATTGTATCTATGTGGTACTTCATATTTTACCTCTTTACTCAAATATCCACTCAGGATCATCTTTGCTTCGGTCAAGTATCATAGTAACTTTTCCGTTCTTAGCCTTATTTCCAAATACATCAATGCTGTTTTTGATTTCTCTTACAATTTTTATTGTATTTTCATCAACTACAATTACATCAACATCACCTGTTTGAAGAACTGGGGAATTTTTTCTGCGGTGCAATATTTCCTTTGTTTCCCTAAACAAGCTATTGTCAATATATCCCCAAGGATATGGACGCCTGTTCCATGGGTCCGCAGTCCCTTGCATGCCTGCCTCATCACCATAATAAACTGTGGGGGAGCCAGGTAAAGCGGTAAGCAGTGATAAAGCTTGTAAATATTTTTTGTAGGCTGTGTTATATTGTTCTTTTGTTAATTTAACGTTTTTATTATATGCTCTATCGCCACCATTATGTTCCTCATTAGCAAATACATTTAATATTCTTGCCCTATCATGGCTACTAATAAGGTTCATACAAGCATATAAAAATGGTGTGGGGTAAACTTCCCTTTGGTGCAACAATAGTTTAGCCAAGTTATAAGCATTTGTTTTACCCATTAAAAAGTTAATAATTTCAATTCTTAGGGGGTAATTCATTACTCCATCCAATGTATCGCCATAACAATAGCACCTTAATTGATCGTAAGCTACTTTATTTGATGCATCTTCCCATACTTCACCAATAATTGCTGATTTTTTATTTGTGTTTTTAAGGGTAGTTCTTAGCTTTTCTAAAAACTCCATAGGCAGTTCATCTGCTACATCTAAGCGCCAGCCAGATGCACCGTCTTTTATCCATTTTGCAGCAATACCATTTTCCTCGTTTAAGAAAAAGTTTTGTAAGCTCTCATCATGCTTATTAAGCTCAGGTAGTGTATAAATACCCCACCAAGCAAGGTAGTCATCAGGGTATTTTCTAAATGTATACCAATTATAATATTCAGATTCTTCACTTTGATAAGCACCAATACTATTATAATTATTATATAGGTTAAAATATTTGCTATCAGCGCCAGAGTGGCTAAAAACACCATCTAAAATTATGTTCATACCACGTTTTTCTGCTTCTTTGCATAACAAATCAAATTCTCTACTATCGCCTAGGTAAGGGTCAATTTCTGTATAATCGCCAGTATCATACCTGTGGTTAGTACCAGCTTTAAATATAGGGTTCATGTAAATTACACTAACCCCTAAGTCTTGCAAGTAATCAAGCTTTTCAACTATTCCTCTAAGGTTACCCATAAAAAAGTCGTGAGCATAATTATCCCCATTTTTAACATCTACATTTAATAGAGGATCCTCATGCCATTCTCTATATGTTCTACCTTCAATAAGTTCCTTTGGCTTATAATCGCCAATATTAAACCTATCAGGGAATATTTGGTATATAATTCCCTTGTGTAAATAATCAGGAGTAGTAAAATTTTTGTCATAAACAATAATTAAATAACTGTGGAAGTCCCTACCATATGTTTGACCCTCGCCACCAAGCATATCAAGGCTATTACCATATATTATTGTATCCTCACCGTTTTCAAATACAAAGTTATACCAAAGTTGGCAAGGTTCATTGGGCATTGTTAAAGTGTATTCATACAGGTTTTCATCAACGAGGGGCATTTCGTATCTTTGTTCTTCAGTTGTCCACGTTCTTAAAATAGGGGTGAAATCACCATCGTATTCCAACCTTATTCTTACGGTTTCTCCAGTTTTAACTGGTGTTACAGGGTCTTTATAAAAGCTGTTATGAGAATTATGTTTTAACATTATTATACTCCTTTTTCAAGTACTACTACTAACTATTATACTATATCAAAACCATTTATTGTCAAGGTTTTAAAGTTGATAAAAGTTTTTTACTTTGTTATAATAAATAAAATATTTAGTTGGGGCGTAGTGTTATGAATAGTGTTGCCGATATTAGCATCGTTATACCTGCATATAATGCTGAAAAGCATATTGGCAGGTGCTTGGATAGCATTGTTAATCAAGAATTTCAAGTAGCTGAAATTATTGTTGTAAATGATGGGAGTAACGACAATACTAAGGAAATAGTTAAAGCTTATCAAGATAAATACCCTACTATTAAGCTTATTAATCAAAATAATGGCGGTGTTGCTACAGCCCGTAATGTAGGTGTTTTACAAGCCCAACAGTCAAATATTTGGTTTGTTGATGCTGATGATGAAATATTACCAAATTCTATATTTAATATTTGTAAAAGTTTGAATGATGCGGATATTATAATTTGTGCGTATACTATGGCTTTTGAAAAGCTTGAACGTATATGCATTGTAGATAATAATTATGGAATTATTAAAGCTAAAGATTATGTTAGTAATATGATGAAAAAGCCAAATGCTTTTTATTATGCAGGTATATGGAACAAGCTCTTTAAAAGGAATATAATAATTGATAATAATATAAAGTTTCAAACTGGGCTTACTTGGGGTGAGGATTTTATATTTAACATGAATTATTGGTGTAATTGTAAAAACTTTAGTATTATTAATACGCCTATTTATAAATATTATAGAAACACAACAGGCTTAACTTTAAAATCATTACTAAACATGGGAATAAAACCTATATATAATTGTAAAATAAAGTATAATATGTATAAGGCATATAAAGAAATGGTAAACTTACATGGCTTGCTTGAGGGAAATGAATTGCAAGTTAAAAGGTTTTTGTTTGGAATTACATTATTTATTTAGATTGGAGCATTGCTATGAACTATGAAGAAAACGCCAAAAGTGGCTTAATATATTTACTTCTTTTTGTTATAAGCACAACACTTTTGATAGGATCGTTGTTTTTAAACTCCCTTGACACATTGTTGCCAAACTTTTTTAACTTACAGTTACATGGCCAAAGGCTTTATACAGATGCTATGCTTATAGGCAGTAGGAATGGAGCAATGTTAAATGCAGCGTTTTTAGGCATGATATGTTTAGGGGCTTTGTTGTTAGCAAGGGTTAAACCAACAGGTTACACAATAAGCTTGGTTTTATTAACGATTGGTTTTGGTTTTGCAGGCATTACATGTATAGCAGTAGTTCCAATAATTTTTGGAACATGGGTTTATGCAAAGATAAAAAAGCGTAGATTTAAAGATTTTGCCCATCAATCAATTTTAGCATTTGCCCTTTCACCAGTTGTAAATGAGTTTGTTTTTGGTGAAACGCAAGCTTTTAATTTAAATATAGAAATATTATTTGCTATAGTTTTTGGAATACTTGTGGGTATGGTTGTTCCATCTTTAGCATCACAAATTGGTAAAAATAAAGGCGAGTTTAAAATGCAATATGAGCTTTTATCTGTAGGTATTGTGGCTTTTGTGTTCTACTCTGCTTATAAAACAGTAATTATTGATAGAACATTAATACCTAGTGATATTGGCTTAAATAACTATATAAGTGTAGGAAGCCCCTACTATTTTTGGATATTATTAACTGCTTTATTTTTAGTTTTTATCGTTGTAGGCTTCTTAATGTCCAATAAAAGCTTTAAAGCTTATTTAAATATGATAAATGAAAAAAACGATGAGGATGATTATGTTTCCACATCGTCTTTTCCAAGTATACTTATAAATATTGGCGTTGTAGGCCTAATAACTTTAGCATACTTTGCTATTTTTGGCGCTAAATTCCATGGTATAACAGTTTGTGCATTCTTTGTTGCCGTATCAATGGCTTGTTTAAAGCTAAACCCATTATATATTCCATTTATTTGGGTGGGTTTAATGCTTTCCGCTTGGACTACCACAACAGCACTTAATACACCTGTTATGCTTATGGGTTATTCCTTTTCATTAGGAATGGTATCCTTAAGTAAAAAATATGGCATATTTTACGGAATATTAGCGGGTATTATTTTTAATTATATTAATATTTATAGTGAGCCATTAACAATGGGCTTTAACCTTTATAATGCTGGTGCAATGGCTGGGCTTACAATAGTTGTTATAAAACTTTTGTACGGTGCAGTTAATGAAAAACCTGCTCCTCAACAAGCAAAAGATGATAATAAAAAGTATGTTGAAACTAAAAACACCATAAGCTTTAAATAATATTAATAATCTGCGCCATAAGGCATTATAGCAACAATTTTATCCTCAATATAAACTATTCTGTAAAGGGTAGAACCATTTAATTGGTAGTTGCGAATAAATTCATCAATATTTGTTGCCCTTATAGGGTTGGCCATTGTTCCATAGTAAAATATACAATCACTTGCAATAGCGTGGGTATAAATTGCTTTTGTTTCATTAGTAAATGTACTTAAGTTTGAACCTTCGGTGTATTTAACTTTTACTAAATCAGCAGATAAATTATAAACCTTATTTTTTAATGCTATTTTTGTAATATATCCGCTTGAAACCCTAGTTCTACGCTCGCTAGGTCTACGTTGTAAAAATATGGTGTATTGAGTATAAAATTTGTTTGCACCTAATACTTCTATGCTAACCATTGATGGGTCATTGCTCATTTCAATGTTAGCACTTTTTGTGCCATTAGCAACAATAACACCGTTTACTTTAATTATAGCACGTGGGTCAGTATAGTAGGGTGTAAAGTTTACCCTAGATACCCAGTCTGCAACTGTTAAAATATAGCTTTTTACTGCAGGGTTAAATTGTGCAGGTAACATTTTACCAGTGTTTGGCACGTTATTACTTAAACCCAAAAGAGGATTATTGGTATTGCTACTATCTGGTGTATAGTTGTTAATAACAGTTCCGCTGGGGGATATGATAGTTTCATTTGTATAACCAATTCCACTTGCTAAACTATTACCAAATGTGCCTATTGATATGATAAGTACTAAAACTAATAATAAAATCTTTTTCATAATTTTGAACCTCCTAATGTATTCAATAATATAACGATTATGGCAAGGAATATATTCCTACATTAGTTTTAAAATATTTAAATGTTCTAATAAAATTTTAATACCAATTGCTACAAGTATTATTCCCCCAAATAATTCAGCCTTACTTTTGTATTTGCTGCCAAACTTGTTGCCAATAATTACGCCAATAAAGGATAAGCTAAAGGTAATAATTGCTATTGTAAATACTGATAATACTATGTTTGTATTAGGCAATAGGGCAAATGTGATGCCTACAGCAAGGGCATCAATGCTTGTAGCAATTGCTAATAAAAACAATTCTTTTATATTAAATTCATCAAAAACTTCACAGGACTCTGCCTCTGGTTGCAAAGCCTCATATATCATTTTTCCGCCAATTATTCCAAGCAAAATAAAGGCTACCCAATGGTCGTAAGCTGTTATATATCTTTCAAACCTTGTGCCTAACAACCAACCTATGAATGGCATAATACCTTGAAAACCGCCAAAGAATAGGGCAATAATAAATGTGTTTTTATATTTAATTTTTTTCATGCTTAAGCCTTTGCAAATGGCAACGGCAAAAGCATCCATAGATAAACCTATTGCAATAAGTAAAAGTTCAATAAAGCCCATACAAACACTCCAAAATTTTTAGTATTTCACAATATTAGCACAATTTATGGCCTTTAACAATATAAATTGAACATAAATTAATATTTGGTACTTTATTTTTATAAAAAAAGCAATATAATAACCATATAACCAAAAGGAGGTAACTATGACTTTTTATAGTAATGAAGTTAATGATGTTATAAACAAATTAAATAGTAATGTGGAAACAGGCCTAAAAAACAATGAAGTTATTGAAAAACAAAAAGAATATGGCCTTAACAAATTAAGGGAAAAACCCAAAAAAACTAATTGGCAGCGCTTTATTGATCAGTTTAAGGATGCGATGATACTTATACTTATAGCTGCTGCAATAATCTCTTTTATAGTTGCTTGTATTGAAGGGGAATTAAAAGAATTTTTTGAACCCCTGCTAATTATGGTAATTGTAATAATGAACGCCCTTATGGGTATGTTTCAGGAAAGTAAGGCAGAAAAAGCACTTGATGCACTAAAAAGCTTATCAGCACCCCATGCAAGGGTAATACGTGATGGTAGCGAGCAAGTAATAGATGCTGTAAACCTTGTGCCTGGTGATATTATCAAACTTGAAGCAGGCGATTTTGTACCAGCTGATGCTAGGTTAATTAGAAGCTCAAGCCTAAAAAGTGAAGAGTCAGCACTAACTGGTGAATCCGTTCCTTCTGAAAAAGATGCAAGCGTTATCGTTAAGGAAAATGCAGGCATAGGTGATAGAACAAACATGGTTTTTTCAGGGTGTAGCATTAGCTATGGCTCAGCCTTAGCGGTTGTTACCCATATAGGTATGGATACCGAAATGGGCAGAATTGCTAACTTGCTTGATTCTGAAGTTGAAACACAAACCCCTTTGCAACAAAAACTTTCCAAACTTGGGCAATACCTAGGTATAGTTGCAATTATTGCATGTGTTATAGTATTTATTGTTGGTGTTTACAATGGCCTACCAGTAATGGAAATATTTATTACAGCTATATCCTTAGCGGTTTCGGCCATACCTGAAGGTTTACCAGCAATAGTTACAATAATACTATCTATAGGCGTACAACGCTTGGTTAAGCAAAATGCTATTATTAGGCGATTACCAGCAGTTGAAACCTTAGGCAGTGCTTCTATAATATGCTCTGATAAAACAGGAACATTAACCCAAAATAGAATGACTTTAGTTAAAGCTTATGCAGATGGAGAAAGCGCAACTGAAGATATATCAGATAAAAACTCTGAAGAAATTCAAAAAATATTAAAGTATGCAACCCTTTGTAGCGATGGGTCAGTTATAGTTGAAAATGGTGAAGAAAAACACATTGGTGACCCAACTGAAACATCTATTATATTAGCTACATTAAAAAATGGTTTTACAAAAGATGATTTATTTGCTGAATACCCTCGTTTGTATGAACTTCCCTTTGATTCTGATAGGAAGTTAATGTCTACAATAAACAATATAGATGGTAAAAATATTGTAATTGTAAAAGGCGCATTTGATGTTATTGAACAAATATCAATTAAAGGTAATTTAGAAAAAGCAAGAGAATTTAATGATTCCATGAGCTCTCAAGCCCTTCGTATTATAGCGGTTGCCTATAAGGAAATTGATGTAATACCGGATAACCCAACACCTGATAACATTGAAAACAATCTTACATTCCTAGGGCTTGTTGGCATGATAGATCCGCCAAGACCAGAAGCAGCAGAGGCTGTAAAACTATGCCGTACTGCAGGTATTAAACCTGTTATGATTACTGGTGACCATGTTATTACAGCAAAGGCAATAGCGCAGGATTTAGGTATTTATGTTGATGGGGACATGTCAATAACTGGCGCAGAGCTTGATAGAATGACTGATACCCAACTTGATAACAATATTGAAAAAATATCAGTTTATGCACGAGTATCACCAGAAAATAAAATTAGGATAGTAAAATCCTGGCAACGCAAAGATAAAGTTGTTGCAATGACTGGTGATGGGGTAAACGATGCTCCAGCCCTAAAGGCTGCAGATATTGGCTGTGCAATGGGAATAACGGGAACTGATGTAGCAAAAAGTGCTGCCGATATGACCTTAACAGATGATAACTTCGCAACAATAATTCATGCTGTTAGGGAAGGTAGAGGAATATATTCAAATATTAAAAAGGTTGTTGGTTATTTACTAGGCACAAATATTGGTGAGGTACTAACAGTATTTACAGCTATGATGCTATGGCATGTAACACCACTACTATCTATGCACTTGCTATGGATAAACCTTGTAACAGATGGGCTACCAGCAATTGCTCTTGGTATGGAACCTGTTGAACCAAATATAATGGAACAAGCCCCTAAGCCTAAAAATGAAGGTATATTTGCAAATGGTTTTGGTTTAAGAACAATATTACAAGGCTTTATGTTCGCAATACTAACACTTATTGCTTTCATGGTTGGGCAAACAACAACAAATTCCCTTGAAGGTGGGCAAACATTAGCTTTTATGGTACTTGCACTATCTCAAGTTGTTCAGGCCTTCAATATGAGGTCAAACCGTTCCTTGTTTAAAACTGGGTTTTTCACAAATAAAAACCTTAATATCGCAGCTGGGATTTCAACAGCATTGGTGTTAATTGTTTTATTTACCCCATTATCAGTACCCTTTGGTTTAGTAAAATTAAACACAACATTATACTTAATAGGTTTTGGTTTATCTGTTATACCCTTTGTGGTTATGGAGTTTACAAAATTGTTGGGTTTAATTAAACATCATCATTAAAAAAATGGCTTGTATTATTACAAGCCATTATTTATTATTTATTCTTTTTATCTTCAGTTGTTTCTACTTTTGCAGCTTCATTTTCTTTTTTAGGGAAGTTGTAGAATTCATCAACCTTTATTAATATAAGCTTATCGTCTTCGTATAACTGTGTATCACCTAAGGGAACTATAATATCACTATCTTTTCTTTGAACCATTATAATAAGTTGATTTTTATCCAAATCCAACTCTTTTATTCGCTTGTTAGCCCATTCATGCCCGTGTGGTATTGTAAACTCGATAAGGTCATGGCCAGTTTCGTCAAAGTGGGTTTCACCAGCAAGTATTATAAGGTCATTTTCTTCTAAAATTATATGACCTCTTGGAACTATCGTTTTGCCATTCCGTTCAATTTTAGCAACTATAAAGTCAAATGTTAAGTTTAAATCAGCAACACTTGTGCCTACTAAACGGCTGTTAGCATCTATTTTAGTTTCCAAGAAACCAACTTCTGACTTATCTTGGTAATAGTTGAATGTTTGCAGCACTGTATCGTTAGGGTCTAGCATATCCCATTTTTTAGCCGCAGGTGGCATTAAGGAGCCTTGAACTAAAGATGATAATACGCAAATACCAAATACTATATGGTAAACATCCATAGATAATGTTGCAGGGCTATTAACAACCATTATTGCGAAAGCTATAGCAGCAGCACCACGAATACCAGCAAGGGAAATCATGTTTAATTGATTACGTTTCAGCTTAAAAGGCAACATTAAACCATAAACGGATAATGGCCTTGCAATTATTGTCATAAATATCATAATTGCCAAAGCAATAGGGAAGCTTGATATAAAGCTTTGGAAGTTTGATAATAAACCCAGAATAAAGAACAAAGCAATTTGCATTATTTCTGTAAAGCCATCAAAGAAGAAAACAACATCCCTTTTGCCCCTAAATTCCATATTGCCCAAATATATACCTAAAATATATAAGGCTAAATAGCCGTTACCACCAATTAGGCTTGTGCTTGCGTAAGTAATAAGCATTACTGCGGCCATAAATACTGCGGGAAGCCCATCTGCACGAACATTAACCATTTTTAATAATTTGCCAACAAGGAAGGCAAGTAAAAAACCCATAACTATTCCTATGGCTACTTGGGACAATATTAATATTGGTACAGATACGTCAGAGCCTAAAATAACCGACAAGAACACCATTGTAAGGGTATATGCAGTAGGGTCGTTGGAGCCACTTTCCAATTCCAACAATGAAGCGGTATTATACTTCAAATTTAAATTTTTACTTCTAAGTATGTTGGATACGCTTGCATAGTCTGTTGAGCCAACTATTGAGCCTATTAACATACCTTCTAACATTTTAAAGCCCAAAACAAAGTGGCAAAACAAACCTGTAATTAAAGCTGTTGCTACAACACCTAATGAGCTTAGAATTATAGCCTCTTTTGCAACTGGTTTTGCCATTTTCCAGTTTGTACCAAAGCCACCATAAAACATAATTACCATTAAAGCAATTGTGGCAACGGTATCGGATATACCATAGTCGTTAAAATCAACGCCAAGTAAACCGAAGCCCATACCTAGTACAATAAACAACAATAAAGCTGGTATACCATGCTTGCTTGATATTCTAATTGCAAATAATGCAAGTATTAGTATAACCCCAATAACTAAATAATACATATGTACTCCTTTTTTAAGTTTTTAAAGATAGTAAAAGTCCTAAATATTGGCGATTTCTTTATATAATTTTATCATAATTAATATAAAGGTCAATAAAGATTTATAAAAATTTATTATATTATACAGTTTTAAAACTTTATTTTGAATATTTTCACAAAAATAAAAAGCCTGCCAGTGTGACAGGCTTTTATGGTACCCCCTACAAGAATCGAACTTGTAACTAGCCCTTAGGAGGGGCTTGTTATATCCATTTAACTAAGGAGGCATAATGTTGTGGTACCTCCAACGGGACTTGAACCCGTGTTTCCGCCTTGAGAGGGCGACGTCCTGACCGCTAGACCATGGAGGCACGTGGCTGGGGAAATAGGATTCGAACCCATACAATGCGAGTCAGAGTCGCAGGTGCTACCGTTACACAATTCCCCAAAACAAATGCTTAATTATTATACTAAACATCAATAACATTGTCAATTAAGTATTTAATAATTATTTTAATATATTTCCTTTATAATATGGTATAATCTTTATATGTATAATATGTTATAGGAGGGTTTTTCTTTGAAAAAACATTGGTGGGATTATTCTGTTGCATATCAAATTTATCCAAGAAGTTTTCAGGATAGTAATGGCGATGGTATAGGTGATATAAACGGCATTACACAAAGGTTGGATTATTTGAATGATTTGGGTGTAAAAATTATTTGGTTAAGCCCAATATTTAAATCTCCAATGGTTGATGGGGGCTACGACGTTGCAGATTATGAAAGCGTTGATGAAATATTTGGGGAAAATAAGGATTTAGATAATCTTTTGGTTGAAGCTGAAAAAAGGGGTATTAAAGTATTGCTTGATATGGTTTTAAACCATACATCGGATCAACACCCTTGGTTTAAAGAGGCTATGAAGGATCCCCTTGGTAAAGCAGGCCAAAGGTATGTTATAAGGAAGGGTATAAATGGAAATCCTCCAAACAACTGGAGGGGCTATTTTGGCGGATCTGTTTGGGAGCCTATACCTAACACAGACCTGTATTATATGCACGTTTTTCACGTTAAACAACCAGACTTAAATTGGGAAAACGAAGAAGTTCGAAACGATATAAACGCTATGATGAATAGATGGTGCGAAAAAGGCATTGCAGGGTTCCGTATTGATGCTATTGGCAATATCAAAAAGAATATAATAAACGAACATCTTGAGCCTGATGGTATAGACGGGTTAATTGAAGCAAGGCATAAATTTGTTGACCAAAAAGGCATAGATGATTTCTTTATTGAAATGAAAAACAAAGTGTTTAAACCCCACGATTGCTTTACTGTTGCAGAAATAGGAGTTACAAACGAACGATTAAAACAGTATATTGGTGATGATGGTTTCTTTACAACAGTATTTGATTTCTCCTATACTGATATAGATTGCGAAGTACCTGGAGATTGGACCACGCAAAAACCTATAGATGCAAAAGACTTAAGGGAAAGATTATTCCTTTTCCAAACGGAAACTCAAAAAATTGGTCAACCTTGCCCATATTTTGAAAACCATGACCAACCTCGTAGTGCAAGCAAATATTTAAAAACAATAGGTACAAACGATTTAAGTAAAAAGATGTTAGCTGTTTTGTTTTTGATGATGAGGGGCATTCCTTTTATATATCAAGGGCAAGAACTTGGTATGGAAAACATAAAACTTGATGATATAAATATGTATAATGATATACATACATTAGATGAATTTGATACATCCGTTAAAGAGGGAATGAATCCAGAAGAGGCTTTAAGCCTTATAGGTGCAAGAAGCCGTGATAATAGCCGCACACCAATGCAATGGGATGATAATAAAAACGCATCATTCTCAAAGGTTGAACCATGGTTCCCTTTAAACCAAAATTATAAGCAAATAAATGCTAAGGCTCAAATGGCTGACGAAAATTCTGTATACAATTTTTATAAAAAATTAATTAGCCTTCGCACAAAATCTGAATTTAGTGAAACCTTGGTTTATGGCGAATTTGTGCCAGTTGATACTGATAATGATTTTGTAATGCCTTATAAACGTGTATACGGTGATAAAACTATATTTGTAATAGTAAACTACTCACAAAATAATCAAGAATTTAAAATAGAGGGTGAATGGAAAACTATTTTAAATAACTATGCTAATAATGATAATTATACTGGAAGCTTAAGGCCATACGAAGCAATAATTCTTTCAAACTAAATAATTTATGCCATAATACATAAGTATTATGGCATTTTTTTGCAAAGTGTCGTTTTATAAGCTTGAAATCAACTAGCCCTTAATGTAAAATATTTGTGTATAAATGTAGAATTAAGGAATAATATGCATATAAATAGCTATAAAATAAAAAATACAAACTATAATGATATGAATATTAGCACAATAATAGTGTATATGTTCTCCATGATAGTGTCAGGATATATTGCAAATCAATACATACTTGGTGGGGCATTATATATGCTTGGCCGTGTATCTTATTTTTATTTACGAACCCTTTTTAATGATGATTTTAAATATTTTGTGTATAAAAAATATAAAGTAGCAACATCAATATTAACAGGGGTTCTTATTTTGTTGTTGCTTTTTATTGTTATGAATGTACCCGTATCTATTAATTCTAATGAGTTTTGGGCAATATTTTCAACAATAACGATAATATTATTACAGCAATCTATGGTTGCTAGGTTAAACAAATTATTAAAATTAAATACTATAAGTAAAAAAACATACATAATAGTAAACATATTTTTAAATATGGTTCTTTTATTGGTGTCACTTGCTATTGTTAGTATTTTAGTGCCTAACAAATCATTGTTGCTTATAACCTTAGGATTAATATTATCCTTCTTTATAGAACTAGTAGAAATAAAAAAATATGATGTTCGACCTTTAGAAACAAAAGAACCTGAAGAAATAAAAACAACAATTAAAAATTTAAATAATATACATTCATATAAAGTATTTAAGTATTTAAGTTTGTTAATTGTTATAGGTTTACAACTTACAGCAGTTCATGTATCAACCTTTATTGTTCTTTATTCTGAGAGGATGATAATATTTTTTATATTATTTACTACATGTGTATTTGTAGTTAGAGGTTTTGTACAGTTTGTTATAAAAGGGCTAAATAAAAAGGAAGTAGACTTTACAAACCTACTATTTGTTGGCTTGTTTATATGGGCATATGGCTTAACAATATTTTATAATATTAAACCTATAACGAACGCAATACCTGTATCTGCATATTTTTCAATAATATTAAGCTCAATAGGCTTGGCATTAACAATTGCATGCCTTGATGTTATAGAACAACAAATGTATGATGTAATTGAATTTGTAAATACTGTAGATTTAAACTATTATAAGGCAACAAGAAGTATCTATCAAAATATTGCTGTAATAATAGGGCAGTATATTGCCCTTGTAGTATTGTTTTTTCTATATTTTTTCGATTTAGGGTCTATAAGCAATTTAGAAATATTTTATAATTTAAAACCCTTAATGATACTTCCTGCGTTAGCTGTTGTTTTTGCGGCTTCCCTTATGGCGCTTAAATTCCCAATAAATAAAAGGTATTTTGAAAAACTAAATAAATATTTAGATATTAAGGCTGGGGGGAAAAATACACCCCTTAAAAAGCAATTAGAGAGTGTATTTATAAAAAAACACAGTAGGCGAGTGGGTATAAAAATTATTATTTCATTAATACGGCCTTTGTATTATCATAAACTTGTTGGTATTGATAATGTAAAAAGCTATGAGGATGGAACTATAATATTTATATGCAACCATGGTGAATTATATGGGCCTGTTGTAGCAAATGTATATGTTCCCTTTAGTTTTAGGCCTTGGATGATAAGCGAGCTTTATGATAAAGAAAGCTTTATTGAATATACTTACACAAATACTTTTTCAAAACAAAAGTGGATACCAAAAAAGCTTCAAATGCCTTTTACAAAATTTTTAGCACCTATAATGATATGGATTTCAAATTCCATAGAGTGTATACCTGTTTATAGAAACAAACCAGAGGAACTAATAAAAACATTTAGAGAATCTGTTAACGCAATGGAATCAGGCGATAATTTGCTTATATTCCCAGAAAACCCTGAGTTGGATGGGGATGATGGTAAATACAAGCTAAAAGGTACAAGCAAGTTTTATTCAGGCTTTGCCTTAATGGGGCAAGCTTTATATACAAAAACGCATAAAAAAGCACAGTTTATACCTGTTTATGCTAATAAGGAGTTAAGGGTCATTTCCTTTGGTAAAGCTGTAGAATTTAACCCAGATAATAAACAGGCAGAAGAAAAGCTCCGCATAGTAACGGAGCTTGAAAACCAAATGAATTTGTTAGAGCAAGCCCAATGGGATGCTCATAATGCTAAAAAGCATTAAGCAAAGCCTTGCACAGCGCTAGGCCTCATTATGCTTATGCCAGGGTAAAGCATGGTTGTTTTAATGGCTTTGTATTTACAAGCCTTAGCCAAATGCCTTTGCGACATGCTGCGCCTTTGTAATATAGCATAAAACTCCCTAACGCCCCTTGCTTGTAAGCTAATTATAGCTTGCCTTAAAAGGCTTGTGGCAACGCCGTTTCGCCTATATGCTATATCAACATGTAAAGCAATTAATGTAGCTTTTGTACCAGAACCATAAAACACTAATTCACCTATAACCAAGTTGTTATATACCATGTTAATAGCTAAAAAGTGTTGAGCTTCAGAGCATTTTATTAAGGTTTCTTCCGTTAAAGGGGTTAACCTATAATCATTAAGCCTATTGGCTAATGCCCCAAAGTCTGACTGGCTTTGTAATACAATTTCCCTTATTTCGCAACCATAAAGGTTGTGGGTAGTAGCTTGGGGGCTTCTAATTTGAATTATTTCATCACGGTCATTGTTTTCTAAGCCACAATAGGTGTAAAATTGTAATGCTTCAGTATTGTTGGGGTCTATATCTGTATATATCCTTGCAGATAAATTAGGTTGTTCATACATGCAATACTGGTTAGCCCTTGCCATTAAAGCACCATAAAGTTGGCTTCTAACATTATCAGCAGCATCTATTTTAAAATATATATTTAATGGCAGTGTGGCGGAAAACTTTGGGTTATATTTTATAGTCATAAAACCCTGACCAACTTGCTGGCCAGAGCTGTTTAAAGCTATGAATATATTTTCCGCTGGTATATCGCCATATGGTGTGGCTGGGTTTACAATTCGCATAAAGCAATTCCTTTCGTGCATCTGTATTGCATAAGTATTTTACTTCAATTTGATATTTTTAGCAAGTTGTGTAAAATTAAAGAGTAATTATATTTAGGAGAATTTTATGAAATTAAATTTGCTAAAAAATGATAAGTTCAGGGCATATGCTCAAATGATAGCTGGTTGTATTATAGGTGCAACGGCTTACCCACTATTCTTGGTACCTAATAATATAGCCCCCGGTGGCTTAACTGGTGTTGCTACAATTATTAACTACTTTGTTACAGTACCTGTTGGTACGCTTAGCTTAATTTTAAATATACCTTTATTTATATTAGGTTATAAATCCGTTGGTAAAACCTTTGTACTAAGGTCTTTAATAGCAACAGTTTTATTTTCTGTTTTTATTGATATATTACCTTTTAAATCGGTAACAACAAACCCTTTGCTTGCTGCATTATATGGTGGTATATTTTTAGGCTTTGGTTTAGGCTTAATATTAAGAGGTGGCGCCACAACGGGCGGTACAGATTTGGTTGCCCGTGTTATTCATAAGCGACTACCCTTTATAACTGTAGGTGCAATATTGTTTGTTGCAGACTTTGTTGTTATTGTTGCGGCTGGTATTGGTATGGGCGCGGAGCTAGCAATGTACTCAATAATAAGCATATTGGTTACAGCAGCAATTTTAGATGTTACAATGCAAGGTATAAATAGGGCAAAAGCATGTTATATTATATCAAGCAAAAGCGAAACTATACGCAAAAGACTTATGGAAGAAATGGAACGTGGTATGACTATTATACATGCAACAGGGGCCTATACTATGGAGGAAAAACCAGTACTACTTTGCATAGTTAACCCACGTGAAACAGTAGATATTAAACGCGTAGTTAAAGAAGTAGATAGCCTTGCTTTTATGTTTATTACAGAAGCCCATGAAGTTTTAGGGGAAGGCTTTGCAGAACTCCAATAATATTAAGGGGGTATTTTATGGCAACAGCGATATTTGGAAGTGGTACAATTGCAGATGTACATTTAAATGCTTTAAGATTTATAGGCAAAGAAGTTTCAATTGTAATAAATAAATTTCCCGAGTCTGGCAATAGTTTTGCTAAAAAATGGGGGATAAAAAAGTTTAGTACGAACCCTATGGATGCAATGGGTGATGATATTGATACTGTTCATATTTGCACCCCACCAAATTTGCATTACGAAACAGCAAAATTAGCACTAGAGAATAATAAAAATGTAATATGTGAAAAGCCCTTTTGCCTTTCATCAAGCCAAGCAATAGAATTATATAATTTAGCAAAAAATAAAAACTTGGTAAATGCTGTAAATTTTAATGTTAGGTATAACCCGGCGTGTATGGATGCAAAAAACTATGTTAAGGATAAACTTGGTGAAGTGCTTTTAATACACGGTAGTTATTTACAGGAGTTTCATGTTTTACCAACACAGTATTCTTGGAGGTATCAACCGGAGTTTGGTGGTAATATGCGCGCAGTTACAGAAATTGCATCCCATTGGATAGATTTAGCTAGGTATATTTCAGGTTTGGAAGTAACAGAGGTTTCCGCAAATTTTGCATATTTTAATAAAAATAGGTTACTTAAAGATAACATAATGTACCCTGCCAATGAAGGTGAAGGTAATTTAATTGTAAACTCCGAAGATACGGCGGCTATTTTACTTAGGTTTAGTAATGGGGCAATAGGTAACCTTATAGTATCGGAGCATTCCCATGGTAGGAATAATAAAGTTGCTATTGAATTTACGGGCAAAAATAGCTCTATTTGGTGGGATTCTGAAGACCCTCATAAATTACACACCGCAGGTAAAAATACGGGTATAAATACCAATATAAACGTTTTTAGCGGGGGTTATAAAGAAAGCTTTGTTTCCTTTTTTAAAGCTGTTTATGATAGTATTGATAAAAAGCAAAATGAGTATCCAAGCTTTTATGATGGCGTGATAAACGTTGTAATATGTAATGCCATATATAAAAGTGCTAATAATAATTCGCAATGGGTTAAAATAGAGTTTTAGGAGGAAGTATGGATAGTCAAATTAAAGCGGTAATTGATAAGTTTAAATTAGATTATCACCCTGTTGAAGGAACATTGTATAAAAATATTTATAAATCATCAATGCTTATGGAAAATGGAAAACCCTATGGTACAGCAATAATAGGAATGTATTGCGATGAACCTTTTAGTGTATCCTGCTTTCATAAATTAGAATATGATGAAGTATGGCATGCTTATGGTGGAGACCCTTTCAGGCTTTTTTTGCTTTACCCTGATGGAAGCCATGAAACAATTACTATGGGTTTAGATTATAATAAAGGCCAAAAGTTTGTTCATGTTATACCGGCGGGTACTTGGCAAGCGGGGGAGATGATACCTGGGGGTAAATTTTCAATTTATGGTTGCACAATGGCTCCAGGTTTTGATGGTAATAAATTTGAAGCTGCTTTGGCGGATAAACTTGTAAAAGAATACCCCGCTTGCAAAGAGGCTATAATAAGGCTTAGCGTTAATGGCGATGCTGTAAAAATGCCATCAAATTTTAATGACTAATGTGGTATAATAATTATGGTAAAAAATTCCAAATAAACATGAAAGAGTGGTAATATGGGAAAATATTTTGGAACAGATGGATTTAGGGGGAAATCAAATCTGGATCTTACAGTAGATCATGCTTTTAAAATAGGCAGGTATCTAGGTTTTTACTACGGAAAAGGCAGCAGAATTGTTATTGGTAAGGATACTAGGCGTTCAAGTTATATGTTTGAATGTGCCCTTACAGCAGGTATAACAGCATCTGGTGCCGATGCATATTTAATGCATGTTACTACAACACCAAGCGTATCATATATTGCACGTATTGATGATTTTGACTGTGGAATTATGATATCTGCAAGCCATAATCCCTATGATGATAACGGAATAAAGCTTATGAATAGCCAAGGGGAAAAAATGAATGATGCATTCATAGTTGATATTGAGCGTTACCTTGATGGTGATTTGGAAGGCTTAACTGATAGCAAAGGGAATGTTTTACATGGTGTAAATGAATTGCCCCTTGCCAAAGGTACTAATATTGGCATGGCAATAGATTATGCATCAGGTAGGAATAGGTATATTGGTTATTTAATTAGCCTTGTAACCCATTCATATAAGGACATGCGTGTTGGTTTAGACTGTGCAAACGGTAGCGCTTGGATGATAGCTAAAAGTGTATTTGATGCTGTTGGTGCTGATACTTATGTTATTAATAACCGCCCCAATGGTGAAAACATTAACCTTGATGCAGGTTCAACCCATATAGAACAACTGCAAGAACTTGTAAAAAGGGAAAAGTTAGATGTTGGCTTTGCTTTTGATGGCGATGCTGATAGGTGCCTTGTTGTTGATGAAAACGGTGATGTTGTTGATGGTGATGGAATTATATATGTTTACTCAAAATATATGAATGGCAAAGAAACCCTTGATAAAAACACCGTTGTTGTTACTGTAATGTCTAACTTTGGCTTCCTTAAAGCTATGGAAGAAAATGGCATAAATGTTGAAATTACCCAAGTTGGCGATAGGTTTGTTTATGAAAAGATGCGTGATGATGGTTATGTTATTGGTGGGGAACAATCAGGCCATATAATATTTGCTAAATATGCAAATACAGGTGATGGTGTTCTTACAGCAATAAAAGTAATGCAAGCAATGCTTAGCCAAAAATCAACATTAACACAGCTTTTAGAAGGCTTTACAAAATACCCACAACTTCTTAAAAACATTAAGGTTACCGATAAGGATGAAACTTTAAACGATTATAGGGTTAAAGCTGCATGTGAAACCGTAACAAAAGAACTTGGCAATGAGGGTAGAGTGTTACTTAGAAAAAGTGGTACAGAGCCTGTGCTTAGGGTTATGGTTGAAGCAAAAACAGACGAACTATGCCATGAAAAAGTTGATTATATAATTGAGGAGATTAATAAAGCAGGCTACCTTATAGAAGTTAGAAAATAGTATATATTAACAAAAAGAGTGCATAGCACTCTTTTTTAAATATCATTTTTTATAAAATATTTAAACAAATATGTTTTATAATTATTTAATCAATTCACCATATAAGTATTTTGTTAGTTTTAACATTTCGTTATAATCTAATTCTTCAGCACGCACATTTAATTTTATTTCAAGAGCTTCTAAAGCTTTTTTTAGTATATCAATATCTATGTTCATGCTTGATTTTACACCGTTTACTAAGGTTTTTCTTCTGTGTAAAAACGCAGCTTTTATAAACTTGTAAAAATAATTGTCAAAATTTTCATCAAAAGGTTCATCTTTAAGCTTTAAGTTTATAAAAGCGCTATCAACATTTGGTGGGGGAGTAAAGCATTCAGCTTCTACAATTGTTGCAATATCTGTTTCATACCTATGTTGGCATAGTAGTGATAAATAACCATAGTTATCACCAGACTTGGGTTTAGCTGCCATTTTTTTTGCAACTTCCAGTTGTACCATTATTGATATTTGCTTAATATTTAAGTTGTTTAATATAAGCTTATATAATATTTCACTTGTAATATAATATGGAATATTTGCAATTACCTTAAAATCTTTATAATTTAAACTATATAAATCATACTTTAAAAAATCCATATTAATTATATTTAAATTATCAAATTCATTGCTAATAATATTTAAATATGGCATTAGGCTACTATCTATTTCAAAGGATGTTACATGTTTACAGCTTTTAGCAAGTTGTTTAGTAAGTGTGCCCATTCCTGCACCAATTTCAAGTATATTATCGTTCGAACCAACATTTGCATAATCTAATAATGATTTTAACAAGTTTTCATCAAATATAAAGTTTTGACCATAGGTGTTTTTGTTATTTGTTTTCATTGTTCTCCTGTATTTATCTCTATCATTTCCCTTGGTAGTGATGCCAATAAACTTTGCATACTTTTTTCACTATCCATTGTGTTTTGTAGTTCTTGAGGGTCTTTTTCTAGTTCTATTTTAAGTTCAATTTCCTTACCTACAAGGTTTTCAAACAATTTTTTTGTTTTACCATAATTCTCTTGCTCACTTAAACGGTGAAAGGATTGGAGCTTGTTGTGTGGTACAGAAATTAAATATCTATTACCGTTAATACTTAGGTTTGAACCATTTAAAAATATAAAGTAAGTAATATCTTTTTTAGCTATTGCCAATGCCTCTTTCATGAGGCTAGCAGCATTGCTTGTATCTATATTTTTAGCAATAGGTGCATCAGGTTTTTTATCTTTTTTAACTGTTGACTTTTTGGAATCATCAAATTCATTTTTGTTTTGTGAATTATTAGAGCTTACAAATTGACCACTTGTTATTAAGCTTTCTAACTTACTTATTTTATTCTCTAATTCGCTTATAACTTGATTATCATTACCATTTACAACTGTATTTGATTTTGGATACATTGCCCCTAATACTGCAGTTTCAAACCCTATCCTTGGTGAAGAAGACCATTTTAGCTTAGCCTCTGCTTCCATTAATTTTTCAATTATTGATAAAATATTTTCCTCGCTACTTGAGTTACCTAATACTACTAATTTTTTAAATTCTTCATCGCTTATCATTTCGTCTATGCTTTTATCATTTGTAATTTTAATTAGCATTATATTTCTAAAATGGGCGGATAATTGCCTTAGGAAAACTAAAGGTTCTTTACCATCTTTCATAAGCTTATCTATTAATTCTATAACTGCCGAATAATTCCGCTCTAACATTGCCTTACTAAAATTAAACATAAAGGTTTTATCTGCTGTACCAAGCATATTTTGAACATGCTGCACAGTAAGCTTGCCAGAACTATCCATACCCGTTATACATATATCAAGTATGCTCCACCCATCCCTAACAGACCCATCGGCGGATATGGCTATTGTTCTAACAGCCTCATTTTCAAAGTCTATTTTTAAATTCTTTAGTACCTTTTGCATGCTTTCGTATATTGTATCCGTTGATATTCTACTTAAATCAAACCTTTGGCAGCGGCTTAATATTGTTGCAGGTATTTTTTGTGGCTCTGTTGTTGCTAATATAAATATTAAGTGTGCAGGTGGTTCTTCAAGGGTTTTTAACAAGGCATTAAAGGCGGCGGTGCTTAGCATATGCACCTCGTCTATAATATAAACTTTATATTTGCCAACTTGTGGGGGATAATTAACTTGGTCTAAAAGCTCGCGCATATCATCAACGCCGTTTCTACTAGCGGCGTCAAGCTCTAGCACGTCCATATTATTGCCGTCTTTTAAACTAAGGCATGAATTACATTCTAAGCATGGCTCTGCATCATTGGGGTTAAAACAATTTACAGCGCTTGCAAGTATTTTTGCAAGGGATGTTTTACCTGTACCCCTTGTACCACAAAACAAATAAGCATGGGCTATTTGATTATTTTTAACTTGGTTTTTTAAAGTTCTAACTATATCCTTTTGGCCAAGTACTTCAGCAAAAGTATTTGGGCGTAACCTTCTATATAATGCTTGATATGCCATATAACCACCAACCTATTATTATTTAATATCTATTATCCATATTTTTACAAAGTTTACAAGGCGGTGGTGTAAATTAAACTGCCTTTACTGTACAAATCACTCCTATTTTGTTATACTTAAATGGCTAATTTAAACTAAGGAGCATAATTTTTTTGGCAAAAAAGATTACTATATACCTGTTATTAGTATTTTTAATAATTAACAATATAAGTGTAAATTTGGCGGAAGAAGTAGTAGAATTTGTATCCCCTAGAATACCAAGTGGCACTGAAGAATACAACCCTGAAACCCCTGAAGATTTGGTTCCTGATCAATTATACGCTAAATCAGCTATTTTGATAGAAGCAGATACAGGGGAAGTTATTTTTGAAAAAAACGCAGATGATGTTATGTACCCCGCATCCACAACTAAAATATTAACAGCACTTTTAGGTATACAGTACGGCGATATGGAGCAAGTTGTTACAATAAGTGACCAAGCTGTGCAAGTGGACCCCGACTCATCCTTAATACCCCTTGAAGCGGGTGAAACCATTGCTTTTAGGGATCTTCTTTATGGTACAATTTTAAGGTCTGGTAATGAAGGTGCAAACGCCATTGCTGAAACTATAAGTGGCAATGTTAATGACTTTGTAGGGCTCATGAATCAAGTTGCCCAACAAATTGGTTGCACAAACACACACTTTCAAAACCCCCATGGCTTGCATGATGATAATCATTATACAACTGTTAGGGATATGGCCAAAATTGCAGCTGTAGCAATGGAAAACGATACTTTTAGGCAAATAGTATCAACAACAAGCTATACAATACCAAAAAGCAACCTTTACAGGCGTAAAAATATAAGCAATAGAATAAATGACTTGCTAGTTAATAAAGAAGATAGCAAGTTTTATTACCCCTACGCCAATGGTATAAAAACTGGATTCCATGCCCGTGCAGGCCATTGTTTTGTTGGATCTGCCGAGCAACTAGGCGTAAAACTAATATCTGTTGTGTTTTATACAAGCTCAAATGGTAGATGGTATGATACACAAAAACTAATGAATTATGGTTTTTCAAAATATGTAAGCAGTTCACCCTTGGATTTGTATAACATGAACCCATTAATAATTGAAACATCAGGCTTTTCCTTAACTGATGGTGATATGGGTAAACTAGAACTTGATTTAGTGCCAATACAACAAAGCAATATAAAAATTATTACCACCAAGGAAAAATTGGACCAAATGTCTAAGGATTTGTATAATACGGCATTAGTTGAATATTCAAGGGACTTTAGGGCACCAATTTCTGCTGGTGAAACTATGGGAACATTAACCTATTTGTCAAACCAAACAGGTGAAAGTGCTAGTTTTAACCTTGTGGCAAGTAGAACAATAGATAAGCGCGAAAATGCGCCTTTAAGTATATCGGATATTGAGGAATACAGCTTGGCAGATCCGAATATATTCCCTAATTTTACTGTAGAGTTATTAATTTTATGGCTTATTCCACCTGTGGCTATATATGCTGTTGTAACGCTAATATCTAAAATATTTGGTAGGTTTTCACCAAAAAGCAAAAACACCAAAATGCCTAAATTTAGGGGAAGAAGATATAAATAGTTTTTGGTGCAAGAATATTAGTTGGTGTAAATTTGTGTGATACTTGCTGTTGAATTCTATAAAATAAAAAAGAATCACTTACAAAATGATTCTTTTTTAATATAGTTAAATATATGCGCTTATTAGTACAATTAAATAAAATAATAAAATAACGCCTAAAATTATAAGAAGAATTTGTTTTAGCTTTTTCATAAATCACCTTTAATTAAATTCTAATGTATAAACATTTAAATCAAAGGTTCCTGCTATATATCCACGAATTAAAAATTCAGCATTTCTTCTGGCTTCAAGAAATAGGCCGTTGTTAATTGCAGTGTTTTTGCCTTCTTCTTTCATATGCTCTCTAGCAGCACCTAATTCATCAAGGGATATTGGGGTGAATATATTGTGAGTTTCATCATAAATCTTTAATGAGTCTTCAAAAATTTCGTGGCTAAAAATTTCAACCTCAGGAAGTGTTACCAGTATTTTTTTGTCTTTATCGTTTAAGTCGAATTTAATATTTTCAAAGTTAATGCCTGCTTTTATAGCACTATCATAAGAAAAGATAAATTTGTTATATGTTAAGGGAATATCCCAACCCTCCCAGCCAAAAAGACGTTGGGAATTTTGCAAAACCTGTACATTTGTTACATAAGCAGTTTGAGTTGAAAGTTCACCAATATTTTCAAATGTTAATTTTGTTGTTTTTGAGTCCATGTGAGTAGAACGTGCTACTATAATTGGCGGAACAGTTAGTAGTGATAATAAAATAATAGCTCCTACTATTATCTTTTTTGGATTAAAAGCATGACGCAAACAAAAACCTAAAAATCCACTACTTATTTTTTTGAAAATTGACATAAGAACAAACCTCTTTCAGTTTATTTATTATTACATAATATAATAAATAAAATTAAATATAATAGCAATAGAAAATCAACAAATATACATTGAGATTATATATGAATTATTATAGAAATATACTTATTGTTGACTTAAGCTTTTTATTGTATAATATTACATATATATAGTTATAAATTTTGAGGAGGAAATCAAATTGTTTTTCGATAATAAAATTTGGGTTGGCACTAGTGATCAACCGGTATTTATGTTACCACAGATGGCAAATAGGCATGGCCTTATTGCAGGCGCAACAGGCACAGGTAAAACAGTTACATTAAAACTTCTTGCAGAATCTTTTTCCGATATGGGTGTTCCTTGCTTTGTAAGCGATGTTAAAGGTGACTTGGCAGGCCTTGCTAAGCCTGGCGAACATTCCGATGGTATTCAAAGTCGTTTGGAAAAATGTGGCGTAAACAATTTTAATTTCAAACCCTATCCTACAATATTTTGGGATGTTTATGGCGAAAAAGGTCATCCAGTAAGGTCTACAGTAAGTGAAATGGGGCCATTGCTTTTAGCGCGTATGTTAAGGCTTAACGATGTTCAAAGCGGTGTACTAAACATTCTATTCCGTATAGCTGATGATGAAGGTATGCTATTGTTAGACCTTAAGGATTTAAAAGCAATGCTTGCTTATGTTGGCGAAAACTCAAGGAATTATACCCTTAACTATGGCAACGTAACATCTGCAAGTATAGGTGCAATACAACGTGCAATAGGTATGCTTGAGGATCAATCTGATGGTAAATTCTTTGGCGAACCTGCTTTTGATATTAGGGATTGGATGCAACTTGACTCAAATGGTAAAGGTGCAATAAATATTTTAAATGCTGAAAAACTATTTATGAGCCCCATTATGTACTCCACATTCCTACTTTGGTTATTAAGCGAATTATACGAAACAATGCCAGAAGTTGGCGACCTTGATAAACCCAAAATGGTATTCTTCTTTGATGAAGCACACCTTTTATTTAACGAATGTTCAAAGGAATTATTAGAGAAAATTGAACTTGTTGTAAGGTTAATTAGAAGTAAAGGCGTAGGCGTTTACTTTATTACACAAAACCCAGCAGATGTTCCATCAAGCATTTTAGGCCAACTTGGCAACAGGGTACAACATGCTTTGCGTGCTTATACTCCCTTGGATCAACGTGGCGTTAAAGTTGCAGCAGATACATTTAGAACAAACCCTAAGTTTGATACATCAGAGGCGATTACACAACTAAAAACAGGTGAAGCTTTGCTATCTTTCCTTGATGAAAAGGGTGCACCTAGCGTTGTTGAACGTTGCTTAATACTTCCGCCCCAATCCTACATTGGTGCAATTGATGATGAACTTAGGAAAGCTATAATGGAAGCTAGCCCCTTTGCAGGTGTTTATGACCAAACAATTGATAGGGAAAGCGCTTATGAAATATTAAGTTCACTATTTGTAGGTGGAAGGTCAACAGTTAATACACCTAAACAAACATATATTCCAACAATTCAAAGTTATGAACAATCAATTCCAAGCTTTGGCGCACCAGTTAGCCCTAAGTTTGAACAACAACAAGAGCCAGTAGCACCAGCTGCTAAACCAGAATATTTAGTGTTTGACCCAAAAACAGGTCAATATGTACCAGTACAAGCCCCTGAAAACAATGCTTATGTTCCAAAACAAGTTGAAACAAACACAGTTGAAGTTCAACAAGCAAGGGGAATTGTATTACAACAATCTAAAGAAATGGCAAAACGCGAAGCTGAAATAATTAAACAAAATGAAAAAGCTGAAAAAGAAAGGCTTGCAGAAGAACGCCGTTTACAACAAGATGCACTAAGGGAAGAAAGAGCCCAACGCGCAAGGAAAAACGACTCCATATTAGGTAGGGTTGTTAATAGCGCAGTAAGTAGCGTTGGTAGGGAAGTTGGCAGAACATTAACCCGTGGAGTACTTGGCGTATTTGGTGGTAAGAAAAAATAATAAATTCTTATAATTACTTTTTAAGAAAAGGGTGATGTAAAGTGATTAAAAGGGAAAGATTTTCCGGTAGTATTACAGATGTTCATGGTATTAGGGTTGGACAAGTTGAGGATACAAGCGCAAGAACAGGTGTTACTGTTGTAAGGGCAGGCCATGAAGGCGCAGTGCTTGGAGTAGATGTTCGTGGAGCTGCCCCTGGTACAAGGGAAACAGACTTAGCTAAGCCAGGTAACTTGGTAGAACGTGCAAATGCAGTTGTTTTAAGTGGCGGTAGTGCCTATGGCCTTGCAGCTGCGGATGGCGTAATGCAATATTTAGAGTCTATAGATGTTGGCCTTGACATGGGTGTATGTAAAGTACCAATTGTACCCGCTGCTGTACTTTATGATTTGGGCGTGGGTAATGCAAAAGTTCGCCCAACGCCTGAAATGGGTTCTGAAGCTTGCATGATTGCCTCAAAGGAAGTATGGGAAGGCAAGTATGGGGCAGGCTGTGGTGCAACTGTTGGTAAAATAGTACCTGGAACAATACCTGCAACTGGAGGGGTTGGTACAGCATCAATTAAGCTTAATACTGGGGTTACAGTAGGGGCAATTGTTGCAGTAAATGCCGTTGGTGATATATACCACCCCCATACAGGTGAACTTATAGCCTGTGGTACTTTAAAGGATGGCACACCAATTAAAGCAATGGATTTACTTTATGGAAACCCGCCAGTACCAAGCGCACCCCGCTTTATGCAACCCGGGCAAAATACATCAATAGCTGTTATTGCAACTGATGCTATATTAAATAAGGAAGAGGCTAACCGCCTTGCAACTGTTGCCCACGATGGCTTTGCAAGAACAATAAAACCTGTACATACACAAATGGATGGTGATACTATATTTGCTTTAGCCACAGGCAGAGTAGATGCGGATACAAACTTTATGATTTTATGTATGGCAGCATCGGAAGTTATGGCAAGGGCAGTATATAATGCAATAATTGCAGGCGGTAAAAATTGATAGGAATAGGTGTAGATATTTGTAGCATAAAACGTATAGAAACCGCTATAAATAATAATAAAAACTTTTTAAACAAGTATTATAATAAAAAAGAAGTAGAATACTTAAACACAAGGGGCAAGTTTTTTATGGATAGTGCAGCGGCTATGTTTGCCGCAAAAGAGTCTGTAATAAAAGCCTTAAAAAGTGGTATATCAATAATACCCTTATCAAACATAGCAGTACTTCACAATGAAAATGGAGCCCCTTATATTGAGTTAGAGGGCAAGGCTTTGGAAGTTTATAATGCTAGTAATGCAAAAGCAATACACCTATCAATAAGCCATGAAAATGACACCGCAATTGCTTTTGTAATAATAGAATAAAAAAGCGTCTGATTTATATCAGACGCTTTTTATTATTCAACTGTGTAATTAAAATATTCAGATTCCTCAGCCACATCATCAAAAACATTTAGCATGCGCTCTACATCCTTTTTAAATACGCCATTAATTTTGCTAAAACCTACTACTTCTAAGTTAGTATTAGTAAATACTGTGCTTAATGAATCGTATAGGGCATCAAGGTTATAGCCATAATAATCTTCAAAGTTTAGCTCTTTGCTTAAAAACCTATGTATTTCTGCAATGCTTTTAAAATTGCATAAATCTAACAAAATATGCTTTGCCATTATTTATCCCCCTCATACAATAGTTCAAAGGTGTTATAGTGGTCGCCAGTATAATAAATGTAACCATCATTTGAGTATACTATTCTTTTTGCATTACGCTTTTTACCAGCATAGTCTATATCACACTCAAAGTATTTTTTACCACTTTCTTTAGGAAGAAGCTCCTCATAATTGCCAAACCTATCGCCCCCTATACTTTTACCAGGGGCAACTTCGCCTACATAGTTACTACTATTATCCCAACCCAAGTTTTCAGCTTGTTTTTTAGTTATAAAGTTATTAGGTAATTTGTTGTAGGTGTGCAGGTAAAGGGCAACATCGTCCTTGCTTGTATAGCTACCATTTTCATCAATTACGGCACTGCTATCCTGCTTATTATCAACGCTTTGCACAATGGCAGTATCATCTTTTTTATCAAGTATTGGCATTTTTGGCGCAATATCTAAGCCTAAAAAGTTTGCTGCAAAGTAGGCGATTATAAGAACGATAACACCTATTATAGATTTTTTAGTTTTCATTTGTATCTCCTAACTTATTTTCTTTATTTTTATTTTTAATAAAATTAATAATGTTTTCCAACAAGGGAATAATTTGTTGTACTGCCTGTTTAATACTGATGTTACCAGCATAAAACAATAGGGCATAGGGTTTGTTTTGGTTTAATGTTAAGCGATTATCAACGCTATATATAGCCTCTGCAAACAACAATGGATTTTCAACCTTGCTTACATCAACATTTAGTTGAAGTATACCGCCCCTTATAGTAACAAGGCTAATGAAAAGCTGCCTTGTACAAGCTCTTAAATGAGCAATAAGTGTAAGGTTTTCTACCTCCTGAGGTAAGTTGCCATACCTATCGGCAAGTTCTTCCTCTATATCCATCCTTGATTCCCTATCCTGTATCATGGCAATGCGCTTATATATTTCAATACGCTGTTGTTCTGTTTTAACATAGCTTTTTGGTAGGTAGGAGTCAAGGGCAATATCTATCCTTGTTTCCACATCATCAGGGGTTGAGGGTTTACCTTGAGCTTCGTTTAAGGCTTGTTCAACTAACTTTAAGTACATGTCAAAGCCCACTGTTGCTAGGTGGCCACTTTGTTCAGGCCCAAATATATTACCAGCGCCCCTAATTTCCAAGTCCCTCAAAGCAATTCTATAACCAGCGCCAAACTCTGTAAATTCTCTTATTGCCATAAGCCTTTTTTGCGCCACTTCACTAAGCATATAGTCTGGCCTTATAGTAAAGTAAGCATAAGCCTGCCTTGTACTTCTACCAACACGGCCCCTTAATTGGTATAACTGTGACAAACCAAACTTATCAGCATCATACACTATTATTGTATTTGCCTCAGGTATATCCAAGCCATTTTCTATTATTGTTGTACACAGCAATATATCATATGTTCCAGCGTAAAAGTCCATCATTGTGCTTTCAAGCAAAGTTTCACGCATTTGACCGTGACCAATGCAAATTCTGGCTTCAGGTACAAGGGCTTTTAGCCTTTCATACATTTTATCTATTGTGCCAACTTTATTATATAAAAAGTATACTTGCCCACCCCTATTTAGCTCCCTTGTAATAGCATCTTTTATAAGGGTATCATTATGCTCAACAACGTATGTTTTAACAGTAAGCCTATCCTCTGGAGGCATTTCTAAAACGCTCATATCCCTAACGCCTATCATAGACATATACAATGTTCTTGGTATGGGGGTGGCTGTAAGGGTTAAAACATCTATGTTTTTCTTTAAGTTTTTTATAAGCTCCTTGTGGGATACACCAAAGCGTTGCTCTTCATCTACAATTAACAAGCCAAGGTTTTTAAACTCAACATCCTTTGCAAGTAGCCTATGTGTACCAACGATTATATCTATTTTACCCTCGGAAAGCTTTTGTAAGGTTTGTTTTTGTTCTTTAGCAGTTTTAAACCGGCTTATTGTATCACAATTTATGGGGAAGTTGGCAAAGCGCTTTAATATTGTTTGATAATGCTGTTGTACAAGTATTGTGGTGGGTGCTAATATAGCAACTTGTTTATTATCGGTAACGGCCTTGAAGGCGGCCCTTAACGCTACTTCGGTTTTACCGTAACCCACGTCACCACATAAAAGCCTATCCATATTGCGATTGCTTTCCATGTCAGCATATATATCTTTTAAGCTATTTTCTTGGTCTGATGTTAGCTCATAGGGGAAATCATCCTCAAACTCCCTTTGCCAAGGTGTATCTTTACTATAAGCAAACCCAGTTTTTTTCTGCCTTTCGGCATATAGTGCAAGCAAGTCAAAGGCAAGCTTCTTTAAGCCAGCTTTTACTTTGGATTTTTTGTTTTGCCATTCTGTTCCGCCAAGTTTGTTTATATGGGGCTGAACAGACTCTGATGATGCAAACTTTTGAACCCTATCAAACTGATCCGTAGGCACATACAAAATATCTGTGCCAGCATATTCAATTATCAAGTATTCTTGTGTGCTATCATTCCTGCTTATAGCTTTTATGCCTTTATAAACACCCACGCCATAGGTTTCATGAACAACATAGTCGCCTATAAATAGCTCTGTATATGAGGCGATTTTTTCGCTATTTTCAATTTTCTTTTTAACTTTTTTATAGCTTGAACCGTAAATATCACCATCGGCAATAAACACCATTTTGTAATTAGGCCATGCAAAGCCAGAGTTTATTGATATGGGCAATATATTAATTTCGTTTGTTATTATTTCGTTTTCAAAAAACTTTGAGCTTAATTTAAACTCATCTAATGTTTTCTTTAGCCTATTTGCCCTTGCGTCACTACCTGCAAACAACAAGCAAGTATAATTGTTTTGCTTATAATTGCTTAAATCCTTTATAAGCAACTTAATTTGAGATTGGTAATTGGCTATGCCCAAACTTTCAAACTTTATTAGGCTTTCTGGCTTAAATTTACCAAGGCCACGCTGTAAATCGCTTAACAATAATTTTGTGCTTGGTGTTTTTGTTGCAAGCTCAAAAAAATCATCATAGCCTATAACAAGATCCTTTTGTTTGTTAAAAACTAAGCCGTTTAACAAAGAATCGTTAAAGTTGTTTTGGTAAGTTCTTTGTGTGGATTCTTGTTTGCTTTGCAGTTGTGAAGGGTCGGCTAAAACAATTATTGGATTATTCAAATAATCGCCTATCCAAGTCCATTTATCATAAAGCAAATGCAACCAAGTTTGTGAATGTTCTGGAGGGTAGCCCAATTTAAGCCTATTAGCTTCCTCCAACAATGTTCCTTTTACTCTTTCTAAATTAGCAACGGTGCCAAATTCATCCTGACTGATTATATCTGTTTGTATTAAAATATTTTCATCTTCAAGTATTGCTTCTTCATTTAAAGCATCGGTAAACCTTTTTGCTGCATTTTCAAACTCATTAGGGTTTAATATACACTCATTAGCGGGGCATATTTCATAGCTATCTATGGATTTTATGCTCCTTTGGCTAATGCAGTCAAACATTCGAATAGTATCAATTTCATCATCAAAAAACTCTATCCTTACCGCAGAGTTTTTGTTTGGGGAAAATATATCTAAAATATCGCCCCTTAAAGAGCATTGACCCTTGCCTTCAACCATTTCAACACGCTCATAGCCAAGCTTAATTAGCATATCAACAAGGTCTAAGGGGGCAATAACATCACTTATTTTAAGGGCTTTTAAAGATTTTTTTAAATTGCTTGGAGGAATTTGTATATCACAAGCGGCCTCTATGGACGTGCAAATTATTACTTGTTCATTTTTTACAACTTCGCTTAATGCAGTAAGCCTATCCCATGTGCTTTCTTGGCTAGCAGCAACCCTGGAAAACTGTTTATCCCTAGAGGGTAGATATATACAAAGGGTGTTGCTTAAAGAGTTTAATTCCTTAGCGATTTTTGAAGCCTTAATATCAGTATTACAAATTAATAATATTGGCCTTTTCTCTGAAAAATCCAAGGCAGATAAAAGGAAAGAATACTGACCTTCAGCTATATCGTGAACTGAAATAGTATTCTTTTCTTTTATATCGTGTAACAACTCTTTATATACAGCCGTGTTTGTTATAAGATTGTATACGCTATTGAGCATCATTGCTCTCCTTATTACCCTTTAATGCAAGCTGCTTAGATAAAAACTTTCTTGCCTCATCTGCGCCACCCTTAGCAAATGCAATGGCGGCATCAGCAGTAAGCATATAGGAGTTAAAAATTTCTTCCCTTTCCTCCTTTGAGTTATAACCTGTTAAAACCCAATTAGCGAGGGGATAGTTTGTAGGTGGTTTACCCACACCAACCCTAAAGCGGGGGAAGTTATCAGAGGGGGAAAGTTCTAAAATATTCCTCATTCCGTTGTGGGTGCCTGCACTGCCCTTTGGCCTAAACCTAACAGCACCAAAGGCTAAATCGACATCATCATATATTATCAAGCATTTTTCGGGGGATAACTTATACCAGTTCATAAGTTCCACAACAGCTTGGCCACTTAAATTCATATATGTTTGTGGCTTAGCTAAAATAACTTTTTCACTACCGATATAAGTTTCACCAATTAAAGCTTTACTCTTTTTTTTATCTACATTTACATTTAATTTTTGAGCAATTATTTCAACACAGTCAAAACCGACGTTATGCCTAGTGTGTTCATATTTACTTCCAGGGTTGCCTAAACCAACAATAAGAAGCATTTTTCCTCCAATAAATTATAATTTACCTTTTTCGCGCCTTTCCTTAGCCCAGTTTTCCTTTATAACGCCCCTTGACCTTGCAATGTAAAGGGAATCATCGGGTACGTTTTCTGTAATAGTGGCACCAGCTGCAATATAGGCGTTATTGCCAATTGTAATAGGGGATACTATGTTAGAGTTACAACCTATAAAGGCATTATCACCAATTGTGCTACGGTATTTGGATTTACCATCATAGTTTACAAATACCACGCCACAGCCCAAGTTAATATTTTTGCCTAGGTCGCTATCGCCAACATATGTTAAATGGGAAACCTTTGTGCCATTATCAATTTTACTGTTTTTAATTTCAACAAAGTCGCCAATTCTGCAATTATCAGCAATTTCAGTTTTAGGCCTAATATAAGCAAATGGGCCAACTGTATTATTATTACCTATAGTACAATCCAACATAACGCTAGATTGTATTTTGTTGCCATCACCAATTTTAGCGTTTTCTATACGGCTATTAGGGTAAAGGGTACAATTTTTACCAATTGATGTTTCACCAGTAATAACATTGTTGGGGTATACAACTGTGCCAGAGCCTATTTTAACATCATACTCAATATAGGTGCTATAGGTGTCCATAATAAAAACACCGCCCCTCATTAAGCTTTCGTTTATGCTCAACCTTAAAAACTCGCTTACTTGGCCATAATTCATAGGCCCATCAATTTGTAATTTTTCCTCTTCGTTTTCAATTTCTAGCCTTTGTATAACTACATTGTTAGATAGTAAGCTAAAGTATAAGTTATTTAAACTGTTGTTGTTATCTTGGTTTAAATTGCTTAATAGAGATTCAATATCACCACAAAAAGCGCAAATACCATTGCCATCAAGGCTTGTAATAACTGAGAAAGGGTTGTCATTATCAACGGATTTTATTAAAGCATCTATTGTGCCACTGCTTAAACAAACAGAGCTTTCATCAACTAATAATATATTCCCTTTTTTGCCTTTAAGCCAAGCTAATACGTTTAATAAGTTGCTTTCAACTGTATTTGATTCATCTAATGTGTAGCCTTCGCTTAAGTGTAAGGGCTTTAAGTTTTTTAATATAATTTGATGGGGCATTTTTGATAAAAGTTTTGACTCGGGTAAATTTATGTTTTGGGAAGAAGTTATTGCAAAATAAATATTTTTCATATTGCCTCCTATTAAATGCTTAACCATTTTGCAGGTTTTACTATTAGTTTGCCTGCTAAACTTTGAGAATTATTTAATGTCATTAAGGAAATTTCGCCACTTATTTGTTTTTGTTTAGGCTCCTCTGTACTCATAACAAAGGCTTTACCTATTACGTTTACTGAAAACTCCGCCATTAAATCCATCATACCCTTAGCGGTGCCACCAGCCTTTAAAAAGTCATCAACTATTAAAGCTTTTTGGCCAGATTTTACAGCGCGCCTTGGCAATGTCATTGTTTCTATACGGCCATTTGAGCCTGAAACATAGTTTATGTTAACGGTAGGGCCTTCATAAACCTTGCTTGAGTGCCTTGCTATTACTAATGGAACGTTCAAGGCCTCGGCAGTCATTAAGGCAACGGGTATACCCTTTGTTTCCATTGTAAGCACAAAGTCGGGGTTTGCGCCATAAAACATATCCGCAATAATTATACCCATGCGCTTTGTTATTAAGGGCATGCTTAGTATGTCGGACAAGTATAAAAAGCCACCTGTAAGCACCCTTGTTTCACTACTTAGGTTATCACACAGGTTTTTAATAAAATCATAAGCATCACTTTTATGCATGGCATGCCTATACCTAACGCCACCAGCGGCGCCAGTTACGGTTTCCAACTGACCCAACCTAAAGCGTTGCATGGATTTTTTGATTATTTCAATATCCTCGCTTGCAGTACTTTTTGCAGTATTAAACCTTTCGCAAAAATAAGATAATGTGAATATCTTGTTTGGATTATTTATTAGTATATTCATTATTGCTGCAATGCGCTCAGTTCGGCGTAATTTATCCATAGCAAAAGCTCCTTATACATTCTCAATTACATTAAATTATAACACGCCATAACGAATATTACCACAAAATTTTAATGCCAATGTTCGTAATATAAAATTTTATTGAATTTATTTGTTTTTGTGGTATGATAATTGTAACAACATTTATGGGGGTTTTTCTATGAAAAAATTTCTTAATGACTTTAAAGCCTTTGCAATGAAAGGCAACGTAATCCAACTTGCTGTTGGTGTTATGATTGGTGCAGCTTTTGGAAAAATCGTTACATCCTTAGTTAACGATATTTTCATGCCAATTATTGGTTTGCTGCTTGGCGGTTTTAACTTAAATGGTGCCTTCTATGCATTAGATGGCAACAGCTATGCTAGCATTGAGGCTGCACAAGCTGCAGGCGCTGGCACACTAAATTACGGTATGTTTATTCAATCAGTAATAGACTTCGTAATAATTGCATTCTTCATTTTCTTATTTGTTCGCCTAATAGACAAACTATTTGCTAAAAAAGAAGAACCTGCTAAAGAAGCACGTAAATGCGATTTTTGTAAACTTGAAGTTGCTGATGATGCAACAAGATGCCCACATTGCACAAGTGAATTAAAATAGTTAAATTACAATTAAAAAGAGGCTATTGCCTCTTTTTTTATTATTGTTTTTTTATTCTGTTAAATATGCTAATAATAAATTATATGTGTTTATTAATGCACTTATATGGGTGCGCTCGTAACCGTGGGATGCAAATGTACCTGGGCCAAACAAGCCTATCCTAACATCATGCCCAGATGCTACTGCGGATGCGGTGTCGCTACCATAATGAGGATAATTAACATCCATAGAAAAATCTATATTATTTTCGTTTGCTAAATTAACCAGCTTTTTGATTAAAGCCCTTGAATAAGGCCCCCTTGAATCCATTGTGGCAATAGATACTTGTTTTTCGCTAGCATCGTTATTATCGCCTACAAGGCCAATATCCAAGGCTATAAGTTCTTCTATGTCATAATCCAAACCAACAGCGCCACCAGTACCCCTTTCTTCAAAGGCGGAAAAGTGTGCGGTTATTTTTTTGTTTAGCTTTATATTATTTTCTTTAATATATTTAAGGGCTGCAAGCAATATGGCAACACAGGCTTTATCATCTATAAACCTGCTTTTTATAAAGCCATTATCCAATATTTTTGTTCTTGCCTCAATTAGTACATAGTCGCCAGGCCTTATACCAAGAGCCATAACCTCTTCTTTGCTATTAACAAATTCATCTAAAATAAGCTCCATGTTGCTAGATAAATCTAAGGCGGCGGCGTATTCATCCCGTTCGGATAAATGCACAGAGGGTTTTGTGTTCCTTATTGTGCCAGAATATTTTTTGCCATCAATGGTAACAAGCTCACAGTTAGCCTCGTTTATTGTTTTAGCATAAAGGCCGCCTATTGATACAAGGCTCATTCTACCATTAGCTTTAATGCTCCTTACAGCCAAGCCAATTTCATCCATATGGGCGGTTATGCCAACGTGCATTCCTTCGCCAAAAACAACGGATAATCCGCCACGGTTAAACATTTTAGGGGAATAACCCATGCTTTCAATTTCCTTTTGAATAAAGGGCAATATTTCCTCGTGGTAGCCCAAGGGGCTTGGTATTGATACTAATTTTTTTAATGTATCTAAAATATATTTTTCAGCGCTCATTTATTATTCTCCTTATTTGCCTTTTTATTACCATAAAGCAATTTATTTAAATAAAAGCCTGTATAGCTATTTTTTACTTTAGCAACTTCTTCAGGGGTACCTGTACAAACAATAGTGCCACCATCATTACCACCTTCAGGGCCCATATCAATAATATAATCGGCTGTTTTAATAACATCCAAGTTATGCTCTATAACAATCATACTATTGCCAGCGCTTACAAGGCGTTGTAAAACGGATATAAGCTTTTTAACATCGGCAGCGTGTAAGCCTGTTGTGGGCTCATCAAGCAAGTATATTGTTTTACCTGTTGCCCTTTTACTTAGCTCGGTTGCAAGTTTTACCCTTTGAGCCTCGCCACCTGATAGTGTTGTAGAGTTTTGCCCTAGTTTTAAATAACCTAAGCCAACATCCACAAGGGTAATAAGTTTACGGTATATTCTTGGATAGTTTTCAAAGAACTTACAAGCTTCATCAATTGTCATATCAAGCACATCAAATATGCTTTTGCCGTTATATTTAACTTCCAAAGTTTCCCTATTATATTTTTTGCCCTTACATACATCGCATTTTATATAAATATCGGATAGGAAGTGCATTTCTATTTTTGTTACGCCATCACCATTACAAGCCTCGCAACGGCCACCCTTAACATTAAAGGAGAACCTACCCTCGTTATAACCCCTTGCCTTAGCATCGGGGGTTTTAGCGTAAAGCTCCCTTATTAAGTCAAACACGCCTGTATATGTGGCGGGGTTGCTTTTTGGTGTGCGGCCTATGGGGGATTGATCTATGTGAATAATTTTATCTAAATTTTCCAAACCCTCAATTTTGCCAAACTTACCCGCCCTTGTTTTTGCGCGGTTAAGCCTATTAGCTAAATATTTGTATAATATTTCCTTTACAAGGCTGGATTTTCCACTGCCAGATACACCAGTAACGCAGGTAAGTACACCTAATGGGAAGGCAACATCTATGCCTTTTAGGTTGTTTTCACTAGCCTTGAACACCTTTAGCCACGCGGTTGGTTCACGCCTAGTTGAAGGTAACATAATGCTTTCTTTACCACTTAAAAATGCACCAGTGGGGGAGTTAGGGTTCTTTTCCAACTCCTTAGCGGTACCCAAGGCAACAATTTCACCACCATGAACACCAGCGGCGGGGCCAATATCGATAACATAGTCCGCAGCCCTAATAGTATCCTCATCATGTTCAACAACAATAAGGGTATTACCTAAGTCACGCAGTTTAAACAGGGTATTAATAAGCTTTTCATTATCCCTTTGGTGCAAACCTATAGATGGTTCATCCAAAATATAAACTATACCAGTTAATTTGCTACCAATTTGTGTAGCCAACCTTATACGTTGAGCCTCGCCACCTGATAGGGTTGCTGCAGCACGGGATAGTGTTAAATAGTTTAAGCCAACATTGCCTAAAAAAGTTAACCTTGAGTTTAACTCGTTTAATATTTGTTCCGCTATGCTTTTTTCCCTATTGCTAACATCTAAGTTATTCAAAAAATCTTTTAATATGTTTATAGGCATATCGGATAAATCTGCAATATTTTTACCGTTTATTTTAACTCCGAGCACTTCAGGCTTTAACCTTGTGCCCTTGCATGCATCACAAGGCTCTTCGTTTAAATAAAGCCTATATTTATCCTTAACTTCCTCGCTTGTGGTTTCGTTAAAACGCCTTTCAAGCATGGGTATAATTCCCTCGTATTCAGTTTCGTAAAACCTTACACCTGTGCTACTTGGGTATTCTACCTTTAGTGTTTCACCCTTAACACCATAAAGCAATATTTTTAGTATATCCTCGCCCAAGTCTTTAATTGGTGCATCTAAAGAGAAGTTGTATTTTTTGCTTAAAATATTATAAAAAGTGTAGGCTATGCTAGTTTTATCCTTCAAGTTCCAGCCATATACATTTAAACCACCTTGTAATATTGAAAGGTTTTCATCAAATATAATAGCATCGGGGGATATTTTTTGAACGAAGCCCAAGCCACTACATTTGGGGCAAGCGCCAAAGGGGCTGTTGAAGGAGAACAACCTGGGTGTAATTTCTTCAACGGCGATATTACAATCGGGGCAGGCGTAGTTTTGTGAAAACATATGCTCCCCATCATCAAACAAATCTATTATAACCAAACCATTGCTTTGGGCTGAGGCAGTTTCCAAACTATCGGTTAAGCGCCTTAAACCCTTTGGGTCGTCCTTTATAACAAGCCTATCAACAACAATTTCTATATTGTGCTTTTGTTGCTTGTTAAGGTTAGGAATTTCATCCAACTCGTACATTTCGCCATCAATTTTAACCCTTAAAAAACCATCCTTTTTAGCATCTTCCAAAAGTTTAATATGTTGGCCTTTTTTACCCCTAATAATAGGTGAAAGTATTTGAGCACGCTTACCTAAGCCCATTTCTATAGCTTTTTCAATAATTTGGTCAATACTTTGTTTTGTTATTTCCTTACCGCAAACAGGGCAGTGGGGGTGACCAATTCTAGCAAAAAGCAGCCTTAAATAATCGTATATTTCAGTAACGGTGCCAACGGTGGACCTGGGGTTTTTGCTTGTAGTTTTTTGATCTATAGCAATGGCGGGGCTTAAACCATCAATGCTATCCACATCGGGCTTATCTGCCTGGCCTAAAAATTGCCTTGCGTAGGAGCTTAATGATTCTACATACCTTCTTTGCCCTTCTGCAAATATAGTATCAAAAGCTAAGGAGCTTTTGCCACTACCACTTAAACCAGTAATAACAACAAATTTATCCCTTGGTATTTTTATATCTATATTTTTAAGGTTATTTTCCCTTGCACCTGTTATTGTTATAAATTTATCCATTTATCCTCCATAATAAAAATGCAACATTAAAATGCTGCATGTAAGCGGAACCTTATATTATTGCATTTTTAGGTATGCTGTTATAAAACCATCTATTTTACCATCCATAACATCGCCTATATTGCCACTTTCAAAGTTTGTTCTATGATCCTTAACCATTGTATAGGGTTGGAACACATAGCTCCTAATTTGGCTACCCCATTCAATTTTTTTCATTTCGCCCTTAATTTCTGCCATTTTTTCTTCTTTTTCTCTTTCCTTTAGCTCAATTAAGCGGCTTTTAAGCATAGTTAAACAAACTTCCCTGTTTTGTATTTGGCTACGTTCATTTTGGCATTGTACAACTATACCAGTAGGTATATGGGTCATTCTAACAGCGGAATCTGTTTTATTAACGTGTTGACCACCAGCACCACTGGACCTATATGTATCAATACGAACTTCTTCCATGTTTATTTCAAACTCTACATTTTCCAACATGGGTGCCACATCAAGGGAGGCGAAGGATGTATGCCTTTTAGCATTGCTATCAAAGGGGCTTATTCTAACAAGCCTGTGAACACCTTTTTCACTCCTTAAAAAGCCATAGGCATATTCACCATTAACTTGGAAAGTAACGCTTTTGATGCCCGCCTCATCACCATCAAGATAGTCTAATATCTTTAATGTAAAGCCAGCCCTTTCACAATAGCGTGTGTACATTCTGAATAGCATAGATGTCCAATCCTGTGCCTCTGTACCACCTGCACCTGCGTGTAGTGATAATACGGCATTGCTATCATCATATTCGCCTTTCATAAGGGTTTCAAGCTCTAAAACATCAATGTCGCTTTCCAATGCTGCAATTTCAGCCTCGGCCTCTGTGGATATATCCTCATCAGGCTCCTCAACTAATAATTGTAGCATTGTATCAATGTTATCTGCCCTTTCAACAAGGCTATCCATATGTTTAATTTTGCCATCAAGCAAGCTTATTCTTTTATTAACCTTTGTTGAGCGCTCTAAATCGTTCCAAAACTCAGGGCTGTTTAGTTCTGCATTCAGCTCTAAAAGTTCTTCTTTTATGCTTTCTATTTTTAAAGCATCATAAGCCTCGTTTAATCTATTTTTTATTGCTGCCAAATCTTGAGCAGCTAGCATAGTATCTATCATATTTATACCTTATTTTCTGCCGCAGCAATGTTTATATTTCTTACCACTACCACAAGGGCATAGTTGATTCATGCCAGTTTGTCCGCTCCTTAAATTGGAGTTTCTACCAGATGAACTAGCTTTTTCGCCTTTTTTATTTTCTTTAAGGTTTTGCATATCATCATTATAAACGCGCCTTACAGTAGGGGGAGCAACTAAACGTGCTTGATAAAGTTTTTTAACGGTATCTTCCCTTATTAAGCGAACCATTTCATCAAACATATCATAGCTTTCAAGCTTATACTCGTTAACAGGGTCCTTTTGAGCATAGGCACGTAGGCTTATACCCTCACGAAGTTGATCCATATCATCAATATGGTCCATCCACCTTTGGTTAACGGAGTTAAGTAAAACAATACGCTCGGTTTCCCTTACGTCGATGCCATTCCTAACGAAAAGATCTTCACGCTCTTTATAAAATTCATTAGCTTTTTCAACTAGCCAATTTTTTAAATCGCTATTATCCCAATCGTCCATCTCAGGTTTCTTTTTAAGAATTTCACCAGGTTTTATGCAAATTTTTTCCAGATAATCGATTAAGGATGCAAAATCCCACTCAAATGCAGCCTCACCACTACAACTTTGTGCAATAGCATCATCAATAACGCTTGCAACCATGTTTTGAATGGTTTCGGCCATATCTTCACCCTGTAAAACTTGTTGGCGTTGTTTGTATATAATACCACGTTGTTGGTTCATAACATCGTCAAATTGAAGCACGTGCTTCCTGGCCTCAAAATGCCTACCCTCAATGTTCTTTTGAGCGTTTTCAATTTGTTTTGTAAGCAAACGGGCTTCAAGGGGTTCATTATCACCTAAGCCCATCCTATCTACTATGGGCATAATTCTATCGGAGCCAAACAAACGCATAACATCATCCTCAAGGGATATAAAGAACTGTGTGCTACCAGGGTCACCTTGCCTTGCAGCCCTACCCCTTAACTGGTTATCAATACGTCTGCTTTCGTGGCGCTCTGTACCAATAATATGCAAGCCACCAAGTTCCATAACCTTGGCATGCTCCACGTCGGTTTCCTTTTTAAAGTTGTTAAGGTATTCAACATACTGTTTTCTAAGATCTAACACTTCCTGGGGAGCGTTTTCATTATGCCCTGTAGCTTCTTCAATAATATCATCGGCAAAGCCAAGCTTTCTAAGTTCACGCCTTGCCAAGAAATCTGGGTTACCACCTAACAAAATATCTGTACCACGGCCGGCCATGTTTGTTGCTATGGTTACTGAGCCTATATGGCCTGCTTGGGCAACAATTTGAGCCTCCCTTTCATGGTGTTTAGCATTTAAAACTTCATGCTTAACGCCCCTTCTTGAAAGTAGAGTGCTTAATTTTTCACTTGTTTCAACGTTTACTGTACCAACCAAAACAGGTTGACCAAGCTTATTGCGGTTAACAATTTCCTCTATAACATTGTTAAACTTAGCGTTTTTGTTTTTATATATAACATCGTTCATATCCTCACGGATATTAGGTTTGTTTGTGGGAATTTGAACAACATCCAACTTATAAATGTTTTGAAATTCATCTTCCTCTGTTTTAGCAGTACCAGTCATACCACTTAACTTAGCATAAAGCCTAAAGTAGTTTTGGAATGTTATTGTTGCTAATGTTTTACTTTCCCTTGCAACTTTAACTCTTTCCTTAGCCTCTATTGCTTGGTGCAGGCCATCGCTGTACCTTCTACCCAACATAAGCCTACCAGTGAATTCGTCTACAATTATAACCTCATCATTTTTAACAACATAGTCAACATCCTTTTTCATAATTGCGTTTGCCTTTAAGGCTTGCAATATGTGGTGGTGTAGGTCTGTATTATCAATATCGTTAAGGTTTTCAACATTAAAAGCTTTTTCGGCCTTTTTAGCGCCTTGCTCTGTTAATGTAACGGTTTTATTTTTTTCATCAACAACAAAGTCGCCATCGGGGTTAATGGGTTCATCCCTGTGGAAGCGGCTTAATTCCTTTGTTGGATCGTGGGTGGACCTTGTTAGCTTTACAACAAACCTATCCGCTTGGGAGTAAAGCTCTGATGATTGCTCGCCTTGGCCGCTTATAATAAGGGGAGTACGTGCTTCATCAATTAGTATTGAGTCAACCTCGTCTATAATAACAAAGGGGTGGCCGCGTTGAACCATTTCCTCTTTGTACATAACCATGTTATCCCTTAGGTAGTCAAAGCCAAACTCGTTGTTTGTACCATAGGTAATATCACAATTATAAGCCTCACGCCTTTGCTCGTTGCTTAAATCGTGTATAATAACGCCAACGGACAAGCCTAAAAACCTGTAAATTTTACCCATCCATTCGCTATCACGCTTTGCCAAGTAATCGTTTACTGTTACAACGTGCACGCCTTTACCTGCAAGGGCATTTAAATAAGCGGGCATTGTAGCAACAAGGGTTTTACCTTCACCAGTTTTCATTTCGGCAATTCTACCTTGGTGTAAAACAATACCACCTATAACTTGCACGGGGTAGGGTTTCATTTCAACACTTCTAACAGATGCTTCCCTAACAACCGCAAAGGCATCGGGTAATATATTATCCAATGTTTCACCCTTAGCCAACCTATCTTTTAACACATTAGTTTGGGCTGTAAGTTCAACATCACTCATTTTTGAATATTTATTTTCTAAGGCTAATACTGAATCGGCAATTTTTTGAAGTTTTTTAACCTCTGCATCATTGCTTACGCCTAAAATAGTTTTTAAAAAATTAAACACTAAATTTCTCCTTATTTTTAAAACTTGCATTTTTTAGTATATCATTTTTTGCGTTGTTCTGCAATGTAATGCCCTTTTGTAAAGTTAAATAAATGTAAAAATTAAATAAAAAAACTGCTTGATATTACTCAAGCAGTTTATAATGTTTTTAATTAAAATGTGGGTTTAACAGCGCCACCAAAGCTGGGTTCGCTTTCCATAAACTCTTTAACTTTTTCTGTTAATAGCACGCTTTGAAGGTCCTTAACCCATTGTTTTTCAAGGTCTGCAGGGCGAACAACAACAGCGTTTGTATATATTTTAGCAGCTTCACCTTCAACAGGCTCTGTAACTAATGCATCGTTAGCGCTTGTAAAACCAGCAGCAATTGCGTGGTTACCGTTTATTACAGCATAGTTAGCATCTTCCAAGCTACTTGGAACTAGGTCGGAGTTCATTTCCCAAAACTCTATTTCATAAGGGTTGTCAATTATTTCAGCAGGTGTAACGCCTTTTTCAAAGCTACCTTCAGGTAATGTAATCCAGCCAGCTTCTTCAACTAACAACAATGAACGTGTTAAGTTACTTGGGTCGTTTGGTACTGCAATTATAGCGCCCTTTTGAATTTCTTCTAAAGTTTTGCTTTTGCCAGGGAACAAGCCCATTGGCTCGTAGTGAACGCCGAATGCTGCAACAAGTTGTTCAGCCTCAGGTACATCTGCATTATATGTGTTTAGGAAGGGGAAGTGTTGGAAGTAGTTAGCATCTGTATCGCCAGCAGCGGTTGCTGGGTTAAACAAATAATAATCTGTAGCAACTTGAATTTCTAGTTCGTAACCTAAAGCTTCAAAGTCCTCTTTAACATACTCTAACACCAAAGCGTGGGGTAGTGGGGTAGCGCCGATAACAATTTTTTCAGCAGCAAAAACTGTTACTGTGGATAGTGCAATTATTAGGCACAATAGGATAGCTGTAAATTTCTTCATAAGAAATCTCCTTTCAAAATTAGCTAATATATTCAAACGAGCTTGCTCGCAAGAAACTAAATTATTTTTTTCTGTGGTCAAACAACCTTGTAATTCTTAAACCAAACACGGTTATTACTTGTACTAGTACTACTAACATAATGCTTGCAGCATACATTAAATCGTACTTTCTTTGGCTTACGCCCTTTATTATTGCTATTGCCCCAAGGCCACCGCCACCAACTGTGCTTGCCATAGCGGTATAACCAAGTATTGTTGTTATTGCTATAACGCCACCGTTTAATAGTGAGGGTAGGGCTTCGGGGAGCATAACCTTCCAAATAATTTCCCAAGTGGTGCTACCCATGCTTTGAGCAGCCTCTACAACGCCTGAATCAATTTCATCAATAGACCCCTCAACCAACCTTGCCACGAAGGGGAATGCGCTTATTAACAAGGGGAATATAACCGACTCTGATGTACCAGTGCCACGCCCTGTAACTATCCTTGTAAGGGGAATTAACATAACTAATAGTATAATAAAGGGTATGGACCTTAAAAAGTTTATTGTTGTGCCAAGTATGCTATTAAACACGGGTGAGGCCTTTATGCCACCCTTCCTTGTTACAACAAGCAATATACCAAGGGGTATACCTAATAAATAGGCGGCTACTGAGGAAACTAAGGTCATATACAATGTTTCTAAGGTGCCTTCCCATAGCAAAGGCCACATTTGTGAAAAACTCATTATGGCATAACCTCCTCAACTGTAATATTTTGTTGCTCTAAGAAATCTTTTATTTTTTGCCTTTCGTTATTATCCTTGGGTATGGATATTAACATTTGGCCGTAGGTTTTTTGGTTTAACTGTTTTATATCGGCAGCTAATATATTAACATCCACATTTAGCTCCCTTGCCATTCTGGATACAATTGGGTGTTCCGCAACGCCACCATCAAATACTATCCTGTATGCGGGTTGGCTTAATGCTTCGTTTTGGGTTTCGTCGGATATTATACCAAACAAGCGCCTACCTGCCTTTGATTTTGTGTTCATAAACACTTCATCAACATTGCCTTGTTCAACTAACTTACCATCATCAAGTATTGCTACTTTATTGCATATTTGCCTTATAACAGCCATTTCGTGGGTTATTATAACAACTGTAATGCCAAGCCTTTTGTTTATATCCCTTAACAGCTCCAATATGGATTGGGTTGTCATAGGGTCTAGGGCGCTTGTAGCCTCATCGCAAAGCAGCATTTCAGGGTCACTGGCAAGGGCCCTTGCTATTGCAACCCTTTGCTTTTGCCCACCGCTTAGCTGTGCGGGGTAGGCTTCCGCCTTGCTTTCCAAACCAACTATTTTAAGTAGCTCGGTAACCCTTTTGTTAGCCTTTGCCTTTGGTACGCCTGCTATTTCCAAGGGATACCTTACATTCCTTGTAACGCTTTTTTGCATTAATAAGTTGAAGGATTGGAATATCATACCCATGCGTCGCCTAATTTTCCTTAGCTCTGCATCGTTCATAGCTAGCACGTTTTCACCATCTATGTAAATTTGCCCATCGGTTGGTAAATCTAACTTATTCATACAGCGTATAAGGGTACTTTTACCAGCGCCACTCATACCAATAATTCCGTAAATATCGCCCTTTTCAATATCCAAATTTATGTTGTTTAGGGCAACTACTTCGCCATTAGGTATGGGGTACACCTTTGTTAAGTTCCTTATTTGAATTTGTGGAACATGCTCAGTTGTTAAATTATCTTCTATTTTATCTTCCATTATTAGCTCCTTTTTACAATAAAAAAATGCTATACAACAGTTTGCATAGCAGTAATAAACAATGGATAACTAAAAACTATATGTTTTTAGAGTTGCAATGCAAACAGTACGCAGGGCATGCGCACATCATCATAGTCATTGCACTGTTATTAACTGTGTATTTATACATAATGTGCGAGCCTCCTTTTACCGTTGCTTATTACAACGTTATTATGGATAAGAGTATAATAAAGATTTTATTTTTTGTCAACACCATAGTTGTATATCAATTGTACTTTTATTAAAACGTTAATTTTGTGGTAATTGGTTATTTTTAGATTATATTGATTATTGAAAAACAAGCTTTTACAGTGATATACTTATGTTGTGTAATAACAAGGAGGAATTAATGTGCAAATAACAAATTTGATATATGAAGGTAAAAGTAAAAAACTTTTTGCTACCGATAACCCTGATTATGCTGTTATTAGCTTTAAAGATGAGGCAAACGCCTTTAATGGCTTAAAACGTGGATCCATTATGGATAAGGGCATTTTTAATGCGGAAATTACTAAGTATTTGTACACCTTCCTTGAAAGCAAGGGCATTAAAACCCATTTTATTAGAACCTTAGATAAACACCAGGTGCTAATTAAAAATGTGGAAATTATCCCCATTGTTATAAAGCTTAGGAATATTGTTGCAGGTAGCCTTGTAACAAGGATAGGCTGGAGCACAGGTACAAAGTTAAACAACCCCATTATAGAACTTTGCTATAAGGATGTGGAGCTTAACACCCCTATGATAAACGAAAGCCACATTAAAGCTATGAACTTGGCAAGTGATGATGAAGTTGAGTTTATTAAAACCACAGCCTTAAAAATAAACCAACTGTTGCGTGACTTTTTAAAAACAAAAAATATAGAACTTGTAGATTTTAAAATAGAGTTTGGCAGGTATAACAACGATATTATTTTGGCCGATGAAATTACCCCCGATAATAGTAGAATGTGGGATTCTGAAACCCATGAACCCTTGGATATGGATAGGTTTAGATCCAACCTTGGGGATGTATCTGAGGCCTATAAGGAAATTGTGGATAGGCTAGCAGAATAAAAACTTAATAAATAAAAGCCCCTATAAGCATTGCTTACAGGGGCTTATTATTTGTTTTATTTTGGTGCGCTTTGGCTGTTTATACCCTTTTCTACAGCAAACTGTATAGCCTCTTCATGGTATTTATCTACCACGTTGCTTGTGTGGGTTTTACTGTTAGAGAAGTGAACACAGAACTGACCATTAAAGTTGTTGTTTGGTACAGTATCGCCAGCGTAGTTATGGGGTACACCGTATAGGGATGCTGCATAGGTTGTTCCACCTAATGTTATCCACAATGGGCGCCTTTGCCATAAGTTTTTAGTAGCGATTTCCTTAGCGTTTTTAACACCGTACATTTGGCAAACCCTTGCAGTATCATCCGCGGTTAAAGGCTCACCGTCTACGTGGTTACCGCCAGACCATCTGTGTACCCAGAACACTATGCCAGTTTTAACGTCCTTCAACTTAGCGTTTGCGCCCTTAGGCCATAGCTGTTGAATGCCGCCTGTCCACCAGTCTATAGTTTTAACAGGGTAATTCATTTCAAAGGTTAGGTTTGTGCCTGTGCTTGAACCAATTGGTACTGTGTTGTATAGCTTGTGTAATGTGTTGGGGCCTGCAATACCATCGGGTACTAAACCATTGCTTAATTGGAAGCTTCTAACAGCCTCTTCAACTGCGCTTGTGTAGTCACCGTTTATTTCGCCTGTGTATAGGCCAAGCTTTTTAAGCTCTGTTTGTAGGCGTTTAACATCATCGCCACTATTACCAACCATTAATGTGCTGTAACTTGCCTCTAATTGGCCGCCACCACTTGGTGGAGTAATAGGTGTTTGAATTATATCGCCACCGGTTTCATTGCTTATTGTTACACAGTCGCCCCTAATATATGCCATTACGCCTGAGCCAAGTTTAACGTTATACCAGGTATACCTACCAACGCTTTGTGTGCCAAAGTAAGGTAGTACTGTGCCCCTTGCAGCTATGGAGTCTATAACATCGCCAGCGGGCTTAATTCTAACATTTACACTTTTAACTGTTGTTTTAACGTAACCAGCAACAGGCTGGGGTGTGGGTGTGGGCTGTGTTGCGTTCCATGTTTGATACTCTGTAGTATCCATTTTGCGAACTGTTGAGCCTAATACCCATAAATCATAACCGTTATAAGTTATTTTATACCATTCAGAGTTACCAACGAAGGTTGTTCTTGAATATTTTAATACTGTGCCTAAGGGAACATTAAAGGGTGCGGATGAGGTTTTAGATGCGCTTTTCCTTAAGTTTACCTTATCAACAACAGTAATAATATACTCGCTTGCGGTTACAACGGGTGGTGCTGTTACTACGGGAACTTGGCCTGGAGAAACTATTGGTGTAATTGTTCCGTTTGCTATATAAGCTTGGCCTTGCTCTTGGCTTAAGTATTGTACGCAGTCACTTCTTAAATAACCATTGTTGCCCCTTACGCTTATGGGGTACCATGTGTAACCGGATTTGCTTACTGTATTTGCAGTTAAAGCGTATAATTCGCCTTTATCAACTTGATCTAACACCTTACCAGCGGGCGCTTGCCTTAGGTTAACTGAGGATAGTGTTACTAATACATAACCTAAGTTTTGTGGAACTATGGGCTGAGGTATTGCTGTAACTGTAGGTGCTACAACGCTGTTTAGCCTTGCACAGTCGCCCCTTACATAACCAGTTATACCATCGTTGTTTTTAATGTGGTACCAAGTGTAGTTGTGGGATGTTATTGGTTGGCTTAATAGGTTAAATGTTTGGCCTATTAAAACCTTACCTATCCTTGTGCCAGCGGGCTTTTCCCTTAAGTTTACATTATCAAGGGTCATTGTTATGGAGCCAATTGTTGATACCACAGGTGCTTGTGTAACTGTAATGGGTGCGGGGTCGGTGGTAAGCCTTGCACAGTCGCCCCTTACATAACCCCTGCCAATAGGTGTATCAACATGGTACCATGTGTAACCTTCTGATTGGCTTGGTGTGGATAATAGGGGTAATACTGAGCCTATTGCTAAGTGACCTAAGCGGAATGCGCTTGTTTTATTATCATTTCTTAAATTAACCTTATCCAATGTAAGCACTACACTACCAAAGGCAGAGGGTTGTTGAACCACAACGGTTTGTGTGGGTTGAACAGGGTTAACTACTGGGTTTACTGGATTAACAGGGTTAACAGGGTTTACAACGTTTGTAATATTGCCAGCGGCATCGCTTATGCTAACACAGTCCCCACGGATGTAGCAATAACCCAATGTATCGCTATATATTCTATACCAAGTAAAATCGGTTTTTACCTCTACTGCTACATAGGGGAACACAACATTCCTATCAACTTTGCCAACAACAAAGCCGTTTATAGAATCCCTTAGGTTTATACCGCCTAAAATTGTTCTAACATAACCTATTGCATTTATAGAATTTAATGGACCGCCACCTGGGCGTACTGCCGAGGGATTGTTTGCCGCGTATGCAGCGGAGTCTATAGGGCTCATTACGTTTACATAATCTGCCATAACATATCCACTTACATTACTGCCACCAATGTATACCCCAAACCAAGACCTGTTTGTTGCATCAATTGATGTTTCTATTATTTGTACAACAGTTCCCCTTGGTAATTGTTGAAAACTGCTACCATTAACGCTGTGGCGTAGGTTTACACCACCCACATTAATTGTACCAAAAGAATATACTGTGCCTGATGCAATTGTGCTTACAGGCATTAAGGATAAAATTATATATGCTATTAAAAGCAAACTTATAGTTTTATTTATAAGCTGTTTAATACCTTTATAATTTTTGTTATTTGTGGATTTATTGTTGGCTTCTAACAAAACAGTCACCCCTTAAGTGTTTATAGATGGCAAAATATAAATATATAAATAAATTAATGTTATTATATCAAAAACATTTTATTACAATTATGTTACAATGTCAAGCAAAAGTGTTTAAAATATTTGCTTTAAAATATTAAATCAGGTGAAAAATCACCTGATTTAATATTATTAACATTTTTTAACATATAGTGTTGCTAATTCATCATTAATATCCCAACACTTATAGTAGCCGCCTTCAAATTCAACCAAATCTTCACAAGCCTTATCGCTTAAGGGTAGGTCGGGGCTTAATTCAAGCTCTTTTGCCAATACACCAAGCTTAATTTGGCTATCAAATTTTTCTACAACGTTCTTTATAACATCGCTGGAATTGTATTTAACAATTATCCTATCGGTTACATCAAAGTTAGCATCTTTTCTCATTGTTTGAATTTTGCTTATTAGCTCCCTAGAGTAGCCTTCGTTTATAAGCTCATCAGTTAAGTTGGTATCAAGCACAACGGTAATATTATCTTCCGATTGGGCGGTGAAGCCTGGCTTTTGCATGGAGGATGTTAAAACATCATCCTTTTCAAGCACAACGGTATTGCCATCAATTTCAAAGCTTAAGTTTTTACCTGCTGCAAAATTATCAACAACATCATTACCATCAAGGCCCTTTAGGTACTCGCTTATTTTACCCAATAATTTGCCGTATTTAGGCCCTATTGTGCGCATTTGTGGCTTTAATAGGTAAGTGGTAAAGTTGCGTGCATCCTCTACAAAAACAACGTTTTTAACGTTAATTTCATCCTTTAATAGCTCGGCATATTCTTCAGGGAAGGATGTACCGTTTATATAAAGGGCTTGGGCGGGTTGACGAACTTTCATGTTGCTTAGGTTTCTGCAAGCCCTTGCCAACTGAACTACGTTTATTAAGTGGCTCATGTTTTCGTTTAGGCTTTCATCAATATAGTTTTCATCAGCAACAGGGTAATCGCATAGGTGAACGCTTTCAGGTGCATCCGCATCAACGGATTTAACAAGGTTTTGATATATCTCTTCAGATATAAATGGAACAAAAGGTGCAAGCAATTTAGCTAATGTAACTAAAACAGTGTACAAGGTTATAAATGCTGCCTCTTTATCCTCGCCCATATCCTTACCAGCGCCTTTGCCCCAGAACCTTTCACGGCTGCGGCGTACATACCAGTTGCTTAAATCATCTATAAAGCTTAGTATGTCACGGGTGGATTCGGTTATCATATAGTTTTCAAGGTTGCTATCAACGGTTTTAACAAGCTTGTTAAGCCTGCTTAGCACCCATTTATCTATAATGTTTAACTTAGCATTTTCAAGGGGATGATCCTTAGGGTTAAAGCTATCTATATTAGCATATAGTACAAAGAAAGCATAGGTGTTTTGTAGTGTGCCCATGAACTTCCTTTGGGAGTCGCTTATAGCTTGGTCGCTAAACCTTATAGGCAACCATGGAGCGCCAACACTGTAGAAGTACCAACGTATAGCATCGGCACCCTGTTTATCTAAAACCTCCCATGGGTTTACAACGTTGCCCAAGTGCTTGCTCATTTTGTGCCCTTGCTCATCTTGAACGTGACCCAAAACCAAGCAGTTTTTAAAGGAGGCTTCATCAAACAACAATGTGCTTATAGCTAATAGGGTGTAGAACCAACCCCTTGTTTGGTCTATTGCCTCGCTTATAAAGTTGGCGGGGTAACGGCTTTCAAACAATTCTTTATTTTCAAAGGGGTAGTGCCATTGGGCAAAGGGCATGGAGCCACTATCGTACCAACAGTCTATAACCTCGCTAACACGGTGCATGTTTTCGCCACACTCAGGGCAAACAATTTCAACTTCATCAATGAAGGGGCGGTGTAGCTCAATATCTGGCTTAACTTCTGTTGTAGCCATATCAATAAGCTCCTGCCTGCTACCAATAACGTGCTTGTGGCCGTTTTCACATACCCAAATGGGTAGGGGTGTGCCCCAATAACGCTCCCTTGATAAGCCCCAGTCTATAACATTATCTATAAAGTTACCCATTCTACCTGCCTTAATATGTTCAGGCATCCAGTTTATAGAGTTGTTGTTGGCAATTAACTTATCCTTAACGGCGGTCATTTTTATAAACCAAGTTGCCCTTGCATAGTAAAGTAGTGATGTATCACAACGCCAGCAGAAGGGGTAGTTATGCACGTAGGGGGCAGCCTCAAACAATAGGTTACGGGCTTTTAAATCCTCAAGTATTTTAGGGTCGGCATCCTTAACAAAGTCGCCCTCCCAAGTTGTACCTTCAACAAACTTACCCTCGGTGTTTACAAGTTGAACAAAGGGAAGGTTGTTTTCCCTACCTATGCGGGCATCATCCTCACCAAAGGCGGGGGCTATGTGAACAATACCAGTACCATCGGTTAATGTAACATAGTTATCAGCAACAACATACCAAGCTTTTTCCTTAGGGGATGCAAAGTTGAACAAGGGCTCATACTCTGTGCCAACAAAATCACTACCCTTAAATGTGCGAAGTTCTTCCAAGTGGCAGCTGTGGTTTGCAAACACGGTTTCAACTAAGGCCTTAGCTAATATTAACTTTTCATCATGGTGTTGTAATTCAACATATTCTTCATTAGGGTTAACGCAAAGGGCAACGTTGCTTGGCAATGTCCAAGGGGTAGTTGTCCATGCAAGTATATAGGTGTTTTCCTCACCCTTAACTTTAAACCTAACTATTGCGCTTGTATCGCTTACTTCCTTATAGCCTTGAGCTACTTCGTGGCTGGATAAAGCTGTACCGCAGCGGGGGCAGTAGGGCACAACCTTGTGGCCTTTATAAAGCAAATCCTTTTTAGCTATTTCCTTTAAGCTCCACCACACGCTTTCAATGTAGTTGTCGTGGTAGGTTACATATGGGTCGTCCATATCGGCCCAAAAGGCTATACGGTCGCTCATATCCTTCCATTCGCCCAAGTAATTCCACACGCTTTTTTTACATTCGTGTATAAAAGGCTCTATGCCATAAGCCTCTATTTGTGGCTTGCCATCTAAGCCCAACTTCTTTTCCACCTCAAGCTCAACAGGTAGGCCGTGGGTATCCCAACCAGCTTTTCTTAATACGTCTTCGCCCTTCATGGAGTGGTATCTTGGAATAAGGTCCTTTATGGATCTTGTTAGCATATGCCCTATATGAGGCTTACCATTGGCTGTGGGTGGTCCATCATAAAAGGTGAACTTTGGTGCACCCTTCCTATGGTTAAAACTCTTTTTAACTATATCATTATCTTTCCAAAACTTCTCAACCTCAAGCTCCCTTGATACGAAGTTCATGTCCGTGGAAACCTTTTTATACATATACTTCTCCTTCTAAAATAAATATTTTGCAAACAAAAAAGCCGCCCAATGCTTGGGACGGCTTGTAAAAAACCGCGGTACCACCCAGCTTAACATAAATGTTCACCTTAGTACAAATTAATGTATATCATATAACGGTGATAACCGTTGCTTGCTAATTAGTCACAAACAATGCTCTAGGCCGATTTGTTGCTTACATCCTTATTGGGCTTACACCATCCCCAAATCGCTTAAAAGAACTTAAAAACAACCTTTCCTTTCAACGCATACAATTATTATACTGTTTTTTTTGTAAATGTAAAGCCTTAAGCCTTAAAATTATCATCATTTAAGCTTAAATTAATACTGTTCCATAAGTTATTATACAAGTCGCTAGGCATTTGCCAAGCTCCCCTTGGGGATAGGCTTATGCTACCAATGGCAGGCCCGTCGGTGGAACAGTTGCGCTTAAACTGTTGGCTAAAAAACCTGCTTATAAACTTGTTTAGCACTTCCTTAATATAATTTGCGGTGTAAACCCCTTTAAAGGCCTGTATTGCCATGGCATAAAGCCTATCGGTGCTGCTGCCCGAATCTATTAAATTGTATAGAAAAAAGTCGTGCAGGTCGTAATCCCCAATAATTTCCTCTGTTTTTTGCTTTAGGTCGCCCTCTGTGGTGGGCAATAGCTCGGGGGATATGGGCGTGCCTATTACATCCAAACAAACATTATAAACAGCTTCGCCCATATCCTTAGCAATAAAATCTATCAATGGGGGAATAAGTGTTTTTGGTACGCTACAATTAACATTGTACATGCTCATATGGTCGCCGTTATAGGTGCTCCAGCCAAGGGCAATTTCGCTTAAATCCCCAGTGCCTAAAACCAAAGCACCTACCATGTTGGCATAGTCCATTAGTATTTGTGTGCGCTCCCTCGCTTGGCTATTTTCATAGGTAACATCATGCTTGTTAGGGTCGTGGCCAATATCATCAAAGTGAACGCTTACAGCCCTTTCTATGCTTACAGTTTTGTTTGTGGTGTTAAGCAATTCCATAAGCTTATCAGCATTGTTTTTAGTTTTTTTGCCAGTGCCAAAGCCAGGCATAGTTATGGCGTGTATGTGGCTGTTGGGCAAGTTTAACTTTTGCATTGTTTTAACCGCCACAAGCAAGGCTAATGTGGAGTCAAGGCCGCCTGATACGCCTATTACAATGTTTTTAATACCAGTTTTTTCAAGCCTAGTTGCCAAAGCATTTGTTTGTATGTGGCAAATTTCATTAAACCTTGTTTGTTTATCCTCATCCATAGGTATAAAGGGCTTGGGGCATATATGCCTTAATAAGGGCAAAGGGCTTTCCTTTAACAAGGGCAAATCTATTGTGCAATCATCTTCTGCAACAAAGCTATTTAGGCTTTTATATTTTACTTTAGCAATATCACAATCGGCCACAATAAAGCTGGATTTTAATTGGAAGCTTTTATTTTCTGCAATAACTTTGCCCGCCTCAAATATGCCACAGTAGCCATCATAAACATTATCCGTAGTGCTTTCACCAAAGCCAGCATTAGCATAAACCCATATATTGCTTTTTACCTGTGTGGTGCTTTTAATGTAGTTTACCAACTTTGCATTTTTGCCAACGCCTGCGGTAAAACTGCTTAAATTAAACAAAATATTGGCATTTTTGGCCTTGTTAAACATATCCTCACCAATGTTTATGGCAAAGCTAATATCGCTGTTTTTAAACCTTAAATTAGCGCCAAAGGGAATAAATAAATCGTTTATTACTAATACCTTAGAGTCGCTACTGCCCACGGAAAATATATCCTTTTCCGCCTTATTTAAATGGGTTTTGGGTACTATTCCCAATATCTCACCGTTTTTAAAAACAGCGGCACAGTTATAAAGCCTACCCTCTGTATAAAAGGGCAAACCTATAATAAACAAAGTATCTAACAGGGCAGTTTTTTCAACTATATTAATCAAGGCCTTAAAGGCATTGTTATATAGTGTTTCGTGCTTTAATAAGCTACCCACACTTGCCCCCGTTAAAGCTAACTCGGGGAATACAGCAATGGCAACATCATCCAATTGGCCTATAATTGCCATAATTTCCTTTTGGTTTTTCTTTACATCGCCCAAGTACACCCTTGGGGAACAGCTTGCAATACGCAAAAAGCCTAAATTATTCATAATAACCTCGCTTGTACAGTAATAACAACTAATATAAATATAAACAAAAATTGCTATTTAATCAATATAAATATGATTATAAGCCCACTTAAAAAAACTATGAACAGCCCTCAAACCCATACAGTACAAGGCTTTGATGCCATAATAAAAGTGCTAAAAAACACGGTTTTAAAAATGCAATATGGTATAGTTAAATTAGCAGGTAAACCACTGCAATACTATATTGGAGATTATTTTTATGGCAGAAAAACCAGGCTTTACATTTTACCACGCCGACTATGCCCTTATACGCAAAAGGGTTAAAAACACCCAACACATTGTGGAATTGCTTGATAACTTATTTGAATATTCCGCAACAGGCGAAATTACAGAAAGTGAAAACGATGTTGTAAACGCTTATTTTGATATGATAAAGCAAAAAATTGATATTGGTAACGATAAGTATGCAAAGGCAGTAGAGCAAAGGCGGCAAGCAGGCCTTAAAAGCGCCGAGAAACGCAGGCAAATAAAGCAGGAAAGCGAAAATAACGAAAGCAATAACGACTACTATAATTCAACGAGCCTTAACTCGTTGCCCAACGATGAACTAAATATAAATGAAAATATAAATGAAAATATAAATATAAATGAAAATACAAATCAAAATATAAATCAAAATATATATGAAAATAAAAACACAGCAATAAATAAACAAATAACATATACACCAAACTTTAATAGGTTTTGGGCAGCCTACCCAAAACAGGCGGATAAGGTGGCGGTGTTTGATTATTTTAATAAGCTTGATGTTGATGATGATTTGATTGAAAAAATGCTTGCAGCTATTAAAGCCCAGAAAAATAGCGCCGATTGGCAAAAGGAAGGGGGAAGGTATATACCCAACCCACTTAATTGGCTTACCCGACGACGTTGGGAGGATAATGATGAAGTACCCCCAGAGTATAGGGTGCTAACAGCCCAAGAAAAGTTGGAAATGGGCCTTAACCCCTTTGAGTAATAAAAAACACTTAGAATAATAATTCTAAATGTTTATATGTTTATTTGTTGCGGTGGGGGGCTAATTCTATTAGCATAGTTCTTTGTTCGTCTAGTTCCACCTTTACCAAACCGCTTTTTTCTAGCTGTTTCATAACATCGCTAAAGCGTTTAAAACCAATAACACGCTCATTAAAATCGGGGTATTCCGCTAATATATCCGCCTTTAGTATGCTAGGGTTAATGCGCTCAAAGCCGTTCTCCTTATACTGCTCTAACTTGCTAACAAATATTTCGTGCCAATTATCAGGCCCAATTTGAACCTTCTCAACTTCATCCTCGCCATCATCCAAGCCGTTATCTATACCCTTAGGCTCAAGGCTTACAATAACGTTAAAATTATCGTTGTAAATATGTATTTGGTTATACTTCTTTTCCAACTTCCTTAATAGTTTACCAAATGTGCTACAACCGTGGCGTTTTTCGTTAAAGTCGGGGCGCAACCTTAATATTATACTTTTTAGCTCACTGGCATAAAGCTCATCCTTATCGGATTGTTGCTCTATAATTTCAAGTATTAGTTTATTTAGGCTATTATCATCAAGCACTTCCTGGTTATCCGCCACTTGTTTTTTCTTTTGGCCACCATCTATGCTTGCCCCAACATATTCTAAAAACTGAAACTCATTACAGGCGTTAATAAATATATTGCTTGCTGCCTCACTGCGGGATATGCCTAACACAAACTTGCCCATGGCCTTTAGCCTACCAACAAGGGGTGTATAGTCACTATCGCCACTAACTATGCAAAAGCTATCAATAAGTGGGTTTGTATATGCCACATCAAGGGCATCAACAACAAGCTGTATATCCGCATTATTCTTTTGGGCTATACCATACCTTATGGAGGGCACAACAGTAAATGTATTGCTTAGTATAAGCTCCTTTAAGGCACTAAAGTTTTCCGTATAGCCATATACCTTGCCCAGTAGTATATTGCCCCTAATTTTAACCTTATCTAAAATGCTTTTAAGGGTTTCCACCTTAGCACCGCAGTTTTCAAGGTCAACAAAAACTGCAAAGCGTGAACTGCTCATAAATATATATCTCCTTTTTATAAAGGCTTAATTATATAAAATACTTGCTAAATAGAGGAGACATTATATTTTTATAGTTTCTATGAAAATTATAAGGCTTATAACATCCATTCTAAGTTTTAATATCCTACATAACAAAGGCCTTTGTATTTAATAAATTTTGCGAAGGTGCTTTAACACCTTCGCAAAATAAGTTTTTTAAAAAACAATTGGGTCTATGTGCCAAATTTTATTGTTATAGTTGTTAATTGTGTTATCAATACTGAATACACCGCTGTTAGCTACGTTTATAATAGCGCTGCGTACCCATTTATCTTGGTTATTATAATCATCCATCAAGCGCCTATTAGCCATTGAGTAGCTACCAAAGTCTTTAAGTACAAAGTAACTATCTGCCATGGAGCCATAATCACCAACAAGTAGTGAATGGTATAGGTCTTGAAGCACTGCTGATTGGTTGGGGAACAATGTTCCATCTATCATTTGAGTTAATGCCTTCCTAATTTCCGCATTGTTTTCAAATATTTGCATGGGGTTGTATGTTCCATCCTTATAGCAGTCGGCAACGGTATTGCTTCTCATACCAAATATGTAGATATTATCGTTACCTACGGCCTCATAAATTTCAACGTTAGCACCGTCCATTGTTCCCAATGTTATAGCACCGTTCATCATAAATTTCATGTTGCCTGTACCACTTGCTTCCTTACCCGCGGTGGATAGCTGTTCGCTAACATCGGCAGCAGGTATAAGTATTTCCGCGGTGGATACGTTGTAGTTTTCAACAAACACTACCTTAAGCATTTTCTTTGCCCTTGGGTGGCTATCTATTAATGTTGTTAGTGAGTTTATAAAGCGAATAATTTGCTTAGCCCTGTAATAGCTTGGGCTTGCCTTAGCACCAAAGAAGAATGTTCTTGGGGGCATTGTAAAGCTGGGGTTATCCACTATTCTATTATACAATACAAGTATATGTATTGCGTTTAATAGCTGCCTTTTATACTCGTGTAAGCGTTTAGCCTGTACGTCAAATATAGAGTTTGTATCTATTTGAACGTTTTGGTGGCCAAGTAGGAACTTCTCCAACCTCTTTTTATTGTTAAGCTTAATTTTAGCAAACTTTTCCCTAAAGGCTGCATCATCAGCAAATTTTTCCAAGTTTTTAAGCTCTAGGGCATCCTTTTTAAAGCCGCCGCCTATAGCCTCTTCAATTAAGTTAGCCAATTCCTTATTAGCGCCCAATAGCCACCTACGGTGGGTAATACCGTTTGTTATGCTAGAAAACTTGCTTGGTGTAATTCTGTAATAATCGTGGAACAATGTATCTTGCAAAATTTTACCATGTAGTTGGCTTACACCGTTTACAGAGAAGGATGTTGCTACGCACAAGTTAGCCATATGCACGTTGTTGTATGCAATAATAGCCATGCGGGCAATTCTATCCCATTGGCCGGGGTAAACTTCAAACAAGTCTTGGCATAGGCGCCTATTCATTTCCTCCAACAGCATGTATATACGTGGAAGTAATGTACGCATCATATCAACGGGCCATTTTTCAAGGGCTTCGTTTAATATTGTATGGTTTGTATAAGCTACGCACCTTTTAATTATGTTCATAGCTGCATCCCAGCCATAATAATATTCATCAAGCAATATCCTTAAAAGTTCTGGTATTGCAAGGCCAGGGTGAGTATCGTTTATATGGAATACAACGTGCTCGGGTAAGTTATCAAGGTTTTCACCATATTTTTTAACATAATCGTTTATAGCATGTTGTACTGTTGCACTTGCTAGGAAGTAGTGCTGTTTAAGCCTTAGCATTTTACCTTCATAGTGGTTATCCTCTGGGTAAAGCACCTTGCTTATAACCTCCGCAGGTTGAAGTTCCTGCAAAGCTTCCTCGTGTTCGCCATCGCCAAACTTACGCAAGTTAAGGCTCTTTGTTGTTCTAGCGGACCACATTCTTAAGGAGTTAACCATGTCTGTGCCATAACCAACAATTGGCATATCATAGGGTATAGCCTTTATGGTGTAACCACCAACGGTTTCAAACCTAACGTTGCCTTCGTATTCATAGCTTTGAACTGTGCCACCAAAGTGAACGTTAACACTTTCCTCAGGGGCAGCAACTTCCCAAATATTGCCATTATCAAGCCAGCTATCTGGTATTTCTACCTGTTGGCCTTCAACTATTTTCTGCCTAAATAAGCCATATTCATACCTTATTGTGCAGCCTACGCTTTGTAGGTCTAATGTGGATAAGCTATCCATAAAAGCGGCAGCAAGCCTACCTAAGCCACCATTGCCTAAGCCGGGCTCGGGCTCCTCTGTAAACAAAGAGCTTGTATCAATGTTCAAATCTTTTAAAGCTTGTTGATACTCATCTTGGTGCACAAGGTTAATCATGTTGGATAGTAAAAACCTACCGGTTAAAAATTCAACACTCATGTAATAAAGCTTTTTGCCCTTATCATCCTTAAGCTTTTTACGGGTTTTAACCCATTTTTGCATTATTTGGTCACGAACGGTTATAGCTACTGCCTTGTATATTTGTTGGGGCAATGCTTCCTCAATTGTAACACCATTGTAACGTTGTATTTTACCAATAATAGTTTTCTTTATAGATTCTACGTCAAAATTGGTTGCTGGCATCTAATTTCTCCTTTCAACAGAGACATTTTAAAGTTTAAAAAAAATCCTATAACAAGTACATTTTACCACAGTTACAAACAAATGTAAACCTTATACAATGGGGCAAAACACTACATGGGGCTTATTTCATATCCAAGCCTTGCAAGCTCATAAACCACACTATTATCCTTTAAAACTATGTGTAAAAGCCCAAAGGTGGCAAAAACCTTTTCGTTATTTTGCACTAAGTTATTTAAATAACTTGCAAATAATATATTGCGCCTTGTAAGCAAGGCATGGTTAAACTCCTGCATATCAGCGCTTAAATCGGCATTATAAGCATCGGCAAAGGCTTTTGCATTGTTGCTTTTAAACCATTCAGGCCAATTATCTATACTAGCATCAAAATTGCTACTACCGCCATATAAGTTGTTATTTATAAGCTCGTTTAGTATAAGCTCCTGGGTATTAAGGCTTAAACCATCCAATGTTTGGTATTGCTCTAGGGCAGTTTCTGCAAAATATAAGGGTTTTTGATTGTTTAAAGCATAGTTTTTAACATGGTTATCCACGGCCAAATCAACGCTACTACCATGCAATAATTCCTTAGCTGTATTTAAGGATAGCATGCTGTACACCGCCCAAGGCTTTAAATTGCTTATGGCATTTATATTCAAGTTTATTTTATTGCATAGGCTTTCCAAGTTTGCCATAGTATCCGCCTTTAGCATACTACTTAAGCTTTCCCCTTGGGGCAAATACATTAAAGCCCTTGCCTTAGCCACATCTGTTATATTACTTGTATCACATTCAAACACAAAGCTATCGGCGCTATCCATGGCCTTTATAATATTATCCCTTAGGGGGTACATGCTTTCATTGCCAATATGTATACTGCCAAGCAGGTAAATTGTTTTATTATCCTTTTGGGCCTTATAAAATATGCTAGGAGCATACTCCGCCACAGCGCCTTGCATAGCTAATGTAATTGCTAAACTAACCATCAATAGCATCCTCATAGTCATAAAACTCCTCAACATGTTTTTTATAATCATTGCCCTTCCAATTCCACTCGGTAGGCAACAGGCTTTCATAAGCCTTAGTGAAATAGCGCTTATCAAAAAACATCAACACGCCTCTATCCTTTTCACTGCGTATAACCCTGCCCGATGCCTGCAACACCTTTTGCATACCAGGGTATTGGTAGGCAAAGGCAAAACCGTTGCCAAACTTTTTTTCGTAATGATCCTTCAAAAGCTCTGTTTTAAATGTGGGCACAGGTATGCCAACCCCTATAATAAAGGCGCCAATTAAACTGTTGCCCGGTAAATCTATACCCTCCGAGAAGGAACCACCCATTACACAAAGGCCAAGCAAATTATCCTTGCCCTCCAAAAAGCCTTCAATAAACTTGTTTTTAGCATCCTCATCCATGTTGCGTTCCTGCACTATTACATTTATGGGGGATAGGTCAATAATTTTATCCTTTACCATGTTCATATACTCATAGCTGGTAAAGTAAGCTATATACTTGCCTTGTTTTACAGCTAAAACATCGCATATGGCTGTAGCAATTTCATCAACGCTACTTTGCCTGTTGTTGTAATAGGTGTTAGTGTTTTTTCTTAACACAAGCAAGTTTTCCTTAGGGAAGGGGGAAGGCAGGGTGAATATAGCATCCTCTTCATCGCCACCCAACATATCCTTCATGCTTTTTAAAGGGCTAAGGGTTGCGGAAAAAAACACTGCTCCATTAGTTTTTTGTGTACATTCAACTATCCTAAAGGCGGGGTCTAAACAGTATAGGCTTAAGGCCTTACTACTTTTTTCAAGGCTTGCTATAACGGCATAGTTATCCCCCAAGTTATCATTAGCATATAAAAACCGCACAGCCGCCTTAAATATATCCGCCAAATCAGTATATATATCCTTGGGCAAAGTTCTTTCCTTCATAACGGAAAAGCTTAAGGCTGCACAATCCTTCAAGTTTTGCATGGCAAGGTCAAACTTTTCTGGAGGCTTATCCATAAGCAATGTAAATTCACCCTCGGGCAAATCTATCTTTTTTAACTTGTTTATTACTGTGGTAAGGGCTTTGTATAGTAAATGCTTTTTGCCAAAAAAGTCACCAATGCGCTTGCGTTGCTCCCTTAAAGTTTTTTGATCCATATGCCCACTAAGCCCATCCCTAAGGCGGCTAATTAAATGGTGAGCCTCGTCTATTAGCAAAGTATTATCCTGGGGCCTTATATTAAGCCTTTGTATAGCAACAAAGGGGTCAAAAACATAGTTTTCATCCAATATGGATACATCGGCAAACACCGTTAAGCTTAAACCAAATTCAAAGGGGCAAATGTTAAACTTATCGGCAACATCGTTTATAACATCCTCCGTCCACCATCCGCCCTCAAATATATGCTTCATTGCTTGCTCTTGCCTTGTAAAATGCCCCTTTGCCCTAGAGCAATGCTCAGGGTTGCAATTTAAATCATTAGGGCACATTTTTTCCTTGGCAACAATGGTTACAACCCTAATATTAGCGCCCTTATCCATAATAAGCCTTAGGGCATTTAAGGGGCTTTGGCGGGCGGCAGTTCTTGCAGTTAAGTATATTAAACGGCTTGTTAAACCCAGTTGTAAGGCTTTTAAGGCAGGGAATAGCACCGCTACGGATTTACCTGTGCCCGTGGGCAGGCAAGCAAACAATCGCTTTTTAATTTTTATGCTTGTGTAAACCTGTGCCGCAAACTCCCTTTGACCCTTCCTAAACTCTTCAAAGGGGAAATCCATATCCAAAAGGCTTTCATTCCTACTTTTTACATGGCGAAGTTCACCTATGGTAAAATCGCCAAAAGGTTCAATAAGGGCATTTATTATGGCAAGGCATTCTTCACGGTTTTTAGTTTGCTCAAACACTTGTAGCACGTTGCCATCCACATCAACATAGGCAAGCTTAAACTTTATAAGGTTTAAATCTTCCCTATTATTAAAAAGAAGTGCACCATAAACATATAGCTGATAAATATGTTCATCCCTTGGGGAATCAAGCAATTTGTCGCTATTGCCCAATTTAATTTCCTCAATTTCAGGTACATCATATTCATCACGGAATACGTCCATGCGTCCACTTATTCTTAGTATAATATTTTTGTATTCAAAGTCCGAACTAATGCTCTGTTCAATTTTAAAGCTTTCATCAAGGCTACCTTGCCTTGCCCTGTGGCCCAATGTGCCTTCAAGCATTTTGCCGGATAAGTCCGCAGATGGAACAATATCCGGCTCAAAGTATGAAAAACTTACTAAGTTGCGTACAGCAACATTAATAACTTCTAACATTAATCATTTCTTCTTCTTGATATAAGTATTAACCTTAACAACTGCAATACCGCACTTACAAGGCTTGCTACATATGTTAATGCCGCTGCATCAAGCACCTTATCAACATACTTAATTTCTTGATCATCCAAGTAACCATCATATAAAAGCATAGCCTTTGCCCTTTTGGATGCATTAAACTCAACGGGCAATGTAATAAGTGAAAACACTACTGTAAGTGCAAACAATACAATACCAACGGTTGTAAGGGGCTTTATGCTAAATATTAAACCCGCCATAAAAATTATGGGGGATAGGTTGGAGCCGATGTTTACAACGGGTACAAGGGCACTTCTAAGCTTTAAAAAGCTATAACCCTCCGCATCCTGTAAGGCGTGGCCAGCCTCGTGGGCAGCAACACCTATGGCAGCTAAATTATCTTGACCATACACGGTTTCCGATAAGGCTAATGTTTTTTTGCTTGGGTTGTAGTGGTCGGATAGCATGCCCTGTGTTGGGGTTACAGATACATTTGGGGCACCATGCCTTTGCAATAAACGCCTTGCAATATCATCAGCAGTGTAGCCGCTGCGCGACCTTATTTGGCTTGATGATGAAAACGTGCTTTTAACCCTTGCTTGGGCAATTAAACCAAAAATTAAACCGGGTATTAGTAATATTAAAGTCCAATCATAAAACATAGTATCATTCCTTTTAAAAATAAAAATTGTGTTATAATAAAATAAAAATATATTTGGGGGTATTACAATGAAAGATGTAAATATTAGCGATGTTGCTCAATTAGTTTACGATAATATAGAAAAAGGCTTTTTCCTTAACAGTTCCAATGGCAATGGCATAGATAATACCATGATTATTGGCTGGGGTGGCTTGCTTACAATGCACAGCGAAAAAGTATTTCTTGTGCCTGTTCGCCACAGTAGGTATACCTACCAACTACTAAACAACAATGCTTACTTTACAGTTAGCATACCCCTGCACCCTATGAAGGATGCTATAAAAATAGCAGGCACAAAATCGGGCAGGGATATAAATAAGTTTGATAATATAAACATAACAAAGGCAAATGCCCAAGTGGTAAACGTACCTATTGTTAAGGAGTGCGAGCTACACTTTGAGTGCCAAGTAATAAGCCAAGCGGATATGATGCCACAAACAGTTGTTGATGCAACTATAAACCGCTGCTACCCCGTGGGGGATTATCATACATTTTTTGTGGGCAAAATACTAAAATGCTATTATACAAATAAGTAATTATAGCTCCTCAAAGCGCCTGCAAATAGTATATTTTGATATGGCAAGCTGTTGGGCACCATTGCAGTGGTAAGTAATAATATCACGCAAATAAGGTGGCAAAGCATTGTTATATTTAACTTCTAATATAATTTGATTATTATCTAAGGGTGAAACTGTTGGTACCCAGGGGTTGAATAAATCCTTGCTAAACACGCCACTTCTTAATTGCTTATCAAAGGTAATTCTAACTTCCTCAGCAGGGTGTAGGTAGGCCTCACGAACATAGTCCACCAATACCACAGGCCTTAGCAAGTTAGTGCGCATTTCCCTGTAAATATCAAGCAACAAGCCACTTTTAGTTCTATCCAAACCTGTGGGGTCGGCTGCAATAAGCTGTTCCGCCAAATCCCTTGGTATTTTTAAAGACCTTTTAGATATCATGCTACCAACCTTGGTTTTACATTCCATCCTAATAAGCTTGTCGGAATAGTTATAAATTCTAATTCTATACTTATCCCTATTTTTTGTACCGTTTACCTTATCAAAATAGGCATCATTAAAAATTGTATCAAAATAAAGCGAGCGTATGGCATAGTTGTTATTTTCATCACCATTGGGGTCCCTGTATAGCAAATGGTCCAAGGCGGTGGATAACACCCTATACTGCACTTCGTTTATATAAAATTTTAGCTCATGCCTTAAAGGTATTGCATAGGCCATTTATATCACCCTAATTGGAGCCAACATCTGTTTGGCAGGCTACCAATGTAACATCGTGTACTTCTGGTATATCCCTCAAGTTAGCAATAACTTGATCCTCAGATGCAGCAAGCCTTACTTCATAAGTAATTTCCGCACCAGCGTGGGTTACAGTTTTGCTGCGTAAACGGTGTTCTTTAACCTTGTTTTTCAAATCACGCTCTATAAAGCCTTCAGCACCTGGTTGGCAGTGTATTACCAATAAATAAGCGTTTGGCCTTTTGAACTGTAAAAAGCTAAGTAAAAATAAAAATACAGATATTATTAATACAACAGCTAAAGCAATAATGTATAAGCCTGCACCTAACAATATACCCATTGTTAAAGCCCAAAACATATAAGCTGTATCCATAGGGTCTTTAACAGCAGTTCTAAAACGAACAATACTTAGGGCACCAACCATACCCATTGATAAAGCTATATCGCTTTTTATACACATAACAACAGGGGTTGTTATAATTGTTAACATAATTAATGTAATAGGGAAGGTGGAGCTGTAAAGCACGCCTCTAAAGGTTTTTTTGTAAACTAGGGCAATAATACAACCTACTAAAAAAGCAACTGCTATTGCTAATAATACATCGGCTATGGATATACTTTGAAATTGTGCACCTAAGTTTAAACCTGCGGATTTTACAACATCACTTTTTGTTATGGATTCAAGCATTGCGTTTAGGGACATTTAATGTGCCTCCTTATAATAATATCACTTTAATTATAATCTATTTAAAAAGGCTGTCAAGTTTATAACAGCCATTCATTTGCAACAATTATTTTGCTAAATTAACTTTAATTTATATTCTTCTATAATGTTTTTGTAGTTATTAACAACATTATCCATAATGCTCATCCAATCAACTGGTATGGTATTATAAGCGTTTTCGCCAATTTGCTTTATTGTGCTATTATTTTCAATAACAAACTTAAGCTTATCAGCAAGGCTTTCCTCCGTGTTATCACACAGCAAGCCATTGTAGTTATCCTTAATAATTTCCGCCGAGGATGAACCTTTTACAAGTATTGCAGGGGTTTTCATAACGGCCGATTCCCTTACAACCATGGGCGCATTATCATATATTGAGGGGAACACGAATATATCCGCCAAGCTATACAGCCCATCAAGTAAATCCATGTTGTTTATATGGCCTAAAAATTTTACATTATTGCTTAGGTCATAATCCACAATTAAATTGTTTAGTGTGTTTGTATCAGGCCCTTGCCCCACAAGCAAAGTTGTAAAATCTATATTTTGGTTTTTTAATAAAGCACAGGCTTTTATAATTAAATCTATATTCTTTTTTAAATTAATTTGCCCTACAAACAAAAACACAGGTTTATCAGGTATGTTAAAGGCTTTTTTAGCATAAGCTATATGCTCTTCTTTTATATCACGCTTTGTAACACCATTGGGCATAACAACAATATTACCCTTATAACCATACTCCTTTAGCGTATCGGCAGATGATTGGCTAACTGCCCACACGCTATCACACTTATTATAATAAGCTATTATAATTTCCACGCCCATGTTTGCAATAAGCTTTGACTTTGTGGCTTTTAAAAAATCATCATAATATTTTGAGTGAAATGTTGCTACCAAGGGTATGCTTTGCTTTTTTGCTATCCTTAAGGCCTCGTGGCCTGCACCAAAGGGGCTGTGGGCATGGGCAATATCCAAGGGAATCATGTTCATCCTAGCGTTGTAATTTGTATCATAAATAGGGAAGCCTGTTTTATACTGCTTGGCTAAGGGTATTGAAAAGCTTTTAAAATCCACCAGCTCAAATAAATAGCCACCCCTATAGCCGGTATCATACATGGGTGATGAAACTGTTACTTGATGGCCGGCTTTAGATAATGAATTTGCGTAAGCATAAACAACCCTACCAACACCATCCGTTATAGGCAAAAAAGTATCGGTAAATTGACCTATTTTCATAGTTATCCCCCCTTAATTAAATTATACTTTTATTGCATATGATGTCAAATCAAAATGGCTTATAGTGTTGTAATTTTTTGCTATATTATTTATAATGTTATATGGGAATGGTATAAAAATAATTAACAATGTTATTTTTTTAACATTAAACGTGAAAAGGAAGGGAAACAAATGATTTATTCAAAAGAGGTTGAAAACATGTGTACAGTTAAATGTGGCGCAAGTCATGGCTGTGCACCTATTCCTGAAGAAGGAAAATGGGTTAACTCTCGCCAAATTAGCGATATTTCTGGCTTAACCCATGGTATTGGCTGGTGTGCTCCACAACAAGGGGCCTGCAAATTAACATTGAATGTTAAAGAAGGCATTATTGAAGAAGCTTTAATTGAAACCCTTGGTTGCTCTGGCATGACCCACTCCGCCGCTATGGCATCGGAAGCAATTGTTGGCAAAACATTGCTTGAAGCATTAAATACAGACTTGGTTTGTGATGCTATTAACACCGCTATGAGGGAATTGTTTTTACAAATTGCTTATGGCCGTACACAATCAGCCTTTAGTGAAAATGGTTTACCTATTGGCGCAGGCCTTGAGGACTTGGGCAAAGGTTTACGCTCACAAGTTGGTACCTGCTATTCAACAAAAGTAAAAGGCCCCCGCTACTTGGAGCTTGCAGAAGGCTATATTACAAAAATTGGCTTAGATGAGCAAGGCGAAATTATTGGTTACGAATATGTAAATATGGGCAAATTTATGGATGCTGTTAAAGCTGGCGTTGATGCAGTTGAAGCATTAAACAAAAATAAAGGTACTTATGGTCGTTTTGCAGAAGCTGCTAAGCAAATTGATCCTAGGCATGAATAGGAGGATATAACAATGGCATTATTTGAAAGTTATGAAAGGCGTATTGACCAAATCAATACAGCTATAAACAAATATGGTATTAAAAGTATAGAAGAATGCAAAGAAATTTGCGATTCTGTTGGCGTTGATGTTGCTGGCATAGTTAAAGGCATACAACCAATTTGCTTTGAAAATGCTTGCTGGGCTTACATTGTTGGCGCAGCTATGGCAATTAAAAAAGGCGATAAAACCGCTTATGATGTTGCAAAAACATTAGGCGAAGGCTTACAATCCTTCTGCATACCAGGCTCCGTTGCTGATGATAGAAAAGTTGGTATTGGCCATGGTAACTTAGCAGCTATGCTACTTGATAATGATACAAAATGCTTTGCATTCCTAGCAGGCCACGAAAGCTTTGCCGCCGCTGAAGGCGCAATTGGTATTGCCCGTAATGCAAACAAAGCCCGTAAGGAAGAATTACGCGTTATATTAAACGGCCTTGGCAAAGACGCCGCTAAAATAATATCCCGTATAAACGGTTTTACCTATGTTGAAACAAAGTTTGATTACTTTACAGGCGAGCTTAAAGAAGTATCAAGAACACCTTACTCCAAGGGCGAACGTGCTAAAGTTAACTGCTATGGTGCCGATGATGTTCGTGAAGGCGTTGCTGTAATGCACTATGAAGGCGTTGATGTATCCATTACCGGTAACTCAACCAACCCAACACGTTTCCAACACCCTGTTGCTGGCACATACAAAAAAGAGTGCTTAGAGCAAGGCAAAAAGTACTTCTCAGTAGCATCTGGTGGTGGCACAGGCCGTACCCTTCACCCCGATAATATGGCAGCAGGCCCCGCATCCTACGGTATGACCGACACAATGGGCCGTATGCATAGTGATGCACAGTTTGCAGGTTCATCATCAGTACCTGCCCACGTTGAAATGATGGGCTTAATAGGCGCTGGTAACAACCCCATGGTTGGTATGAGCGTTGCAGTAGCTGTTGCAATATCCGAGGCTGTAAACAAATAATATAAAAAAATACAAGCACTAACAATGCTTGTATTTTTGTGCAAAAAAAGCCCTAAAACTTTTATAAAACTATAATAAATGGTATAATTGTAAAAAAATAAGGGGGTAAATTATGGAAATTGGAATTTTGGGCAATAAAACAATTTTAGTAGATAAAGCAAAAACCGCCGAGGCCTTAGGTAGTGGTAGCTTGCCAGTATTTGGCACACCTGCACTTATAGCCTTAATGGAGGAAACTTGCTTGAATAGCATAGCACAATACCTTGAGGAAGGCACATCAACTGTAGGCACACTTTTAAACGTAAGCCATGTTGCTGCCACACCCGTGGGCATGGAAGTTCGTTGCGAAAGTGAGCTTGTTCAAATAGATAGAAAACGCCTTGTGTTCAACGTAAAAGCCTATGATAAAATTGGCCTTATAGGTGAGGGCAGCCACGAAAGGTTTATTATAAACAAGGAAAAATTCATGGCAAAAACCAACGAAAAACTTAACAATTAAAATTATAAAATCAAATAAAAAAATCCACATTATTGTGGATTATTTTATTCTGTAAATATTGCTTATGCTATTATAGTTTGCAACACTTAATGAAAAATCAAAGTTAGGCTCCGCATTAGCGGCAAGCAATGTTTTGTATGTTTTATCATATGCCAAGTCGTGGGTGTTATTGTTTTGGCTTAAATGGCTTAACACAAAGTGCTTTGTGCCCATGGAGCATAATGTTGTAATATTATCGGCACATGTACCATTATCTAAATGGCCTTTACGGCTTAATATCCTCTTTTTTAAAAACTCGGGGTATCTTAGGTTTTTGTTAAGCATTTCAATATCGTGGTTGCTTTCTATATACATAAGCTCACTGCCTGCAACAATGCCTTGTATTTTTTTAGGGAAGAAGCCCAAGTCCGTAACAACGCTACAACTTTGCCCATCAACATAAATTCTATAACCCACAGGCTCCGCTGCATCGTGGGATATATTAAAGGGGAATATTTCAAAGCTGTTAAAGTAAAAGCTGTTTTCGCCAGTAACGCTAATTATTTGGCAGTTTTCAGCTAATTTATTGTTTGCTTCCATATAAGCCAAAGTACCCTCGCTTGCAATAACAGGCACATCAAGCTTTTTGCTTAACACCCTAACCCCGCTTATATGGTCGGAATGTTCATGGGTAACTAAAATAGCTTTAACATTATCAGGGCTTATGCCAACTTCCTTCAATGAATCTAATGCACACTTGGCGGATATTCCCACATCCACCAAAACACCTTCGTTTTCATTGCCAACATATATGCAGTTTCCGCTGGATCCGCTTCTTAAAGCGCAAGTAACTAATGCCAATTTTATACTCCTAATCTAAACTTGCAATTAAACCTTTTTCTAAAAGGTATTCCTCTAAACAAAGGCCTTGATCCCTTATGGCAGTTGAGTGTTCAACACCAACATACCTAATATGCCAAGGCTCTGCTACAAAGCCAGTAATTTTTTCCTTATCCTCTTCATACCTAATTATAAAGCCATAATCCCAACAGTTTGCTGCCAACCATAAGGATTGTTTTGTATCCTTAAAAAACTTATCCGGCACAGTAATATCAAAGGCCAAGCCTGTATGGTGTTCGCTAGTGCCAGGTAGGGCAACTGTTTTTTGTGTTGCACTTGTGGCATTCTTATCCGAAAAACCCTCTTTTAAATACTTGTTTTTTTGCCTATCAAACAATGTTTGTTGATCCCTTATACTTCTATAAGCAGAACTTACTTGCCACACGGTTAAGCCATCATTGTGGGCAGCGTCTATCATATTTATTAATGCCGCCGCAGCCTCTGGCTCCGCCTCAGTGTCGGAGTACTTTACAAGCAACTTATCCTTGCTAGCTAACTTGTTTAATATAACTAAGTTAGGCTTAGGGCTATTTTTATCAAGCTTATGGCTTTTATTAACTAAAATTAAATAATCAGTGCTTACAACAGCAGTGGGCGCAGGGGTAGGGGATGCAGTAGGTGCCGCTGTGGCTTGAGCCTGTTGAGCATCCTCGGAAAACAACAAAGTATATGTTGAGGGGCCAACTAAACCATCCCCATCTAATTCATGCTGTTGTTGAAACCATATTACTGAGTTTTTTGTACCATTGCCAAATTGCCCGTCAATTTCCGCAGAATAATACCCCAACTGCGATAAACGCCTTTGCACGTTTTCAACCTCCTCACCCTTGCTACCGTTTTTTAACAGTAAGGGTGTAGGCGAAGGTGGTGGGGCATTCTCATCAGTTTCAACAATTTGTTGCATAACATTGTTTATGGTTGGCAAGGGCGTAGGGGTGTTTTCAAACTCTATTTTAGCCACTTTAAATAAGCCTATTGCGGAGTTTAATAAAAAGCCTAAGGCAACTAATAAAATCCCTATAATAACCATAACTATTATTAGCAATGTATTGTTTTTTGGTTTATTCATTTACACGCTCATTCCTTTTGGGCTTGCTACTAAAACAAAGCCTTTTCCAACAATTTTAAAGTTTTCGCAGTTGTTGGGTACAAATATGCTATCACCCTTTGTTACATTCATAGTAAAGCTTTTACCTACAAATTTTACATCATCAAGGGCAGTTAATAAGCTAAAAGCATACTTTTGTTTAAATGTAAAACTATCCTCTATGTTTATTGATGTTAACCTAAAGGCCTTGCCTGATATTAGCTTTTGCTCGCCTATGCTATTGCCAAGCTTGCCTTTGTTAAACCTGTTTTTAATGTTTATACAAGCAACAGAGTCATCAATATGAAGTTCACGCTTGTTGCCATCCTTATCAACCCTGTTCCAATCCCACATTCTATATGTTACATCGCTGGATTGTTGTATTTCATACACCACAATACCTTCACCTAAGGCATGCACAGTTCCTGGGGGAATATAAAACACATCACCTGGGTTTACCTCAACATATTGCAAATATTTAACTGGGGAAACACCTTCATTAAAGCACATTAACAAGTCATCTTTTTCCACCAACTCTTTTATGCCATATATTATTCTTGCATTTGGTTCACTGTGTAATATAAGCCAAGCTTCTTCCTTGCCAAATTTACCATTTTCATTTTTATTAGCATATTCATCATCAGGGTGAACCTGTATACTTAAACTTTCCTTTGCATCAATAAGCTTTACTAATAAAGGGAATTTGTTTTCTGGGGCATAACCAACAAAGCTTTCACCATATTTGTTTATAAGCTCGCTTAGGCTTGTACCGTCAAAATCCTTGCTTTCAAGGTTTGGTATTGTGCTTATTTCCATGCTTTCGCCTGTTCTATCATCAGGGGTATCCTTGCTATAAATTTCCTTTAGCAAATTACCGCCCCAAGGGGTCATTGCACCATGCCTAAATGTAGGTGTCATTTTAATTGGCATAAAGGGGCAATCCTCTTTTAGCCTAAGTTCAAAGCATATAAATTTAACATCTGTGCTATCAAAATAGCAATAGCCTGTTTCATGCTCGGCAATTCTTCTACTCATTTTTAAGCTGTGTTCGTTTTCGCATGAAGTATCCCACCTTAAAGCTGTAAAGCCTAAGGCAGAAAATGTTTCCTTAACAAAGTTAAAAACAGTATCGGCAATGCCTTTGCCTTGGTATTCTTCTAAAAGGGCAAATTTATGCATTTCAACAACATTGCCCCCAAAATGCCAAGGTATAATGCTGTACTCCTCACATAGTTCATCAACTATGGAAAACCCTCCAACAAGCTTATCCCCATCTAATATGCTGTAATGAAAGCCTTTTTCCACATCAATTAATATATCATCAGCTGTGGGGTAAATATCAGCACGCCATTGGTATAAGCCTCTTTTATTCATAAGGGATATTACTTTTGAATATACTTCGTTAATTTCAGCAATGTTTTTTATGCTGCTTTTTACTATGTTAATCATTACTACCCTCCGAATACATTTTGTGGTATTGGGAATATAAACCGTTCCGCTGTAATAACTCACTATGAGTACCCTTTTCAACAATGCCACTTTCGTTTAATACCCAAATGCTATCGGCATTGCGTATTGTGGTAAGCCTATGGGCAATAGTAAAGGTTGTTCTACCCTTAGCAAGCCTGTTTAATGATTCTTGAACTATTCTTTCACTTTCATTATCAAGGGCGCTTGTAGCCTCGTCAAGTATTAGTATAGGCGGGTTTTTTAAGAATACCCTTGCAATGCTAATTCTTTGCTTTTGACCACCTGATAGCATTAATCCACGTTCACCAATGTAAGTATCGTATTTATCTGGTAATTCCATAATAAAGTCGTGGGCACCAGCTTTTTTAGCAGCCTCTATAACTTCATCAAGGCTTGCACCAGGCTTACCATATTGAATATTATTAAATACAGTGCTTGAAAACAAGTATACATCCTGTTGCACCATGCCAATATTGCCCCTTAAGGATGAAATTTTAATATCCTTAATGTTTATACCATCAATTTCAATTTGGCCTTCAGTTACATCATAAAACCTAGGTAATAAGTTTACCAATGTTGATTTTCCGCCGCCACTTGGTCCAACCAAGGCAATGCTCATGCCGGCAGGAACTTCCTCGCTTATGTTGGAAAATATTTTTGGGTTCTTTTCATCATAGCGGAAGGATACGTTTTTAAAGTTAATATCACCCTTTACATTGCTAAGCTCAACAGCATTAGGGGCATCTATAATATCACTTTCCACATCCATAATTTCCAAAAATCTTTCTATACCAGTCATACCCCTTTGGAACTGCTCTGTATACTGTATAAGCACCCTTACAACACTAAGCAATGTTGATACAAATAAAACATAGGCAACATAGTCACCGGCACTTATAGATCCGTTTATTAATAAAAAGGCACCTACAACAATTACAATAATATACATTAAGCCATCAAACAGCTGTGTAATTGTGTGAAAACCACCCATGTATTTATAGGCGTTCTTTTTTATTCTAACAAACTCATCGTTATATTCGCCAAAATGCTTTATTTCATTGCTTTCATTAGCAAAGGATTGTACAACCCTAACACCAAGTAAAGAATCTTCAACCTTGCTGTTTATTTCACCAACATGGTGGCGTGAATCCTTAAAGGCTTGGCGCATCTTTTTGCTAAAATACCTTGTTGCAAGGTACATTATGGGTACCATAATAAATAGTATCAATGTTAAGGGCACGTTTATGTTTATTAGTATTATAAAGGATACTGTAAATTTTAATGTGGCTATCCAAAGCTCCTCAGGGCAATGGTGTGCAAACTCTGTAACATCAAAAAGGTCACTAGTTATCCTTGCCATTAATTGGCCTATTTTTGTGGTGTTGTAATAGGATAAGGGTAGTGATTGTAAATGGGTAAACAAGTCCATACGCATATTTGCTTCTAATTTTACGCCCATAATATGCCCGGTTGTAGCCATGTAATAAAAAGCAAGGCTATCTACCAAGCGTAAAAATATATATAGGGCAGCTATTTTAATAATAAATGCAGGTGTAAGTGAGCTAATATCACTTTGTGCCATGTTTATAATGCTACTAATAATTGGGGGTAAAACTAAGGCACCAACAGATGTTAGGGAGGCACATAGTAAATCAAATATTAATGTTGGTATAAAAGGCTTGTAATAAGGAATAAATCGCCTTACAAGTTCAGAGTTTTTCATGCTTTTCTTTTCATTCATAATCATCACCGTGGTTCATTTAATTTTAAACTTTTTAATTCTAATAATATTTCTTCTTTATCTATCTTTGGGAATACAAGTTTATAGCTTGTGTTTTCATTGTTGCAAACTATCATAACAGTGTTTGTATTTTCCGCCCAAACCCCATGCATGCTTGCAATTACAACATTGTTTTCTGTTTTTATTTCATAACCATTTGCATTTGTAGCGTGTATTGAGTTTATTGGCCTTGATGAGCTTATGGTGTACCTTGTATTATCTGCTAACTGGTAACTTGCATTTAAGTTGTAAACATAGCTATTGCCTGTTTTTTCACAACTTAAATTTGCAGTAGTGGGGTCAACTTCTTTACCCAACGCAGGCCTAGCAAACTCATCAATAATATCTTGCATGCTTGTGCTATTTGATAATTGCATTGTTAAGCAAGGCTCCGTTATAGTTTCGTTTATATTTGTTTCAACTGTTGGGGTACTTAAATCGTTAGGCTCCCCAAGCAGCAAAAACACGTATATAAAGGCTGTAACTATAAGCACAAATATAAAAAGTGGTAATTTTTTAATTATCTTCATATATTATAACACTTCTGGGAATTCATCCCTTACAACTACCAAGGTATTTGGTGTTAACTCCTCATTTAAAAAGCTATAATCATTTTCAAGCTTGTTGCCAAAAGCTATATAAAAAGCCTTCATTAAAGCTTTTTTATATCCCTCAGGAATATCCTTGCTTTCAAACATATTAACTATCATTTTGCGTGCAGGGTAGGCCAAGTTTTTTGATGCTTTTTTAGTTTGTATTATTCCAAAAAAGCTTTTCATATGCTTTGAACTTCCCATTAAAAATAGCTCTATAAACCTTTCGGATATGGCAACATAATAATCCCTTAAAAATTTATTGGGGTCCTTACTTAAAGCTAAGCATCTATTTAAACGGGGGGAGTTTATAAGCTCCTCAATTATTTCCTGCCTTTTATTTTTGTTAAAAATATCAGGCTCTAAAAACAAGTTTAATAAATAGCTGTGTATAACAAAATAATTTAATTTTTTAGCACTTCTAAGGTGTAAATTACCCTGTAAAAGCAAGGCTTTTTGAACAGCCAAACTGTTAGGATGCTCAGCCTCTAACAAGCATAATTCATCATGTATTACAACAGGGTTGCGCTTATCCATAATATCATTTATTTTTAATTGAATTTCACGCTCTAAATTTAAATCCTCGCTATTTTCGCTTAAATCTATCGCTTTGCCACAGTAGGGGCAAAACAATTTGCTGCTTATTTTATCTAAATTAACCTGTATATTTTCATTACAATGGGGGCATATTAAATTGTTCATAGTAATCATCCTTTCATAATATAAATTATATCATAAGGGAATAACAAATAAAATACTTAGCCCCTTGATGAACTCTTTCTAGTTCTACCACGGCTCTTTGTCATTTTTGCTTGGGGTTTAGGTAATACCCTTGGCTCAATATCTTGCAAACCAAAAATTCTATCCCTTAACTTAGCAGCTTGCTCAAAATCCAATGCTTTTGCTGCGGATAGCATTTGATCCTCCAAGTTGCGTATTAATATTTCCTTTTCCTCAAGGGTATAGCCTGTGCCATCATCCAACTCAATTTCATCAGTAATTTTTAGTAAGGCATGTATTGCACTTGTAACGGATTCGGGGGTAATATTATGCTCTTTATTGTATGCTTCCTGTATTGCACGGCGCCTGTTTGTTTCGTTAATAGCGTATATCATACTATCTGTTAGCTTATCGGCATAAAGCACAACACGCCCATCAACGTTCCTTGCAGCCCTACCTATTGTTTGCACAAGGGATGTTTCACTTCTTAAAAAGCCTTCTTTATCCGCATCTAATATTGCCACCAATGAAACTTCCGGCATATCAAGGCCTTCCCTAAGCAGGTTTATACCAACTAAAACGTCAAAATCACCTTTACGCAAGCCTTGTATAAGCTCTGTTCTTTCAAGGGTTTTAATATCGCTGTGTAAATACCTTACATTTATTGATAGGTTGTAAAGGTACTCGGTCAAATCCTCTGCCATACGCTTTGTTAAAGTGGTTACAAGAACTCTACCGCCCTTTTCTATGGTTTTATGAATTTGGTCTATCAAATCATCAACTTGCCCAGTTGCAGGCCTAATAAATATTTCAGGGTCTATTAAACCAGTGGGCCTAATTATTTGTTCTACTATGTTTTCGCTTATGCCTAGTTCATATTTTCCAGGGGTTGCAGATACATATATTGTTTGGTTTATTAATTCCTTAAACTCATCAAAAACAAGGGGTCTATTATCAAAGGCTGAGGGCAACCTAAAACCATAATCAACCAACATTGTTTTCCTTGCCCTATCACCGTTAAACATACCTCTAATTTGTGGTACTGTAACATGGCTCTCGTCAATTATAGTTAAATAATCTTCTGGGAAGTAGTTTAATAAGCAAAAAGGAGCCTCGCCAGGTTTTCTGCCATCAAAGTAACGGCTATAGTTTTCTATGCCATTGCAATAGCCCAACTGCTTCATCATTTCAATATCATAGTTGGTTCTTTCCTCAAGCCTTTGTGCCTCTAATAGCTTGTTTTCAGCCTTAAATAAAGCAACTCTTTCCTTTAAGTCCTTTTCAATTCTTTCTATATTATTATTAATTTGCTCACGGTTCATGGCATAGTGGGTGGCAGGGTATATAAGGGAGTGTTTTAGCGTGCTAATAACATTGCCACTAACCACTTCAAATTCCGATATTCTATCTATTTCATCACCAAAAAATTCAACCCTTATACCATTTGTGTTATTGCTTGCAGGTATAATTTCAACAATATCCCCTTTAACCCTAAAAGTACCCCTTTTAAAGTCTATATCGTTGCGCTCAAATTGAATTTCTATAAGTCTATCAATTAAATCCTCACGCTCTAAAGTAATGCCTGGCCTTAAAGATAAAATTGAATCATCATATTCAATTGGGTCACCCATGCTGTATATGCAACTTACAGATGATACAATTATAACATCCCTGCGCTCACGAACAGCAGCAGTGGCACTATGCCTCAACCTATCAATTTCTTCATTAATAGATGTTTCTTTTTCAATATATGTGTCCGACGAGGCTATATAAGCTTCTGGTTGGTAATAATCATAATAACTTACAAAGTACTCCACCGCACTATCGGGGAAAAACGCACGCAATTCACTACATAGCTGTGCAGCTAATGTTTTGTTATGGGCTAACACCAATGTGGGTTTTTGTACCTTTTCTATAACAGATGCCATTGTAAATGTTTTACCAGAGCCTGTTACACCTAAAAGCACTTGGTTTTTCTTGCCAGAATTTATACCCTCAACCAAGGCTTTAATTGCATTAGGTTGGTCGCCATTTGGTGGGTAAGGCGCTTTCAATACAAATTTATTCAAAATTATTCTCCAATAAATAATAAACACATGGCTAGCATGTGTTTAATGTGTTAATTTATTTTTGCTTACACATGCAAAAATCAAATTGAAATGCTTGCTTCCTTGTTCTCAGCAATGAATTTTGCATTGTTTGTCTGGGGCTCCTCTTGTGTATCTTCATTATCTTTTACGTGGTTTATAAAATGCTCGGTTTTAACCCAAACGTTTTGTTGCCTCCATTTAAAGAATCCAACTATCTGTGCTGCTGTAATTATAACAGTGTTAAAAAGTAAGGATATAATTAATGTAGGTAAATATTTTAAACTGAACTTTTGCCCATTATCATAGTAATTGGCAACGTAAAACAATAATACAAAGGAGTATATAAATACTGCAATAGCTATTAGGTTGCCTGAGAATAATGTGTTTGTACTATTTAATATATCAGGCACTACACCTAAATGCTGTAGTATAAGTGTTAATATAATTAGTGGAATTTGGAAAAATAGCACTAAATAGGGGAATAATGCAAACATGTAAACGGATGTAGATACAAACTCCATAAATGAAATTTTACCAGTAAACAATGCTTTAAATAGCTTGCCTGTATTCATAAATGAAACATACCAGTGGCCTTGAGCCCAACGCTTTTGTTGTTTAAAACTTGCCCTAACCTCTGTTGGTTTTTCATCGTATACCCTAACATTATTGTTCCAAATAATTTTTTTACCATCAAGGGTAGTTTCAACTTGGAACTCAAAATCCTCTGTTAGTGAAAGGGATTTCCAACCACCACGCTCGTATATATAATCTGTTCTAACAGCAAAGCCTGTACCGCCTATACCACTGTTTAAACCAAACCTGTTACGCGCTAAATGGAAAAATCTGTTACCAATTGAAAATGTTATAAAATAGTATGAAGGTATTAAACCAGTTTTGTTTTTTGTACCCAAATAACATTGTACTGCTACAGCTTCAGGCTTGCACAAAATTTGGCTGTTTACTTCACGGAACATATTTTTATCAATTAAGTTATCAGCATCAAAAAACATTACTAAATCATAATTTTTTTGATAATCTTTTAATGCGTTAAATGCTTTTTTTAGCACAACAGGCTTGCCGGTTGCTTCGTTAGGGTATTCTTTGCTAAACTCCATTACCTTAGCGCCTAAATCCCTAGCTATTTGGGCAGTATTATCTGTACAATTATCTGCTAAAATATAAAAATCATAAAGCTCTTTGGGGTAATCCATATCCAACAAATTGTTTACTATACCGGAAATTACCGCTGCTTCATTGTGCGCTGGCACAAATATTAAAAAACGCTTTTCAGGCTCCCTATCCTCATAATCCTTTGCGTCTTTTTTAAACCCCTTAACGGAAATAACTAACTGAAACAACATCATTAGTATTGGCCATATTGAAAGTGCGCCAATTATAGTAAACATTGTTCGCAATATTAATTCCAATCTATTATACCCCTTCCAAAATAATCACAAAGTAAAAACTTTACAACAATGTTATAATAACCATATTAAATTGATTTGTCAAACATGCATTTGTGTTTTATGGCATGTTGTTTTTAACAATTTACATTAGTAAAAAATAATTTGTTTACATATCAAAAGTTTTGTATATAAAACAATTGGAGGGATATTATGCAAAAGCAAAAAACAAACTACCAATTATTAACCGATGCTGTTATTAAAAGCATACAACAATCACAAATTAAACCAAAATTGCTATTGCATAGCTGTTGTGGCCCTTGTAGTAGCTATGTGCTTGAATACCTATCAAATTACTTTGATATAACGGTTTTTTATTACAACCCAAATATAGATACGGAAACGGAATATAACTTTAGAAGTAATGAGCAACAAAAGCTTATGCAAGAACTTGATCCAAATGCTGCATTTATTAGCCTACCTTACCAAGCCCAAGATTATTATACTGCTGTTAAAGGCCTTGAGCACTTGGGTGAGGGTAGTGAACGTTGCACGGAATGTTTTAAGCTTAGGCTTGATAAAGCTGCCCAATACGCTGCCGAAAATTCCTTCGATTATTTTACTACTACACTTTCAATTAGTCCACTAAAAAATTCTGCAACCCTTAATAGCATAGGGGATGCAATGTCTAAAAAATACGGTGTAAAATATCTTTTTTCAGATTTTAAAAAGAAGGGTGGCTATTTAAGGTCAGTTGAATTATCTAAAACATACAATGTATACAGGCAAGATTATTGTGGTTGCATTTATTCCAAGCTTGAAAGGGAAAACCATAAAAAAGCTAAAGCGGATATATAAAAAGGAAAAACGGTAGTTTTGGAGTATTTAAATAGGTGTAAACTATTATTATATTATAGAAGGTTGATACTGCTTGACTATTAGAGAAGAAATTGAAAATGATGAGTTAAAACGCTTATCTCCATATGCAACTTTTAGCTCAAAAACCCAGGGTAGGGATATACCTATTGAGCCCTGCGATATTAGAACGGAGTTCCAAAGGGATAGGGATAAAATAATTCATTGTAAAAGTTTTAGGCGTTTAAAGTTTAAAACGCAAGTTTTTCTATCGCCCAAAGGTGACCATTATAGAACACGCCTTACACATACCCTTGAGGTATCTCAAGTAGCAAGAACATTAGCCCGCGCATTAAAACTTAATGAGGATTTGGCGGAAGCTATTGCTTTAGGCCATGACCTTGGGCATACCCCTTATGGGCATATTGGTGAAAGAACTTTAAATACCATAAACCCCGATGGTTTTGAACATAACGCTCAAAGCTTAAGGTTGGTTGAAACATTAGAAAATGGTACAGGCCTTAACTTAACAAAGGAAGTGCGTGACGGTATAAGGTGGCATAGTGGGCGAACAAAACCTTCAAGCCTTGAGGCGATGTGTGTTCGCAGGGCGGATAGAATTGCTTATATAAACCATGATATTGATGATGCCCTAAGGGCTGGCATAATAAAGGATTTTGAACTACCTAAACACTGCTTGGATGTGCTTGGCCATACCCACAGTGGTAGGATAGATGCTATGATAAAAAATATAATATATAACAGCAAAGGTAAACCCATTGTTGAAATGAGTAGTGACTTTGATGATGCATCTAACGAGCTACGTAATTTTATGTTTAAAAATGTATATAAGGCCCAATGGAGATCCTTTGAGGAAAAGAAGTGCGATTTTGTTATAAAAACCCTTTACGATTATTTTTTAAACAATCCAGCAAAAATGCCTTTGGAGTTTATAGAAGTATCCTATAGGGAAGGCACCCATAGGGCTGTTACAGATTATATTGCTTGCATGAGCGATAGGTTTGCAACAAGTATGTTTAAAGAATTATTTGTTCCAAATGAATTTAGTTATGAATCCTTAGAGTCGGATATGGATGTTATTATGCACTTTGATTGAATAAAGGATAAAGTGTTGATTTAAAGAATTTAAAGTAAAGGAGGGTGTTTATTGGCTTATAGGTTTCCATCAGATTGGCTTGAAGAATTAAGGCAAAGGGCGGATATTGTACAGGTTGTTGGTGGTTATATTAACCTAAAACAAACAGGTAGTAGGTTCGTAGGCCTTTGCCCCTTCCATAATGAAACAGCTCCATCTTTTTCTGTAGATTCCCAAAAACAACTGTACTTTTGCTTTGGTTGTAAAGCGGGTGGCACAGTTTTTGACTTTATTAAGGATATTGAACATTTAAAATTTCAAGAAGCTGTAGCATTCCTTGCAGATAGGGTGAATATGCCCCTTCCTGAAATGGCTAATGATAATGAGTACTATGAAAGGCGCTCAAAAAGGGAAAGAATTTACTTGGCTAATAAGGCCGCAGCACTACTTTACCACAAAGTGCTATGGGAACCTGATGGCGCTAAAGTTCTTGAATATTTTAAAACTCGTGGCCTTGATGATAGAACAATTAGAATGTTTGGCCTTGGGGCAGCACCAAGCAACAACATAATACTAACCCATTTAAAAAACGAAGGCTTTACCGAAACCGAACTTGTTGAAGCTAACCTTATATCTAACAAAAACGGAAAATATTTTGATGTTTTTAGAAATAGGGCATTATTCCCAATAATAGACCTTTATGGCAATGTTTTGGGCTTTGGTGGTAGGGCATTGAATGATACATTGCCTAAATACCTAAACACAGCCGAAACCCTCGCCTTTAACAAAAGGAAAACCGTATATGCCGCAAACTTGCTTAGGAAGGAAAAAGGCCTAAACAGAGTGCTGTTGGTTGAAGGCTATATGGATGTAATTGCATTAACACAATATGGCTTAAAAGGTGTTGTTGCCACATTAGGCACAGCCTTAACAAAGGAACAAGCACAGCTAATGGGTCGCTTTTCACCAGAAGTGCATATTTGTTATGATGGTGATGATGCGGGTCAAAATGCCATTGATAAGGCTATTAAAATATTCGATGAAGAAAAAATAACAACAAGAATATTAGTTGTGCCCGATAAAATGGACCCAGATGATTATATAAGAAAATATGGTAAAGATAAGTTTAATAATATCAAAACATTAAATACCATAAGTTACCGTGTAAAACGTGCAAAAAGGGGCTTGGATATGTCCGTTGATGAAGTAAGAGTAGCCTATGCTAAAAAATGCTCTGAAATATTGGCGGAACTAGATGACCCAGTTGAAATTGAAAGCCAAATAAAAAATATTATGATAGAAACTGGTTTTTCAAGGGAAGTGCTATTGGCTCAAATTGCCATAGAAAAACCAGAAATTCATAAGGCCTTTATAAAAAAGGAAATTAAAAAACAAAGAACAGTAAATAACAACACAAATGATGTTGATGTACCTATATCCGAGCAACTGCTTTTAGCAGTGCTTATGTCTAACAAATTACCTTTGGATACATTCTCTAGCGATTTGTTTTCGTCAGAATTGCTGCAAAACACTTTTAACGAAATTAAAAATAATAAAAGCGCCGCTTTAATACTTGATGAAACAAGCAAAGAGGAAGACATTGCAATACTAAACAAAATATTTGCAATAGTTGTGCCAGATGATGTGGGCGAGCTTATGCAAATGGCACAGGATTGTGTAGTTAAAATTAAAAGGCAAAAACTAAGTGATGAACTAAAAAGAATACAAGAAAACTTAAATAGTTTGCCACCAGAAAAACAAGCAGAGGAAATGGCAAAGGCAACAAAAATTATAAAACAACTAAAAACCCTTGTGTGATACTACCTTTTCTTTATATTTTAAGGAGTGATAGATTTGGAAACAAATAGCAATTTAATTAAAACAAAAGTAAGTGAACTTATAAAAACTGGAAAAGTTCAAGGATTTCTAACAAATGAAGAAATTGCAATACACTTATCAGACTGTGAAATTACAGGGGATGAGTATGAGTCAATATTAGATAAACTAGATGCAGCTAATATTGAGATTGTTGGTAATGCCAAAAAAGAGGAAACCTTGGATGATGATCTTGATAAGATTGATACAAGCATACCTGAAGGCATAAACATTGATGACCCTGTTCGTATGTACCTAAAGGAAATAGGCAAAGTTCCATTGCTATCCGCCGAAGATGAAATAGAAATTGCAAAGCGCATGGAGGAAGGCGATGAAGTTGCTAAGGCAGAGCTTACAGAGGCTAACTTGCGCTTAGTTGTATCTATTGCTAAAAGGTATGTTGGCCGTGGCATGCTGTTTTTAGACCTTATACAAGAAGGTAACTTGGGGTTAATTAAAGCTGTTGACAAATTTGATTACAGAAAAGGCTATAAGTTTTCAACATATGCAACATGGTGGATAAGGCAGGCAATTACAAGGGCTATTGCGGACCAAGCAAGAACTATTCGTATACCAGTACATATGGTTGAAACTATTAATAAACTTATTAGAATTAAAAGGCAGTTGTTACAGGATTTAGGCAGGGAACCCTCTACCGATGAAATTGCTGAAAGCATGGGCGTTACCGAATCAAAAGTTAGAGAGATTATTAAAATTGCCCAAGAACCAGTATCATTGGAAACCCCTATAGGCGAAGAAGAGGATAGCCACCTTGGTGATTTTATACCAGATGAAGGCGCACCAGCACCAGCAGAAGCCGCATCTTTTGTGCTTATGAAGGAGCAACTTATTTCAGTTTTAGATTCTTTAACCGATAGGGAGAAAAAGGTGCTTACCCTTAGGTTTGGCTTAAATGATGGTAGGCAAAGAACCCTTGAGGAAGTAGGCAAGGAGTTTAGCGTTACCCGCGAAAGAATTAGGCAAATAGAAGCAAAAGCACTAAGAAAATTAAGGCATCCTAGCAGAAGTAAAAAATTAAAGGATTATTTAGAACAATAATGCAAGGTGTAATTCTTGATGATAGGCTTTCTAAAATTTATAGTGCCGTAGGTAAATGCGGTGTTGTTGTTGACGTTGGTACAGACCATGGCAAATTGCCTGCAAACTTAATTATTAATAACAAATGTAATAAGGCTTTGCTTGTTGATATAAGCGCAGCATCATTACAAAAATCTATTAATTTATTTAATGAGCTTAATATAAGTAATAAAGCAGAATTTATTGTTAGCGATGGTTTGATAAATGTTAATACACATTTTGATACTGTTGTTATAGCAGGAATGGGTACTCCTACAATTATTAGCATATTAAATAATGCTTTAGATAAGTTAAACGGAGCAAATTTAATACTTTGTTCCAATACTAAGTTGGATGTGCTAAGGCAACACATTTATTCAATTAATTATAGTATTGCTGAAGAATATGTAGCAGAGGCTGCGGGTAAGTTTTACGTTATTATAAAAGCCATCCCTGTAAAGGGCGCAGGTGGTGAAAAACTGTATTTTAATGGTAAAGTTATTGAATACCAAGATAAGGCTTTAACAAAAAAATATTTGAAACATGTTCGCGGCAAATTACAAAAATCCTTAAAAGGTAGTTTGAGCTCTAAATCAATTAATCATAGCTTAGTTGATAATTTAAACAAAAAATTATCCTGGATTGATGAAGATATATCAAAAATATAATGGAGGTAATATATTGTATAATGTAGATAATTTGTTAACTTTATTAAATGATATTGCTCCTTTTGATACTGCTGAGGATTTTGATAACGTAGGTTTACTCGTTGGTAGCAAAAATACTAATATAAACTCAATTACCGTATGCCTTGATTGTACTTTAGCAAATATTGATGATGCTATTAAAAATAAATCAAACATTATAATTTCCCACCATCCAATTATATTTGGTGGTATAAACAATGTTGTTAGTGATAATTTAAATGGCAAAGTTATAGAAAAATTAATAAAAAACGATATTAATTTGATTGCTATGCATACCAATTTGGATAAAGCGCCTAATGGTATTGCAGATTCATTAGCTCAAAGTATAAATTTAAATAAAACTGTTACAAGTATAAGCGATTATTCTAGGCTAATTAATTTAGATTATGCTGTATCTGTAATAGATTTAGTTAATATAATAGATGTTGCATTAAATACTAAAACAAGGGTGTATGGTAATAAACTGGCTAATGTTAAAAGCCTTGTTTGTTTCCCAGGAGCCGGCGGTAATACCGCTTACGAAGCAATTACTGTTGGCGCAAATGCAATACTCACTGGTGAAATTAAACATCACCAAATAGTTGAAGCTTGTTCCTCAGGTGTGGTAGTATTAGATGTTGGCCATTTTTCATCGGAGTTTATTGGTATGAAAAACCTGGCTAATATACTTAATAACAAGCTAAAAAACATACCTGTTTATATATCAAAAGCTACTCCTATAGAGTAAGCTTTTCCAAGAAAGGAAGAAAAATAATGTCAAAGATTTCTGTTTTATGGGATTATCAAGTGTTGGATATGGAGGTTGTAAAACTTCAAAGGGAGATTGTTAACTCTCCAAAACTACAAAAATTAAAGAAGGATAGAGATTTTTTGCTTGGGCAAAAGGATGTTATCCAAAAAATAGAGGATGATGTTGTTCAAATGGGCGATAGGGTTGTTACCATAAAGGATGCCCTAGAGAGGTTGGAGGAACAACTTAAAACCTATCAATCAAAATTAGAAAACGATGCACCACAAAACCAAGATGATGCTCGCACCCTTTGCAATGAAGTTCGTAAAATTGCTCGCGATATAGCAGAGCTTGAAAAGGAAGCTAGGCAAATACAGAAAAAAGCTAAGGATAGAACAAAGCAAGAATACGATGTTAGGATAAGGGCTGCACGTGTAAAACAAGAGTTCAATGAGCTTAAAGATGAATACCAACCCGAGCAAGAAAAACAGAAAAAAGAACTTGAAGCTAAAAAGAAAATAGTTGAAGAAAAGGCTAAATCTGTTGACCCTGCCCTTCTAAAAAAATATGAGAGCATAAAGCCCCATGCTATGCCACCTTTGGCAAGGCTGTTAGGGCAACAATGTGGTGGTTGCAATATGGCATTGCCAAGCGTAACCCTAAGGCAATTTGATGATGGTGAGCCATATCTTGAATGTTCAAACTGTGGACGCTTAATTATTAGAATGGATGATAAAAAATGAATTTTGCCTCAATAATTGAAAAGAAAAAGCTAAATAAGGCTCTAAGCAAGGAAGAAATAGAATTTTTTGCAAATGGAGCCGCAAATGGCACTATACCTGATTATCAACTTACAGCATTGCTTATGGCAATAAGGTTAAATGGTATGAATGCTGAGGAGATTACCAACTTAACATTGGCTATGGCAAACTCTGGCACAGTTGTTAATTTAGATGGAATAGTAGATTTTCCAGTAGATAAACACTCAACAGGTGGTGTGGGTGATACCACAAGCTTAATTTTATCGCCACTAGTTGCCGCTTGTGGTGTACCTGTGGCTAAAATGAGTGGGCGTGGTCTTGGTCATACTGGTGGAACACTAGATAAGCTTGAAAGTATACCAGGTATGAGCATTAGCCTTAGTGATGATCAATTTAAAAACAATATCAAAAATATTGGCCTTGCAATTATTGGGCAAACAGGCAACCTTGCCCCAGCGGATAAAACTCTTTATGCCCTAAGGGATGTTACATCCACAGTGGATAGTATTCCGTTAATAGCATCCAGCATTATGAGCAAAAAAATAGCTGGTGGAGCCAAGGCAATAGTTCTTGACGTTAAAGCGGGCAATGGTGCCATAGTTCATACAATTGAAGAGAGTATAGAACTTGCCAAAACCATGGTTGAAATTGGCAAGCTTGCAAATAGGCCAGTTATTGCTTTAATTAGTAGCATGGAGGAACCTTTAGGCTCCCATGTGGGCAATGCCCTTGAAGTTAAGGAAGCTATTGATGTGCTTTCAGGCAGAACAAAGGGTGAACTTTTAGAAGTTTCATTGTCCTTAGCAAGCTATATGTTAATGCTTACCGGTAAATATGATAACTTTGAAGAAGCCTATAAGGAATTAGAAAGCCACTTAAACTCAGGTGAAGGCCTTGAAAAGTTTAGGCAAATGATAATTGCTCAGGGTGGCGATAGCTCAGTTTGTGATGATGTTACAAAATTACCCCAATCCAAATATAAATATGAACTAAAAAGCTCAAAAGCTGGCTATGTTGAAAGTATGGATACTATGCAACTTGGCTATGCAGCACAAGCTTTAGGTGCGGGTAGGCTTAGTAAAACCGATGTAATCGACCCATCAGTGGGCTTTATACTCCATAAAAGAATTGGCGATGAAGTTAAAGAAGGCGATACTATCGCAACTATTTTCTACACTAAAGAAGCTAGCCTTGATGATGCTAAGCAAAAAATTAGCAATAGTATAAAAATTAGTAGCCAAAAAACATCGCAACCCAAGCTAATATTAGCTGTTGTTGATTCAAATGGCGTAAAAATGTTTTAATGTAAATGAAAAAAGTTAAAATTACTGTTGTAAAAAAGGCGTGCTATAAGGATTTGATTAGTAAATATGAAAATCCCCTAGAAAACCCTTGTGATATGGAAGTTGGTCAGGTTTTTGTAGCAAATGGCTGGCAAAAACCTGATAACTTTTGTGATAGCGCATGGCAAAGCATATCAGCCTTTGTAATGACCTTGTCCCACGGTGGTGGCAACTTTTATAATGGTTGGATGAAAAACCCAAAATCCGCAATGCTTTCATGCAATGATGGCTTTAGGCCAGTAAGCTTTTTAATAGAAACCATGGATGAGGATGCGGAGTAAAAAATAATTATAAAAAATAAAAATTGCTATTGACTTATTAGTTTCATAATGTTAAACTAAATAACTGTAAGCAGAAGCTGTCCGCTTCTCACCTCGCGAACTAAGTTTGCATGGTTAATAATTATTATGTTTTTATTAGTGGCGGGCATCTATGCTCGGCGCTTTTTATTTATTATTAAAAAATTCAGGAGGTGCATTGATATCAACGAACCAATGATCAATGAGGAAATAAAAGATCGTCAAGTGCGAGTTATAGATTCAAATGGTGAACAACTAGGGGTTATGCCTATTGCTGAGGCTTTGGCATTAGCGGATCAAAAACAATTAGATCTTGTTAAAATTGCCGATAAAACAGAAATCCCAGTTTGTAAACTATTGGATTATGATAAGCATAGGTATGAACAATCAAAGTATGAGCGTGAGATGCGCAAAAAACAAAAGGTTGTAATATTAAAAGAAGTACAATTATCTGTTACCATAGAGGAAAATGACTTATTAACAAAAGTTAAACGTGCTATTAAGTTTTTAGAAACTGGTGATAAGGTAAAAGTTGTAATTCGCTTTAGGGGTAGGCAAATTGTTCATACTGATATTGCTACAAACCTTATGAGGGATTTTGCAAAGCGTGCATCTGAGGTATCAACAATACAAAAAGAACCTTTGGTTGAAGGCCGTAACATGATCATGATTCTTGCACCAAAAGCCGAAAAGCAAAGTTTTGCTGAACGTGCTGAAAATAAACGCAAAGAAAAAGCTGATTAATAATAATAGCGCAATTAAGAATTATTTAATCTTCAGGGAGGAGGAACACTTATGCCTAAAGTAAAATCTCACCGAGGTGCTGCTAAAAGATTCTCATTCACAAAAAGCGGTATCGTAAAACATAAGCAAATGAATGCTAACCACCAAGTTCATCTTAAAACAACAAAACGTACACGACATCTTCGTGCCGATGGCGTTGTAGATAATGCTGCGGAAGCACGCACAATTAAAAAACTTTTACCATATAAATAATAAATTTAAATAACTACTGGAGGTAAATTAAAATGGCACGTATTAAAAGAGCCGTTAATGCACATAAAAAACGCCGTAAAATATTCAAATTAGCTAAAGGGTATTTTGGTGCAAAATCTAAGCAGTACCGTGCAGCAAAAGAACAAGTTGCTCGCTCATTAAGGTATGCTTACATTGGCCGTAAACTTCGTAAGCGTGATTTCCGTCGCTTATGGATTACTCGTATAAATGCAGCAGCAAGGATTAATGGAATGTCTTATTCAACATTCATTAATGGCTTAAAAAAGCAAAACATCCTTGTAAACCGTAAAATGCTTGCTGATATCGCAGTAAATGATCCAAAAGCATTTGCTAGTTTAGTTGAAAAAGCAAAAGCATAATCATTAAAAACCTTGTAATTACAAGGTTTTTTAATTTGCTAATTAGCATTGACATGTAAACGATATTAATATAAAATGTATATGTACGGCTAAGGCAGTTGCGTTCTGCCTGTCGGCTGTTTTTCATATATATTAGCTTATTTGTAAAGAATATTATGGTTTTCAATATATTTAATTAAAAAATAAATTATATAAAATGTTAAACTTATTTATTAAGTTGTTTGTTTTATATTATTATGAAAAACACCCGAAATAGTCGGCTTTTATACAGTCGGCTTTTTTAGTAGTTAAAAATGTTAATTGTAATTTAAAATTTATATGAAAAGAGGTTAAATATGAGCACATATCTAGCAATTGGATTAATAATATTATCAGCAGTAATAAGCTTATTTGTTGGCTATACTTATAGAAAAAAATCCGTTGAAACAAAAATTGGCAGATCTGAACAATATGCAAAAGAATTGCTTGAAGATTCTATGCGTAAGGCAGATGAAAAACGTAAGGAAACAATTTTAGAGGCAAAGGAAGAAGTTATACGCTTAAAATCAGAACTTGATAAGGAAGTTAAAGATAGGCGCAATGAAGTTGCCAGGTCTGAAAGAAGATTGCTTCAAAGGGAAGAAGTTCTTGATAAAAAGAGCGATAATTTAGATAAACGTGAAGAATCTATTATAGATAAACAAAAGGAAATTCAAACTATACAGGATGAAGCTGTTCAATTGAGGGAAAGCCAAGTGTTTGAACTTGAAAGAATTGCTGGAATGACCCAAGACGAAGCAATGCAAAAGCTTGTTTCCCGTATAGAAAAAGAAGCTTACCACGAAGCCGCTAAAACAGTTATAGAAATTGAGGATAAGGCTAAGGAAGAAGCAGATAAAAAAGCTAAAAACATTATCGCTCAAGCAATACAAAGGTGCGCATCCGACCATGTAGCTGAAAGTACAGTTTCTGTTATAAACCTACCTACAGATGACATGAAAGGTAGAATTATTGGTAGAGAAGGCCGCAACATTAGGGCATTGGAAACTGCAACAGGCGTTGACCTTATTATAGATGATACTCCAGAGGCAGTAGTTATATCCGCCTTTGACCCAGTAAGGCGTGAAGTTGCAAGGATTGCCATTGAAAAACTTATTATGGATGGAAGAATTCACCCCGCCCGTATTGAAGAAATGGTAACAAAAGCCCAAAAAGAAGTTGATAACCAAATTAGAGAATCTGGTGAACAAGCCGTATTTGAAACAAAACAACACGGTATACATCATGAATTGGTAAAAGTATTAGGTAGATTAAAATACCGTACAAGCTATGGTCAAAACGTACTTAAACATAGTATAGAAGTTAGCCACCTTGCAGGTATAATGGCTGCAGAACTTGGCGCTAACGTTGCTTTAGCAAAAAGAGCTGGTTTATTGCATGATATTGGTAAAGCAGTAGACCATGAACAAGAGGGCACACACGTTACAATAGGCGCTGAACTTGCTCGTAAATATCACGAAAACAATAATGTTATCCATTGCATTATGGCTCATCATAATGATGTTGAACCACAAACAATAGAGGCTGTTATTGTACAGGCTGCTGATGCTATATCCGCTGCAAGGCCTGGAGCAAGAAGGGAATCCCTTGAAAATTATATTCAAAGGCTTGAAAAACTTGAAGAAATTGCTAATGGTTTCAATGGCGTTGAAAAATGCTTTGCTATTCAAAGTGGCCGTGAGGTAAGAATTATGGTTAAACCTGACGATGTATCAGATGAAGCAACAAGGATATTAGCAAAAGAAGTAGCAAAACGTATAGAAAAAGAGATGGAATATCCTGGCCAAATTAGGGTAAATGTAGTTAGGGAAACAAGAGTTACTGAATACGCAAAATAATATTAAAAAATAATATGCAGAGCAAACGCTCTGCATTTAAAATAATATGATATTATTATGGCTTAATATAAGCATAACCTTCGCTTTGTAACTGCGCAAGCTTTACAACCCCAGCAGGCACTATTTCAATTTTGCTATCAATATTATTTATCTTATTTGCTTTTAGTGCATTAGCGCAAGCGTAAAATTTAATGTTTTTTGATATTAAATCATTGTAAATATTAAATTCATCAGGGTTTTTCTCAAAGTTAGCATAAAAAACCACGGCATCATAGTTTGCGAGTACGCTGATGTCCGAATCTGGCTTCTCGTTATAAAAGTTTAATGCGTTTTTTAAAGTCAACAACCACATATTCATAAAATCAACATGAAAAACTACTTTTAACATGGCAATACCACCTTTTAAAACAATACTATAACTTATTTAAGGAAATGTAAATGATAGATTTTAATCCAAAAGAGCTTAAAAATAAAATACTTGAACTAGAATGCCTTAGACTAGGTAGTAACTTTGAAGGTGTTTGTAGTTATAATGGCTTTACAATTTTTGTTTATGGAGCGCTTCCAACAGAAATTGTAAAATTTAGAGTGGAACGTGTTGAAAAACGATATGCTTATGGCAAGTTGTTAGATATTATTAAATATAGCGAATCACGGCAGAAGCCAGCTTGCCAATATTTTGGTAAATGCGGTGGTTGCTCTTGTCAGCATATAAACTATACCGAAACCCTTAATTTAAAAGGTAAAAAGGTAGAAGATAGTTTAAAATATATAGCAAAAATAGATAAAGAAGTGCCAGCAGCTATAGGTCTAAAAGATCCTTGGCATTCTCGAAATAAAACATCCTTGCCAGTTAGGGATGTTAATGGGGAAGTTCAAATAGGGTTCTATAAAAGGCAAAGCCACGATATTATAAATATTGAACATTGCCCCATATCTAAACATGAAGTTGAAATAATAATAAAATTAATTCGTGAATGGATAAGCGATTATTTTATTAGTGTTTATAATGAAAAAGCGCACAAAGGGAATTTAAGGCATATAGTTGTTAGGTCAAATTCAAAAGGCGAGTATATGGTGGTTCTGGTAACTAAAGATAAAAATTTACCTCATACAGAACAACTAGCAAAAAGCTTGAAGGATAATATAAAGGGATTTGTATCACTTCAGCAAAATATTAACGAAAAAGCAAGCAATATTATACTAGGCAATAAAACCAAATTACTATATGGTAATAAAAGTTTAATTGAAAACTTTTTTGATATAGATTTTGAGGTTGGCCCAATGTCATTTTTACAAGTTAATTACCAACAAACTTTAAATTTATACGAACTTGCCGTTGAAATGGCAAGTATAAATAAAAACGATATTTGCATTGATGCCTATGCTGGTGCAGGTACAATAGCTTTAATAATTTCAAAATTTGCAAAAAAAGTTATAGGGATAGAAATTGTTGAAGAAGCAGTAAAAAATGCAATAAACAACGCTGATAACAATAACATAAAAAATGTAGAGTTTATACCTGGGGCGGTTGAAGTGGTTTATCCCAATTTAGTTAAAGATGGGTTAAAAGCAGATATTGTTATACTTGACCCACCACGAAAGGGAGTAGACGAAGCTGTAATTAAAGCTCTTCAGGAAAACAAACCAAGGAAAATTGTATATGTAAGCTGTAACCCCGCAACCCTTGCAAGGGATATAAATCTATTGGTAGATGCTGGTTTTAAATTAGAAAATGTTAATGCAGTTGATATGTTCTGCTATTCAAGTGAAATTGAGTCAATAGCATTATTAACTAGTAATTAAAAGTAGGTAATTATATGGAAATTAATAACGATATTAGGCTTTTAGATGTTGTTCAAATGAAAAAGAAACACCCCTGTGGTGGTTTTGAATGGACAGTTATCCGTGTAGGTGCCGATATAAAAATAAAATGTAATACTTGTGGTAGGCTTGTAATGCTTGATAGGGAAACTTTTATAAAAAGAAGAAAAAAAACAATAAGCCAAGGGCCAAAAGCTCAAGAGGATAGGGTAGAAAGACTTAATGATTAATCTCAAATTAGGCTTTTTATGGGCTTTTGTTTGACTACTGTTATAAAATAAGATATTATATTATTTATAATTATTCGTTTTTGGAGGCTATATGTTTAAAGCTGCAAAGGAAATTGTATTAGAAGCTTGGAATAATAAAGAAAGACTGTTTAGGTTATCTATGTATGATCTAAAAAGCAGATCTTCAGGCACATTGTTAGGCTCACTATGGTATATATTAAACCCAACATTACAAATTTTAGTATATTGGTTAGTTTTTACAATAGGCATTAGCGCACCAAGGCCCAGGGGGGATTATCCATATATTGTTTGGATGATAACTGGTATTATTCCTTGGTTTTTTATTAGTGAATCAATGATGGGGTCTATGAGCTCTATTTATAACTATAAGGATATTTTAAAAAGAACAAACTTCCCAGTATCATTAATACCTTTAAAAACTGTATTAACTTCATTTATCAACCATCTTATGGCAATGATAGTTGTAATGATAATTTTCTTTGCTAGTGGTGGCCGTTTAGGGATTAATTTTTTACTTATATTCTATTATTTTGTATGTGTTTTAGTGTTCTTGTTTTCTTATGCATTGTTTGCCTCAGCAGTTTCAACGGTGTTTAGGGATTTTGAAAAACTAATGACATCTGTAATTAGGTTGTTGTTTTATTTATCACCAGTTGTGTGGAGCCCATCAAACTTATCATCAAAGTTGCAATTTGTATTAAAAATGAATCCATTAGCGTATATAATTGATGGGTATCGAAATAGTATTCTTTATAATACAAACCTTATGTTTAACTGGAAACAAGGTATTTATTTTTGGATATTTACTTTAATTTTTTTAGCAGTTGGTTCAGCTACACATGTAAGGTTCCGTAAGAGCTTCATTGATGTTATTTAATAGGGAGTATATATGAGTAAAGTTGTTGTTAAATGCGAAAATTTGTGTAAGGACTATACTTTGTATTATGGTGATATTGATAGGTTTAAATCATTAATATTTCCAAACAAAAAAAACAGGGTATTCTCAGCACTTAAAAATATAAACCTTGAGTTTACTGAGGGGGAAATTGTTGGCTTAATAGGGTTAAATGGCTCTGGTAAAAGTACACTTTCTAATATTATTGCTGGTATTACATATCCAACAAGTGGCACAGTAAAAACAGAAGGTGAAATAAGCATGCTTGCAGCACAAGCAGGAATGCAATCCTACTTAACAGGAATGGAAAACATAGAATATAAATGCTTGTTACTTGGTTTTGATAAAAATCAAATAAATAAAATCCGTGAGGATATTATTGAGTTTGCTGATATAGGCATATATATTGATCAACCTGTAAAAACTTATTCAAGTGGTATGTTATCAAGGTTGGGTTTTGCTATATCAATAAGCATAAATCCAGATATATTAATTGTTGATGAAGCTTTAGCAGTTGGCGATAGTAGTTTTACAGATAAATGTTTAAATAAAATGGATGAATACAAAAGAAATGGCAAAACCATAATTTTTGTTAGCCATGCTATTAACCAAATGGTTGGCTTTTGCGACAGGGTTATTTGGCTTAATAAGGGTGAAGTAATTGGGCAAGGAAAACCTGAGGATATGGTAGATGCTTATTCACTTTTTGCTAGGGAAATTAAAGTTATGACCCCTAAGGAAAGGGAAAACTATTCACCTAATTTTGATTCTTTTTTTAAAAAATAATCTAAGAGGAAAATATGATAGAAAACAATTCAGAAATTGATAAAATTATAAATGATAATAATTTTGATGATAAATTATCAAAATTTACACAAAACGAACAAGCTTTAATAAGGCTTGTTAAAGAATATTCTGATTTTTCTAAAGAAGCTATAATTACAATTCAGGATCTTAATAATAAAATTATACAATTAAATGCAAAAAACAATTTTTTAGAAAATGATAATAAAAACCTAAGAAACAAAATTAACCGTATTACCAATTCTAAGCTAGGGAAAATAGGCATTAAAGCATATAAAATTTTAGAGGAAATTAAAAATAAATTATTAGGAGTATTAAAAAAATGACAAAAAATCCTAATATAGAATTAATTAAGAAATTTAAAAACTTAGATAAAACAGCTAAGTCTTTATTTAAACGCTTGGGTATTGAAGGGTATATTACCAATATAATAAAAGATAATAGTTATTTTTTTAAATTAGAAACAAAAACGCAGAAGGATTTTAAAATTGCTATTATTGCAGATAGGTTTACAACTGATTGTTTTTTACCAGAATGTAATATTATAGAGTTAATTCCTAGCGATTATAAAAACCAGATAAATGATTTTAAACCCGATATAATTTTTTTAGAATCAGCCTGGGAAGGTAAAGATAAACTTTGGTATAAAAAAGTAGTACATGGAAGCAAAGAAATATTTGACCTAATTGATTTTTCTAAAAGTAAAAATATACCAGTAATATTTTGGAATAAAGAAGACCCTGTATATACGGATCAGTTTATGCCCGTAGCACAAAGGGTTGATTTTGTTTTTACCACAGATTTAGATTGTGTTATAAAATATAAAAATGAACTTGGTCATAATAGAGTGTACCATCTTCATTTTGCTGCTCAACCACAAGTGCATAATCCTATTGAAAAATATGATAGAAAACATAAAGCTTGTTTTGCAGGCGCTTATTATCATAGATACCCTAGAAGGATAAAGGTATTTGATAGCTTTGCACAAGTGCTTATTAATGGTATGGGCTTAGATATTTATGATAGAAATTATAAAAATGCTAGGCCTGAACATGCATTTCCAAAAGAGTATGATAAATATATACTTGGTCAATTAGACCCTTCTGAAATAGATATTGCCTATAAATCTTATGATTATGGCATTAATATGAATAGCATACAACAATCTCAAACAATGTTTGCAAGGCGTGTATTTGAACTTATGGCATCAAATACAGTTGTAATTGGTAACTATTCAAGGGGAGTTAAAAATTACTTTGGCGATTTAACTATTTGTACTGATGATGCCAGTGTTTTAAAAAACAACCTTGATAAGTACTGTGCTGATGAGCTTTCTGAACGTAAATATAAGCTAGCAGGGCTAAGGCTTGTGTTAAGTAAGCATCTTTATGAGGATAGATTGGATTTTATCATTAATAAAGTTTTTGGAAAAACTATCAAGCCAAATCTTGCCAAAATTGAAGTTGTTTCCGTTGTAAATAGCCAAGAACAATATAACAAAGTTTTGGCTATGTTTAAAAATCAAACTTATAACAACAAAACCTTAACAATAATAAGCAAATTAGATTTAAATAATACAGATAAAAAAATTAAAGTAATTAATAATATACCTAACAATATAGGGGAATTATTTAATAATTCATATGTTGCTTATTTTGAGCCCAATAATTATTATGGAAAAAATTATATTTTAGATTTAGTTTTAAATATGAGGTATACAACCTTTGATGCGGTAGGTAAAAGTGGTTTTTTTGCTATGAACGATGATGGAAAATTCGAAATACCAAACTTTGATAAGTCGTATAAAAAAGTTAAAAGCTTGTTCCCACATAGCTCAATAGTAAATTCAAATTTTTATAAAGATACACCCATAAATTCTCTTATAAATAATACAGAAATTACTAATGGTAACTTATACTGCGCAGATCAGTTTAATTTTTGCATAAATTGTTATGGGGAAAACCCTTCATTAGATGCTGTAATAGAAGACGAAGGTCTTAATATTTCAAAAATTGATGATATATCTTTGAATGTTATGCCAAATGCTAACATAAAAACAGATGATACATTTGATGTAAGAGCTTTAGATGTGGAAAATACATTGTTTGATAATACAATTAAAATTAAACTGCTAAAAACTCTTCAAGGTTTAATAATTAGCTCAAATATGGATAATACTGAAACTTCAAGTGCCATATACAATAATGCTTTTTATAGTGTAAGGCAATTTTTAACTGATAATAAGTTGTCGGTAATATTTGAAGGAATGGGCGATTTGAGTATACTTGGATGCTGTATATTTTATGATAAAGATACAGAAGTATTTAAAGTGGAAGATATTATTTTTAATACTACATTGGAAATAGACATACCACAAAATGTTAATAAAGTTAAGTTTGGTATTAAGGTAATTGGTGGAGGCAACTTTATATTTAAAAAGGTTATTATGGGTACAAACTATCTAGATAATAATGAAGTTAGCTTCTTATCTAGGAATGATAATCTTTTAATATGTAAAACCTATCCCCATTATGAAATCGGTATTCCAAGCTATCCGTTAAATTCAATACAAAGCCTATTTAATGGTCAAATATATGATGTAATATGTGTTGATACTTTGTCAAAAAATGGCTTTAGGGAATTTAATGGTATTAATATTTATGATGCCCACGAAAAACAATTAAAAGAAGTTTTAAATAGCGATAGTATAAAGAATATAGTTATATATAACTTAGATAATAACTATTGGAATATATTAAAACAATATACAGAAAAAAGTAAATTAAGTTTATTATTTGATGAAAACTTTTCTGATTTTAATCTTCTTAACGATGTTTTATCATCTAAGCCTAAATTAGAATTTTATGCTACAAATGAAAAAGCTTTTAACTTATTAAATAGCAGCTCCAATTCAGTATTAAACAGCACTAATATTCAAATTATTAATGGGTAATAATATGTTAAATAATGTTATTGTTAATATAGAATATAATAATAATGGTAAAATCATTTCTCAATTAATAATTGATGAAGAAAATGATAACTCCAAATATATATTTATTTTATTAAAGGATAATAAGCTGTTTTCAAATAAATTTTATTCAAAAAATACTAAATGTACATTTGAAATTATCGAGAATGGTTTATATAGAGTAAATGTAGTTGTAAAAAGCTTTAAAACAAAAAAAAGGGTAGAGTTTACTAGTAAAGAAATTGTTGTTGATGATTTATCTGATAAAATAGATAAAAAAAGTATAAGTATTTTTGGAAGTTGTATTACAAGGGATTCAATAAATGTAAACTGTTTAACTAACCTTCAAATAAAATTAGATACTTATGTAGCAAGGCAAAATATTGTATCATCCATATCAAAACCTATAGAGTTTGATATAGATGATATGTATTTGGAATCCAATTTTCAAAAGAATATGGTTGTTTCTGATATGGAGAAAACAGCATTTAAATTATTAGGCGAAAAAAAATCTGATTATTTGATTATTGATTTATTTGAAGAACGTTATTCTCTTTATGAATACCAAAATACCTATTTTACCGCCTCTGAAGAAAATCAAAAATCACAAATATTTAGTGATGTTAAAAAACCAGTAAAAATTGAAATAGATAATAATGGCGAATATTATTTTAAAGGAAAAAAGTATAAAGAATATATTCAAGAATTTGTAGCAAAAATTCTTAAAATTTATAGTCAGGATAAAATAATTATTCATAAGGCTGTTTTAGCAGATAGTTATATTGATGAAAAAAATATCGTTCATCCAATATTATATAAATATCAAAAAATTCATGATACAAACAAAATAATGAGCTATGCATATAAAGTATTAATTGAACTGTTGCCTAATTCCCAGGTAATTGACTTAACTAATAATTATTATGCGGATGAAAATCATATTTGGGGCCTTTCTCCAACTCATTATCAAGAAAACTACTATAAAAACTTTTCTAATGAATTAGCAAAAATAATTTTTGGTAGTGATATAGCAATAGTTGATTATAATTATCCAATAAAAGTAAAGAAAAATTTGTTTGGGTTATCTCAAATTTATAAAAATATCAATATTGCAATTAATGAATCAAAAATATATAAAAAGTATGATAATTTAAAAAGAGAAACTCCATACAGAATATACACCCTACTCTCCAAACTCAAAAAACATAAAAGTCCCTACATAAAAACAACAGATAATTCCAAACCAAATGTAGCCTTTATTTGCGACCAAATGACTTGGGATAATTTTTCTCCTCTGTGTAATGCTGCATATATTACCCCTGATAATTATCTAGAAACGTTTAAAAATTTTAAGCCTGACTTTTTGTTTTGTGAAGCAACCTGGAGGGGAATAAGCGAATTTAAAAGTTGTTGGCGTACTAAGGTATATAACAATAGAAATATAAAGTATGAAAACAGAAAAGACTTGTTAAATATTATTGAATACTGCAATAAAAATAATATAAAAACTGTGTTTTGGAATAAGGAAGACCCATACTTTATTCATGATGATAAAAACAACTTTTTTGATACAGCTCTACTTTTTGATTACATATTTACTACTGGGGAAGAGTGTATCCCCCTTTATAAAGAACAAGGGAAAAAAGAAGTGTATTTTTTACCTTTTGGATTTGCACCATGGATATTTAATCCGTTAAATAGGGAAAAGGAAAACAGAAGTACAGTATTTGCAGGAAGTTGGTACCCCTTTGCAAAGGATAGAATAAAAGATACAAGCAAGATATTTAATTATATTATAAATAAAGGCTACAACTTAAATGTTTATGATAGAAATAAAACAAATGAAAATGCAAAAACAGATTTTCCTCAGGAGTATACAAAGTATATAAAACCAGCAGTCAATTATAACAAAATTGGCGATTTGTATAGAGCTAACGATATTGCAATAAACATTAATACGACTAAAAATTCCAAATCCATGTTTGCAAGGCGAGTTTATGAAATTATGGCATGCGCAACTGGTATAATTACCAATGAATCAAAGGCTATGCGCAAGTTTTTCCCCAATACCGTTGCCTATATTGATGATGAAAATATTAAATTCCCAAACAATGATGATATTAGGCAAAATCTAAAAACTGTATTTAAAGAACATACAATAAATGAACGATTCTATTTTTTATGTAAAACTGTAATAGGAAACACCGATAATCAAAATAGAATTTTTGTGTTTGGGAACAATAATATTGCTTGTAATCAATCTAAAAATACGGTTATTTTTAATGAAATTGAATCCTACAGTAAATTATTAGACCTTGTAAAAGAAATTGATTTTAAGCCAAATGATTATGCAATATACTTATATGATAATGTTGATTTAGATTATCTATTGTCTCAATTTTTGTTTATACCTGAAAATACCGCAGTAATGGAATTGTTAGATGAACATTATCACATTATTAAAAGAAAAGATATTGAAAATGTCCTTTTTAAAGCGGATTATTTTAAGAATATAGTTTTAAACTCTGAAGAATTTTCAGTTTATTTAGCATAGGAGGGCAATAATGTATAATATAGCTTTTGTAATACTAACTTGGAACTCTCAAAAGGTTATAAAAAACTGTTTGGATAGTATTTATAATTTAGATGGAGTTAATGCTCAAATTATTATTATTGATAATGGCTCTAAGGATAATACATTAAATATAATAGAAAGCTATATTGATAATAAAATTGCCAACAAACACCTTGAACTTATAAAACTAACAGAAAACCAAGGTACTACAATTACTAGAAATCTGGGAATAAAAAGGGCCAAAGAGGACTATAATATTTGTATACTTGATAGTGATACATTGGTTAATGATGAAGCTCTTGCTTTAATGATAAATTATTTAAACAATAACCCAAAATGTGGAATTATTGGCCCTAAAATGAAAGATTCTAAGGGCGTTGAGCAAACTTCTGCAAGAAACTTTCCAACAGTTACAGAAAAATTATTAAAAGTTGTGCCAATAAAAAATGTTCAAGAAATAGCTAATAATTTGCATACAATTAAAAATGTTGAGGGCAAAGCTATATATGAGGCAGATTATTTAATGTCTGCCTGTTGGTTATTACAAAAGGGATTAATAGAAAAAGTGGGCTTGCTTGATGAAAACATATTTTATGCTCCAGAGGATGCCGAATATTGCATAAGGGTATGGAAAGAAGGCTATACTGTTGTTTATTATGGCGAAGCTAATATAATTCATGAATGGCAAAGAATATCAAAACAGAAGTTTTTTAGCAAAATGAATAAAGTTCATTTACAAGGCCTTCATTATATGTTTAAAAAACATAAGTACTGGTTTTCAACCAAAAGCCTTAAAAGTAAATTCTAATAATAAAAAGCCTTACATTTAAGTAAGGCTTTTTATTATAGATTGCTAATATCTAATCCTTTTCTATCTTTTAGAATTTCTTTTAATATTGCTTTTATTTTTTTGTTTCCGTTTACAACATCACTTTCAATATTTATTGGTATAACTGGGTCATGAACTGAAAGCCTTAATAAAAACCAAGCGCTTTTATCTTTACCATCAAAATCAAAATACACTCTAATTCCTTCGTGATTGTCATCAGCGATATGCCAATCATGTTTTGTTTTTGCAATTTCTTCTATATTTGCTATTAGTGTATTTCCAAAACTTCTAAAATCCTCAGCACTTATAGATAACCTGATTTCATCACTTTCAACTGGTTCCCTTAAATCTTTAATTAAATCACTTATATTCCCATTAGCATCTTTCATTCGTTTTGCCCATATAACAATATATGTTGCTAAATACATGCCATCATCAATATAATAATTATCTCTAAAGGCACAGTGACCACTTGTTTCAATTGCGATGGGGGAATCAACACCTATTGAGTTTAGGCGTATGGATTCATCAATAACGTTTCTATAACCACGTTTAAATCTATAATGAATTCCACCATTCATCTTAATAAAATCGCTAAGCCCGGTAGAAGTAACGCTATCAGTAACAATTGTTATATCTTTATTACTTTTTAACAATATAGCGCTAATTAATGCTATAAGGCGGTTTCTATTAATTTCTTTACCATTTGCATCAACAACAGCTGCTCTATCGCAGTCTGCATCAAATATAACACCAATATCTGCCTTACTATCAACAACTGCTTTTGATATTGATTCCATAGCAACTTTATTTTCAGGGTTTGGAATATGGTTTGGGAATTTTCCATCTGGCTCTAAAAATTGGCTGCCTTCAATATTGGCTCCTAAGTCCTTAAGAACTTGGGCATAAAAACCACCCGCACCGTTTCCCGCATCAACAACAACATGTAATCCATCTAATGGGTTAATTTTATTATTTAAAGATGAACAAATTAAAGTTTTTAGGCTATTTTTATATGTTTCTAAATAGTCAACATGTTTCAAGCTACCCTTAAAAACATCTGGAAAATTATCAAGCTTATCAGCTATATTTAGTATTTCGCTAATATCATTGCCACTTAAACCGCCTTTTGGTATAAAAAATTTAAAACCATTTCTATCCCACGGGTGATGGCTTGCTGTAACCATTATAGATGCACTATAGTTTTCAGGCTCCTGTAGTAAGCAATGGAATAATGAGGGGGTGGTGCACATACCAAATACTACTGCATTTGCACCGCTTTCAATTATGCCTTCAGCAATTGAGTTTAACAATGCCTCACCTGTAATTCTGGTATCACGACCCAAAGCTATATTTAATTTATCTTTGCTTAATCCGTTTTTCTTGCTTAAAAATTCAACAAATGCAAAGCCCACCTTTTTAGCTAAATTTGTAGTTAATTCAGCATTCTCACCATAGGCTAATCCACGTATATCCGAACCACTTTTTAAAGATTGTATACTCATATATCCCCCTTATATTATACGGATTTGCTCATATCATGCACATTAGTTAAAAACTTATACATATCAGCTAAAATATTGTAATCTTTTACCATATTATCAAAAAGCTCAGGTGTAAATATTGTTGAATAGGGTTCTACAATCTTAGATATGTAGAACATTTTTTTAGTATAAAAAGGTATCAACACCTTTGGCAATTCTTCAGGAACTGCCATTCTTTTGTAGTTGCCACCCTCAATATTAAAATTGTTTTTAATAACATCAGTCTTTTTCAATATCTTTATAAAGTCGTTTGGCTTTTTTAAAAGTTCAGCTCTAAAAGCGTTAAAAAACTCCTTTGAGTCTCCCCAAATTCCCATGCCATAAGCTGCCTCTTCAGGCGATAACTCAAAATAAAGGAAGGGAGCGCCATATCTTTCTATTCCAGATTTTCTAAAGGTTAAAAATAGATGGTCTCGATAAGGTGATTTATCCTTTGAAAACCTAACATCTCTATTTATTCTAGATAAACATTTATTTGGCCTTACTTCTATTTTATCATCAATATTTAATAGTGTAGGGCTTAAAGAGTCAACGAGGTTAAAAAACTCGTTTTTAACCTCGTCATATTCTGCTCTATGAGCATTTATAAAACCTGTGTAGTTGTTAAACCTTATATCAAGGAAAAACTTGATAGTGTTGTCGCTAAAACCTTTAAACATAATTAATTATCACCAGGGGAACGACGCCTATAGCTTGTTCTTCTTTCTATTCCTTCAACAATTTCTTCTTCCACATTGTTTTCGTTATTTAAAACTTCAGCATCTTCTTTTACTTCACTAACAGAATCAGCATATGGGGATACAAAATCTTCTTCACTTGTATCAATATTGCGTTTGTATTCAGTGTTTTGCCAATCATTAGATAAAGGTGCTGCCTGAACTGGTATATTATCGTTATCTTTGTTTTCAGAATGGTAATCTCTATTTTTAGCTATGTTAACTATGTTTGCAACAGCCTTTTTAGATTTTGCTTTTGATACAAACCTTAAAGCATATGCAACAGCTAATAACAACAATACTAATCCAGATAATGATGCAAATATAATAGTTACAATATTGGATATTTTTCCAGTTTGTTCATATGTATCAGGGGCATCAATTAAAGCTTTTGGAGCAACTGTAACTAATGGGGGTAGGGGTGAAGGTGTAATTACAACAGGTACCATTGTAGGCGAACTAACATCAATATAAATACCTTCGCTTTCAAAGGATACTTGTTCATCTAATGCGTTTCTACAAGTAGCGGTAAACTTATATTCGCCAGGCATTGATAATGTAAAATCCCTTGTTATTGTTTTTGTTTGGCCAGGGTTAATTTCAGCAAATGTATATACATCAACATCACCGTGGTGAATTCTTACATTTTTTGCTTCACCCAAGCTATTGTTATTAACACTTATTGTAAACCTAACTTTGCCATTATCATCAAAAACTGTTGTTTTATCAGCCTCTGCGCTTACAATCATTGTTAATTTTTGGTCTTCATTTATACTCTTAACTTCTAGTTCATCAGTTTTTACAGATACCTCACTATTTGTGGAATCTGTGCCACTAATTGTAAATTGGAACTTAGAAGGTTCGTTTATAATTAGCTCTTTTTCTAAAGAAAGCTTTTGCCCTGCAACTAAGCTTTGACCTGTAAATACATCGCCTAGGGTGGGGTCGCTAATATTTAAGTTGTTAAAGTCAATATTACCTTTGTTTTCAAGGTCAAGGGTAAGTTTAACGGTTTCACCAACTAAAACACCTTTGCTACTTGCTTTTAAATTAGCGCTTAATTTAGATTCACCAAATGTAATTGTTTGGCTATCAAAAGTTTTCTTTTTATTGTTTTTTTCGCTTTTATATGTAACGGTTGATGAGCTTACTAAGTTCTTTTTACCCATTTTTTGAGTAAAAACAATTGTTGTTTCTTCGCCTGGTAAAACCTTATCTAGTGTTTTTGATTTTGTTGCTATGCTTTTATTTTCAACAACTTTTATATTTGTTGCAGATACATTTCCTTTATTTATAAATGTATATGTAACTGTAACTTCCTGATTTTGTTTTGCAACAGTTGGGCTAACATCGCGTGTTATTTGTAAGTCGGATATTACGTTTTCGTATTCAAATTTAGCAGATAAATATTTTAACTGCTGAACTTTTTCGCCTTTATCATTAAGCATTGTATACTTTATGTAATATTTAACAGAACCACTATCAAGATCGCTTTGCCTTAATTGCCAAACGCCTTTATAGGTTTTACTTGCGCCTACTGAAAGCTTAACAGAACCGTTCTCGCCAAAGTCGGATACTGGTTTGCCATTAGGGGCATATAGCACTACAGGCTCAGTCATATCTCCGTCGCCAACATTTGTAACAGTAATGGATATATTAATTTGCTCTAACCCACTTACTGATTTTGGAGAGTATGAAATTGTTGCCCTTACGGGGTCATAACTAGAAGCTAAGGCTCCTACTGATAATACTGCAGTAATTAAAAGCACCAACAACAATAGAGGAATAATTTTATTTTTCATAACTTAAAAGGTCTAATAAAGACCTTTACCCCCTTTCAAGAACAGCTTTAAATCTATATATAATTATTTTCTCAAATTATATTTATACATAATTATTCTATTGCAAAACAGGTATTATGTCAAGTAAATCAATCTTTTTGTAATACTTGTGGAACAATTATATAATTTATTAATTTTTATAACTAATAAATTCTTCCATTACATAACCTTCAATAATTGTGTTTGTATCACTACCATTTAAAATTACATGTAGCCAACCTTCTTCAACTTTTTCTACAAGTAAAAGTTCTTGACCATAATATAGCTTTAATACAACGCCAAAGCCAGTACCAGCTTGTTCCCTTAGGTTTAAAAAAGAATCTTTTTCAATATTATCAACAACTAAAACCTCAACCTCCTTAGGAACATCTATTAATAATGGAATTGGTGAGGGTAATGGTGTGGGTGAAGGCAATGGTTCAGGAGTATATTGTAAAAATGGATCCTTTGTAGATATGGGTTCAATAACAATTTTATTATCTTTTTTTGTATAATCATGTAGTTTTATACCAGGGTAATAAAAATTTAATATATCTGTGTATTTTAAGCCTTCGTTTGCCATTTGTTCTGCGCCCCTTTGACTCATACCAATGCCGTGGCCATATCTTTTTGATGTAATTACAAAGTTGTTTTTATTTTCTTCAACACTAATAAGGTAATTACCACCACCACCTAAAGCCAATCCAAACGCATTTATTACATCGTTAAATATTGGTATGGATATGGAAACTTCTTTATCATATTCAATATAATTGCCTAAATTTAGGTTTTTAATGGGTTTTGGTGTTGTTTTTATAAAAGAATATATAAAAGGGGTAGGGGTGGGAACTGGTGTCGGCTTTGGTGTAGCTGTAACTTCGGTTGTAGCCAACTCTTTCTTACCAGAAAAATTCAATGTTATATTTAATTTTGTATACACTCTAGAAGGTTCGGGATATTTTGGAGTATCAACTGTAACAGTATTGATTTTATCTAATCTTATATTTTCAATTTCTGTATTAAAGCCATTAACTCTTGCAAAAGGAATTAAATATTCACATATTAGTTTTTGAGCATCGTCATGATCATCTGAATTAATATCCTTTTTTAAACTATATGTTTTTAAAGGGCTCTTTTTATTTTTTGTATCATAAGGGTCATCCACCATTTTATAACAATCACTATCTCCAACATTTCCCCACCTATTTAGAGGGAGCTCAGTTTGTCCACCATTACTTGCAGAGTAGTAACAACTAGCTAAATTGTCATCAATATAAACACAAATATTTCTTGTTTCTTCAATAGCTTTTTTGCTGTTTATATTCTCTTTGTTATAACCTCTATAAACCTGGCTTTGAGCTGTATCATACATGTCAAAATCATCTTTAGGGTTTAAGTGTTTTATTGCATATGTTCTTGCGGCTATTGCTTGTGCTTTTAGTGCTTCAATTGGAAAAGAATCACTCATTTCATAAGGTACAACGCCTAGCAGGTATTCTTCTACTGGTATGTGTAAAATAGCATAAATATTATCATCTTTTATATTTAAGTGTAAATCGCCTGAATATATGTTTTTTAAGTTATTAAGCCTTAAACCATTTTCTAAACTTAAATCAGTTGAGTTGCGCTTTAAAACTATGCTATTGCTTAATTTGCTTGTTATACCATTCATATAAGAATAGAAAACTCCATTTATCAGCCTCAATTTAATTTGCATATTTCTTTGGGGTGATACTACAATATCTCCAGACATTAAACTGTAATTTCCGTTTACAACCAAATCTAAATATTTACTTAAATTTAGCCTTGATAAATAAACCCTAACTATACAGCCATTATTTTCTTGTGCTAACATTGCGCCTATTGGTAACATAGATACAATTAGTATCAAGGCAATTAACCTAATAAATTTACTCATAATTCACCTACTTTAATAATAAAACGCATACTATGTGTATGCGTTATTAATTTTTATGCAATTTAAATTAGTTGTCAACCTCTAATGTAAACTCTAACGCTTGACTTAATTCTTCTTCGCTTAAACCTTCATCGTTTTCAATAGTATCTATAACAACATTCTCAGTAATGTTTTCTTCAATTATAGGTTCACTAGTAACATTGTTTTCAATATCATTTGATGTTGGTTGTGAATTTGGGTCAAAAGCAGCATGAATTTGTTTACGTTGTTTAATTAACTCTGTATAATCAGCTTCATCCAAATTCTTTTTATTTATTTCATCAATATATTTCTCTTCGTGAGGAGGGTTACAGTAAGGGCAAGGAGTTAACTTATTAAACTCATCGCTTCTTAGTTGACCATAGTATATACCAGTTAATGGCAAAAAGCTCTCCCTTACATGGGTGCAACGCTCATCTGCATGATAATTTTTACCACCTTTGGGGTTATAATAAACATGGCTGTAATCGTCAGGGTATGGCTGTTGTACTCCCTTTGGAGCAATAGCTGCTGGAAGTACAGCATGGTTATCTAAGATTTCCTTTGGTGGGTTGAAAGGGTCAAAACTATCGTGAATAGCCTTTCTTCTTTCCATTAATTCAGCATATTTTTCATCGTTTAAATATTCCCTATTTTTCTCGTCTATCCTAGCCTCTGTATCAACTGGGGTACAGTGGGGGCAAGGGGTTAAGTTTTTATAGGGTTCAGTATCTCTCATTTGTCCATAATAGAATGGGCTTAGTGGTAAATACTTATCTTTAACAGAATGGCAGTTTGCGGTTGAATGGTAGTTTTTTCCGCCATCAGGGTTATAGTATAACAAGCTGTAATCATCGGGATATGGTTGTTCGCGACCAGTATCATCCCAAATTAAAACCTTAGTATTTCTTTTTAAATTATTCCAAAGCCATTCCATATTGTAACCGTTAGAGTCTTTAGCCTCTTGTACCCTTACACAACCATGGCTTGCCTTTGAACCCAGCTTTGGTATAAATGGGGAATAGTTGTATGATCCGTCTTTATTAACAAGGGCTGGAACATAGTGCAATAAATCCCCACCATTAAACCTAATTGCCTTACGGCATATCATGTTTCCGCTCCAGAAATCACCAACCCAACTTGATATTAGGTATTCGCCAGATGCTGTTTCATTGTAAGGTTGGTCTTTATTAACTAAGCCCGTAGAAATAAGCAATTCTGCTTTCATTTCGCCCTTTTCAAAAACATATAACCTCTGGGTTAATTTATCTATTACAATACCAATATCTTGGTTGGGGGTAGCTTGTTTTATTAATGATGTTTTTACATAACCTTGTAAAAGCCTATCATAATCATCATAGCCTTCAATTAAAGTATAGCCGTCTTCATCTTCGCCTAAAACTTTAATTGCAGCTTGTGATCCCCAAATATATCCGCCCAATTTATCTTTTTTTATCCTTTTACCATTGGGGGCATCTAAAAGGTAAACTTCTTTCTTCTCTGGTGCATCAAGTACAGTAATCGGTCTAGTTATCATTTCCCAAACTTTTTCTGTATCAGTAATATCATAGGTTTCAAACCAATCACTTTCACCTTCGGCCATAATTTTATTATTTACTGATGCAAAAACAAATAACACCATAAATAAAGTTAGCATTTTTAAAATTATTTTATGATAACTAACACGCATAAAAATTTTCCTTTCCAAGGGTCCTATTTTTCTTCTCCTCTTAGCACTACACGCCTTATTTTACCGCTAATTGTTTTTGGCATTTCATCCACAAAATCAATTATTCTTGGGTATTTATATGGTGCAGTTGCATTTTTAACAAATGTTTGAATTTCTTTTTTTAGTTCTTCGCTTTTTTCGTATCCAGGTTTTAAAACTATTGTTGCTTTTACTACATGCCCGCGCAAATCATCAGGCACACCTGTAACAGCACATTCAAGAACTGCGGGGTGTTCTACAATAACACTTTCAACTTCAAAAGGTCCAATACGGTATCCGCTTGATTTTATAACATCATCGCTTCTACCAACATACCAATAGTAGCCCCATTCATCTTTGTAAGCTACATCACCTGTATGGTAAATATTATCTTTCCAAACAGATTCTGTTCTGTCCATATCATCATAGTAACCTATGAACATACCTAATGGTCTGCCCTCATTGGTTCTTACAACAATTTCACCTGTTGTACCAGGGGCAACACTGTTACCATCTTCATCAATAATATCAACGTTGTATATGGGGTTTGGTTTTCCCATAGAGCCAGGGTTAACTTTCATCCAAGGGAAATTAACCAATGTAACAGTCAACTCAGTTTGCCCAAAGGCTTCCCTTAAAGCAATACCGGTACGCCTTTCAAACTCTAAAGCCATATCGGGGTTCAGTGGCTCACCAGCAACAACACAATATTTTAATGATGATAAATCATAATTTGCAAAATCTTCTTGCAACAAGTATCTATACATTGTTGGAGGGGCGCAGAAAGTTGTTACTTTACATTCTTCAATAATAGCAAGTATGTTTTTGGGTATAAATCTTTCAAAGTCATATACAAACACAGCTGAGTCAACCAACCATTGTCCATATAATTTTCCCCAAACGCTTTTTGCCCAACCAGTTTCAGATATTGTGAAGTGTAAACCACCAGGGAATGCTTGCTGCCAATATGCAGCGGTTACTATATGTGCTAATGGATAGTGGAAGTTATGCACAACCATTTTTGGCATGCCAGTAGTTCCACTTGTAAAATATAATAACATAGGGTCGTTATCACATGCAAGGTTATCACCCTCAGGTTTTACAAATTCAACATCTTCATATTCCTTCACAAGGTCAGACCATTGTAATAAGCCGTTTTCAGCTTTGCCAAAAACAATAACTGTTTCTAAAGTTTTACATTTATCCTTTGCTGCGGCAGCATCTTCAAGAATATTAAAGCTATGGTCTGTTAAAAGGAAAGCTTTTGCGCCAGAGGCATCAATTCTGTACCTAATATCTTTTTCTGTAAGCAAGTGTGTAGCAGGTATTCCAACTGCGCCAACTTTATGCAATGCCATTATTGTAGGCCAAAACACTAATTCTCTTCTAAGTATTAATAATACTCTATCGCCTTTTGATATACCGCGTTGTTGTAAAACTTTTGCTATGGTATCACTATCTTTTTTTAATTGGCCAAAGGTATATTCCCTACGAACACCTTTTTCATTTGTCCAAAGCACACATAGTTCATCAGGGTTATTTTCAGCTTTAACGTCAGCAACATCATAAGCAAAGTTGAAATTCTTTGGTGGAATTATTTTAAAGTTTTCTAAAAAGTCTTTTTCTTCAGTGAATGTTCTTGCATCTTTTAAATATCTATAATAAAAAGGTGTACTCATTGATTTTCCTTCCTTATTCATTTTCTTCTTTTATAACAACTGCTATAAATTTACATGGGCCATCTAGGGCATACATAACGTGAGGAATATTACTGTCATAATAAATTGAATCGCCAGGAAGTAAAATTAAGTCGTTACCACCTAAATTCAAATGAAGTTTACCTTCAATAACGTAGTCAAATTCTTGACCATTATGGCTATGGGCTTGTTTTTTAACACCATTTAAATCCTCAGTTACAGTAACAATAAATGGTTCGGCTAATTTATTCCTAAAATTATAAGCTAAGTGTTGGTAGTGGTATTGTTTCCTTCTATCAAATGCCAAACCTTTACCGTTTCTTGTAATAATATAACCTTTAAGTTTAGGGCTTTCACCAGTTAATAAATCTGATATATCTACACCTAAAACATTTGCAATGTTAAAAAGGTGAGAAAATGAGAAATCGCTTGTTCCGGTTTCATATGCTAAATACTCATCAATAGGAATACCTGCTTTATTAGCAACATCCTCAGGGGATAAACCTTGAATTTCTCTTAAATCTTTAATTCTAATTGAAACAAGTTGTAATTCTGTCATAATTATAAACTCCTTAATAAGTAATTCACGAAAAGAATATGGTTAAAGATATCATTAAAAGCCCTATAAGTCAACAAATAAAAGCTTTTCTAATGGTTTTTATAATGTTTAAATTAATTATAAATGCTTTCTTTTTTTCAATACTATAAATGCCACTGTTAGTATTAAAATTGGTTGAATTGAAATTAATATTAAACCGGTTGTTTTACTCCCTGGGCGCATTTCAGGCCTTATTGCAGGTATAGTTTTTATATCTAAATCATTTTGTTTTTGTGGCAAAAGTGTATTCAATATTCTTAATATAAACTCTGAAACAAATGTTCTGGAATATATAAAACTTTCAGTTAACATAGATGTATTACCTAAAACTATCATCTTTGAATTTTCTCCACCACTATTCTGCTTTTCACTTAATAATCCAAGCTTTTGTTCACCAGTTTCAATTGGGGTTAAAGTAGTATTACTTATATCCATAATATTAACTAGTTTTGATGTTTTGGCACTTAACAATAATGGGGTAATATTGTAGTTAGATGATTCTACTGTATCAAAAGCCTTTGCACTAGGCATTAAAATAACGTCTAAATTATTTTGTATTAATGGGTCTAGTATGTCGTTGCTTTGCATATAAGGCAATAAATAAAGTGGTTCTTCAAAATAACTTGCCTTATCATTCTCGTCAGCCATAACAACGCCATCTTTAAGTAATATACCATAACTATTTAACAATGAAACATAGTTCGTATTTTTGCTATGATCATCAGTATAGTTTATTGCCACTAATAAGCTACCGCCAGATTTTTCAAATTCTTGTATTTTATTTAAATCATCATCGCTTAAATCAATCAATAAAGAGGGGATGAATAATAAAGATTTGTTTGATAAACTATCAACTTTTAAATCAACGTACTTTACATCATATTGATTGCTTTTTAAAAAATCTGTAAACACCTTCAAATTGTCACTGTTTAATTCACCGTGCTCAGTTAAAATTTGAACAGTAGGTATATCATTTTCGCTTACATATATTATTGCTTCCGTTAAATTTTTTTCGTATTTCAAACCCTCAAACTCAAAATTTTCCGTATTAATATTGTAACCTAAAGATAAAAAATCACTAGGGGCAAGAAGTTTATACCTGTCAGTATCAGGGGAATAAACTATTATGCTATCGGCAGATAAAGGGTTGGTAGCATCGCCCACAAACTTGTTTGCAAAGGATGGGTTTTCTGCCAGGCTAATATGCTCATATTTTATTTTACTGCTTAAAGATTCATACTTTTTTATTAACTCATAAAGCTGCATATCATTAATGCTTGTTTGTTTAAAAGAATATATATTAACGTTTTTTTGTAAATTCTTTAATATTTTGTTCGTATCAGCACTTGTTGTAGCATATGAGTTGAAGGATAGGTCAAGCCTAATATTATTGTTTTTTTCTAAACTATCTAAAAAAACAACAAAAAATGCGGATACAACTATACATATAATAAGTATAATTAAAGAAATTGTAGTGGTTTTTTTCATCTTCTAAAACCTCCATACAATGTTTTATTCAGCTTAAATATTGTTGCCAGTATAAAACAAATTGAAAATAATACAAAAAATGCAACGCTAGCATAGGATAATTGACCTAACATAAAAGGTTCAACCCTTTTATACAAGCTAACAAACGTTAATACTTCTGAAACAAGCCCAGAGCTTGATTTTGATAATATATCTATAAGCCATAAGGTAAAGTTTGCGCCAAAGGCCATTATAACTGCAACAATTTGGTTTTTTGAAAATGAGGATATAAACATATCAATTGCTATTAAGGCAGCAGCTTGTAATGTAAAGCCAGTGTAAGCCAATGCTATTTCCCAAAAATAAACTTTACCATATATCAAAGTAAAAATTACAAACACAAACGATAATAAAACAGAAATTAAAAAAACTATAAGTGCTGCAAAATATTTTCCTAATACTATATCAACAACGGATATTGGGCTTGAAAACAATAGTTTGTTTGTTCCATAAGTAAATTCAGTGCAAAACATTCGCATGGATAATACTGGTATTAAAAATATTAGTATTATGTTTAATTGGGCTAAAAATCCAGGAATATCTGATGATAGGTTGCTTATGTTTTGCACCACAAAAAGTATACTGCCAATAATTATTAGCATACCAATAAAAATATATGCAATAGGGGTTTTAAAAAATATATTTAATTCTTTTTTTAATATAGCTTTCAATATAATTCCTCTCTAAGCTGTAATGTTCATAAACATTTGCTCTAAAGATTTGTCGTTTCTCTTTAATGAATATAATGGTATATTTAAGCAGTTTAAAAGAGAATAAATCTGTTCCTCGGGTAATGGGTTGCCAGTTGTATAAATTGTTATTTTAATCATATTTTGGTTTGCAAATCTAATAGGTTTTCCATCAACTTTTTTTGTGAAATTCAAAGTTTTAATATTGTCTATAATACTCTTATTATCTTCAGCAACTATTAATTCTAATTGTAAGTTATTATCTACATTATCATTTATGTTACCAGTACTTGCTATTTTGCCTTTATGCAATATTATATATTCTTCACAAAGTTCTTGAATTTCATATAATCTGTGTGAGCTTATAATAATTGTATGGTTTTTTGATAATTTTTTTATTAAATCCATAATTTCTATCATTTGCTTTGGATCTAAACCTACAGTAGGTTCATCAAATATTAATATAGGGGAATCTCCTATTAGTGCTTGTGCTATACCAAGCCTTTGCCTATACCCTTTTGATAAATTACCAATCAGCCTTCCTTTTACTTCCGTTAAACCAGTTAAGCTCATTACCTCGTTCATATGGCTTATTATATCTGCTTTATTTATTTGTTTTAAATCACTAACAAAGTTTAAATATTCAAACACGGTCATATCGTCATACAATGGAGGCTTCTCAGGTACATAACCAATAAGTTTTTTAACTTCATTAGGTTTATTTTTTATAGATATATTGTTTATTAAAATATCACCGCTATCTGGTATTGTACAACCAGTTATAATATCTAAAATTGTTGTTTTGCCAGCCCCATTTTGACCCAACAAACCAACAATTTTATTTTTAGCAACATTAACAGTAACCTCATTTAATGCAATGTTTTTGCCATATTTTTTTGATACATTTACAACTTTTATCATTAATAACAACCTCTAACAAACAATATTTCTACTATATTATATCAAATTATGCTATTTTGTTTGTTAACAAATTGAAAACAATAAAAAAGGAATGTATACATTCCTTTTTACATTTGATTTTTGCATATGTTTTCAAGGGTGCTTACACCTTCTTGGAACCCTCTAGTGTTAGTTAAAACAATATCAGCAACTTGCTTATACATGGGCATTCGTAAATCATATATTCTACTTAGCTCATTTACGCCTTCTTTAACCAAAAGCGGACGTTTTTCAATTCTTATATTAGATTTTATGCTATCAATTGGTCTATCAATTAAAACAACTAGCCCATTATCTTTAATTATTCTACTGTTTATATCAATAAGGGGTAAGCCACCACCAGTTGATATTAGCCCAGGTTGCATGCTTAGTAGATGGATTAATAAATTTGTTTCAGCATTCCTAAATTCTTTTTCGCCATATGTTTCTAAAATCTTTTTAGTATCCATATTCATAATTTGCATAAGCATTAAATCCGTATCAACGTAGGGCAACCTCAACGAGTTTGCCACACGTTTACCCAAGCTACTTTTCCCGGACCCAGGCATTCCTATTAAAAATATATGTCGTTTTAATGAGCCCATTATTTTTCTCCAATTACAATTTTTAGCAATCTTTATTTACTTCAATTATTTTAAGGTATTATATACTAATTTAAACATTAATTTCTATAACTTTACATTGTATTTACAACGTACATATAAATTTTTATAAATTTATAATAATCTATACTATTAATCTTTATTATAATGCAAGCAAACTATGCAAACTTTTAAAACCTTAAAGTATCTATATATTAACATTAATTGTTATATCTTTCAAATAATTTTTTATATTAAATATTTTTATATAATTCCAAACTAAATTCAAAGTTAGAACCCTTATCTACCTTTATAGTTTTAATATATTCCCCGTGCAAGTCCATTATTTGCTTACATATACTTAAACCCAAACCTGTACCTTTATCAGCATTCCTTGATTTGTCGTGCTTGTAAAAACGTTCAAATATATGGGGGATATCATCATCATTTATGCCAATGCCGTTATCAAAAACATTTATTATTGCTTTACCGCCATTTGTTTTTACAGAAATATTTATATATCCACCATCACTAACAAACTTTATAGAATTATCTAATAAATTATTAATAACTTGTGTAATTTTGCTTTTGTCAGCATAAACAACAATTGGTTCATTTTCAAATTCTGTATCAACTTCTATGTTGCGGTTTTCTATATCAACAATTTTTGTTATTATAACCCTCCTAATTAGTTCATTAATATTAAAATGATCATATTCCAAGCTTATTTCGTCTTTTTCTAATCTACTTAAAGTTAGTAAATCCTCTATAAGTTTTTTTAAACGTTCAGTTTCTTCGGAAACTATTCCTAAATACTGGTTAATTTTATCATCAGGAATGGTTTTATCTAGCATACCCTTTATATAGCCGTTTATACTTGTAACAGGCGATCTTAACTCGTGGGATACATTTGCAACAAACTCACGCCTATTTTTTTCAGTTCTTTCAATTTTATCGGCCATAATATTAAAAGATTTTGCTAAATGAGTGGTTTCTATGGTGCCAGTTTCTTCAACCCTTTTTGTGTACTTACCGTTTGTAAAATCTGTTACAGCCGCCTCCATACTTAGTAATGGGTCGGTTAACCTCTTTGTATAATAAGCTGCAACAAAACCAGCTAGCGCTACTGCAATTATAAATAAACCTATTAATAAGAAAAATATATTAGAAAATTCAGCCCGTATTTTTTGCTCGGCTGTGTGTATAAAAACTGCCCCTTGTACAGTATTGTTTTGTATAAAAGGTACACCAACGGTAAAAACTACTTCATCAATTTTTAAATCTTGGCTTTCAATTTCTTTTCCAGAAACAATAGCTAGAAGGGCTTTATAAACCTTATCTCCATTTAGAGATTTTGCAAACTCATAATTTTCGTTATACAAACCCATTAAATTATCTATTATTTTACCATTTCTATCTACTGTGATAATGTAAGCTCCATATTCTTTTTGTACGGAATCTATTTTATATTTTAAATGGCTTTCTAATGATGATTTTTCAAAATAATCCTTCAAATCTATATTTGCAGCAATGTTAGCTATATCTCTAGCCTCTGTTTTTAATGCCTTCATTCTATCGCTTATTATAGTGTTTCTAATAATTGTATAGCTAATTAAAGAAAACATGCTAAGCAGAACAATTATTACGGCTATAAACAGCGCCATAAGCCTACCAAATAATGTTCTGAACATTATTTTGCCTCCACATTCTTTAGCTCAAACTTATAACCAACGCGCCATATTGTTTTAATTTGCCAACCAAATTCTTCGCTATCTGGTAATTTTTCTCGTACCCTTTTAACATGTACGTCAACAGTTCTGCTATCCCCAAAAAAGTCAAAGCCCCATACATTCTCCAATAATTGCTCCCTAGTAAATACTGTGTTTGGGTGGGTAGCTAGATAGTAAAGCAGTTCAATTTCCTTAGGGGGCATTTCAACAACTTCATTTTTATAAATAACACTATATTCTTTTAAACTTATATAAAGCATGTTGTATTGTACAGCTTTTTCCTGTTCATTTGGTTGTGTTCTTCTTAATACAGCTTTTATTCTAGCAATTAATTCTTTTGGTTCAAAAGGTTTTGTAATATAATCGTCAGCGCCTAACTCTAAACCCATTACTTTATCAAAGGTTTCATCCTTTGCAGTAAACATGATAATAGGCACTTGGCTAGTTTTTCGTATTTCCCTTAATACTTGCCAACCATCTAAAACTGGTAACATTACATCAAGCAATATAATGTCAGGGTTTGTTTTTTTAAACTCATGTATAGCATCATCACCCTTTGTTGCGGATATTACATCATAACCCTCTTTTTCTAAGTACAATGATACTAGCCTATTAATATTTATATCGTCGTCAACAACAAGTACTACATTTTTATTCATACTTACTCCTTATTTTAAAGTTACCACAGTAACGCCATCCTCGCCTTCACCATACCTACCTAAACGGAAAGATTTTACGTGTTTTTGGTTTTTCAAGTGCTTGCTTATTCCTGCCTTTAATACGCCAGTACCCTTTCCGTGTATTATGTATACTTCTTTATATCCAACCATTAATGCTTGGTATAAATAAGAGTCTACTTCAACAGTAGCCTCGTCCAAGGCCATACCTCTAACATCAACTTCCAGTGATAGGCTTTGTTTTGATGACCCATCTCTTTTAATATTTATTGAAGTTTTTTGCTGAGGGGTTTCACTATTTTTCAATTTTTTTAATTGGCTTATATGGGCCTTGAGCTTCATTATACCAGCTTTTAATTGAACTTCACCCTTAGAGTCTGGAGGGGATAATACATCCGCTTCAGTATTCAAATTAACAATTAAAACCCTATCTCCAACGCTTAATTCCTTCGGAGGCATAAAGGCCTCATCATTTTTAGCAACTAAATCAGCGCTTAAGCTATCAAGGTTATCATTTAAAGATTTTTGTAACTTTAATATTTCATGGTGGGGTAAGTTGGCTTGATTTTTCATTTTCTTTAAGTCGCTTAATATCTCGTCCGCCTTATGTTTTGCATCTAACATAATGCGTTTTGCTTCCTCTTTTGCTTTCCTAGTTGTGTTTGCGCGACTTTCTTCAGTTTTCTTTCTTAACCTTTCAGCTTCATCTCTAAGTTGAATTGTTTCTTTCCTTACTTCTTCGGCAATAGCTCTTTCTTTTTCGGCAATTTGCCTGTGGTATTCGGCATTTGATATAACGTCCTCAAACTTAACGGTTTCACTACTTAATAATTCTTTAGCTGAATTTATTATATCCTCTGATAAGCCGAGTTTTTTTGAAATTTCAAAAGCGTTACTTTTTCCAGGAATTCCTATGGACAATCTAAAAGTAGGGGAAAGTGTTTCAATATTAAATTCCACACTTGCGTTTTCTATACCAGGGGTAGATAAGGCGTAGGATTTTAATTCGCTAAAGTGGGTAGTTGCCAAAGTTCTTATGTTGCTCTCTAATAACTTGCTTAATATACTTTGAGCAAGGGCGGCACCTTCTGTTGGGTCTGTACCTGCGCCTAATTCATCAAATAAAACTAAATCCTTATTGCTAACACCCTTTAATATTTCAACTATGTTTTTCATGTGGGATGAGAATGTAGATAATGATTGTTCTATACTTTGCTCATCGCCAATATCAGCATATACATTATTAAAAATTGCCAATTCTGTGCCTTCGTCTGCAGGAACGTGTAAACCGGATTGCATCATAAGCGTAAACAAACCAACAGTTTTCAGGGTAACGGTTTTACCACCAGTGTTTGGGCCTGTAACAACTAAGGATGTAAAATCTTCACCAAGCCATAAATTTATTGGCACAACAGTATCAGGGTTAAGCAATGGATGCCTACCACGTACAATATTTATATATCCTCTTGTGTTTATTTTTGGCAAAATAGCATTTATGCTCCTTGCAAATGATGCCTTAGCAAAGTTAAAGTCTATTTTAATTAATATTCTTACATTTTCCTTTAATTCTTCTGCGTGGCTGCCAACTTCGTCGGAAAACATTTGCAATATTCTTTCAATCTCGATTCTTTCCTCACCTAAAAGTTGCTTAATGTCATTATTTATTTCTACAACAACCATAGGTTCTATAAATAACGTTGCTCCAGAAGAAGATTGGTCGTGAATTAAACCTGGAACATTTGCTCTATATTCTTGCTTAACAGGCACAACAAACCTATCTTGCCTTATTGTAATAATTGGGTCTTGTAGGTATTTTTGATATGCAGGGCTTTTTATTAGGCTGTTCAATTTGTCTTTTATTCTTGAATTGGCATGCCTTAATTTGCGCCTTATATTTGCAAGCTCTGTTGATGCGTTATCAGCTAATTCATCTTCGCCTAATATGCTTTCAGTAATATTTTGCTCTAAGTTTACAAGCAAAGTTAAACCAGATGCAAGCTTGGATATATTTGGTGTGTTATCCTTATCTGTTATTAATGCTTTGTATACAGATCTTGATGCCCTTAAACAAGAGGCAACATTTAATAAGCTCCTAGTTGATAAACAAGCCCCTTTTTGCGCCAAACTTACATTATCGCTTATATCTGTAAAGGGGAACATGGGGTTTGCTCCAGAATAATAAAGTACCGTTTTTGCTTCTTCGGTTTCTACTAATGCTTTATTTATGGCTTCTACATCAGTAATAGGCGCTAGTTCATTACAATATTTTTTGCCCATGCTTGTTGTGGCAAAATCTGTTAGCTTATTTCTAATTTTATCAAACTCTAAAGCATGGATAGCTCTTTCAAGTATCATATTAAACCTCTATTTTTAATTATTTATTTAATTATAATGTGTTTTGTTATATTTTACAACAAATAAGGTGTATAATAGTTGTAACAGCTTGTATACTTGACAATAAAATGCAATAATAATATCATTAAAATAGCAGTTATTAAGGAGAAATATTATGAATTTACAATTTTTAGGCGCAGCAAGGGAAGTAACAGGAAGCTGCTATTTGCTTGAAGCATCAGGGAAAAATATAATTATTGATTGTGGCTTAGAGCAAGGCAAAGATATTTATGAAAATCAGGAAATACCAATTTCAGCAACAGATGTTGATATTGTTTTGCTAACTCATGCCCATATAGACCATTCTGGTATGGTTCCAATGCTTGTATCCAAAGGGTTTAAAGGCCCTATTTATGCAACATCATCCACAATGGAACTTTGTGATATTATGCTTAAGGATTCAGCACATATTCAAGAGTTTGAGGCCGAATGGAGAAATAGGAAAGCACAGCGTGCAGGGCAAGAAGAATATAAACCCCTTTATACCATGCAAGATGCTATTGCAACAATGGAATTGTTTGTACCAGTTGATTATGATAAACAAATAAATATTGCTCCAAACATTAATGTGGAATATACTGATGCAGGGCATCTTTTAGGCTCTGCAAGCATAACTGTTTCAGTAACTGAAAATGGTGTTACTAAAAAGATAGTGTTTAGTGGTGATATTGGTAACACAAATCAACCTATGCTTAATGATCCTGTATTACTAAAGAATGCTGACTATGTTGTTATGGAATCAACATATGGTGATAGGTCCCATGGGCCAAGGCCGGATTATATAGCAGATTTAAGTAATATTTTACAAACTACATTTGATGCAGGTGGCAATGTTGTAATTCCATCCTTTGCAGTTGGTAGAACACAGGAATTATTATACTTTTTAAGGGAAATTAAAGAAAAGAAGCTAGTAAAAAATCATGATGGCTTTGAAGTATATGTTGATAGCCCTTTAGCAATAGAAGCTACAAATATATTTAAACAAGCTGATATAGACCATTTTGATGAGGAAATGAAAGAGCTTATGTATAATGGTGTTAACCCAATAAGCTTCCCCAACTTAAAAACAAGTATAACAGCGGACGATTCAAAGGCAATAAATGAGGATAAAAAACCTAAGGTAATTATATCCGCTAGTGGCATGGCAAATGCAGGTAGAATTAGGCACCATTTAAAGCATAACCTTTGGAGGAAAGAATCAACAATTCTATTTGTTGGATACCAGGCAGTAGGAACTCTTGGTAGAAAAATATATGATGGAGCAGATTTTGTTAAACTTTTTGGTGAAACTATAGAAGTAAAAGCTAAAATTAGAACATTAAAAGCTATAAGTGGTCATGCTGATAATGAAGGCCTTATGGCATGGGCAAAATCTTTTTCACCAACACCTGCAAAATTCTTCGTTGTTCATGGCGATGAACCATCTGCGGAAACTTTTGCTGATAGGCTTGTAAATGAACTTGGAGCAGATGTTGCTGTTCCATATAATGGTGAAAAATGGGATTTAACTAAAGAAGAAATTATTTTAGAAGGCAATAAAGAGTATATTCAAAAATATTCTGAGGCTAAAGTTGAAGAGAAAAAAGTTAGTACAGTTTATAAAGAACTTCTTAAAGCTGAAGCAAGGCTGCATAAAATTATTGAAAATAGCAGTGGCCTAGCAAATGGGCTATTGAACAAGTTTATTAAACAAATTGAAAAACTCTGTGAATATTGGGAAGAATAAATTTTAATTGGAGGCATATTATGTGCGAAAACAAAAAGTTTTATATAACAACACCTATTTATTATCCTAGCGATAATTTACATATTGGTCATGCTTACACTACTGTAGCAGCGGATACACTAACAAGGTATAAAAAAATAATGGGTTATGATACTTATTTTTTAACTGGTACTGATGAACATGGCCAAAAAATAGAACTAAGGGCAAAGGAAGCTGGCCTTACTCCAATACAATTTGTTGATGGAATAGTTGATAACATTAAAAAACTATGGAAAACAATGGATATTGAGTACGATGACTTTATTCGTACAAGTGAACATAGGCATGTAGTTGCAGTACAAAAGATATTTAAACAACTTTATGAGCAAGGTGATATTTATAAAGGTGAATATGAAGGTTGGTATTGCACCCCTTGTGAGTCCTTCTTTACAGAGCTACAACTCGTTGATGGAAAATGCCCTGACTGCGGTAGGGAAGTTCAAAAAACAAAAGAAGAAAGCTATTTTTTAAAGCTTAGCAAATATCAAGATTGGTTGATAGATTATATAAATGATCACCCAGAATTTATTCAGCCTACATCAAGAAAAAATGAGATGATTAATAACTTCTTAAAACCAGGCTTGGAAGATCTTTGCGTTAGCAGAACATCTATAAAGTGGGGTATACCTGTAGATTTTGACCCAAAACATACGGTATATGTATGGGTTGATGCTCTTACAAACTATATAAACGCCCTAGGCTATGGATCTGATGATACTTCTAAATTTGAAAAATATTGGCCTGCTGATTTACAGCTTGTAGGTAAAGAAATTATTCGTTTCCATACTATAATTTGGCCTATTATACTTCATGCAATAGGTTTACCAATACCAAAACAAGTTTTTGGGCATGGTTGGCTTGTTTTAAACGGTGGTAAAATGAGCAAATCCTTAGGTAATGTTATTGACCCTGTCGTTTTATGTAATAGGTATGGTTCCGATGCTATAAGGTATTATTTAAACCGTGCTATTCCTTTTGGTAGTGATGGTCAATTTACATATGAATCATTATTAACACTAATGAACGCTGATTTATCAAATAACTTAGGCAACTTAGTTAGTAGAACCGTTGCTATGATAGAAAAATATTTTGATGGCGAAGTTCTTGCACCTTCTGAATATAACGATATAGATAAAGAACTTATTAATAAAGCCTTAGCATTACCAGTAAACGTTGAAAAACATGTTGAGCAATTACAATTACCTGTGGCATTAGAAGATATTTGGAGTTTAATTGGTGATTGTAATAAGTATATTGATGTAACTGAACCATGGATTTTAGGTAAGGATGAAAGTGGAAAAGAAAGGCTTAGAACAGTACTATATGTTTTAGCAGAATGCATTCGCTTTGTAGCTGTTTTAATTGCTCCAGCAATGCCAAACACTCCTGTAAAAATATATGAACAATTAGGTATAGAAGATGATAATCTAAAAACATGGGATTCTTTAAAGGAGTTTGGTTTATTACAACCAGGTTCAAAGGTTAAGAAGGGGGAGGCACTTTTCCCAAGGATAGATGTTAAAAAAGAACTTGAACAGATGGAACCTGAAAATAAAGAGGAAAAACCTGCTACAGTTAAAAAAGAAAGCAGTGCAAATGTAGCAAAACAGATTTTTAATGAAATATCTATAGATGATTTTGCAAAAGTTAAACTTACAGTTGCTAAAGTTTTAGAATGTGAAAAAGTTAAAAAGAGTGATAAATTATTAAAACTAACTGTTGAAATTGGCAATGAAACTAGAACAATTGTAAGTGGCATAGCACAATTTTATGCTCCTGAAAATTTGGTGGGTAAAAAAATAGTTGTTGTTGCAAACTTAAAGCCTGTTAAACTAAAGGGTATAGAATCTCAAGGTATGTTATTAACTGCAAGTTGTGTTGATGAGTCAACTAAGGTTGAAAAATTATCCCTTATTGAAGTTCCAGATTTTATCGAAAGTGGAGCAGAAATTCGATGAGGTTTTTTGACTCCCATTGCCACCTTGAGGATGATAGGTTATTAGATAAGGTTGACGATATTATATTAAGTATGCAAGCTGCTAATGTGGAAAAATGTATCTGCGCTGGGTCTGACTTAATAACGTCTGAGAAAATAGTAGAATTAACAAAAAAATATAATGATGTTGTATATGGGGCTGTTGGATATCATCCCCATGAGGCTAAACATTTTAAGCAAAGTGATCTTGATATAATTGAACAGTGGACAAAGCAAAAAAATATACTTTGCATAGGTGAAATTGGTCTTGACTATTATTATGAGTATAGCGATAGGGAAACACAAAAAAAGGTATTGAATGCTCAGTTGGATTTAGCAAAAGAACTTGATTTACCAGTTATGTTCCATGTTAGAGATGCTCATGGTGATATGCTTGAATTGCTAAAAAAGCGTAATGATGTTAAAAAAGCTGTAATGCATTGTTTTAGCGGTAGCTTAGAGTTGGCGAATGAATACATTAAAATGGGTTTTATAATATCTTTTGCAGGGCCTTTAACTTATAAAAATAGCGCAAAACTACCTTTAATTGCAGAAGCAGTACCCATGGATAAATTTTTTATAGAAACAGATAGCCCGTATTTAAGCCCGGTACCATATAGGGGTAAAACAAACCAACCTGCGTATGTTGTAGAAGTGGCTGAAAAAATTGCTGAAATAAAAAATTTAAGTTTGGAAGAGGTTGCCGAACAATCATTTTTAAACACTTGTAATTTTTATAATATTAAATAATATATGCTACAATCTTTTGATTGTAGCTTTTAAAAATATTAAATTGGAGGTCATATGGCAAATGTAAAAGTAAATGGTATTGTAATATATTGTGCAAACTATAAAGATAACGATAAAATGCTTACAATATTTACACCAGATAAAGGCAGTGTTTCTGTGTTTTCAAGAGGCTGTAAAAGGCCAAAAAGCCCACTGTTGCAAGCGTCAGAACCTTTTGTTGCTGGTGAATTTTTGCTGTATGAAAAAAATGGCAAGTATAGCCTAACATCATGCTCTATTGATAAGTATTATTATAATTTAAGGCTTGATCATTTTAAGCTTTCTTGTGGATCTTATATGTTGCAACTTTGTAATGCTGTTGTTCAGGCAAATGAGGAGAATAAACCTTTATTTAATTGCCTTTTAAAAAGCTTAGATATGTTAAGCGAAACTGATGTTGACCCTTTGATTATAATGAATAAATTTTTAATGGATTTTAGTATTATTAGTGGTTATAAGCCAAGAATTAAGCATTGTGTAAACTGTGGAATAAGAATAGTTCCCGAAAACTATAAATTTATTGAATTTGATGCTTTTGAAGGTGGCTTTTACTGTTCCAATTGCAATAATTTAATAAACACAAAAAAGGAAAAAATAACTATACAAACATATAGTGAATTGCTTTCTATTGTAGAAACAAATGGATATATTAAAAATCCAAATAAAAAAGCACAAAAGGAGGTATTTGACCTTTTGTGCGGATATTTAGAAATTCAGTTTCAACAAACTTTTAAGGCTTCAAAGTTCTTAAAAGGTTTAATTAACCCTTGAAATACTATTTACCATTAAGTTGTTTTCCCTGTAATACTCTAATGCTTTTCTATATGATAATGTAATGCAATAATTATAAATATATTTTATTTCGCCATTTAGTGCTGGCTTTTTATCAACTTCAAAATGATATTTACTAACATTACCTAATACGGGTAATATTTCTTCAATTAGGCAAGATAGAACTTCTATGTTTTCATTACTTAACCTATAAAAACCTTCAGTTTGCAAGTTAAATGTTCTTTGGCGCACTTTTCCAGAATATATATAGTCTATATATACGCCTTTACAATCAATTTTTAAAGCACTTATACAATAATTTTTACTTTCGTTAAGGTAAGGTAATAAATGAGCAAACATGTTTGAATAGCTCATTTTAGTCATTTGAAGTTTTAACCTTTTGTTGCCTTTGTGCTCTGCAAATAATGTAAAAGCTAATAGTAATAAAGCAAAAGCTACAATAGTACAACATACAATTAAAGTAGATGTCATTTATTGTACCCACCATTTGTTGATATTTTTTTATATCAAATTACGATATATAGTTTAACACAAAATATATTTATAAACAATAGTAAAATGTGCATTTATAGCCTAAAAATTAGTGAATTTAACAAAAATTTTGAAAAAATCAATTTATAGTCACAATTTTTATAAAACTTAGCATATGTTGTGCCAAGTTATTGTTAATTGAAATTCGGTTTGATATAATTATTAAAATATTATTTGGAGGTAAATATGCAATACAGAAAACTAGGCAATAAAAAGGATGTATCTATTTTAGGGTATGGGGCAATGCGCTTACCAATAATTAATGGAGACGACTCTCAAATAGATAAAGCTTTGGCAACAAAGCAAATTCATTATGCAATTGAAAAAGGCGTTAACTATATTGATACCGCATATACATACCATCAAAAAAAGCGAAAAATTTGTTGCAGAGGCCTTATCTAATGGGTTAAGGGATAAGGTGTATATTGCTACAAAACTTCCTGTATGGGGTGTAGATGAAGAAAAAGATTTTTATACTTTACTTGATGAACAACTATCAAACCTAAAAACTGATCATATTGATTTTTACCTTTTACATTCAATGAATAAAGGCTTTTGGGATAGGTGTTTAAAGCATAATGTTTATGAATTTTTAGATTATGCAAAGGCTACCGGAAAAGTTCATAATATTGGTTTTTCTTTTCATGATGAATTAGATGTTTTTAAAACAATAATTGATGCATATAATTGGGATTTTTGTCAAATACAATTCAACTATCTTGATGTTAACTATCAAGCAGGTTTAGAAGGTTTAATGTATGCTGCTGATAAAAATATTGATGTAGTTGTTATGGAGCCTTTAAGGGGTGGCAAGCTTGCAAAAAACATACCCACTGAGGTTCAAAGGATATTTGATGATTACAAGTATAAATACAGCCCAGCAGCTTGGAGTTTTAAGTATATTTGGAACTTTCCACAAGTATCAACTGTGCTGAGTGGCATGAATGATTTTAGTCAAATTGATGATAATATTAATACAGCAAGTAAAGCTTTACCAAATAGCTTAAACCATGAAGAGCTAAATGTTATAGAAAAATTAAGGGAAGCTTATTCATCATTAATAAAAGTTGGTTGTACATCATGTAACTATTGCATGCCATGCCCTTATGGAGTAAATATTCCAGGTAATTTTAAACTGTATAATAACTCAAATATGTTTAATGACCTAAATACTTATAAAAAACAATATGATGGAATGAAGGAATTTGAGAATTCCTATAACTGTGAAAAATGTGGAGAATGCGAAGATAAATGCCCACAACATATTGAAATTAGAAAAGAATTAGAAAATGTTTCTAAATATTTTGGTAAATGATTATATTGACATTGCTTTTAACATAATTTAATATTCATACATAGGCTTTTTGTGTTGCCTTGCTTTAAATTTAAGGAGATTTTTATGCAGGATAAAATAGATGTTACTAAAATATTTGGGTGTAGAGTTTTCAATGAAGATGTAATGCAACAAAGGTTGCCAAAGGATACATATAAAATTCTTAGAAAAACAATCGATAATGGCGATATTATCGATATTTCAGTTGCAAATTCAGTAGCTAATGCTATGAAGGATTGGGCAATAGAAAATGGGGCAACTCACTATACGCATTGGTTTCATCCAATGACTGGTATTACCGCTGAAAAACACGATAGTTTTATATCTCCTACTGCTGATGGAAGATCTGTTATGGAGTTTTCTGGTAAGGAACTTATAAAAGGCGAGCCTGATGCATCAAGCTTTCCCTCAGGTGGCTTGAGGGCAACTTTTGAAGCCCGTGGATATACTGCTTGGGATCCTACATCATATGCGTTTATAAAAGATAGAACCCTATGTATCCCTACAGCCTTTTGTGCATATGGTGGTCAGGTTTTAGATAAGAAAACCCCACTTTTAAGGGCGATGGAAGAAATTAATAAACAAGCTTTAAGAATTCTTAGATTGTTTGGAGATACTACAACAAAAAGGGTAAACACAACAGTAGGTGCTGAACAAGAGTATTTTTTAGTTGACAAAGCACTTTATGAAAAACGTGATGACCTTAGATATACAGGTAGAACTCTATTTGGTGCCATGCCTCCAAAAAGGCAAGAGTTAAGCGACCATTATTTTGGTGCTATAAAACCAAGGGTAGCAAAGTTCATGAAGGATTTAGATATGGAGCTTTGGAAATATGGTGTTTTTGCCAAAACAAAACATAACGAGGCAGCTCCAGCTCAACATGAATTAGCACCTATATATACAACTACAAATATAGCAACTGATCATAACCAGCTAACAATGGAGGTTATGAAAAACGTTGCAAATGAACATGGTTTAGTTTGCCTACTTCATGAAAAACCTTTTAAGGGTGTTAATGGTAGTGGTAAACATAATAACTGGTCACTACTTACAGATACTGGTAAAAACCTATTTAAACCAGGTGATTCTCCTCAGGATAATGCTATTTTCCTTCTACTTTTAATTGCAATAATTAAAGGTATTGATGAATATCAAGATTTATTAAGGTTGTCCGTTGCATATGCAGGCAATGACCATAGGCTTGGTGGTGGAGAAGCTCCACCTGCTATAATGTCTATTTTTATTGGCGATGATTTAAATGAAATTTTCAACTCCTTGGAAACAGGGGTTAAATACAATGGTAAATCTAAGGAAAGAATTAACATTGGTGTAGATGTTCTACCTAATTTACCTAAGGATACTACTGATAGAAACAGAACATCTCCCTTTGCTTTTACTGGAAATAAATTTGAATTTAGAGCATTGGGGTCATCTATGTCCATCGCATGCCCAAACATAATTATTAATACAATTATGGCTGAAGAACTTCAATTTTTTGCTGATAAACTTGAAGGGGCTGAAGACTTTAATAAAACCTTAAATGAATTAATTATTGATAGTTATAAAAAACATAAAAGAATTATTTTTAATGGCGATGGCTATTCTAAGGAATGGGAAGAAGAGGCTGAAAAACGTGGTTTACTCAACCTAAAAACCACAACAGAGGCATTACCTTATTACTTAGCTGAAAAAAATGTTAATTTGTTTTTAAAGCATAAAATATATACTAATGATGAAATTTATTCCCGTTATAGTATTATTTTGGATATGTATTATAAAACCATTCACATTGAAGGGGCAACTATGGTTGAGATGGCTCGTAGAGAAATAATACCTGCTATTAGCCACTATATTGGTAAAATATCATCATCATTAAATGCAAAAAATTCCGCTGTACCCAATTTAGCATGTGATTGTGAAGTTGGCTTAATAAAACTATTGTCAAATACACTAAATAGCATATATAATAAAGTAAATAAACTTGATGAACTTTTAGTTGATTATGAGTTAAGCAACGATAGCCTTGTTAATGCAAAGTTCTGTGCTGATTTTGTTTTACCAGCAATGGAGGAATTAAGGGCAGATGTTGATTTGGCGGAAGCAAATACTTCATCTAATTTTTGGCCTTTCCCTAACTATGGAGATTTATTATTTAGAATTTAATTTAAATAAAGGTATTTAGCAAGTTTTGTAGAATATTTACTATAATTGTGATTTATGGCGGTGATTAACGTGACAAATAGCAAAAATAGAACTAGTACTATACTTATGATAATAGGCGTTTTTGTACTTGTTGCTTTTTATGGAGTAATTAAGGTTAATTCTATAGAATTTGAACGTTTAGTTAATGCAAATAAGCAAATGCAAGTTGTAATTGCAGCTAGCCAAAATGATGAAGCAATGCTTAAGTTAAACTTACAGGAAGCAAACTCTAAGGGGTATATTGAAAAACAAGCAAGGATGAAAGGCTTTATTATGCCAGATGAAGAATGTTTTTCATTTAGTAACCCTCAAATGTTATATCAAACATCAGACTCTGAATTTGAATGGATTGTTCCATAAAAAATTCATTTAAAAGCTTACATTAATGTGAGCTTTTTTATTAATTGGAGGAAGTTATGAAAACTGCAGTTATTGGTTTAGGGTCCAACTCTTTAAGGCTACTTGTTGCGGATATTGATTATACTAATAAATCATTGATTAATAAATTAAGGGATAGGGAAGGTATAAGGGTATTAATGCCAGACCAATCAACACCTATTGGTGATATTTCTGGTGAAATGATAGAAAAAGCTATTAATTCGATAAATGTAATGAAACAAAAAGCATTGGAATGTGGCGTTGAATCAATCGGATTATTTGCAACAAGTGCAACAAGGGATGCTAATAACAGGGAGTATTTTATTAATAAAGTAAAGCAAGAAACAGGGCTTTCAGTTGAACTTTTATCGGGGGAAGAAGAGGCGCTACTAAGCTTTATTGGTACATCTGGCGGTAATTCTTGTGGAATGATTGATATTGGTGGAGGGTCAACAGAGTTTGCAATAGGTGAAGGTGAAAATTTAGATAATTTAAATAGCTTTCAAGTTGGTGCAGTTAGGCTATATAGGCAATGTCCAATAAACTCAAGTAAGGATATTGATTTAGCAATAAATTGCGCGAAATCAGTTTTTTTACCCAAAAAGGATGATATATTAAATTCTATACAAAAAATAAAGCCCGAACTTTGGTATGGTGCAGGTGGAACGTTTACTTCTCTATCAGCAATAATACAAAATATTCCATGGACTGAATATAAAAAAGTAAAAGATTTTGAATTAAGCTATAGCGATATAGAAAATAAAATGTATTATTTATCTGATATTAGTATTGAACAAAGAAAAAAACTTGTATCTATACAAACGGGTAGGGCAGATATTGTAGTAAATGGTATGGCAATTTTAATAGCTTGTATGCAATTATTTAATATTAATAAAATAAAAGTTTCTACAAGTGGCAACTTGGATGGTTATATTATTAAGAAATACATAATAAAAAAGAAGCCTTGAAACTATAGGCTTCTTTTTTATTTAATAATTGTTTGTATTAAAAACGGTTGTTGCACACTCATTTGCCATAGATTGTTTTTTTGTTGCTAAACTTAACAAAGGCACAAATACTAAATTAATAAATATTGCTAAAACGCCGCTATACGGTGCTAATGAAAAATCGTTTGCAATAATTGGGGGAATAACGGATACTAATCCACCCAATATAACACTGGATACGGCAGCTATTTTTGTTGTGCCTTTCCATAATAAACCATATAAAAATGGCGCTAGGAAAGCCCCTGATATTGTTCCCCAAGATAATGACATTAATAATGGTATTGGAGTGTTTTGTAAAGCAAAATTAATTATTAATGATAATACAACAAATACAATGCACAATATTCTCATAATTTTTGTTGTAGTTTCTTTTTTTATACCTGGTTTTAAAACAGATACTAAATCAATGGATATTACACTTGATGTACTTAATACAATAGATGTAAGGGTTGATATACTTGCTGAAAGTAATAATACAATAAATAGCCCTAATAATGCATCGGGAATACCAACCACACTAGTATCGGTTAATATTGTAGGCATTATAGTATCTTTTCCTAATAGACCATTATTTAAATTGCTAAACAAGTTGCTACCATTAACTGTATCTATTTTTGATATTATTACTCTGCCAAATCCACCAGCAAAATATGCACCACCAGCAATAATAAGGGCAAATACTGTTGATATAATTGCTGCTCTATTTACACTTTTTGGGTCTTTTATAGCAAAAAATTTATGAACCATTTGAGGCATACCCAACACCCCAACACTTGTTAATAGCACATTAATTAACAAAAAGCTTCTTGAATTAGTTGGACCAATTAAGCTGTTAAAGCCATTACCGCCTATCTTAGGGTCTGCAAGGCTTTTCAAACCTTCTGTTAAACCACCAGCACCATTAATAATATAAATAACTACCGATACTATACCTACAATCATAATAATGCCTTGTATAAAATCGGTAACTGCTGTTGCTTTATATCCTCCTGCAAATAGGTATATGCTTGATAATATTGCTATAGCAATTACTGCTATCGTATAATCTATACCATATGTAAGCTTGAACATTGACCCTAAGCCTTTATATACACTTGCAGAATAGGGTATTAAAAATATAAATATTATCATTGCTGATAATAGCCTTAAAAATTTGCTATTATAGCGCTTTTCAAAAAAACTTGGTATTGTGCTTACCTTTAAATGTTCGCCCATTATCCTTGTGGGCTTTGCTATTAACTTCCAAGCTAATAAGCTACCAATTAAAGCATTGCCAATACCACACCAAACAGCAGCAATACCCGCATCCCAACCTACAGATCCAGAATAACCAACAATAATTACTGCACTAAAATAGCCGGTACCATAGGATAATGCACTCATCCACGGCCCGACATTGTATCCACCCAAAAGAAAATCCTTTAAAGATAGGGACTTTTTTGCAGTGATAAATATTATTGCTACCATCATAACTACATAAGCTACCAAAATAAAAACCTTCATTTTATCATCCTTCCATACTACATATAGTTTAATTAATAAATACATTTTTAACTAAACTATGCTACTTTTTTAAATTATACATATAAAATGTAAAATTGCAATACTTACTTTAGCATTTATATTATTGACATTAAATTGATTAAAGTCTATGATATATGCATAAAGCTAAATTAACATCTTAAGGAGGATTTTTGTGGACAGCGACCCTTATAGTAATAAGCGTTTAAACATTACTATTATTCTAAATAAAAAACAAATAAACATAAAATCCTCTGTTTTTATATGCTAAAAATAGTTTAAATATAACTACGCCCTGGATTTTATGTATACATTAAAATTTTAAGAGAGGCGTGAGTTAATTGAAACGTATTTTTAAAACTGTAGATGACCATCTTAATGAATGCACAACACTTGAAAAGGGGTGCTGGGTTCATCTACTTAACCCAACTAAAGAAGAAATTGAAGGTTTAAACGTTCGCTTTAACCTTGATCCAACATATTTAAGGGCTGCACTAGATGATGAGGAAAGTGCCCGTATTGAAAGAAATGGTGATCAAACCCTTATTATTGTTGACGTGCCATATGTTGAGGCGGATGATGATGGATATTCTTACCTTACATTGCCATTAGGTATAATTTTGGTAGATGAAATAATAATAACAGTTTCCACAAAGGAAACACCAATTATAACAGATTTTATTGAAGAACGTATTAGAGGTTTTTGGACTAATAAACGTACTCGTTTTATATTGCAACTATTGCATAGAAATGCTGCAAGGTTCTTAGCTTTTCTTAAACAAATTGATAAGGCAAGCATGTATGTTCAGGAAAAATTACAAAGTTCACTTAGAAACAGGGAACTTTTGCAAATGATGAAGTTAGAAAAATCACTTGTTTACTTTAGTACATCATTAAAAAGTAATGAAATAGTTTTAGAAAAAATGATGCGCCTTGATATGCTCAATAAGTACCCAGAAGATACAGGTCTACTTGAAGATGTTATTATAGAAAATAAGCAGGCAATTGAGATGTGCGCAATTTATAGAGATATTATGAGTGGCACAATGGATGCCTTTTCATCAATAATTAGCAACAACCTAAATATTGTTATGAAAATTTTAACAAGCCTTACTGTTGTAATAAGCGCACCAACGCTTGTTGCATCCCTTTGGGGCATGAATGTTCCTGTTCCTTTTGCAGGGTCTCCATATGGGTTTGTTATTGTATTAGGTATAGCATTAGGCCTTGCAATATTAGCCTTCTTTACCCTTTGGAAGAAAAAAATGTTTTAATTGTCAGGAGATTTTATGCAAACAGCTTTAATTACAGGTGGAACACGTGGTATTGGCGCAAGTGCAGTAAAGTTATTTGCAAAAAATGGTTATAAAGTATTTTTCTTTTATAAAAATAGTGTTGATAAGGCAGCAGAGCTTTCAAAAACCACTGGAGCAACTGCCATACAAGTTGATATTACAAATTCAACACTAGTAAACAAAGCTGTTGATGATATTTTAATTAATTATAAACATATTGATGTGTTAATAAATAATGCTGGAATGGCACAATATAAGCTTTTTACTGATATTACAGATAGTGATTGGGATTATGTTTTTAATAACAACATTACTGGCGCTTTTTATGTTAGCCGTGCAGTAGTGCCTAATATGGTATCAAATAAAAAGGGAAACATTATTAATGTTTCAAGTATGTGGGGAATAACTGGTGGGGCAATGGAGGTTCATTATAGCGCAAGCAAGGCTGCAATTATTGGCCTTAGTAAGGCTTTAGCTAAAGAACTAGCACCTAGTGGTATAAATGTTAATTGTATTGCTCCGGGTGTTATAGATACAGATATGTCCGCTGGATTATCTTATGAAGATAGACTAAATTTATGCAATCAAATACCATCCATGCGCTTAGGCAACCCTGATGAAGTGGCTGATTTAATGCTTTTTTTAGCTAGCGATAAGTCTAGGTACATTACAGGGCAAGTAATTAGCATAGATGGCGGTTATTGTATTTGAATATAAGGATGTGTTAATTTGAATATCGAAGTTGGTTTGGAAAAAGTTTTTAAGTTTAAAGTTACTGAAGAACTTATAAGCAGCCAGTGTTCAGGCTCTAATTTTAAGCAGTTGGCAAGCCCGGCACTAATAGAAAAAATTCAAAACCTTAATAGGGAATTAATTGAAGAAAATGCAGAAAAAGGATGGAGCTCTGTTTCTACAATGATATCTTTAAGGCAGTTTATTCCTGCTTTAGTTGGTGATGATGTAAAAATAAAATGCAAAATATTTAGGGTTGCAGGCAGAAGAGTATTTATGAACATATCAGTGTCAAATGCTCTTGAAGTTATTGCTGAGTCTAGGGAAGAAAGGCTTATTGTAAATGTAGATTCATATAATAGCCATCTTATAAACAACGATTAAAGGGGGTATTATATGGCATTGTTTGAACGAATGCTTTCAACACAATCCGTAATGCTCATTTATATTCTAATTGGTGTTATATTACAAAAAACTAAAATAATTACTAGCGAAAATAGGAATGGCTTTAGAAAGCTTATCCTTTATGTTGTACTACCCTCAATGATACTTTCCTCTTATTTAAACGGTTATACTTACGACCAAATAAAGGGTGGCATTTGGGTAATTATTTTTGGTGCAGCATCTTGTTTAATTGGCTTGTTAATATCTAAAATATTTTGGAAAAATAATAATAAAAACATTAGAGGAATGCTTAACTTTGGCACTATGTTTTCAAACTCTGGCTCTATGGGCTTTGTTGTAATTAGTATGGTGTTTGGGGAATTAGGCGTTTTTTATTCATCTTTATATCTAATTCCAACAATGCCCCTAATGTGGACATTAGGTATAATGCAATTTAATGAAACTACTAAAACAAAGCTTACATTAAAACAAGTTATTACTAACCCCAACATTATTGTAATTATTATAGGCCTTATACTTGTAATGTTTAACATAAGGGTACCCGCAACTATTGTTAATATGGTAGATGGTATAGGGGGAATGACAGCACCTTTAACAATGTTTTTAATTGGGGCAGCATTAAGTGAGTGTAACTTTAAAGAATTAATAAAACCAATTGTTCTAAAACTATCAATAGTTCGGCTTATATTAATGCCTTTAATACTTTGGGTTATTTATATACTGTTTTTTAACCATTTAATATCAATACAGGTAGCAATAGTTTTGTGCTCTATGCCAATAGCAAATACAACCATTGTGCTTGCTGAAGAATACGGGCAAGATTATCATTTTGCATCAGCAAGTATAGTAGTATCAACTTTGCTTTCAATTATTACAGTTCCACTTATAACATTATTATTTTAAAAGAACCCCACTGAAATCAGCAGGGTTCTTTTTTATTCGCGTTCAATTATAATTTCGCTTAATGTTCTTTTGGGTACATAATGCGTTCCATTCTCATCTCTAAAATAGCTAATATCCTTGCCATCCTCTTTATCAATCAGCTTTATTAACTCTATGGGTTTTCCTAAAGCTATAACTAATTGAGGTACCAAATTATCATTTAATCTTAACAACTCTATAAGTTTTTGTTTTGCAAAACTACCAATCATACAACCGCCTAAACCTTGAGCAGTTGCAGATAATAGTATTGATTGTGATACTATTCCCACATCCTTTAAAAACCTTTCAAGGTTTGTGTTAATACTTATATCATGGCATATAACTATAAATGCAGTAGGCTCCTCGCCTTGCTTTGGCAAATTAAGTTCGCTTAAACTACCTGCCCATTTTGTTAACTTTTGTATTTCAGCAACCTCAGTTTCATCGGTTGCAATATAATACTTAAAAGGTTGTATGTTTGAACTGCTTGCAGAAAACCTTGCACAGTTAATCATATTAATGCATTCTTCAATACTAACTTTATATTTTTTATCAAAGCCTCTATAACTTCTATTTTTTAATATCAAGTTCATTAATTCTTTTTGCATATAGTTTCTCCTTATGCCATATTTTCTGATAACTTTTCTCCGCCTATTACATGAAAGTGTAAGTGAAAAACAGTTTGGCAGGCATCTCTACCACAATTAGTTGCAATCCTAAAACCGCTTTTATCAATACCTAATTGTTTTGCAACTTTTGAGCAAGTATTTAAACATGCAGTAACGGTATCAATATCATTTTCACAAGCATCAATAATATCGCTGTGATGTTTTTTACCTATAACTAATACGTGTATTTCAGCCTGAGGGCTTAAATCATAAAAAGCATAGGTGTTTTCATCCTCGTATACTTTTCTGCTGGGTATTTCACCTGATATTATTTTACAAAAAACGCAATTATCCATGTAAAATTCCTCCTTATAATTTTGCTGCAAATAGTAATTCGTTTCTATGGCCAATAATTTTTGCTTGTACAATTTCCCCGCTTATACAATCACCAATCAATTCTACACTCATGTATTGAGGCGTAAAACCACGCCATCTGTTAGATGAAGTTTTATCTTCAATTAAAACCTTTACAACTTTATTTTTCATGTTTTCATATATTTTATCCATTTGAGCATTACTTTGATCTATCAGTTTTTTAACCCTTTCTTTTTTAACTGATGGGCTAATTTGATTATCCATTGCTGCCGCATCGGTGTTTTCTCTAGGGGAATAGGGGAATACATGAACTTTCATAAAATCAATATTTTTAACAAAGTTTAGGGTTTCGTTGAAATCATCTTCTGTTTCACTAGGGAATCCAACTATTATATCCGTTGTAAAAGAACAATCTTTAAAATTTTCCCTTAACTTGCTTACAGCGTCTTGATACATATTTGTATTATAACGCCTTCGCATTAAAGCCAATATCCTATCACTCCCAGATTGTAAAGCTAAATGAAAGTGGGGGCAAAGCTTATCCAAAGCTTTTAACCTAGCTATATTTTTGTCATTAACAAATCCAGGTTCTAGAGAGCTTAATCTAAGCCTAAGTAATCCGTCAACATTGTTCAATACTTCAAGGGCATCTATTAGGTCTTTTTTATCTACAAAATCACTGCCATAGTAATACAAATTTATACCAGTTACTGTTATATCTTTATAACCTGCATTAACTAGGGCCTTTGCTTCAAAACTTATTTCTTCCAATGTTTTAGAACGTATTGGGCCTCTAACAGTAGGTATTATGCAGTAACTACATTTGTTTTCGCACCCTTCCTGTATTTTTATAATTGCCCTAGTATGGTCGTTGTGTTTTTTTATACTTAGGTTTTCAAAGTTAACAAGCTCAAGGGAAGATACTGCTACAATTTGCCTATTTTCATTTATTGCTTTATTAAATAATTGAACAATATTAGCCCTATTGTTTGTACCTAAAACAAGCCTTGCTCCTGTTGATAATAATTCTTCACCCTTATTTTGTGCCATACAACCAGTAATTATTAATTCACAATTAGGTGATAACTTTTTTTGCCTGTTAGCAATTTGTAAACTCTTTTTATCTGCCGTTGATGTTACTGTGCAAGTATTAACCACATATACATCCGCTTCAGTTGGGTTATCCGTATATTCATAACCATTATCTAAAAATTGCTCTAACATAGCTTGGGTATCGTACTGGTTTACTTTACAACCAAGAGTATGAAAATATACTTTCTTCAATATAAATTTCCTCTATAAATCATTTAATAGTGTTAATATAGCAAAAGCTGTACATAGGCCTGCAGTTTCAGTTCTTAGAATACGCTTTCCTAAACTTACTGTTTTTGCATTAAATGTTTTTAAGTATTCTATTTCCGCTTTATCTATTCCACCTTCAGGACCAATAAATATAGCTATTTTTTCAGGGGTGGGGGATATGCTATTAATTAAGCTTTTTAAGCTAATATTTTTTTCCTCTTCCCATGGCACTAATATTAATTCATATTCTGATAAATCTTTAATATCTTTAATATTTTTAAAGTCAATAACATCAGGGATATGGGAATTACCTGACTGTTTTGCTGCTTCAATAGCTATTTTGTTTAGCTTGTTAACTTTTTTATCGGTGTTTGAAGGTTTTACCTCACATCTACTCATAAATATAGGCTCAAAACTATAAACGCCAATTTCTGTGCATTTTTGTATAATAAAGCTAAGCTTGTCTGCCTTAGGCATACCCTGAAATAGGGTTATTTTTGTTTTTGGCTCTGTAGAATCTAATTTTTCTAAAGCTAAAACTTCTACTAGGTTATCTATAATACTGTTTATTTTACAAACAAATATATCGCTTCCGTCTAAAAGTTCAAGCTTATCACCAATTTTTAATCTTAAAACCTTTATTGCGTGGTAACTTTCTTCTTTACTCAATAAAACCAAGCTATTTAATTCTATTTTATTGTTAATATAAAATCTATGCATAATTCTATTTTTTATGGGTAAATACTAGTGCAACCCATTCCTTATCAGTTAATCTATCACAAAGGGTAAAGTCTAATTTTTCAGCTGCCAACATAACTTCATTTTCACGTTCCTTTAGTATACCAGATACAATAAATAAACCATCTTTATTAATAGTTTTCTTTACTGGTGGCATTAGCATTATAACGGCATCGGCTATAATGTTTGCAACAGCAATATCACATTCCATGCTTTCTGCCTTTAGTAAATCACTTTGAACTACTTTAATATACTCTTTTAAACCATTTTTTTCAACGTTCTCGTTTGCAATTTTAACTGCATCGGCATTTATATCTAAGGCTAATATGTTTTTTGCACCAAGTAATGCACAGCAAATTGCTAGTATACCACTACCTGTGCCCACATCCATTATTGATTTCTCGGGTGTAACGTATTTTTCTAACAATTCAAGGCACATATATGTTGTTGCGTGGGAGCCTGTTCCAAAGGCCATACCAGGGTCAAGTTCAATAATAATGTCTCCTTCTTTTTTATTATATTCTTCCCAAGAAGGCTTTACAACGATGTTTTTACCAACTCTAAACGGTTTATAATATTGTTTCCAAACATTGCTCCAATCCTCATCATCAACAGACTCGGTTTTAACTTCTAAGCTACCCAAAGGTATATCATCGTTTTGTTTTAAAACATTCAATTCATCTTTTATTGATAAAAGCTTTTCATTTATTTCTGAATTCAAATCAAACCATGCATGAACTTCAACATCTTCAGGCATTGCGTCTAATAAGGTTTTATCAAACAACTCCCATTCAATTCCAGGTTTATTTATATCAGGTATATCTTTTCTATCTTTTATTTCCGTTCCCACGGAACCTTGTTGCATAAGCATTTCGCTTATTAAATCTTGCGCTTCGGTACAAGTATGTACTATTACTTTAATCCATTTCATAAAATACCTCATTTAATGTTAAAAGGCGACCTAATAAATGGGTCGCCTATATTAATTGAATAAATCCTTAACTTTGTCAACAAAGTTCTTTCTTGATTCGTACTCTTTTCCAGATAAACTTTCTTCAAATTCCTTTAAAAGAGATTTTTGCTTATCATTTAATTGCTTTGGTATTTCAACCTTAACATGAACAATCAAATCGCCTTTTACTTTGGGGTTCCTTAATTGAGGCATACCATAACCTTTTAACCTAATAGTAGCATCATTTTGAGTACCTTCAGGTATTTGGTGTTGAATTTTACCATCCAGTATTGTTGGTATTTCAACTTTAGCACCCAGTGCGGCTTGAGTAAAAGATATTGGTAACAATATATGTAAATTAGGACCTTCGCGTTCGAATAGCTTATGTTTGCTTACAAGTACCCTAACGAATAAATCACCATTTGGGCCTCCTCTTAAACCTGGCTCACCTTGACCATTAAGCACTATGTTTTGCCCATTATCTATACCAGCAGGTATTGATACGTTGGCAGTCCTTTTTCTTCTTACATGGCCAGAACCGTGGCATTTACTACATTTATCCTTAATTATTTTACCGCTTCCGTCGCAATTGGGGCAAGGTCTAACCTGTGTAAAAAAACCATTACTAGATCTTACTTGACCTGAACCTTTACAGTTTGTACATGTTTCGGGTTTTGTTCCAGGTTTAGCACCGCTACCTTTACAGGTATCGCAATTTTCATTCCTCATAAAATCAAAGGATTTCTTAACACCTTTTGCTGCTTCAACAAGGTCTATATATATGGTATGTTGCAAGTCATTTCCGGCTACTGGACCATTTTCATTTCTTGAAGAGCCCATACCACCAGTAAACATGTTAAAAATACTTTCAAAACCACCCATGCCGCCCATACCACCAAAACCGTTAAAGCCTTCAAAGCCGCTACCGCCTCCAGCCATGGGGTCATTAAATCCAAACTGGTCGTATCTTGCTCTTTTGTCCGCATCGGATAAAACTTCATTTGCCTCATTTAATTCATTAAATTTCTTTTCGGCATTTTTATCGTTGGGGTGTAAGTCAGGATGGCACTCTTTAGCTTTTTTTCTATAAGCACTTTTTATTTCAGCGGCACTTGCTGTTTTTTCTACGCCAAGTACCTCATAATAATCTCGCTTAGCCAAAAAATCACTCCCACCTTTTTATTATCTTAATAACGTAACATTATCTCGGTTTTTATACCGAGATAATGAATTTGTTAAAATTAATGAACGTCGTAATCTGCATTTACAGAGCCGTCATCGTTTTGTGGTGGTACTTGTCCACCTTCTTGATTACCTTGAGCTTCTTGCTCTTGTTGGTAAATTTTACCAAAGATATTATATACCTTTTGGGTCATTTCTTCCATTGCATTTTTAATATCATCAACGTTATTTGTTTCGCGAACCTTCTTAAAGTTTTCAATTTCAACTTCAACGGTTTGTTTGTCTTCTTCGCTTAATTTATCGCTGTTATCTTTAAGTTGTTTTTCCATTTCAAAAATTAGTGAATCAGCACGGTTTAAAGTTTCAACTTCTTCTTTACGCTTTTTATCTTCTTCTGCGTATTGTTCTGCCTCTTCAACACGTTTTTTAATTTCATCTTCACTCATGTTTGAGGAAGCTGTAATTGTAATTTTTTGCTCGTTTCCAGTTCCCTTATCTTTAGCAGATACATTTACTATACCATTACGGTCAATAGAGAATGTAACTTCAATTTGTGGTACTCCTCTGGGTGCTGCAGGTATACCTGTAAGTTGGAATCTACCTAGTGATTTGTTGTCGCCAGCCATTGGGCGCTCACCTTGTAGTACATGTATTTCTACAGCTGTTTGTCCGTCTGCAGCGGTTGAGAATACTTGTGACTTTGTTGTAGGTATTGTTGTATTTCTTTCAATCAACTTAGTAAAGATATGGCCTTCTGTCTCCAAACCTAAGCTAAGTGGAGTAACGTCTAACAACAACACGTCTTTAACTTCGCCACCAAGTACACCAGCTTGAATTGCAGCACCAATGGCCACACATTCGTCAGGGTTAATGCCTTTAAATGGATCCTTGCCTGTTACTCTTTTAACTGCATCTTGTACAGCGGGTATACGTGTTGAACCACCAACAAGTATTACTTTATCAATTTGGTTAGCACTTAAATCAGCGTCTTTTAGCGCATTGTTTAATGGTGTAATTGTTTCTTCAACTAAATCGGCTGTTAATTCGTTAAATTTAGCACGTGTTAATGTCATATCTAAGTGTTTAGGGCCTGTAGCATCAGCTGTAATGAATGGCAAGCTAATATTTGCACTTAATACACCAGATAATTCAATTTTTGCTTTTTCAGCTTCGGATTTTAACCTTTGGTATGCTTGAGGATCTTTCCTTAAATCAATACCAGTATCATTTTTAAAAGAGTCAGCTAAATAGTTTACTATTCTATCATCAAAGTCGTCGCCACCAAGTTTATTATTACCATTTGTAGCTAAAACTTCAAATACACCATCACCAATTTCAAGTAATGATACGTCGAATGTACCGCCACCCAAGTCATAAACCAATATCTTTTGGCTATCTTGTTTGTCAAGACCATAAGCTAATGCTGCAGCTGTTGGTTCGTTTATAATTCTTAGTACATCTAGCCCAGCAATACGGCCAGCATCTTTTGTTGCTTGACGTTGGCTATCAGAGAAGTAAGCAGGTACTGTTATAACTGCCTGTGTTACTGTTTCACCTAAATAAGCTTCAGCTTCAGACTTCATTTTTTGAAGTATCATTGCGCTAATTTCTTGGGGGGTATAATCTTTACCATCTATATTTATTTTTCTTGATGTACCCATATCACGTTTAATAGAGCTTACTGTTCTTTCTGGGTTTAAAACAGCTTGCCTTTTTGCAACTTGACCAACTAAACGTTCACCATCTTTTGTTATTGTTACTACTGATGCTGTGGTTCTTGCGCCCTCAGCGTTTGGTATTACAACTGGCTCTCCGCCTTCCATTACTGCTACACAACTATTTGTTGTACCTAAGTCTATACCTATAATTTTACCCATAATATATTTCCTCCTAAAGTTTCTTGTTATTTTAATTTAGTAATTGTTAATTTATATTCGGTGTACAATGTACATCGCTTAAACGGGTTTCCCCGGAATAAGTTTATTCTGGAACTACTTTAACCATTGAAAACCTTAATACGTTAGTTCCCATAATATAACCCTTTTGAAGCACTTCGCATACTGTTCCAGGTTCTCCATCTTCTGGCGAGCCTTTTGTTACAGCTTCTTCTAAGTTAGGGTCAAATTTTTCTCCAACTCTATTAATTTGGCTTATACCACGTTTTTCAAAAGAATCTAGCAACTGTTTATAAACCATGTTTATGCCAACCATAATGTTATTATCTTCATCCCCACTAAGTGATGATAAAGCTCTTTCAAAATTATCCAATACTGGTAATAATGATTTTGCAAAATCAATTGCTCCACTATCGTATGATTCTTTTCTAACACTATTATTTCTTTTTCTAAAGTTATCAAAATCGGCCTGTACCCTTTGTGCTAAGTTTAGATATTCTTCTTGTTTTGCTAAAGCTTCATCTAAATCTTTTTGAATATTGTCTAGTTCAACACAGTTTTCATCACTGCATTGTTCCATTGTTTCATCAACTATTTCATTGTTTTCTGTTTCAATATTTTCTAATGTTGAGCCATCTTTATTTTCGCTTTGCATAATAGTCCTCCAAATTATTAATTTTCATCAAACAAATTTGTCAACTCATGGCTAACATTGTTTAATATTTGAATTATTTGTTTGTAAGGCATTCTTGTTGGGCCAATAATACCTATTGTTCCTCTTGCCTTTGTAGGTGTTGAGTATGTTGCAGTAATTACAGAACAATCATTTAAGCTTAAAATGCCATTCTCTGGGCCAATTTTAACTGTAAATTGCATTTCACCGTTTTGCTTTAATAGTTCTACTAATTCATCCTGCGTATCCAATAAAGTTAATATACTTTTTGCTTTTTCCACACTTGCGTATTCAGGATAATTAAAAATGTTGCTTGTTCCACCAAGTGTAAGTTTATTATGGTTTTCAAAGTTTATCATATAATCTATTGAATCGCTTAGTCGCACCAAAAACTCTCTATTTGTGTTTAAATCTTTTATTATACTGAATAACACATCAGATACTTCGTCAACGCTTCTATTGCTTAACTTTTCAGTTAATAAGCTAGATATATGGTTTAAAGTATCTATAGATAAGCTTGAATTTATCCTTATTACTTTGTTGTGTATTGTTCCACTTTGCATAACTAGTATTAGTAGGGCAGTGTCCTGTGTTACGGGAACAATTTGCAAATTCCTAATTTTATCCGAATTATCTTTTGGCAATATTGCTAATGCTGTATAGTTTGTTAGTTCGGATAATACTTGTGTTGCGTGGGATAAAACATCTTCTATACGCCTTATATGGTTGTTAAAGTAAGATTGTATGTTAATACTATTATCGCCCTTTAAGTCCCCGCTTCTAATTAAACTATCTACATAAAGCCTATATGCCTTTGTACTAGGTATTCTACCTGCGGAAACGTGTGGCTGATCTAAAAAGCCTAATTCTTCTAAATCGCTCATCTCGTTTCTTATAGTAGCGCTACTTAATCCCATATTATACTTTTTGGAAATGGTTCTTGAACCTACAGGTACTCCATAAAGGATGTAGTCGTCTATAATTGCCTGTAAAATCTTAAACTTACGTGAATCTAAATCCATTTACACGTCTCCTTTCCAATTTGTTGTTAGCACTCAACGGCGGTGATTGCTAATCACATATTTATAATAAAGCCAAACAACAAGTTTGTCAAGTAAAAAAACGGATAAAAAATAAAAATAATAAAGTTAACAGTTTGTTAATAAAACTAAGGTAAAGTTTGTATAATTTTTTGACAAAACACCTATTTCTTTCTATAATAAATTACAACTAATATTTTACTGGAGTGTTATTATGGGTATGATATCTTTGAATAATGAATGGCTTGCTTTGGGGAGTACAAGTGTTTCTAACACCTTTATTCTTGATTTTTTGCCTGTTGCAAAAGGTGATTATATAAAGGTGTATTTGTATGGACTAATGTATGCTCATAACCCTAATAACGATATAAGCCTAAGTATGCTTGCAAAGGAACTTGGTATGGTTGAAGAGGAAGTTTTGCAAGCTTTCCAATATTGGGAAAGGCGCAAACTAGTTGTTAGGCTACAGGATAACCCGGTTAAATTTGAATATATTCCAGTATCTGTTGCTGCGGCTAACCGTATTGCTGAAAACTTTGATGAGTCCTATATAAGGTTTTCAGATAGCCTTTATTCGCAATTTGGTGAAAGAAGAAAACTTCATGGCACTGAAACTAAAATTGCATTTGAATGGATTGAAGAACTTAATATTCCCCAGGAAGTAATTATGATGCTTATTCAGCATATGATTGCAAACCATGGCGTTGATTTTAACTTTAAAAGGGCTCAAAAAGAGGCTTTGAAACTTAAGGAAAATAAAATTTTAAATGTAGAGCTTGCGGAAGCATATTTCAGCCAGTCTGCGGGAAGCTTAAAAGGCGCAAAGCAAATACTTAGAAGGTTTGGGAAATATAGAAACCCCACTGAGGATGAATTGCAGCTTTATGCTAAATGGACCCAAACTTGGAATTTGGATCAAAATGCAATTATTGCAGCCTGTAAAGAAACAACCAAAGGTGATGCATCCTTTGCATACTTAGATGCAATATTAAATGGTATATTAAAAAGAGGCAAGAATATAAAAACAGAAGATGATATATTAAATTATATTGAAAATACAGAAAAAGAAACGGAACAAATTCGTGAAGTGTTGCGTGAACTTGGAATGAGCTCGGCAAAAAGGAATGTAACCAAGGGAATAAAAGAGATGTACAATGAATTTGTTGGCAATAACTCCCATGAATTTATAAAGTACACAGCTGGTATAGTTGGGTCAAGGGGTGGAAAGCTTGATGCCCTGGCGGAACAATTAAGTAATTGGAATAACAAAGGAATTAATACCGTTGAAGCCGCAACATCCTATTTAAGCGATATAAATAGTGTAGATAAAACATTAAAACAAATTTATGATAGATTAGGTGTAAACATGGTTCCTAACTCTAAGGATAGGAAGCAAATAGAAACTTGGGTACAAAAATACAATTTTAATGATGAAATGCTTATAAAGTGTGCTGAATTTGCAAAAGGTACAAAGGTACCTTTTGCTTACATGCAAAGAATTTTTGAGCGCTGGTTTGAAATGGGTATAAAAACACCTAAACAAGTTGATGATGCTTTTGAATTGTATAAGAATAAACAAAAAGAGAATACTAAAATTGTTAATGAACAAAATTATAGTCAAAGAGATTATGGTGAAAACAATTACAATATTTGGAAGCCAGATTTCGACAGTGAGGTAGAATAGAATGAATAAATCTGAACTTTTTCAAAAAGTAGATGAAATTTTTAGAAACAGGCAGCAAAATAATATTGATACAGTTAATGCTAGAATAATTGAGGTTAGCAAAAATTCAACAGCCTTAGAAAAAGCAATACAAGAGCGTTATGATATGCTAGTGGGAAATGCTAAAAACAATATAGGCAAAAATAATATTAAGTTTGATATTGTTGAGTATGTAAAGCAAAAAAATAAAGAAATAAATAAACTCCTTGTAGAAGCAGGCTATACAGAAGACTATTTACAACCTAAATTCAATTGCAACATTTGTAAAGATGAAGGTGTTATTTACGAACCTGAATTTAAAAAATGTGAATGTTATATAAATGAATATTATAATTTACTTGCCCAAAGTGATAAATACTATACAGCTGAAGTGCAAACGTTTAAAGCCTTTGACTTGAATGTTTTTTCAAATGAAAAATTACCAGGATATAATTTTTCCCAAAGAAATTATATGCAAAAAGTTTTTGAATATATACAAACATATGTTAAAGAGTTTCCAAACAATACCAAAACTACTAAAGATTTATTGCTTATTGGCTCAAGCGGTTTAGGCAAAACATTTTTAATGCGTGCTATATTAAACGAATTTTTGAATATGAATGTTAATGTTGAGTATGTATCTGCCTATGGTTGGTTTGAAGCTGCAAGGGCATCATATTTTGGCAGTGGCGATGGTAACTATAACAACATTATGAATGCTCAAGTGCTGCTTATTGATGACCTTGGCACAGAGCCTTTAATGAATAATATAACAGTATCACAACTTTTTAATGTTATAAATGAAAGGCGAAATAAAGGGTTACATACTATATTAAGCACAAACCTAAAAATGAAAGAACTATCAGAACGCTATACTGAAAGAATTGTTTCTCGATGGGAAGACGTTCGTTTTTGCACAATTTTTGAGTTTTTGGGTGATGATATTAGAAAAAATATTAGAAAGTGATTTTATATGAACGTACAAATATATGCTAATAAAAAGAATTTTGATGTTCAAAAAGCTGAAAGGTTCTTTAAAGAAAGAAATATAAAATATCAATTTGTTGATTTATCTAAACATAAGCTTGGAAGTAGAGAGTTAGAGTTGTTTGTTAGGGCAGCAGGTAAAGCAGAAAACCTTATTAATAGGCAAGATAAAAAAACTAATAAGCATCTAGTTGCCCTTGTGTTTACTGAAAGCTTAATTATAGAAGCTATATTATCAGACCCTACTTGTTTGGTATCACCTATAGTAAGAAATGGTAATAAGGTAACAATTGGTAGTGATGTTAAAACATGGGAAGAATGGCTTAAGGAGTAGTAATGGCTTTTACACATTTACATTTACATACTGAATATAGCTTACTTGATGGCGCTTGTAAAATAGATGAGCTTGTTAAAAAAGTAAAAAAATTAGGTCAAAAACATTGTGTTATAACGGATCATGGCGCAATGTATGGGGTAGTTGATTTTTATAATGCTTGCAAAAATGAGGGCATACACCCAATAATCGGTTGCGAGTCATATATATGCGAAGATATGCTTGATAAAAGTGCCCAAACTAGGGATTATAGGCATATTATTTTGTTGTGCGAAAATCAAACTGGTTATAATAATTTAATAAAATTGATAAGCGAGGCTTATATTAGTGGTTTTTATTATAAACCACGTATAGACTATAATTTGCTAAAAAAACATTCTGAAGGCTTAATTTGTTTATCCGCTTGTATAAATGGCGAATTACCACAATTGTTACTACAAAATAGGTATGATGATGCTAAAAAACATGCTTTATATATGCAAGATATTTTTGGCAAAGGTAATTATTTTATAGAGCTAATGAACCATGGAATTAAGGAAGAAATAGAGGTTTTACCAAAATTAATTTCCTTAGCAAGGGAGTTAGGCATACCAATGGTGGCTACAAATGATTGCCACTATTTGGATGAAGCTGATGCAGAGGCACAGGAAGTTTTAATGTGCATACAAACAAGTAAAACCCTTGATGATCCTAACAGAATGAAAATGGAAACAGATCAGCTTTATGTAAAAAGTGAAGAAGAAATGTTAAAGCTTTTCCCTGATGCGCCTGAAGCAGTGCATATGAGCGAAAAAATAGCAGAAAGGTGTAATGTTGAGTTTGATTTTAAAACTTTACACTTGCCTAAATATAATATAGAAACTGATGAAACACCATTACAAATGCTCACTCGCCTATGCTTGGAGGGCTTACAGCTTAGATATCCTAATAATAATGATGAAACTTCAGAACCATATAAGCGACTAATGTATGAACTGGATATGATAGCGCAAATGGGCTATATTGATTACTTTTTAATAGTGTGGGATTTTATTAACTATGCCCGTAATAATGGTATTCCAGTTGGGCCAGGTAGGGGCAGCGGTGCAGGATCTATAGTTGCTTATACATTAAAAATAACAGGTTTAGACCCATTAAAGTATAATTTGTTGTTTGAACGATTTTTAAACCCAGAACGTTTGAGTATGCCAGATTTAGATATAGACTTTTGTTTCGAAAAAAGGCAAAAGGTTATTGATTATGTTACTGAAAAATATGGAACAGACCATGTTGCCCAAATAATAACCTTTGGTACCATGAAAGCAAGGGGCGTTATTCGCGATGTTGGTAGAGTATTAGGCGTAAACTATGGCAAGGTTGATAAAATTGCAAAAATGGTGCCAAATGAATTGGGCATAACATTAAATAGAGCCTTCCAAGTTAACCCTATGCTTAAACAAATGTATACAGAAGATGCTGAGGTTACAAGGTTGCTTGATTTAGCAATTTCCCTTGAAGGTATGCCTCGTCATGCAAGCACACATGCAGCAGGCGTACTTATTTCAGCTAGCCCAGTAACCGATTTTGTTCCATTACAAAAAAATGATGATGTTATAACAACTCAATTTCCCATGGGAACTTTAGAAAGTTTAGGCCTTTTAAAGATGGACTTTTTAGGTTTAAAAACCCTTACAGTTATTAGGGATACACTTGAAATGCTACCCGATGGAGCCCCTAAAATTGAAGAAGATATACCCATGGATGATGACGATGTTTATACAATGATTTCAGAAGGGGATACTGATGGAGTGTTCCAACTTGAAAGTGGCGGTATGAGAGCATTTTTAAGGAATATGCGCCCAGAATCTTTTGAGGATATCATTGCAGCTATATCTTTATATAGGCCAGGACCTATGGATAGTATTCCTAGTTATATAAAGGGAAAACATGAGCCCTCAACAGTAAAATATATAACACCACAGTTAAAACCTATACTTGATGTTACCTATGGTTGCATTGTATACCAAGAACAAGTTATGCAAATAGTTAGGGATTTGGCAGGCTATTCCCTTGGTAGAAGTGACCTTATGCGTAGGGCAATGTCTAAGAAAAAGCATTCCGTTATGGAACAAGAACGTGAATATTTTGTTAACGGTATGCTTGATAAGGATGGAAATGTACTAATACCAGGTTGCGTTCGTAACGGAATTAGAAAGGAAATTGCAAACTCAATATTTGATGATATGAGTACATTTGCATCTTATGCATTTAACAAAAGCCATGCTGCGGCATATGGTGTTTTAAGCGTGCAAACTGCTTGGCTTAAAAAGTATTATCCTTCAAAATTTATGATTGCTACCATGAACAGTGTTTTGGGTGACTCTGCAAAAATTTCTCAATATGTTCAATATTGTAGGCATAACAAAATTAAAGTTCTTCCTCCTAGCATAAACAAAAGTGGTTGGAAGTTTAGCGAGGATGAAACTCTTGGTGAAGATAATGTTAGGTTCGGCTTAGGTGCTGTAAAAAATGTAGGCTTTAATGCAGTTGAACAGATAATGCGTGAAAGGGCTATAAAACCATTTACAAGCATATATGATTTTATTAATAGAATGTGTAGTACCTGCTTAAATAAAAGAATGATAGAAAGCTTAATAAAAGCTGGAGCCTTAGATGATTTAGGCTTGAACAGAGCACAAATGATGTTTGTTTATGAAAAAGAACTAGATGTTGCTAACCAAAACAAAAAAAACAATGTTAGTGGTCAATTATCATTATTTGATTTGATTGATCCCAGTGAAGGCGATTCAACAAGGGAAGAGCCGGATTTGGAGGAGTTTCCAAGCAGGGCGTTGCTCGCTATGGAAAAAGAAATAACAGGGATATATATATCGGGCCATCCGCTAGACGAATATGTTAATAAACTAACTGGTTATGATACCTTAGCTGAAATTTTAGGCCACGCGAATGAGCTAGATAAAGGCCTGGAATATGATGGTATAAATGTTCACCTTGCGGGTGTGCTTGTAAGCGTAAGGGCAAAAGCCACAAAAAGAGGGGAACTTATGGGGTACATCACCCTTGAGGATCTTTATGGCCAAGTTGAAGGCTTAGTTTTCCCTAAAATATACAAAGAAAACTTAAATTACTTGCAAGAGGATACATTGGTTGAAATTTATGGCTCAATGTCATACCGTGAGGAAGAAGATCCTAAGTTAATTGTTGACAAGGTTAGAATATTATCTGTTGATGATAATAAAGAAATAATGAGCGATGAAGTGAAGGCAAGTAAAAATGATGAGAAATTATACTTACAATTAAATAGTAGTGATTTAAATCAACTTAAAGAAATACTTAAACACCATACAGGGCAAACACCAGTGTATGTTAAACTAAAAGATGTTAATAAGGCGATAATTATGGATCAAGACTATTGGTGCAATCCAACGGATGCATTGTTGAATATGCTTGAACTTAACTATGGTACAGAAAATGTAATTATTCGTTAAAACTTTATTATTTTTGACAAAAGCCTAGTATTGTTGTAAAATAATTTCATTTATTAAAGGGGGTGCCTGCTTATGGAGATAAAGAAACAAGAGTTTAATAAGCCAATTAGAGATATAGCCTATGATACATTAAAATATGCTATTATCACAGGGGAAATTCCCGCAGGCTCAAGAATAGTTGAAACTGAGTATGCTGCTAAGCTACATATTAGTAGAACACCGTTAAGGGAAGCACTTAGAAAACTTGAGCGCGATGGCCTTGTTGAATATATGGTAAGAAGAGGCGTTATAGTAAGGGCTTTTACTATTGAGGATATTGAAGAAATTTATAATATTAGAAATAGTTTAGAATTATTAACAATACCTTATATTATTAAGAACGTTACACGTGAAGATATAATTTATATGCGTAATCTTTTAAATAAAATGGATGACCTGGTTGAAAAAAACGCAATAGAAAACCTTTCTGTGTTAGCGCGCGAATTTCATTCTTATTTAATTGGAATTTCTAAGCTAAACCGAATTATTAGCGTTATTAATAGTCAAGATGAATATATTAAAAGGTTTTCAGCTTTAAGCATAGCTCGTGAATCAAGGCGTGATGATGCCCATAAAGAACATTATGAGATTTTAAGTTGTGTTGAAAATAAAAAAGTTGATGAATTAAAAGAAATTATTCAAAAACATATTGAAAGAAGTAAAGCCATGTGTGTATTGGCCTTAAAAGAAAGCAAAAAACTTTTATCTCGCGATAAAACAAACTAATATCATTGCAACGTTTTATACGTTGCAATGATTTTATTGTAGAAAATGGAGGTTTAATTGAATAATTATCATACCCATACTTATAGATGTATGCACGCTGTTGGTAGTGATGAGGAATATGTAAAGGCTGCTATAAAAGCAGGGATGAATGAGCTAGGCTTTTCCGACCATACTCCATGGCCATATATAAATTTTAAATCTCATATGAGGATGGAAGAAGACCAGTTAAAAGAGTATATAGCAAGTATAAGGCAGTTAAAAGAAAAATATGATAAAAAAATAAGTATAAAAATTGGCCTTGAATGTGAATATTTTCCTGAATATATGCCATGGTTAAAGGATACGTTTATAAAAAATAATTTAGATTATTTAATATTAGGTATACACTTTTATCCAACTGATCAAAATGTAAAGTATATGCACTCAAAACCTATGGATGACAAAACTTTTAACGATTATGTTTATGCTTGCATTAAGGGCATGGAAACGGGAATGTTTACATACCTTGCTCATCCTGACTTGTTTTTAAGGTTTGTTCCTAAAATGGATAATGATTATAAAAATGCATCAATAAAAATTATAGAAAAAGCTAAAGAATTAAATGTGCCCTTGGAATATAATTTAAACTCTTTATATTATAAAGGTAATGGCTACCATAACCCTTCTGATGAATTTTGGAAATTGGTTGCAGATTTTAATGCTAAAACTGTAATTGGGTATGATGCACATAGTCCAAAATTTTTAAACGATAGTGAAATATATTATAATTCAAAAAAATATCTAAATTCATTAGGTATAAAACCATTAAAAAATTTGGAGTTAATATCCTTAACATGAAAAAAGCAATAAGAACAACAATTGTATTTATTTTAATATTTGCTTTTGTATTGCCTGTTTATGGTGAAGTTCTTAATAATGAGTTTTCTAAAAAAGTTGATGATGTTTTTAGTAAATTTAATACTGTTGGGGGCTCATATGTGGTATATTATAAGGGGGATAAAATATTCTCCCACAACTATGGTTACTCTTATAGAATAAAGTCTCAATTAGTAGATGATTCTACTAAATTTAGAATTGCCTCAATATCCAAAATGGTTACAGCGGTTGGTGTAATGCAGCTAGTTGAAAAAGGCTTAATTGATTTAGATTCCGAAATTGGTGATATATTTGGTTACAAAATCAGAAACCCTTACTATTCTGACTATCCAATTACAGTAAGAATGCTACTTTGCCATACATCATCAATACAGGATACGGCAAGATCGGCACATAATAGGGGAACAATTAAACAAATGATTGGGCCAACAAGGGTTAACGATAATTCTTTTACCCAAAATAAGCCGGGTTCAAAGTATCAATATTCCAACTTTGCATTTGGCATACTAGGCTCTATTATAGAAAAAGTTACTAACCAAAGCGTTGATGATTATATGCGTATAAATGTATTTGAACCTATGGGTATAGATGCAGCCTATTATGCACAAAAATTAAAATCAACAAATATTGCGGCAAGGTATTATAATGATGCATGTGTTGCAACAGTTGAGCAATATCTTAACGAAACAAAGGATAATAATCCAAACCCCGAAAAAAACTATTCTACTGTTATTGGTAATTTGTGGATATCCACAGATGACTTATCAAAAATACTATGTGTTTTAAGTGGAAATGGTTTCTATAACAACTCTCAAATACTTAAAAAAACAACGGTTGAAAATATGCGCAAACCTCAAAAAGGCGAGCTACATATAACTGCTGAAACACCTTATTGTTTAGGAATTGAAATAAAAGATAATATTATACAAGGTGTTAATCTTTTTGGTCATCAAGGCTTATATTACAGCTCATACTGCGATGCATTTTTTGATTATGACAATATGGTTACCATGGTTTTGTTAAACAATGGTATAAAAGTTGTAAGAATTGATGGCACAAACAGCATGGCTAGGGAGCTTTTCATGCTAACATATAAGTATTTGATAAACTTACCCGATAATCCCTATTTAGTAGTTAATTAATATTATTTTGAAAGGATGGCTATTATATGCTAAACGAAACTTTAAAAACAGGTCTTACCTTTGATGATGTGCTTCTTATTCCTCAAGCAAGCGATGTTACTCCTAGGGATGTTGACATATCAACACAATTAACAAGCTCAATAAAGTTAAATATTCCACTTCTTTCTGCAGCAATGGATACTGTAACAGATTCTCGTATGGCAATTGCAATTGCTCGTGAAGGCGGTCTAGGTATAATACACAAAAATATGACTATTGAAGAACAAGCTACTCAAGTTGATAAAGTTAAGCGTAGCGAGCATGGCGTTATTAGCGATCCATTTTCATTAACGCCAGAACATAGAATTTCTGATGCTGAACAACTAATGTCTAGATATAGAATAAGTGGTGTTCCTGTTGTTAGGGGCAAAAAACTTGTAGGTATAATAACAAATAGGGATTTGCGCTTTGAAACAGACTATTCTCGTTTTATAGGCGAGGTTATGACATCTGAAAACCTTGTTACAGCTCCAGTAGGTACAACACTTGAAGGGGCTAAAAAAATACTAGCACAACACAGAATAGAAAAACTACCTTTAGTTGATGAAGAGTTTAACTTAAGGGGCTTAATTACTATAAAAGATATTGAAAAAGCTAAAAAATATCCTAATAGTGCAAAGGATTTAAAGGGTAGGCTACTTTGCGCAGCTGCTATCGGTGTTACTGGTGATGTATTTGAAAGGGCAGATGAACTTTTAAAAGCCAATGTTGATATTTTGTCTATAGATACCGCTCATGGTCATAGTAAAGGTGTTTTAAAAACTATAGAAATGGTTAAATCAAAATATCCAAATTGTATATTGTTTGCAGGCAATATTGCAACTGCAGATGCAACACGCGCGCTACTTGAAGCGGGTGCCGATTGTGTTAAAGTTGGTATTGGTCCAGGTTCTATATGTACAACAAGGGTAATAGCCGGTATTGGTGTTCCTCAAATTACAGCTATTGCAGATTGTGCAAATGAAGCCGCTAAATTTAATACTCCAATTATAGCGGATGGTGGAATAAAGTATTCTGGTGATATCGTTAAAGCAATTGCTGCTGGTGCAAACGCTGTAATGCTAGGCAGTTTGTTTGCTGGCGTTGAAGAAAGCCCAGGTGAGCTAGAAATTTATCAAGGCCGTTCATTCAAGGTTTATCGCGGAATGGGCTCTTTAGCATCAATGGCAAAAGGCAGCAGTGATAGGTACTTCCAAGAAGGCGTAGCAAAACTAGTACCTGAAGGTGTTGAAGGGCGTGTACCTTTTAAAGGCGCTTTGTCGGAAACAGTATTCCAACTTATGGGCGGTCTAAGGTCTGGTATGGGTTATTGTGGTACAGCTACAATTGATGACTTACGCAAAAACGGTAAATTTATTAGAATTACTGGCGCTGGCCTTGCAGAAAGTCACCCTCATGATATAGCCATTACAAAGGAAGCCCCAAACTATTCCAGGTTCTAAAATGAATTATAATCAAGATAATCTATTTACAAAATTAAATCCTCAAAATAAATTTAATCAACCTTTAGCAGATAGAATTAGGCCTGATACCATTGATGAAATGGTGGGGCAAAAGCATCTTTTAGAAAAAGGAAGATTACTAAGGAGAGCCATAGAGTCGGATTCGTTAACAAGTAGTATTTTCTACGGCCCTCCAGGTTGTGGAAAAACGACTCTAGCTAGGATTATTGCAAAACATACCCAAGCAAATTTTGTTAAGTTAAATGCTGTAACTTCTGGAGTTGCTGATGTAAGGAATGTTATAAAAGAGGCTGAGGAAAGGCAATATAGATATTCACAAGCTACATATTTGTTGCTAGATGAATGCCATAGGTGGAGTAAAACTCAATCTGATAGTATATTACCAGCAGTAGAAAGTGGATTAATTCGTTTTATTGGTTCAACTACTGAAAACCCAAGCGCATCAATGACCCCAGCTATTGTAAGTAGGTGTAGAGTATTCAGATTTTTACCACTATCTGCTGATGATATTAGTGTAGCAATATTAAATGCATTGAAAAATAAGGAAAAGGGCTTAGGTAGTTTCAACGTTGAAATAGAAGATGATGCTCTTGATTATATTGCTACAACATCTTCTGGGGATGTACGCTCTGCACTGTCTGCCCTTGAATTAGCAGTACTTACAAGTGAAAAATCAAATGGAATTATACATATTGATTTATCAATTGCAAAGGAATGTGTGCAAACTCCTCTTATTGGAATTGATAAACAAAAATATTATGATATGATTAGTGCTATGATCAAAAGCATGAGGGGCTCAGATTCTAATGCTGCTATATTTTGGTTAGCAAGGTTATTGCACGCAGGGGTTGACCCTAAAGTAATAGCACGAAGAATTATGGTTCATGCTAGTGAAGATGTAGGCTTAGCTGACCCAATAGCAATGTTACAAGCGCATGCGGCAGTAAAAGCTACAGAATTTGTAGGTATGCCAGAGGCACGTATTCCATTGGCACAAGCGGTAATAGCAATAGCCGAAGCAAATAAATCTAACAGTGTTTTATTAGCGATTGATAGTGCGTTAAAAGATGCTGAATTAGGTGAAAACATAGCAGTACCAAATTATTTGTGCGACCATAGTTATGCAATAAAGGGCGAAGATAAGGGTGAATACCTTTACCCACATGATTATCCAAACCATTTGGTTGAGCAAAACTATATGCCAAAGGGTTATGAAAATAAAAAGTATTATATCCCAAGCAATGAAGGGAAAGAGCGGGATATAAAGGAAAAACAAATGTTTAGGCGGAATGTTATCAATAAAAGGAAAATTGGTAACTAGGCTTAAAAAGTATTATTTAGGAGATTTTATGATTAAAAACGCAAAAAAATTAATTTCACTTTTACTTGTTTTTATAGTTTGTTTTGGTGCTATTCCAACAACATTTTCTGAAGAACTAGTAACTAACACAAAGTATACAGCGGTAAATACAAAAGCTTTAAAAGTTAGAAATGCTATGGATACTAATGCAAGGGGGATTGGTAGTATACCATCAGGAACAACCGTTCAAATATTAAAAGTTGAAAAGGATTGGTTTCTTGTTAAATACAAAAATGTTGAAGGCTATGTTCAATCTCAATTTTTTAAAGAATTTGCAGTTGATATTTCTAGTGAAGCTTTAGAAGGGCAAACTGAAGCCTTGAGCACTTCTGTACAAATTGTAGAAGTTGAAGACTTTGATGATAATATAGAATTTGTTGCAAACTATGTAGCAAAGCCTAATAGAAGCACACCAATACATGAAAAACCAGACGATAGAACACGTATTGTGGATTATGTTCCTAAATATGCGCAAGTTGAAATCGCACAAATAAAAGGCCAATGGGCATATATTAGGTATGGAAATAGTGTGGGGTATATATCTAATGAAAATCTTGTTCAATATGATGCTTTAAACCCTTATGCTGATTTATTTCCTGGTATTATAAAATATAAATATGCCGCTGTTATTGCCAAAGATACACCCCTTATAGACCAAGAAGATTCTAATAATATACATAGAACTATACCAGCAGGTGCAGTTATAGGTGTTGAAGAAGCTGATAAAAATGGAATGATGCATGTTCGCTATATGAGCTCAAGGCATGGCCTTATTGCTGAAGAAGATACAATATCTTTAGTTGAAGCTGTACCTTATGATAAAGCTGAACCTGGTGATTTAATTTCAGTTTTTACAACATTCTTTCCAGTACACAATAGTAACATTTTAATTATTGGTAGGGTTTATAATATGTATCTTTCATCTGAAATGTTGAATGGTAAAATTATTAATGTTGGAGAAACCATTTCTATGAATGATGAAATTGGCCCTTATAAGCCTGAAACTGGTTATAAAAAAGCACCAATTGCTAGTAAAAAAGTAGATTATGGCTTTGGTGGTGGTACATGCCAAGTAAATACAACTACATATAACGCTTTAATTCAAATACCAATTCTAATAAAACATAGGCGTGTACACTCCAGGTCCGGTGCTGTTTATGCTCCAGTGGGTTTTGATGCTGCAACTGGAAGTTTAGCAAGCGTTAACATGATATTTGAAAACACATTACCATATCCAATAATGTTGCAATACTATGTATCTGAAAATGTTATAACAAGTTTAGTTTATAGAGCAAAATAATATGGCTGAAATTCCCCATGATAATACAATTAAAAATTTTAGCGTTTTAAACGAAGCGTTATATAGTTGTTTATCAAAATATAATTTAATTAATGAACAAAAAAACATCTGCATCGCCTTATCAGGTGGTGCAGATTCAGTTGCCTTATTATATTCGGCATATTTTTTAAAAGAAAAATATAAATATAATTTAACAGCTGTTCATGTTGAACATGGCATTAGAGGCAATGATTCTATAAATGATGCAAAATTTGTTGAAAACCTATGCGAAAGTTTAGATGTTCCTCTTTATTTAGAGCATGTTAAACATTTAAATAAAGATGATAAAGGTTTAGAAAACAAGGCAAGGATTGCGCGCTATAATGCATTTGAAAATGCAATAAAACACTTTAAAGTTAATGCTTTGATTGTTTCGCACCATGCTGATGATAATGTGGAAACGTTCCTAATGAACCTGTTTAGAGGTGCAGGCACATCAGGTTTAATTGGAATAAAAGATAATAGAAAAATTGGAAATGCTATACTACTTAGGCCATTTATTTCTATTAATAAATCCGAAATATTAAAATCTATAAATAATTCTAATATTAAATATAGAGATGATGAAACAAACTTTGAAGATATTTATACTCGTAACAAACTTAGGTTAAATATTATTCCTCAAATAGCCGATATTTATCCATCATATAGAAGCTCAATAGAAAAATTATCTGAAATTATTCAAATAGATGAGGAATATTTTGGTGATATAGTATATAATTTTATTAAGGCAAATACATATACAAAATTCCCTTATTATTACATTAAAGTTGAAAAACTTAAAACATTACATAAAAGTATAGTACTAAGAGTATTAAGGCAGTTTGTTATCAACTGTAAACAAAATATGCTTCTATCCAGTACTAGTGTTGATGATGAATATTCACTTTCTTTTGATAGTTCTATTATGTTATATAATTTATTATATGCACCTATAGGAACTAAAATAGAAATTACAGGTGGTTTGTTTTTTAGGAAATCAATGAATTACATTCATTGCACTCCGGATGTAAGTATTCATTCAAATTATAAGCAAAATAACGGTTTAAATTTTAATAAAGCACCCCTAAGTCAAAATGTTAATATAAATTGGGGAACTTGTGGAATAGCAAGTATTGAAAACAATTTAAAAAGCGATGGAAAACTTATACAAGCAATACCAAACCACTTGATTAATAAAATTGTTGTAAGGCAAAAAGAACCAGAAGATATTATAAGACCTTTTGGAATGACAGGGAAAATGTCTTTAAAGAAGTATTTTATAAATAAAAAAATAGATATTGAGTTTAGAGATTACATCCCTATAATTGCTATTGAAAATAATGTTTTGTGGGTTGTAGGCGTTGGATCATCTAACGATGTAAAAATAGATGGTGATATTAAAAATACTATATTTCAAGTAAATGGCCACTTACCATGGCTAAATAAGGAGGATTTGTATGGAAACAACAGCAGCTATTTATAAAGATATTTCAGAAATTTTATTTACAAAAGAGCAGATTAAGTCTGCAATTGAAAGCCTTGGAAAAACAATAACGGAAGATTATAAAGGCCGCGAACCTGTTGCTATTTGTATTTTAAAGGGTGCAAGTATATTCTTTGCAGACCTTATTAGGGAAATTGACCTACCCCTAGAGGTGGAGCATATGGCTATTTCAAGCTATGGTAGCGCTACAAAAACTAGTGGTGAAGTTAGGCTACTTAAAGACTTAGATAAAAGTATTAATGGTAGGGACGTATTAATTATAGAAGATATAGTTGATACTGGAATGACGCTAAACTATTTAAAGAAAATATTGGTTGGTAGAGGCGCTAATTCTATAAAAATAATAGCCCTATTAGATAAACCTTCAAGGCGTAAGGTTGATTTAAAGGTAGAATACTCATGTTTTGAAACTCCTGATGCTTTTGTTGTTGGTTACGGTTTAGACTATGCTGAAAAATATAGAAACTTACCAGATATTGGTGTATTAAAACCAGAAATTTATGCTGATTAAAAAGTATTTATTATATAATTGTTCTACATTTTAATTGTAAAAAAGAACAAAATATAATGTAAATTTATAGCTTTATACAATTGATTCATTTGATTTTGCCAATTTGCTGTGTTATACTTTATATAGCCACAAATTGGCTTAATATTTTTGTTTTTTTAGGAGGATTCAAAGCTTGAAAAAATCCAAAGGCTTTATAGGATATATTGTATTACTTGCTTCTTTTATACTAATTGCATTGCTAATAAATGGAGGCTTTGGTACAAAAGAATCTAAAAGGATAGAATACCCAAGATTATTAGAAATTATTCAAGAAAATAGAGTTGAAAAAGTAGCTATATTAAACAACAATTTAGTTGGTTTATATAAAGATACTAAAATTCCAGCTAGTAGTTTTCCAGACTCTGGGTTTGATTTTGAAACAACAATTGGCGATAATTTTATACTTGATGTAAGGCAAATAATTGCCAATCAAAGAAAACTTCCCCTTGAGGAAGTAAGCATTAATGATATTGGCTTTAAAGTTGAATATCGTCCACCACTAGATAGGCCTTGGTATTATGATTTTCTACCTTTCTTAATAGTAGTAATTATTACCATGGTATTTTGGGTATTTATACTTAATAGGCAAGGTGGAAATAGTAAGGTTTTAAATTTTGGCAAAAGTAAGGCGCGTATTTCAGACCCTTCAAAAAATCCAATAACCTTTAAAGACGTTGCTGGTGCTGATGAAGAAAAAGAAGAACTTCAAGAAATGGTAGATTTCTTGAAAAATCCCAAAGCCTATATTGATATGGGCGCAAGGATACCTAAGGGAGTATTGCTAGTTGGCCCTCCTGGAACAGGTAAAACACTTCTTGCAAGGGCTGTAGCCGGCGAAGCTAAAGCACCCTTCTTTACAATATCAGGCTCAGACTTTGTTGAAATGTTCGTTGGTGTTGGTGCAAGCCGTGTTAGGGATTTGTTTGATGAAGCCAAAAAAGCAGCTCCAAGCATAGTTTTTATTGATGAAATAGATGCTGTTGGTAGGCATAGGGGAGCTGGATTAGGTGGCGGGCATGATGAACGTGAGCAAACACTTAACCAACTTCTTGTTGAAATGGATGGTTTTAGCACAAATGAAGGCGTTATAGTTATGGCGGCTACTAATAGGCGCGATATTTTAGACCCCGCATTGTTGCGTCCAGGTAGGTTTGATAGGCAAGTTACTGTTAGCTATCCAGATATAGATGGTCGTGTTGCTATATTTAAAGTTCATGCTAAAGGTAAACCACTAGCAGATGATGTTGATTTTAAAAACTTGGCAAAACGCTTACCTTATGCTACAGGTGCTGATATAGAAAATATTATGAATGAAGGCGCAATTTTAGCTACACGCGAACGTAGAAAAACAGTTAGTATGCAAAATCTAATTGATGCTATTGCCCGTGTACAAATGGGCCCAGAAAAGAAAAGCCATAAGGTTAATGAAAAGGATCAAAGAACAACAGCATATCATGAAGCTGGGCATGCAGTTATAGGCCATATTATACCAGAATGTGATGAAGTGCACCTTGTTACAATTGTACCTCGCGGTCAATCAGGTGGGCATACATTATCATTGCCTTCTGAGGAAAGTGATAATATTAGCCGTACTAAACTTATGGGTATGATTACTATGGGCTTAGGTGGCCACGCAGCTGAAGAAGTAGTTTTAGGAGATTTCTATACAGGCTCTACATCAGACCTTAAATATGTAACTAATCTAAGCAGAAACATGGTTACAAAATTTGGTATGAGTGACAATATAGGTACAATTTACTTGGGTAGCGATCAAGAAGTATTTGTAGGTATGGAGTTTGGCCACAGCAGAGAATATAGTGAAGAAATTGCTGCAAAGGTTGATAGGGAAATTGAATCAATATTATCTAAATGTTATTTAAATGCAAAACAAATTTTAAATGATAATATTGATAAGCTAAATGAAGTTGCAAACGCACTTTTGGAACGCCAAACTCTTTCAAGAAGTGAGTTCTTGGAAATTATGGATGGCAAACCAACAAATGATGAACCATCAGATAGCAAACCAGAAGAAGTTACCGATACTTTTAATGCTGTTTTAGCTTAATATGAGTAGTATATTTCAACAATTTAATAATGCAGATATTCACATACACACTAATTATTCTGATGGAAGCTTAAACCCTGATAATGTAATTGAATTAGCATATAAAAATAAATTAGAACTAATTTCAATAAATGATCATGATACGGTTAATGGTTTAGTTCATTTAAAAAATGAAAAATCAACAGTTAGTGATAATTACCTGTATTTACTTACAGGCGTTGAATTAAGCACATCTTTTTCAGCCGATTCCCATGTATTAGGCTATGGAGATAACTTGCTAAATTCTAATTTTATTAATCACTTTAATAATTTACAAAATGGCAGAATAAATAGAGCATATAAAATTGTTGAAAAACTTAACGAATTAGGTATTAATATAAACTTTAACCAATTATGTGATACAAATGAAAGCATATTAAACGATAAAAAATCTATTGGTCGTTTACATATAGCAAAAGCGATGCTAAAATTTGGCTATGTTAGCTCAATAAGCGAAGCCTTTATTAAATATTTGGGGGCAGGGAAACCAGCCTATGTGGATAGGGAATTACCAAGTATTAAAAATACTGTAGAAATGTTAGCGCAAAACAATGTGTTTTCTGTATTAGCTCACCCAATATTAATTGGCTTAGATATTAATAAACTATACTCCTTGGTAAAGGAGTTAAAAATGTGGGGGCTTGAAGGTTTGGAGGTTTACCATCCTTCAGCCGACGCAGATTATCAAAAGCAATTGCGATCTATTGCTAATGAATTTAACTTAGTGTGTACATCAGGAAGCGATTTTCATTATGTTAAAGATGATTTGTACCCAGGAGCTATGCTCGAAAATTGGGACTCAAATATGCTTTCTGATATATCAACCTTCATGGAAAGAATGTATAAGTTAAACATAAAAGCCCATAAACACTATTTAAAGATTTAACTGGAGAATATATGGCTGGCAACAGTAAAGGGAAAAACTCTAAAAATAAAAAAGACTATGTAAATGACCTTTATAGTCCAAGTAGTCAAAATAACAATAATCAAAATAATAAGAGTGGTCAGTATTTTTTTGATTATTTTGATTTTAAGCAAAATTCAGATAATAATAACTATCAACAATCCAATAATAATGACCAATATTATAGCAATTATAATAATTATCAAAACTATGATTATGTAAATGATGTTAATAATCAACAATATCAATACGATAATAATTACTATAATCAATATTATGAACAATATAATACGCAAGACCCGAATTTTAACCAATATAATGATCAATATTATAATCAATATGGTGATCAATATAACAATCAATATTATGGTCAGTATGATGATCAATATAATAATGCTTATTATTATGATAACACTAACCAAAACTATGATAATAACCAATATTATGATGATTATTATTACGATAATTATTATTACGATAATTCATATTATTATAACAATGGTAACAATAATATCCCAACGCCAAACAATAACTTTACTGCAAAAAAACCGAAGAAAAAAAACTTTAAAAAATTTATTATAAGTTTTGTTATATTTATTATTGCAGCAGCTGCAATTGGTGCAGGCGGATATTATTACATGATATCATCAAACGTTAAGCCATATGAGAACACCTTTGCAAAAGGAGTATACGTTGATGGTATTAATTTAAGTGGTTTAAGTAAACAAGAAGGGCAAACCCTTATACAAAATCAATCTAAACAAAAACGCAACTCATGGTATGTAAACTTAATGTTTAATGGTAGCCAAGTTGTAAGGATAGATAGTAATACAGTAGGTATAGAGTATAAAACTGATGAAGCCCTTTCAAATGCTTGGGCAGTAGCAAAATCTGGCGATATTTTTCAAAAAAATGAAAAGTTAGAAAGCTTAACGAGCAATCCTGAACATTTTTATTCAATACAACCTGAAACAAAAATGGATGCTGTTGATACTATGCTTGAACAAATTAAATCATCAGCATATATTGCTCCCACAAATGCTTATTTAATTAAATTTGAGCCAAACGATGATGAGCCTTTCCACTTCCAAGAGGATGTTCCTGGTAGAACGGTGGATATAGCTAAAGCAAGGGCACAAATTATAGAAATGCTTCAAGATATGGTGTCTGGTGAAGTTGTATTAGAAGAAGTTGCAATACAACCTGATGTTACTTTGGCTATGGTTAAAAAGAATTATACACTGCTTAACAGAACATCAACACCAATATCTGATAGAAGTACAGACAATAGGGTAGATAATATTAAAATAGCCTATAATATGTACAATGGTATGGTAATTAAACCAGATGGAAAATTTAGCTTTAATTCAATAGTGGGTGCTAGAACACCTGAAAGAGGATTTTTAGAAGCCATTGAATATGCTTATGGTGAAGAAGTTGTTGGTTACGGTGGCGGAGTATGTCAGGCAAGCACAACAACTTACTTAGCTGCAATACAGTCTGGTTTAAAAATAACATCTAGGGAAGCTCATTCACAGCCAGTTTCCTATACACAATTAGGTAAAGATGCAACTGTTTATTACTCTAATGGCAGAAATATTGATTTAACTTTTAGAAATAATACGGGTCATAATATCTATATAACAGCAAAAGTGTTGAATGATCCATATAATAAAAACAGGTTGCTATCTGAAGTGGCAATTTATGGCTATTCTGATGGAAATGTTAGATACGAGCTTGAATCTAAAGTTGTAGAAACCTTACAACCACCAGCAGAACCAGTTATTATTAAAGATAAAGATAAAAAACACGTTACATATGTTGACCAAGAGTATGTGGCTCAAAAACCTAAAGAAGGATATATTGCAGAAACATACCTATCAAAAATAGTTGATGGAATAGAAGTTAGCCGCACACAAATATCTCGCGATACATATAAAGCAAAACCTAAAAGGGTTTATGTAGGAGTAACTGAAAGGGATTAAACCTATATTATCTTAAAATATATTTATAATAAGTTTATTATAAGAAAGGCGTAATTATGAGAAAAACTAAAATAATTTGTACATTAGGTCCAGCATCTAATACCGCTGAAACTATTCGCGCCATGATACAATCTGGCATGAATGCAGCACGCTTTAATTTTTCCCATGGAACCCAAAATTCACACCTTGAAACATTTAGAACATTGGTTAAAGTTCGTAATGAACTCCAGGCCCATGTTGCAACAATTCTTGATACAAAAGGCCCTGAAATAAGAATTAAAACATTTAAAGATGATAGAATTACCCTTGATAAGGATCAAACCTTTACATTAACAATTAATGATATTGAAGGCACAAAGGATGCCGTATCTATTACATATAAGGATTTGCCTAAGGATATTGCTGTAGGCTCAACAATACTTATTGATGATGGCTTAATTGAATTGCTTGTAGAATCAAAAACAGATACTGATGTTATATGTAAAGTTGTTGTTGGTGGTGATGTTTCTAATAGAAAAGGTATTAACTTACCAGGCACACGCTTTTCTATGCCATATTTAAGCCAAAATGACTATGATGATATTGTGTTTGGTATTAGAACAGGCTTTGATTATGTAGCAGCATCTTTTGTTAGAACAAAGGAAGATGTTTTAGAAGTAAGGAAAGTTCTTGATGATAATGGTGGAAAACACGTATTAATTATATCTAAAATAGAAAACGCAGAGGGCGTTGAAAATATTGATGAAATAATTGAAGTAAGTGACGCTATTATGATTGCAAGGGGAGATATGGGTGTTGAAATACCCCTTGAAGAAATACCAATATTACAAAAGAAAATTATTAAAGCTACAATAATTGCCGGTAGGCCAGTTGTTACAGCAACACAAATGTTAGAAAGCATGAGCGTGCATTCAAGGCCAACTAGGGCAGAAACTACAGACGTTGCAAATGCTATATATGATGGAACTAGCGCAATTATGCTTTCTGGAGAAACTGCAAATGGTAAATTCCCAGTAGAAGCTGTTAAAACAATGGCAAAAATAGCCCTTCGCGCTGAAGAGGATATTAATTATAAAAAAAGATTTTTTGATTCATCAATTGAACAACATGCTCACGATATTACAGATGCAATATCTCATGCAACATGTTTAACAGCGTATAACTTAAATGCTAAAGCAATTATTACTGTTACTGAACTTGGAGGAACAGCAAGAATGATTAGTAGGTTTAGGGCGGATATTCCAATTATTGCTTGCACACCTAATTCTACAACGCTAAGGCAACTAGGTTTATCATGGGGTGTTACTGGAATAATGGTTGGCGAGGAAAATGTTACTGATGTACTTTTCGAATCTGCTGTTAATGCGGCAATTCATTCAGGGGCCATAGAGTTTGGTGATTTAGTAGTTCTTACCGCTGGTGTCCCATTAGGAGTGACGGGTACAACAAACCTAATAAAAGTTGTTCATGCTGGGGAATAATTCCTAAAAGTGTATTACCTCATCAACTGGAACATCATTTTCGCTGTGGGGGAGTAAATCTACAAAATTTTCACTAAAACATATACCAATTTTATAAGCTTTTAAATTGTTTGTTGAAAAAAACTTATCATAATAGGCCTTACCGTAACCTAATCTATAATTCTGCTTATCAAATGCAATTGCAGGTGTAATTATAACATCAAGCAATTCTGGGTTTGCAGAATTTTTTATTTTTGGCTCAAGTATGCCATAATAGCCTGTTTCTAAATCACTAAATGATGTAATTTCTGTTATAAACATTTCATTAAAATTAGTGTCAATATAGGGTACATAAACCCTTTTTTTATTATCTATAAAGTGTTTAATTAATTCATGAGTATTAGGTTCACTACCAAAACTAACAAAAACCATTATATTTTTACTATTTTCAATTATACTTAAGCCTAATAGATAATTTTTTATATTGTTTGACTTTATATCTATTAATATAGGTGAAATGCTATCTCTTTTGTGCTTAAGCTCTTTTCTTAGTTGTTTTTTAACTTCAAAAACACCTTTATTATTAAACATATTAAAACTCCCATTTTTAGTTGTGGTATTTAATATAAGTATACCACAATATATAAATTTGTTTCAAAAACATTTAAAAGTTAAAAAAATATTTAATTCATATGTTTTGAGTATGATATTATGAAAAACACCTTAAAATATATCAAAATATTACTATATGATTAACAAAACGGAATAAATGTGACCAAAACAATCGAAATATAAAAATAATAACTTAAATAAATTAAAGTAAAAAAAACCAAACTAGACCCTTTTGTACCTTGCTGTTTTATTGACTTTGTACAAGTTGAATGTTATTATAAATATGTATATATTTACCATAATTTTATATATGAGAATATGAGGTGCCAAATGAATAAAAAGAGAATATTATCTTCAATATTGCTATTTATTATGCTATTTAGCAATATAATACCATCAAATGGCTTTGCTAGCGCAACGGGTGATAATTCACCTATAATTGCTGAAAGCCAAGTTGTGGTGAATCAAATTAATAGCAAGGAGGCTACGACAACTGAAGCACCAGTTGTAACTGCAGCACCAGTTGTAACCGCAGCACCAGTTGTAACCGCAGCACCAGTTGTAACCGCAGCACCAGTTGTAACCACAGTGCCAGTTGTAACCGCAGCGCCAGTAGCAACTGAAGCACCAGTAGTAACTGAAGCACCAGTAGTAACTGAAGCACCAGTAGTAACTGAAGTACCAGTAGTAACTGAAGTACCAGTTCAATCAGCAGAACCAGTAAAAACAGAAGGACCCACACCAAGCCCTTCAGCAACAATTGAACCAGTTGTTGAAACACCTGTTGTGGTTGCTTTTGTTACACAATATTATGTTGTACCTGCTGGCACAATAGTATATAGAGATCCTCAACTTTCAAACTTCTATGTTAAAACAACTGAAGAAGGTATTGCTTTAGTTGATGCTAACCCAGTAGGCGATGGATATAATAGTTTACAATTACGTTTTAACACATTAAGTAAAAACCTTGTTCTTGGTTTTGTATCTCCTGATAGCTTAAAAGCTATTGCACAACAAAATCAAGAATCAACCATGGCTAAACTTGCACAAGCCTCAGGCCATGTTTCATTTGGTGATTATCCTCTTGATAATATAGCAATAAGTGCTGATGAAGAATTTTTACAACAACAAGAAATTAATAATGAACCAACAGAAGAAGTTATTAATGATACTGAACAAGTTCCAGTAGAAGAAACTGAATCAGACTCAAATGATGATATTAATATAGAAGAAACTCAAACAGAAGTAAATGAAGAACCAGTAGTTGAAGAATCTGTTTTACCCGAAACAGCAGAAGAATCCCCAGCTCCTGTTGAAGAAGTTACAGCTCCTGTTGAAGAAGTTACAGCTCCTGTTGTTACACAAGATAATAGTGGAGTAAGTGTTAAACTTAGTGCTGAAGCAGCTAATGTTGGTGAACCAATTAAATTAAATGTTAGCGTTAATAAGGCTAGTGATTCCTTAGTAAACACTTCACTTAATGTAAGCATAAATTACAATAGTGAATATGTTCTTGATGCTAACTATGATGGCTTGGCAAATTACAACCCTGTTGTTGATGTTCAAGGTACAAACACACAAGTAACATATATAATAAATTCCTTGGATAACGGTGGGGAAGCAGTTGGATCATTTAGCTTTGTTATAAGCGAAAATGCACCTGCTAACTACTCACTAAAAGCTAAGGCTTTAGTTACTGCTGTTATACCTACTATTATAGAAGAAACACCAGTTGATGCCGAAGTTGCTCCAGTGGAAGAAGTTGCACCAGAAGATTTAGGTGCTAAATTATGGGGTTGGCTTTTTCTAAGCGCTAACGCTGAAGGGGTAACCCCTCCCACAACCGTAGCAACAGATGAAATATTAATACCTGTTAATTTAAGCATACCAACAAAAGCTACAACAGACCCAACAGTTAAAGTTGCACTAAATAATGTTGGTGAAGTAGTACAAGGTAGCGCAGTAACATCCTCATTCACAGTTAGCAGGGCTGCTGCCGATGTGGCAGGGGTTACAACAGAGCCCGCTGCTATTGAAGGCCCAGTAGTT
>CAZJEB010000001.1:0-383760 GCA_964544955.1 uncultured Oscillospiraceae bacterium | reverse complement strand
TGCCGATGTGGCAGGGGTTACAACAGAGCCCGCTGCTATTGAAGGCCCAGTAGTTATAACATTGGAATTTACCGATATAACAACAATTGCTCCAGACCCAGAAGGTAACAAGACAGTAACATTTGCACCACTTAATGGGGTTGATGCTGTTATTGAATCAACAACAACATCCATAAAAGCTACATATACATTAGCTGATGGCTTAGCTGCTGATGCTAATTTAAATGCAACATTTTCATTTACTGCCGATGGCACATCCGAAACACCCACACCTGTTAAATTATCCATAACAAAAGATGCAAAAGATATAGCTGAACCTGTAACTGGCACATACACATATATTATTCCTCCAGCTATTGATAACACAATAGTTGCAACATTAACTGATGTTAAGGAATATGCTGCAAATAGCCAAGTAAATGGTACAGCTACAATTAGCCGTGCAGACTTTGTGGATGCTGATGGCAATACACAAACACCACAAAACGTACCAGGCTCAATTATATTAACAATTGAGTTGTTGGATAATAGCAAAATGGTTGCTGATAGTTTAACAGCTGAAAACATTGGGGATATCCCAGCTACAATAACTGTTGATGGAACAAAATCTTACATTAAATATGTATTTAATGAAGGTATCCCACTTGATGCTAACTTTGTAAGCAAATTTAACTTTAACACAACAGCGGAAGCTGAAGGCACAACAATACCTGTTAACGTTAAAATGTATAACAATGATGGGGCAACCGTTATTGCTAAGGTTGAAGGCCAAGAATACACATTTGGCAAACCAGATGCTATTGACCCCACATTAACTTCAACAATAAAAGAAACCGGCACATATGAGGCCGCAACAGAAGTTTCAGGCACAATTAGCTTAACAAGGGCAGAGGCAACAGTTGATGGGGCAACAGTGCAACCTGCTGCCATTGCTGGCCCACTAACATTAAAATTAGAGCTAAGCGATAATAGCGTTATAAGTGGCAACTTTACTGCCCCTGAAATACTTGGTGTTACAGGCACATTATCAAAGTCTGGCACAACAAGCACAATTACATATAACTTACCTGATGGTATAGCTGCTGATGCTAACCTTGTTGATGCTGCTTATAGCTACACAACACTTGCAACAGCTAAGGGCAAAACAAATACAATAAAACTTACAATAACAAATGCTGATGGGGTTAACGTAGTTCCACCACAAACAGTGGATCATACATTTACACGCCCAGAAGTTATTGACCCAACTGTTAAGTTTGAAGTTAGCGGTTATGGCACATACATGGCAGGGCAAGACGTGGATGCTTACTTTAGCATAAAGCGTGAAAGGGCCGTTGTTGATGGCAAAACTTATAACCCAGCAAATATTGATGGGCCTATGGTTTATACCGTTACTTGGGAAGATTTATCCGCAATAAAGAAGGATGACCAAGGCAATTACCTTGTAACAATGCCTGATGTTTATGGGGCAAAAGCTGTGTTGGATACAAGCAATACCGACCCTAACAAATTGGTATATGTGTATACAATAGAGGATGGAATTCCATACAATGAAAACTCCATAAAAAAAGCAACATTTACAAGCATTGCTCAAGACCCACAGCCTGTTAAAATGAGTGCAAGCTTAACTTACCCAAGTGGCAAGGAAATTGCACCTTCACAAGCTGGCGAGTTCTTGTTTAACTCTAACGATAATACAATAGAACTATTGTTTAACCCAACCCCCGCTGAAGATAGGCATAGATACTCAGGGGAGCAAGATTTAATCAAACTAAAAGTTACAAAAACTGCAGGTTCACCAATTGTGGAAGAAGCCCGCATAATTATAATGTTTTATGATCCAACATATTTAAATGACAAAAAACTTAGTGGCTCTGATTTATCAAGTGCTTATGCTAAGGAATTTGTTAAAGACCCTATAACAGGCAAAAATGTTGGTTTAATGTATAGCCTAAGGGCACTTAACCCTGGTGTTGAATTGGAAATACCAGTTACTTACACTACAGTAATATATGATACACCTCATAACACACCAATGCCTTATAAGGCATATGTGGCAAAGGCTGTAACAAACCCAGATACTGGTGTTGAGGAAATTATTCCAATAACAAACTCAGTGGCAAGTCATACCACATTTGATTTAAAAGAGCCAACATTCTTTAAAACCGTTAGAAACACATCTGGCGCTTACCAATATTCTACTGACAATCAAACTGTATTTGGCGGTGTTGATGGGGTTTATAATGCATTAGGTGAGCTTGAAACCCCTGAAGATGGAATAATTGATAGCCCTGCTGATGTTGCACACTACTTCTATATTTCTAACAAAGCAGTTACAGGTATAGATTCCAGCTACGGCATTAGAAGGTTTAGTGACTTTACAGTAACAGATACTATACCTGAAGGGGCCTTCTTTGACCCTGCTAAAAACCCAGGTTGGGTAGAAATTGAGCCTGGTGTTGTTCAGTTTACAAGGAATAATTCTAACAATTCTAACTATGGCACTTCTTTCTTACAATCAGAAACCAATATAAATTTAAAATTAGTGTTAAACTATCCAAATTATAATGTTGGGCTAAATAAGGAAAATGAAAAAGTTACAAACACAGCAAAAGTTAAGCTTACACCTAAAGATGGAACTGAAGATGAAACTAATAATTTCTTTGCTGAACTTGAGGATTCTATTACTTATAAATTAAGCACAACAGTAATTAAAGGAGCTGTTGCAAAATCCCCTGATGGTACAACATTAGCTGATCAAACACTAGAAAAAGAAAAAGAACAAACATGGACATTACAAATTGGGAATACGGATGCTAATTGGAATATTACAAAAGCGGTAATTACAGATACAAATCTTGATATATATTCCAATAATCAAGTAAGCCGTATGTATTACACCGGCGCTGCACTTTCTACTACTTATATTAAATCCATTGTAAACCCAGATGGCAGCATTGCTAATATTACAATAACTGCCTATGATGCCAATGGCAATATTGTAAACCAAGTAACAAAAGCTGGGGATGATAGTACAAGGGTAGATTATGCTGAAGGCAACAATATAACAAAAATAACCTTTAGCGTTGATGGTGATGGCGCAATTTTACCAAGCAAATATTTCCAAGTAAAGGTTTACAGCAAGTTTATAGACCCTGAAGCGATAACTTATAATGCAACAAACTCAAGTGCAAATTTATTCTGTAACACAGGCTTGTTCAACTATGAGTGGAGCGAATTGCCTAATGTTAAAGTAAGCGGTTCAGATATAGGTTATTATAGATTAGTTGAGTATAAGCCACAGATATATATGGCTAAGGAAATGTATAATGATGCAACAAGCGCCGCATTATCCTCTGCTGAAAACACTGGTGTTTTAGTAAACAATATTATTAGAACAAACATAGTTTTAACAGAAGCGTTTTACGGTAATTTGTTAGACCCTGATACAATTAATGATTTACGCATTGTTGACTTGTTGCCAGAATATACAGAGTATGTGGAAGGTAGCTCAACTTTTGGTGGAACCCCATCAGATAATATTTATGCAGTAGTAAATGCTGAACCACAAGCTATAAGCAACTATAAAAACACAGGCAAAACTGCACTTGTGTGGGATTTTAATACAATAATTGGTGACTATACTTCATCCTATGGTTCGAATAATATGTTACGCATAACATATAAGTTTAACACCACAAACTTAACCCCACCAGATGTTAACACAAATGAGGCTTTTGCTATATGGAGCAATAACAAAACTGGGGTATTGGATGGTATACAACAAGTAGAATACACTGGTATAAAACAAGATATATATGATATTGATGGTAATGGTGATAGTACTGAAAACGTGCTTTATGCTAAAGACGATTTCTTCTTTATACCACCAGCAGAGTTAATAACATTTAAAACTGTACAAGGTAACTTGGATAGCAAATACGTGCCAACAGGTGGCTTAATTAACATTGGCCAACATGGTACATATCAAGTAACCGTACTTAACAAATCAAACAGCCCAAGCACAAACTTAACATTGATTGATGTATTGCCCTATGTGGGTGACGTGGGTATAGTTCCAGTTAAGGGGCAATATCGTCCTCGTGGTAGCGCATACCCAATAGGCTTATCCGGCAATATTATCACACCAGATGGCTCAGCAGTGCCTGGTGCACCTACAGGGGCCCCTGCGGAAACATACAAGTTCTCAGTTTATTATTCCGCATCAGTACCTAATGGAACAGACCCTGGAGTATTTGCTGCAAGCGCAGATTGGTCTGCAACATGGCAAACTGCTCGCAGCATGAAAATTGTAATGGAACAAGGCACAATATGGCCACAACAAAGCGTAAGCTTTACATTGCCAGTGGTTGCCCCATTAAATACCACACTTCAAACAGGGGATAAGGCTAACAATACCGCTGCATCCTCTGGTGACCCAACTGCAAGCATATTTACAGAAGCAAGCGCATCCAGCATGGAAATATTCAACTTCATGGTTACCGGTTACACATTTGGTGACTATAACCAAGATGGTAGGCGTGATACCGTAAACGATGGCGTTATACCAAACGCTGAAGTTGAATTATGGACAATGGATAATGGTGTTGCTAAGCCTGTATACAAAATATTAGCAGATGGGGATGGTAACCCAATATTAGATGCCACAGGTAATATTCAATATACCGATGAAATTGTAAAAGCCAAAACAGACGATAAGGGCTATTATGAACTACAAACACACTTTGCTGGTGAATACTTTGTTAAGTTTAAAACACCGGGCAGGGTTGTTGGTGGCGTAAATATTGACTATACCCCCACAACACAAATAGCCGATGCTATATTAACATCATTCGCTTCACACATTGGTGAGGAACAAAACGGATATGCAAGCACTGATGTGTTTACCCTTGATGGTAGCAACCTAAGTGCAGTTCGTAATGCTGGCTATGTATACAAAAACTCTGATATTAAAATTACAAAAGCATTAAGAACAGTTCTTGGTGCAAACGTTGCACAAAATAATAGAGACTTTACATATAAAATTGAAATAAGCGAAAAAAATCAAGATGGCACATATGGTGACTTTGTACCCTTTGTTGGTGATGCCGTAATAAACAGGTATGATGCCACACTTAAAAAATGGGTAAATGATAGCATAAGCGTTACCGATGGCTTAATTACCATGAAAAACGGCCAAAGCGCTTTAGCTAAAGGTATGCTAAGGGATAGTAAATATAAGGTAACAGAAATACTGGATGTGGAAGAGGAAACCGTTGAAAAACTTCCAGTATATGATGCTAAACCTTTGGTACACCAAGGCACATTAACTCGTAGTGAAATCACACTACCCTTTGTTAACCAAGAAAAGGATAATGGCGTAATTACAGTTAACAAAATACTTAAAGATTCTACAGGCAAAATTATTGAGAAGGGCACAGACCCATTGGATAGAACCTTCTACTTCCGCCTATATACAGGTACAGCTAATGCCCCATATAACGGCACAAGTACATCAGGTGGCTTAACATTTACACTAAAAGCTGGCGAAAGCAAACAAATTACCGGCTTAAGGTACACTTACTATTACTTGTATGAGTATACTGATGATACCTATACCACACAACTACCTAACGGTGTAGATTACTATAAGTCTTTATCATATGCTAATTCATATTCAAGTGCATTTGGTTATAAAGTAATAACATATAGCAACCGTGTAAGCACTATGGATGCAATAAACACAGAGGCTGCTAAAGGTGTTGTAAACATTAACAAGCTTATATTTGGCACAGACGGTAAATTGCTTGACCCACAACCAGTAAGGAACATACAGTACAAAATTACTGGCCCAAGCTACCCAGCTGGCACAATAGTTTGGTTAAATAACACAGATTATACACAACAACCTTATGTATCTAAATTAAGCAATTTAAAATATGGTGAATATACCATACAAGAGCATACATATAATGTACTTGAAGAAATGTATGAAACAGGCACAGTTGATGAAAGTAATGCTTTTGTTGCTGATGGCGAATTCCGCAAGGAGCATAAGATTAACGTAAGCTTTGACAAGAGGGAAGCAAGCTTCACATTTGCCAACAAGGAAAAACCAGCTGGAGCAATATGGGTATACAAACAAACATATAATGCTGCTGGCTCAAGGAAAACAAGCCCATACAAATACACAATTGAGCTATATAAGGATAAAAACGGCGAACCAATAGCTACTCAAGAAATTGATGCTGCAAGCTATGGTGGCGAAACCGCTGTTGCTAAGTTTACCGACCTTGAATATGGCAAATATTATGTAAAAGAAGGCCCCACATTCAACTTTGATGGTGATACAGTAAATGTGGATGACGTTTACGATGTTAAATATGTTTCAAACCTAAACACATCCTACGTAGTTAACACGGATGGCAGGGAATCTTTTGCTGAGGTTGATGTTCGATTCTACCCATCACCAAATAACCATGTCAATAGGCCTTTAATTAGTGTTAATAACACTGAAAAAGATGCAGGCCAAATAGACCTTAAAAAGCACTTGTTGGCTAACATGAACTCACAATATCCAAACCCAGGCCCTGGTGATTTGCTAACAGGCACAGATTATGGCCCATTCAAGGTACAGGTAAAAGGCCCAGTACAAGCTAATGGCGTAGCATATGACGAAACATTTAGCCTAACACCTGGCGTGGAATTATCAGCAGAGGATAAGGCTAAGCTAAGCAAGCTACGCTTTGGCAATTACAGTATTGTTGAAATAGACCCCGCTACAAACACAACAGATTATGAGAGAATACAACATACAACAGCGGCTGGTTTAACACCAATTAAGCCAAAGGCAGAGGCTATAATACTTAACAGGCTTAACAATATTGGTAAAATAACCATAAGCAAAGAGTATGTAAACTCATTAGGCCAAGTTGTAGCTGCTAACACAATGAAATTACCAGCAAATGTAGTATTCGATGTTAAGGTTACAGGCCCAAGCTATCCATTTGGGCAAATTTTCCAAATACGCCCTGATAGGCCAGCAATATTATCAAACTTAATTTATGGTGAATATACCATAGAGGAAGTATTTAATGATGAATATCAAGCAAGGCATTATGATGTAAGCTATAGGGATGGCAATGGCACAGTAACATCAGGCCCAGTAAAAATTACTGTTGGATTTAAGGAAAAAGAGAAAACACTAACAGTAGTAAACAAAGAAAAAGATCTTGGCACATTATACTTAGGTAAATTATTGCTTAAAAACTTTGATTTCACAATTCAAACAAATGTTGATAACGAACAAGATAAAATCATTAGTGAACAACGCACATTTAAGTATAAGTTAACAGGCCCAAGCTACCCAACTGGCCAAGTATTTGAAGTTAAAAATGCAAAAACATGGGCTGAATTTATAGATATTGCAAACGCAGTAGAAATTAAAAACCTAAAATTCGGTTCATATACCCTTGAAGAAGTTGAACATGATGATTATCGTGTATTTAACCCATTAGGCTTTGCTATGAATTCACCATATGAATCTGATAAATTCAACATATTTATAGGTGGGGTTACTGCATACAATGCATCAAATACTATTGGAAGCACACCACACTTTATAATGGATATAGATGTAAAGATGCAAATGTACTTCTTTAACATGGAAAAAGCATTGGGTAAAATAACCATAAATAAAGAATATCAAGATTCTAAGGGTAATAAACTTGACCCTGCAAATATGGGTATGGGCGCACTTGTTGATTTCAAAGTTAATGTAACAGGCCCAAGCTACCCAGATGGTAAAGAATTCCATATTACACCAGTTAATCCAGTAGTAATTGAAAACTTAATTTATGGCGATTACACAATAACAGAGATATTTGATACTAATTCAGATATCAAAGATGATTTTGTTGTAAGCTATAAAGATAAAAATGGTGTAGTTACTACAAACCCAGTTACATTAAATGTGGATATAGTTAATAAAGAAAACTCAGCTATCGTTGTAAACAAAGAAAAAGATAACGGAAAATTAAGATTAACTAAGTTGTTGTTTAAAAACACTGAAAATAGTGATATTGATACCATGGTAATGTTTAACAACATGATTTCTGAGGAACGCACATTTAAGTACAAGGTTACAGGCCCAAGCTTCCCAACTGGAAAGATATTTGATATCAAAAACGTACCAAATCTTGAAATATTACAAGATATAGCAAACTATGATACAAACTTCTTAAGGCAAGATAATCTAATTTATGGCGAGTATACCATTGAAGAAATTGGTGCAGATGACTATACAGTTGTAAACTCATTTGGGCAACAATATGGTGGGCATCCAATGTTCTCAAATGTGTATAAGGTGTTTATAGGTACAAACTATTCATTCTATGCAAGGGATTATAACAAAATTGGCACAACAATTGATGTTGTACCACCAGGAACAATACTTACATACTTCTATAACCTTGAAAAAGATTTAGGTGAAATTACTGTAAACAAAAACTTGCTTAAGAGCGATGGCAAAACAAAGATAACTGAAGCAAGAACATTTGAAGTAACAGTAACAGGGCCTAAGGAATACAACAAAACATTCACATTAACCAACGGAACACCATTAGTTATTGATAAACTATACTACGGTGAGTATACAGTTACAGAAACAAGGGATACAAATAACTACAATACAGAGGTTAATGAGTACAAGGTTACAGTAAGCAATGCAAGTAAAAAGGCAAGCGTAACATTTACCAATAAGGAATTAGACGATGCTAAACTAAATGTAAATATTGCTGTATTAACCTCTGATGATAAGCCTGTAGAAAATGGCCGTAAGGTTAAGGTTACAATAACAGGCCCAAGTTTCCCAGATGGTAAGGAAATTGAGTACACCACAGGTGAACCAATGCCTGTATTTGAAGGCTTAATTTATGGCGAATACACAATATCTGCAAACGATCCAAACTATAACATTACATACCCAGCTGAAAAGGTAACACTAGATATAAAAAATAAGGTTGGGGAAGTAGCTGCTCAGTTTAAGGAAAAAGACGACGGTAAACTAGATGTAACTGTACAAGTGCTAGATTTCAACGGTGATCCAGTTGAAAAAGGCCGTAAAGTAACAGTAACAGTAACTGGTCCAAATGGTTATTCTAAGGAAATTGAGTACACCACAGGCACAACAATTCCAACAATTGAAGGCTTAAAATATGGTGAGTACACAATTACAGCTAATGATCCTAACTACACAATCACATATCCAGCGCAAACAGCAAAAATAGATATTGATAACAAATTAGGTGAAGTTGAAACTGTATTTACAGAAAAACCATTAGGTAAAATCACAGTATCAGCAGAAGTAAACGATGCTGATGGAAACCCAGTACCAGCTGGAAGGAAAGTAAAAGTAAAACTAGTAGGTCCAAGTTACCCAGAGGGCTTAGAGGTTGAAATTACAACAGGGGAACCATTCCCAGTAATTGAAGGTTTAATCTACGGTGAATACAAGATAGTTGCAGATGACCCCAATTATGATATTACTCTACCAGACCCAGTAACAGTAAGCATTGATAATAAAGAGGCAGAATTACATACAATATTTAAGGAAAGACCCCTTGGAGAATTGGAAGTAAAAGCTCAAGTATTTGATAATGCAGGTAACCCAGTACCAAACGGGCGTAAGGTAAAAGTAACAGTAACTGGTCCTAGCTATCCAGATGGTAAAGTAGTAGAAATTACAACAGGCCAACCATTCCCAATACTTGAAGGTTTGAAATATGGTGAATACAAAGTAACAGCAGATGATCCTAACTACACAATTACATATCCTAAAGAATCAGCTAAATTGGATATTGATAATAAAGTAGGGGAAGTTGAAACAGTATTTACTGAAAAACCATTGGGCAAATTAACTGTTGGTGCCACTGTACTTGATGCACAAGGCAAACCAATTACAGATGGTAGAATTATTAAAATCAAGGTATATGGTCCTTCATATCCTGATGGTCACATAATATCTTACCCAGCAGGTAGCCCATTCCCAGTATTAGATAATCTAATTTATGGTGAATATAGTACAGAACTAGTTGGTGACTATGGCGATTATGATGTATCACTACCAACACCCGTTGAATTATCAATAGATAATAAAGAAGGCGAATTGGTAACAGTACTAAAGGAAAAACCACTTGGTGAATTAGAAGTTAAGGTAAAAGTTTATGATGTAAATGGTAAAGAAGTAAAACCAGGTACAAAAGTTAAAGTTACCGTATATGGTCCTTCATTCCCCAATGGTAAAGTAGTTGAAGTAATTACAGGTGAACCATTCCCAGTATTAACAGGCTTAATCTACGGTGAATACAGCGTTGTAGCTAACGATAACAACGGTCAATACTCAGTAGAACTACCAAGCCCAGTAACTTTAAATATTAAACACAAAACAGATGAACTTGAAACCATATTTAGGGAAAAACCAGCCGCAAGCGTATTATTAGGCGTTGAAGTTTTTGATGCAGATGGTAAACCAGTAAAAACTGATGCTATATTTACAGTAATACTATACGGTCCATCATTCCCCAATGGAATGGAATTTAAAGTTGGCGCAGGCATGGATAATGCAATATGGGTTGAAGGCTTACAATTTGGTACATACTATGTAAAACTAAAATACTCACATGGTTATTTAGTAAAACTACCATCTAAAATAACTTTAACACCATACAACAGGTCAGGGCACTTAATTGTTAAACTAACAGAACCAGAATTATTTAAAGGTTTCAACGTTAACCTAGGCGACACGGTCGAGTAATCTACTAACTGCAGCCCTTAAATGGGCTGCAGTGTGACCTCAAATTTTATAAATAGGAAAGAGGAATTGAAAGATGAATAAAAATAGAATCTTATCAGGATTATTGGCCATAATTATTATTTTTTCACTTAGTTTAGCTTATGCTGAACAAACAGAAAGGGAGATAATTGTCGCCAACCCTACCAAGTTAAATGGTATGTTTTTTACAAACAAATGGGGCAATAATACATCAGATATTGATGTTAGGGAACTTTTACATGGTTTATCTACAATAGAATATCGTGGTGATGGAGAGTTTACAATTAATGTTAGCACTGTAAAAGGTTATAATACAAAAACAGATGCTAAGGGTAATTCACAGTATATATTCACAATTTATGATGATTTGTACTTTAGTGATGGCTCACAAATAACAGCAAAAGATTATGTTTATAGCGTATTATTACAAGCAAGTGAAGAATTTGATTCTTTAGGTAATACACAAAATAACTATTACAACCACTTGTTAGGCTTTGAAGATTATAAATCTAACAAAACAGAAACTTTTGCAGGTGTACACTTAATAGATGATTATACTTTCGCACTTACAGTAAAAGCTGAATTTTTACCAAACTATTTCCAACTAAATTTAATTAATGTTATTCCTTATCCAATGGCAGCTTTAACACCAGATGTTAAAATTGTTGATGAGGGTGAAGGTGCAAAATTTGAAGAAGCCTTAGATGTTAAAGTTTTAGAAGAAAACATTTTTGGTGAAAATGGATACCTAAATAAACCAAGTATAGTAACAGGCCCATATGTATTAACCAGCTATAACAAAGCTACAGGTGAAGCAAGCTTTGAAGCAAACGAATACTATAAAGGTAATTATGAAGGGCAAAAACCAAGTATTAAAAAGTTAAAAATTGTTGAAGCTAATAACGAAACAATGGTAAAACAATTAGTTGATGGTGAAATAGATATTATTAACAAAATAACTTGGAATAATGCTATTACAGAAGTGCAAAAGCAAAGTAAAAAAGGTAATATTGCTAATGCTCAATATGATAGGCGCGGTTTAACCTTCCTATCTTTCCAATGCGATGATGGCCCAACTGAAAGTTTTGAAGTAAGGTATGCTTTTGCTCATATATTGAACAGAAACCTTATAATAAACAAAGTTTTAAAGAATAATGGCAAACCTGTATATGGTTTCTATGGTATTGGTCAAGAAATGGTGTATGAAAAGGAAGATGATCTTAAAAAACTACTTAATGTATACACTAACAACCAATATACCGCCGAAAAGCTATTAATTGAAGCAGGATGGGAATTTAACAAAGATGGTAAAAAAATGAATTCTGCCGCTGGCAAACAACGTTATGCTAAAGATGGCGAAACATTAGTACCACTTACATTAAGCTTTGCTATTACAAACAATAACCCTATTGGTGAAGAAATAGCAGCACAATTGAGTAAATCATTTAAAAAAATTGGTGGAACAATTGAAGTAACTCGTTTAGATACAAATGAATTCTTTGAACAATATTATCGCCAAAAACCACGTGAGTACGATATTATGTTCCTAGGCACAAACTTTGATAAAGCCTTTGACCCATCAATTACATTTAGTACTTTAAACACAGCATTGGGCGAACAAAATACTAGTGGGTTGCAGGATGTTGACCTTGAAGAGTTAGCTCAAGATATGCTTAAAACTCAAACTGGTGATAAAGTAGCATATTATCAAAAATGGGAAGAATTCCAAAAGAAATTTGTTGATTATCTGCCAATGTTACCAATCTATTCAAATATATATTGGGATGCATTTAGCACAGATATAATAAATTATCACCCTGAATCTTACTCAAGTTGGGCACAAGCAATACTATACGCAAAATTAAAATAAAATTTAGCCCTCTATTATAAATAGAGGGCTTTTTATTTGCGTTAAAAATTTGATATTTATATATTAATTAAGCGTGTATAAACTACATTTTTATGGGGTTTTTAACATAATAAGTTTTCTATATATTTTGATATAATATTAGTATTATGGTAAAATAATACATTATATGATAAATATTTAACTAATGTATAACCTTGTTTTATAAAAAGGAGAATATTATGCTAAAAAAACTTATTATTCTATTTATTTGTTTTATTAGTTTGTTTAGTACTGTTAATGCTGAAACATTTGTTTTAGATGAAACTTACCTAAATAATTATATTATTGATATGGCTAATGAAGTAAAGGATCCATGGGCAAAAGCCGTATATGAAGCTGGAACCACTGATATATTATTTATGGATAATAAAGTTAGCTTTAAATTAAGAGATTTTAACCCTAAAATTAAAAGCCTACCTAATTATAAAAATGATATACAAGCATGGTCTAAAATTTTTTTTGATAATATTAGCAATTTTAATTTAGAGTGTGAATTGAATATTGAAAACAATCAATTTACAAAGAAAAGCTTAGATAAGTTGAAAAATAAAGTTAATAATGCAGTTAAAAAAACAAAGGCGGATTTTCAAAAAAGGCAAGTAATGGATGCAATTATATCTTTGTACTTACCTGAGTTTTATACTAATACAGATAATGTTTTAAAAAGTAAACTTAGAGATATCCCTTTTACTCTGGAAGATTTTTCTATGCACAATTATATAGATAATCCTAAGTACTTAGCACCGTTTTTTTATGGTCAAAGAAGTAAAAAATTAAACATAAAAGGTGGACCCCATTCTTTAGTTATTAGCTATAAAGGTATTAATCCTGAAACCCTTGTTGAGGAAGCATATGCTGCTAGTTATAATAAATATTCAAAAACAACCAAATCAAATAAGTTACCAAATTCTGTAATAGAAGAAGATTTTTTATCAAACTTGTTAAATCAAAGCATTAAATTAAGGAAAAATCCAACGGAAGAATCATCTTTTACATTTGATTTGGATATTATTAAAGATGGTAAGTTGGGCGATGATTATAACGCATTTTTAAGTAAATATAATGTTTCTAATAGATTTAACACTTTATTAAGTGAAATTAGATCTTTGCCCGATTATGTTATTTTAGATTATCCAAAAACAGGCAGAATTAGCGGCTCCGACCATGGAACGGTACTTGTAATTTTGCCATATAAAAGTAAGTATGCTAGTTATTATCAACTTATAGATAAAAGCGGTTATGTTGTTGTAGATTGCTTTATAAGGCCAGGTGAAAAACAATCCGTTTACGCACCAAATGGCTATTATACACTTAGGGTTTATATAGGTGAATATTGGTATGGCACAGAAAGAATGTTTGGAAAAGTTGATGATTATTTTGAGTTTGATATTTGGTTAGCTGATAAATATATAAAAACAATGTTAAATATTGACCTCAACTTTAAGTGGGTATCATGGGGCTTTGAATTATACGAAAATAGAATTAATGCAGATATTCTAAAAGAACTTGAAAGAATATACGGGGTAAAATTTAACCAAAAATAAAATACTAAAATATAACCTTGAAGGGCGTATATGTTTACTAAAATTTGTGAAAAGAAGAATAAATTTAGTCCTATTTATATTCTAATTGTTTTAATAATAATTATTATAATTAGTGGCTCAATTATTTATAAAAGTGAAAGTATTAATCATCTTACAATTTACGAGTTGCAAGCAGATTATGATCAGTTTTGGCAAATAATTGAGGAATCATTTCCTTTTTATCCGTTATTGGGTGATGAACACAATCTATATAATATAAGGGCAAATAATCGCTTACTTATTGGTAAAAGTGTAAAAAATGTAGCTGGATTGTATTCTTTACTTGAATCTTCAATAAGGCAAATAAGTGAATTTCCGCACTTTCAAATGATACATCCATTATTTTATGAAGAGTATAAAAATCAATCTATACATTATGGTATACCAGAGCTTGAACTATTGTTAAATCCGCAAACACAAAAAACATATTCTTTGCTTGTTAAAAATTATCCTGAAACTAATAGAAAAATATATTCAGACTTTGATAAAATATTAAGTGAAACAATTTATTACCCTGATATTCAAACCGCCTATTTTAAATTTCCATCTTTTTTAACACCTTTTGTTAATAATGATATGGATAGTCCAATTGCCACTTTTTTATACAAACACCCAAATACTAAACATATAATATTTGATATTAGTGGCAATAGTGGAGGAAATACAGAATACTGGCAATATTATATTGTATCTGCGTTTAATGAATCATACACTTGGTCATCTAATATATTCCTAAAACTAACAAAAGATACTAGTTGGCTATATAAAAAAATAAATTTAGAAAAAATAGAAAATTTATCAAATAAGGAATTACCACCTTTTGTTAAAAAATATGGCATGACACATTATAAAAATGATATATCTACTTATCCATTAAGTGATTATAAAGGATTAAGAGTAGAAGGAGCGCAAACACGTTGGTTGCTTGTAAATAGCGAAGTGTTTTCAGCTTCTGATAGTTTTGCAAAGTTCTGTAAAGATACTGGTTTTGCAAAATTGGTTGGCACAACAACTAAAGGCGCTGGCTCTACGGTAAGAGGGCCTGTATTGTGCAGATTAAAAAACTCTGGTTTACTTTTTAGGTTCCCAATAGATTCATCCTTTAATGAAAAAGGATTGCCCTCAGAAGTACAAGGAGTAATTCCAGATTACTTTGCTTCACCAAAATCAACCCCTTTAGAAACATGCCTTGATATAATTAAAAACCTGAATAATAAATAATACTTAAAATCAATCACAAATTGTTAATCTCATAATTCATTTTATTTTGTTAAATATGTTAATGTTTGTATAATTTTAATCCTGGCATTGACACAATAATATCAAAGTGCTATTATAATGTACGTTGAGAGATTTGGTTTTTTTGGTTAATTATATTAGCTACATCTAAATGTTTTATTTAAAATCTTATACAAAATTTAATGCAATAGACCCATTTTTAATAAAAATAGTGTATAATTAAAATGTAAAGTCTGTTATATAAAAAATAACAAAAGGAGTATTTAATATGTCTAAACTTAACCTTGAACAGTATGGTATTATTGGTACAAAAGAAATAGTACACAACCCTTCTTATGATGAGTTGTTTAGGGAAGAAACCCGTCCTGAATTAGAAGGCTTTGAAAGAGGCCAAGAGAGCGAATTAGGCGCTGTAAATGTAATGACAGGCATTTATACAGGTCGCTCACCTAAAGATAAATTTATCGTTATGGATGATACATCTAAGGATACTATTTGGTGGACATCTGATAATTATAAAAATGATAACCACCCAGCTTCTGAAAAAACTTGGGAAGCTGTTAAGGAAATTGCAAAAAAAGAACTATCCAATAAACGCTTGTTTGTTGTTGATGCTTTCTGTGGCGCAAATAAAGATACACGTATGTCAATCCGCTTTATTGTTGAAGTTGCTTGGCAAGCTCACTTTGTAACAAACATGTTTATACAACCTACTAAAGAAGAACTTGAAAACTTTGAGCCTGATTTTGTAATCTACAATGCATCAAAAGCTAAAGTAGAAAATTATAAAGAGTTAGGCCTAAATTCAGAAACCGCTGTTGTATTTAACCTTACAAGCCGTGAATCCGTTATTATAAACACATGGTACGGCGGCGAAATGAAAAAGGGTATGTTCTCCATGATGAACTACTACTTACCATTAAAAGGCATTGCTTCCATGCACTGCTCTGCAAATACAGACTTAGAAGGCAAAAATACAGCTATATTCTTCGGTTTATCTGGTACAGGCAAAACAACATTGTCCACAGATCCTAAACGCTTACTTATTGGTGATGATGAGCACGGTTGGGACGATAACGGCGTATTTAACTTTGAAGGTGGTTGCTACGCTAAAGTTATTAACTTGGATAAAGATTCCGAGCCCGATATTTACGAAGCAATCAAACGCAATGCTTTGCTTGAAAACGTTACATTAGACGAAAACGGCAAAATAGATTTTAATGATAATAGCGTTACAGAAAACACACGTGTTTCTTATCCTATTGACCATATTAAAAACATCGTTCGCCCAATATCCGCTGGCCCTGCAGCTAAAAATGTTATATTCTTATCTGCTGATGCTTTCGGTGTATTGCCCCCAGTATCAATACTTACACCTGAACAAACAAAATACTACTTCTTATCTGGCTTTACAGCTAAATTAGCTGGTACAGAGCGTGGTATTACAGAGCCAATGCCTACATTCTCCGCATGCTTTGGTCAAGCTTTCTTAGAACTTCATCCAACAAAATATGGTGAAGAACTTGTAAAACGCATGGAACAATCCGGCGCTAAAGCTTACCTTGTAAATACAGGCTGGAATGGCACAGGCAAACGTATATCCATTAAGGATACCCGTGGTATTATTGATGCAATCTTAAATGGTTCTATCAATGAAGCACCAACTAAAAAAATGCCTTACTTTGATTTTGAAATCCCCACAGTATTGCCTGGTGTTGATACAAACATACTTGATCCACGTGATACATATGCAAACCCTGCAGAATGGGAAACAAAAGCTAAAGACTTGGCTTCTCGCTTTATTAAAAACTTTGTTAAATACGAAGATAATGAAGCTGGCAAAGCACTTGTTGCAGCAGGCCCACAAATCTAATAAATATAAATCGCACCGTGAGGTGCGATTTTTTTTAGATCTAATAAACTGTATACATATATAATATAACAAATCACAAAAACAATACCATAATCGTAAAATAGGAGTCAAAATCGGGAAATAAAAAACAACCACTATTAAGTAGTTGTTTTATGGTGAGCCCGGCAGGATTCGAACCTGCGACCTTTTGATTCGTAGTCAAACACTCTATCCAACTGAGCTACGAGCCCGAAACGTTGTTTTTTGCAACAAAAATATTATACCATACTTTTATAACATTGCAAGCTTTATTTTAAAATATATTTATATCTTTATTATTTAAGCATAACATATATTCTTTACCATAACTTAACAATAAGTTATAATATATATGTTAAGCCATAAAATATATGGAGGATGTAATGCCTAATTGTAAAAAGTGTAAAAAACAAATTGAAAAAGATGAAAATTATTGCTCGTTTTGTGGTACTAAAAATGAAGCTAGTGTTGGTGAACAGTATGTAGATCAACCTGCTGTTTTTAACTGTACACAGTGTGGCTCAGTTTTGCCATCCCTTACTAACATATGTTTTTTTTGTGGGGCAGAGCATACTATAAAAAAAGTATCGCAATCTTTCCAAGAATTTATTAATAAATTAAATGAGTATGATCTATTAATAGCTAAAAAACCAACAAAGAAGGACTGGGGATGGAGCACTTGGAAGTTTTCAGATAAGATATTAGCTGTAATAGTAATAATTCTATTGTGGGGAATTCCATTAATAGTATATTTAATTTTGCCTTTTGTTTTCTTTAATTTAAACTCTGCTGAAAAGAAAAAGTCTGCTTTAATATCAAACTATGCTTTCCCCAATAATAGGGAAGAGATTATTGAAGGCTTAATGTATATAAAAAATCAAGTAGCCATGCTTGATAATGGTAAATTTAATGTAAAGACAAGATATTGGTTAAAAATTTGGACAAATAAAGCAAAAGTTTTATTCCAAAAATCTCAAATAGTTATGACAAATGATAATGTGGCTAAAAATATATATAATGATATAATTTCAATTAATAAAAATTACAAAAAGCATTCTATATTACGTATTGCTATTGTTGTTGCTATGGTAATAATTATTGCATTAGTGATTACCTTTTTAAATGGTGGCTTTAATACAATTAGTGATTATACATATGTAGAACCACCTAAAAACTATGATGTAACATATGTTTGGCCTAAAAGTGATTTATTGAACTTAGTTCCAGAACCCAATATTGATAATGGTAAAATTTTGTACGAGTCTGAACGCTATTCTGAGTTTGAGTTATACAAAGTTACTGAACAACAGTATGAAGACTATATAAACGCTTGTAGAGATAAGGGTTTTACCAATAAACTTTATAAATATTCTAATAGTTTTAATGCTTATAATGAATTAGGTAATAAAATTTATATTTATTATTATTCAGAAAAACTAGAAATGACCGTTACTATATATGCGGTAAAAGATGATGATGGTAATTAATACTATCATCATTTTTAATTTTAAAGTTTTACGCTATGTGTTGACAAACATAAAAAAATTGCTATACTGTAATAGTAAACTAAATACCTTATAAAGAGCGGTGGAGGGATTAGGCCCAATGAAGCCCGGCAACCATTTGTTAACAAACAGGTGCTAAATCCTACGATATTTATATCGGCAGATAAGGTCAAATTAATTTTTGATTTCGTCTGCTATGCAGACTTTTTTATTTTTGGAGGAAAAATGAATAGAATTTTTACATCAGAATCAGTAACACAAGGGCATCCTGATAAAATGTGCGATCAAATATCCGATGCAGTTTTGGATGCTATATTGGAAAAAGATCCACAAGCTCATGTAGCTTGCGAAACAGTAACAACAACAGGCTTAATTATGGTAATGGGTGAAATCACTACAGATAGTTGGGTAGATGTTGAAAAAATTGCTAGGGATACTACAATTGAAATAGGCTATGATGGCTCAGAGGATATGTTTGATGGCAATACATGTGCAGTGTTAACATCTATACATCAACAATCTGAAGATATAGCATTAGGTGTTAATAAATCCCTTGAAACTAGGGGAGAAGGAGACCAAGCAGGAACAGGTGCAGGGGACCAAGGCATGATGTTTGGTTATGCTTGTGATGAAACAGATACACTTATGCCTATGCCTATAACTCTTGCTAATAATATAACCTATAAACTTGCTCAAGTTAGAATTAATAAAGAATTTGACTGGTTAAGACCAGACGGTAAGGCGCAAGTTACAGTAAGGTATGAAAATGATAAACCAGTTGGCATTGATACAATTGTTCTTTCTACACAGCATTCTGCCGATGTAAGCCATAAAACAATTGAAGAGGCTATGATAGAATCAGTAATTAAAAAATCAATTCCAAGTGAATTGATTGATGAAAACACTAAATATTTAATTAACCCAACAGGTAGGTTTGTTATAGGCGGACCCGTTGGAGATAGTGGCCTTACTGGTAGAAAAATCATTGTTGATACATATGGCGGATATGCTAAGCATGGTGGTGGTGCATTTAGTGGTAAAGATCCAACAAAAGTTGATAGATCCGCATCCTATGCTGCAAGATATGTTGCTAAAAACATTGTGGCTGCAGGGTTGGCAAAAAGGGTTGAAGTAGCATTAGCATATGCTATAGGTGTAGCAAACCCCGTTAATATATTTGTTGATACATTTGGCACAGGTATAATGAATGATTTTGAATTATCAAAATTAATTGCAAAGATATTTGATTTAACACCCGATGGTATAATAAACAGTTTAAATTTAAGAAGACCTATTTACAAAAAAACAGCTGCATATGGCCATTTTGGCAGGAAAGATATTTTATTACCCTGGGAAGAACTAAACTCTGTTAATAAGTTAAAAGCATACTTATAATTAAATAATATCTAAAGGTAGCATAACAATAAAAGTGCTACCTTTTTCAATTTCACTTTTTACTTCAATGGTACCTTTGTGAGAATCTACTATTTGTTTAGTTAAAGATAGGCCTAAACCATTTCCCTTTGATGTTCTAGAAGTGTCGGCTTGATAAAATTTATCAAATATATGTTTAATAGCATTAGTTTCTATACCAATACCATTGTCGCTTATCTTCACCATGCAAGCACTACTATAGGCACGTAATTCTATATCAAGTTTTCCGTTGTTAGCTAAAAATTTTATAGCGTTATCTATTAAATTTCTCCAAACTAAACTTAACATAGAATAATTTGCATCTATTATACAATCATCTAAATCTATTTCAATAGCAATATTTTTATTTGTAATCTCTTTTTCAAAGGTCATAATAGTTTGCCTGATTTGCTCATCAAGTCTAAACTTTTTATGCTCGCTTAATATTTTTTGGTGCTCAATTCTATTTAATAATAATATATTGTTGGAAAGTGTTGATAATCGTTCTGATTCTTTAATAATAATATCTAAGTATTCCTCTTTTTCGCTAGGTTCAAGCTTGTTTTGCTTTAATAATTTAGCATATCCGTTTAATGCTGTAATGGGGGTGTTAAATTCGTGAGAAAAGTTATTAACAAAATCATTTCTAAGTAACTCTACACTTTCAAGCTCTTCTGCCATTTTATTAAAACTAATGTTAAGTTCATCAAATTCTTTAGTTCCACTAATATTAATTCTTTCTTTAAAGTTACCTTTTGCATATTCTTTAGTTGCTTGAATTAGTTGTTTTATTGGCATTATTGTAAGTTTATTTATCAAATAATTGCTTGTAATACCCGTTAAAATACTTATTAATATTAATACAAATAATAATCTAAAGGGTGATAACAATATTAATTTTTCGTATAAACCAAATTTTATTAATAAAAATCCAATTATTGTAACTATAAAATTTGATACTATAAAAATGGTGAATATTAATATTGTTAGTTTTATGCTTATGGTTAATTTGCTGTTTGGTTGTTTATTCATTTTTTATTACCGCCTTATAACCTAAACCTCTTATGGTTATCAAATCAAAATCATTACAATTTTCAAAGCTTTTTCTTAGCCTGTTAATGTGTACGTTAATAGTAGTATCAGTAGAATCACTATCCAAACCCCATATTTCATCCATCAATTGTAACCTTGTAAATATTTTGTTGGGGTATGATAGTAATAAATATACAAGTTGGAATTCTTTTTTTGTTAATGGTATATCCTTTTTATTGCATGTAACACTCATGCTTTCATAATCAAATAGGGTATTACCAACAACTAATTTTTTACTTGATGCTATTCTTGAACGCCTTAATAATGCCTGTATCCTCAATAGCATTTCCTCTATATCAACAGGTTTAGCCATATAATCATCAACACCAAGCTTAAAGCCTCTTATTTTGTCGTCTAACATTTGTTTGGCAGATACCATCATTATTGGAGTATTAGAATCGAACGCCCTAAACTCCTCCATAAAGGTATATCCATCCATTTCTGGCATCATAATATCAAGTATTATTAAATCTATATGTATTTTTTCTAAAACATCAAAAGCTATTTTGCCATTGTTAGCTATATATACATTATATGCATTTTGCTCTAATACCGTTTTAAATAGGTTAGATGTTGCGTTATCATCTTCAACTACAAGTATATTAAACATTTAATCAACTCCTTATACAATTATATCATAATTTATGATTATTAATTGTATTTTTATTCACAATCTATTGATTTTTATTTAACTATTAAATATGATTAACTTATTAATTATATTTGGAGGTATTTATGAATAGAGTATATAACTTTTCTCCAGGTCCATCAACATTACCAGTTGAAGTTTTAGAACAAGCCCAAAAGGATTTTGTTTGTTATAAATCTACAGGTATGTCCGTTATAGAGATGAGCCATAGAAGTGGAATGTTTCTAGAAATTTACAATGCTGCTGTAACCAATCTTAAAAAACTCCTTAACATAGGTGATGATTATTCTGTTTTATTTTTACATGGTGGAGCAACACAACAATTTTCTGCAGTACCACTTAACATGCCCATAAAATCTGGCAAAGCTCTTTATGTTGATAGCGGTAGTTTTGCTGCAAAAGCTGCAAAGGAAGCAAAACGCTATAAAGAAGTAGAAGTAATTGCATCATCAAAAAATGATAATTACACTTATGTTCCACAGTTTGATGTAGATGGTATAGACAAAAATGCAGACTATTTACATATTACAACCAATAATACAATATATGGAACGAGGTACACATCAATACCAGAAGTATCTGTACCACTAATTGCAGATGCATCAAGTAATATATTAGGCGAAAATTATGATATTTCAAAGTTTGCAGCAATTTATGCAGGGGCACAAAAGAATATAGGCCCTTCAGGGCTATGTGTGTTGGTTGTAAAGAAAGATTTTATAGTTGAACCTATGAGTAGCTGCCCAGTGCTTCAAAGTTGGAAAATACAAGATGAAAATGAGAGCATGTATAATACTCCAAATACATTTGGTATCTATATGGCTAATTTAGTATTTGAAAGGCTAATCTCCATAGGCGGTGTAGCCGAAATGGAAAAAATAAACAAATATAAAGCGGGTTTATTATATGATTGTATAGATAATAGCTCTTTGTTTAAAGGTACGGCTAACAAAGTGTTTAGATCATTAATGAATGCAACTTTTGTTACTGGAGATGAAAACTTGGATAAAGAATTTGTAAGCCAAGCTGCAAAGGCTGGTTTATTAAATCTAAAAGGCCATAGGTCAGTTGGCGGTATGCGTGCAAGTATATATAATGCTATGCCGGTTGAAGGTGTTGAGGCTTTAGTTAACTTTATGAAAAAGTTTGAACTTGAAAATGGAGGTAAATAGTATGTATAAAATTAAACTTATGAATGATATTTCAAATATCATATATGAAGATCTTGATATTAACAATTATACTGTTTCAAAAGATGTTGAGGATCCCGATGCTATAATTGTTAGAAGTGCAGACTTGCATAGTATGGAATTTAACCCGTCATTAAAAGCTATTTCAAGGGCTGGCGCTGGTACGAATAATATACCAATCGATGCTTGTTCAAAAGCAGGTATTGCAGTTTTTAACACTCCAGGTGCTAATGCAAATGCAGTTGCGGAATTGGTTACATGTGCAATATTATTTACTAGCAGGAATGTTGTCGAGGCAATTGATTGGGTAAAATCTTTAGAGGGGCAAACAGATGTTGCTAAAAAAGTTGAAAGTGGTAAAAAAGCTTTTGTTGGTCCAGAAACAAAAGGTAAAAAGCTTGCAGTTATCGGTTTAGGAGCAACAGGTATTAATGTGGCAAACCATGCGGCTAAAGGCCTTGGTATGAATGTTGTTGGTTATGATCCATTTATATCAGTTACAAATGCTTGGAAACTTTCAAATTCAGTAAAATTAGTAAAAGAAATAACAGAGGCTATAGAGGGTGCGGATTATGTAACCTGCCATATTCCACTTTCTAAAAAAACAGAGAATATGTTTAATAAAGATTTATTTAGCATGTTCAAAGATGGTGCATATCTATACAACTTTAGTAGGGCAGAGCTAGTAAACATACCAGATGTTAAAGTGGCCTTAGAATCTAAAAAAATAAAAAAATATGTTACAGATTTTCCAACAGAGGAATCTATTGGTGTTCCTGGAATAATTAATATTCCACACCTTGGTGCATCAACACCAGAAAGTGAAGAAAATTGCGCTGAAATGGCAGCAAAAGAACTAAAGGAATTTTTAGAGTTTGGTCAAATACAAAATAGTGTTAACTTACCAGATGTTTCCTTTAAGTTTGATGAAGGAATTGTGTATATGATTATACATGCTAATGTTCCTAATATGGTAAATGCCATATCATCAGAAATTTCTTCTTGCAAGGTTAATATAAACAGCATGATTAACCAAAGTAAAAAAGAAATGGCTGTAACAGTTGTTGATATTGAAGATTGTGCTTGCAATAACTTGCAAGATAGGCTTGCAAAAATTGAAAATGTTTATAAAGTAATAAGAATAAAATAACAAAACAACAAAACAAAAAAGGAACTCTTTACGAGTTCCTTTTTAAATACTATTATTTTAAATATTTTGCTACAGATAATGCTGCAATATTTCCTTCGCCAACCGCTTTAGCAATTTGTAAAGGTTGCCCTGTGCAATCACCAGCAGCATATAATCCATCAATATTTGTAGCCATATTTTTATCGGTATTTATATAAGCTCCCGATGTTTCTAAACCAAATATAAGGTTTTCAATTGAAACTGCAGATCTAAAAACAAATACGCCATCATATTCCTTGAATCCATCATTAAACTCAAGTTTAACTAAAGAACTTTCTTTGGATATTTTGATAACTTTTTTGTCTAATATTTTTATATCTTTATTTAGTTCACTCATGTCATGTTTTTTAATAACAAAATAATTTATACTACCAACTATATCTTTCAAAAAATTAGCTTCTTCAACACCATCTTCATTTTCGGATATTACTGCAATACTTTTGTTTTTATAAAACATTGCATCACAAGTGGCGCAATAACTTACTCCATTACCAATTAACATACTTTCGCCTTCAATATACTTGGGTTTAGCAACACCTAAACACAATACTACAGATTTAGCTTCTATTATATCATCGCCTTGTAACAACATAAAAATATCTTCATTTTTCATTATTTGTCTAACTAAACCAGTCTTTATTTCAACGCCCATATCTAAAGCTTGTTTTTCAAAGCTTTCAAGCATAGCAGCGCCACTAACCATTGGCATTCCAGGATAGTTGTCAATTTGATCTGTTTTCCATAAAAGGTTAGACTTTATGCTATTGCTTAATATTGCTGTTTTTAAGTTTCTTCTTCTTGCGGTTAATGCGCATGATATACCTGCAGGACCATTACCAACAATTACAACATCGTACATTTAAACACTCCAAATCAGTTGTTTTTTAAAGATAATACACAAACCTTATCGCTTTCATTAACTTGAGCTTCAATATCAAATAGCTGGCTTAAATTGTCAATATTAACATAATAATCATTACCCACATTAATTATGTTTACTAATATTGTTTTACCATTTCTATCTGTAGATAATTCAAAAGTATTTGGTAGTGATAAATTATCTTCACTATCATTATAAACATTACTGTCATAAACGAAACTAAAAACTTCCGAAAAGCTTTCATCTACAATTCCTAAAGCAATTTTTAACGATATCCAAACATCTTTGTTTGTGTTATTAGCAAACAATAAAGGCTTTGTATCGCTATTTGCTAATATTGTTCCATCTTCAAGCATAACGCTGTAATCATATGCATAGTCAAATGTTGTCATTTTATCTTCTACATCAATTACAAATGGGGTTTCAATATTTGTACTATTATTATTTCCAGTTTCTTCTGTTGGAATGGGGGCAATATCTTGATTTAAAAATATTGGAACAACAGTATTATTAATTTCTGTATTTTCGTTTAAAGCAGGGTCTGGGCTTACAGTAATAGTTGGCTCTAGTTTTAATATATTATCGCTTTCATACAAAACTGTTAATGTTTCGCGCCCTGCAATACCATCGGCAGATAAGCTGTGCAATTTTTGGAAAATTCTTACTGCTTCCAAAGTTTGGTAACCATAAGCTCCATCAATTTCTCCATTATAATAACCATAATTTTGCAAAGCAGTTTGCAACGCCCTTACATCGTCGCCTTTATCTTTAAACTTTATTTGTTTATAATCAGGGTTTGCAGTAAATTCTGGTTTAGGCACGGGGGATGGGCCAGGAGTATAATTGGGAGTTATTGTGGGCGTAACAATAACAGTTTCTACTGGTTCTGCTGTGGAAACAACATACTGTGTAGGTTCTGGCGAATATTGTATATCAGCTGGAGCAGCTTGCATAGAGCTTGAATATACTAATGCCATATATAATGTTAAAACATTTAATAAATCCATGTTACACCTCTTAATTTGTATAAATATGCTCATTAAATTATAACATATAAACAATCATTTTTAAACTTATTACAATTAAAACAAAATGCTTGTAAAATTTGAGTGTTTTATATAATATAAAATAATATTAAAGAAGGAGATATAAATATGCTTGGTCAAGTTTGGATAAAAACATTTGTTAATGATAGAATAAAATATAATACCCTTTACCCTAGCACTAAAATCAATATAGAAGAGGCTCTTTATACCGCATTAAAAGAGCTTGATATATCACAACCAATATGGAACAATAAACATAAAAAAGAATGGGAAGATTTTAGCTTAACAAGGTTTAAACCCAATGATTTTATAGATAATGTTGATTTTGATTTTTTAGAAATATCGTATATTGCACCTAAAGCAGATAAAAATAAAAAACATTAATCACTTGTTTTTTATAAACCATTCTTTCGTAAATTCAACGTCTTTATTTATTCTGTCAATCAGTTGTTCTTTAATTTCATATTTAAATTCATCACGTATTTTTTGATAAAAATTAATTGTTATATGCTTATTATATAAGTTTATATTTGTATCTAAAATATATGCTTCTATAGAGGGAAAACCTTCAGGAAATGTTGGGTGTATACCAACGTTAACAGCAGCAGGGTATTCCTTTTTTAAATCGTCATCAAGTATTATACCCGCAACATAAACCCCATTTGTTAAACAAGTGTGTTGCTCATATGGAATATTGGCAGTAGGGAAGCCTAATTTTCGTCCAATTTTTTTCCCTTCTAAAACTACGCCGCTAATTTGGCATAAACAATCAAAATTAATTATCATAACTATTTATTTTTCTCCATTGCTCAAATATAAAATTTTTCTGAATTAAAAAATATAATAATGTCCATGCTAAGCCTAGTGCAATAGCAATTAGTACTCCTGTTGTTGAATAATCTAAATTTATTATTCTTTTTATTACAATAAATGGTATTGATAAAGCTATATTCAGCATGGTTATTTTTAATAACTGGTTCCAAGGGAATATGTTTTTAAAACTTACTTCAGTTATTTTTGTAGTAAATATAAGTTGCAATATATTAACTAGCAATATACATACCACAGTTGCAATAGCAGGGCCAATAAAACCAAATATGTTAAAGAAAGCATAATTGAGTATCACGTTTAGTATCAATGATATTATTGAGCTGTAAAAAACTTTTTTAGTGTTTCCTGATATATTTAATATTATACCAAAGTATGTTGACCTCATTATTAAAACTAAAGTATAAACTCTAAAAACATGAACACCTGCTATATATTTTTCGGAATATAAAAACACCATAACTTGAGGTGCAAATACAATAATTGCTATGCCAAAAAAACAAAGTAATGTATATGTAATTAATAAAGAATTACCCCATAGCTTAACAGCTTCTTTTTTTTCGTTGTTTTTAAGCATTTTTGATAGTTTTGGCATTAAAACGGTTGTAAATGCTGATGCAATTATTACTAAAGGCAATTCTTTTGCAGCATTAGTATATAATGCTAAGCTTTCAGTTCCCATTAAATTACCAATAATTAGCTTATCTAATTCTAACGATATTGTTGATACCATGCTACCTAAACCTAATGGTATAGAAAAATAAAGCATTTGCCTAATTAGATGTTTAATTTTAGATAGAGGTAATTTAAAAGTTCTAAAATTTTTAATACCACTTATTTTCATTGCCCATACATATACAATAATTGTAAAAATAATTTCAATCAATACATAAAGGAATACATAGGTTGAAAAAGATAATTTAAATATATAAACAAACAATATTGCCAAAAGCCTTAAGGCATTATGCAATAATGTATAAATAACTAAACTACTAGATTTTCCAGCTACAATTAACATATTGCTATTACTTTGAATAATAATAACGGATAATGGCAATAACAGCAAAACATATGAGTACATATGTAAATTAAAGTTATGAAAATACAACTCCATTTGAGGCACTATAAACACTAAAAATAAACCAGCAATTAAACTAGATAGGGTAGAGAATAGAAAATATGTATATAAAAATTTTTGCTTTTCATATACACCTTCTGCTCTAGCAAAAAAATAGTTAATACTATTTGGTAATCCTAATGAAAAAATGTTTACAGCTAAATTTACAGCTAATAAAATTTGCGAATATGTTCCATACTCATATTGAGTTCTAAAGCGCGATAATAACATTGTTGAAATTAAGTTTATCAACAATGAAAGTATATTGGATAAGGATAACTTAGCGGCATCCCCACCTAAACTTTGCTTATTGCTTTTTAATATTGAAAACATATTTTTACCATTTATCAATCTAGTTTTATTTGTGCTATATCTTTTGTTACTTGTAATGCTCTATTTTTCCATGTATGTTTGTTTTCTAATGCTAATAAAGCATTTTCAGAAAACTTCTGTAACTTTACATCATCATTAAAAATATCATTTATTGCATTACTATAGGATATAACATCATCATTTGTTGTAATCCCACAGTTTGCATCTAATATAATTTCCTTCATTGCCTGGTTTGAGGTGGCAATTATTGGTAAGCCATAGCTCATGTATTCAAACAACTTAACAGATATAGCTAAATCATTATAGTTGGTATGTTTTAATGGTATTAAGGCTATGTTTGCCTCAGCATAAAGCTTTGTAAGCTCTTTGCCTGACACATGGTGAACCTCAACCCAATTAAAACTATCAAATTCATCTTTATATTTTATGTAATCATCTTCTCTACAAACCAAAATTAATTTGAATGTATTACTATTTTTATTTAAACGCTTAAAGCTTTCTAAAAGTAAATTTGTACCATAACGCTCTGATAATCCGCCAACATAAATACATGTTTTTTTAGAAGATGTTTGTTTATAGGGGGCAACTTCTCCTGCTGGAGGCAAAGCTTTCATGTTTTTAAAATTAAAGTATTTAAAACAATATTTTGATGGAAAATATACAATACTTATATTTTTTAATATGCTGTTGGTTTTTAACCATAATAGTTTTATATATATTTCTCTTAAATTATTTATGATACCGCGAACATTAATTTTCATATCTTTAAATTTATAATCAAAATCCCTATAAAAATATGCTGTTGGTATATTAAGCTTTTTAAGTTGCTTTATTAATCGATAATCATCTCTAAACCTTATAGCTGTATAGTCAGACTCAATATAGCAAAAATCTGGCTTATTACTAATTAACCAATTATTTATTTCGTTTATTTTAGCCAGTCTATTTTTTTTGTTTTTTATTGTTTGAGCAGATGATAATATTTTAACTTTATAATTTAAATCTAAAAACGCCTTATACATTTTATAAGGCCGTAATTTACTACCAATATCTGTTTCGCCTAAATCAATATATGTAATATATAGAACTAGCATACTATCTCCTGTTTAAAATATTAATCAAAGTGTTCAAACTTTAATGTGTTTGTATAAAAATATAAGCTTGGAATAAATAAAAACTGAGCATAAATAGTAGTGAATGAAATATATGGGTTAATCAAACCTAATAAAAATATTATAAAAATCCAATATGGGCATATATTTGAATGTTTAAAATATACCTTGAAATTTGATATAAGTAAGTAAAAAATAGGGAATGAACCAATTAAACCATACATTGCCAACATATCAAACCATTGGCTATGATCCCCAACCCCTAAATTTACTAAATTATAATAGTTGCCACCACTTAAATAATTAATGCCAAAAAGAGGGTTTGAAACAAATGTTTTTATGGAAGTGGTTATTAAATCAAATCTAGATAAAAAACCAGATTGAGAGTTTTTGCTTACTATGCCAAGCATGCTTTCACCAACACTGTAAACTCTACTTAGTAGCTTGCTTGACTTTGATTTACTAATATACATTATTGCCTGGCCAATATATTCTTTTGCAAAAATAAAGGTTATTAATATTAAAGTAATTCCAGATATCACAATTATTATTTTGCCTAATGCTCTATTTTTTCTAGTATACCAAGATACGCAAATTATGGTTAATAAATACCCAAATAAAGTTATTAAAACAGTTAATGATGATCTAGAAGTATATATTGCTATAAAAAATAAAATTAACAATAAAATTGTAAATATACTCTGATATGAATACATTAATTTTTTAGATAATAACAAAATAAATAAAAATGAAGATATAAGGCTTAATGCATTTACTAAACCATATATTTCACCTATTGCTATAATGCCATAATCGGTACTGTTTTGAGCTAATTTTACTGGCATATTTTTGTCTATATTAAATAAATATGAACTACTTATTGAACATATAATTAATACTATAAAGGATATTAATGTTATTAAGTAAAGGGCGTTATAATCCTTTTTATAAAGGTAAAAACTAAATATTATTATTGGGGAATATGTTAATAATGTAGCAAAAGTAATTCCAATATTTTGAACTATCCCACCGCTAACAGCACCGGTTAAAAAAACAAAAATAATAAAAGCAACAATCAAATAAATTCTTTTATTTTTCAAAAACTTTATGCTTCTATTTTGTAAAATAGCAAAAATTAACCATAATAAAAAAAGTGCTAATTTAATATAGTTGTTATGTTTGTACCTAAGGTCTAATAAACTAAATGATATATAAATTATTGCAAACAAATTAACCTTGGATAATATTATGTTTTTATAATTATTAAATGTTTGCATAAACACCTCAAAGCAAGGATTATCTTTATAAAGATTACCATAAATATGCTATTTTATCAATAATGCAATAAATGCGAGTGATTATTAAAAAGTTTAGAAATAATTAGAAATATAAAGAATAATCATGAAAAATTGAGAATTATTAAGTAATTCAACTTTTAATAACAGATAAACATTAAATAAATTTTAATTTATACTTGAAATCTAGCAACAAATATATTAGAATGTAAATATGATTAGCAATCACCAGTAGTGACTGCTAACAAAATATAAATTAACAGGAGGATTAATATGAATATAAAACCTTTAGGTGATCGTGTTGTAATAAAAAATGTAGAAGCTGAAGAAACTACAAAAAGTGGTATAGTTTTGCCTGGTAGCGCAAAGGAAAAGCCACAAATGGCTGAAGTACTTGCTGTTGGCCCTGGTGGTAATGTTGATGGCAAGGAAATAAAAATGGAAGTTAAACCAGGCCAAAAAGTTATATATAGTAAATATGCAGGAACAGAAGTTAAATTTGACAACGTTGAATATATTATTGTTCGTCAAAGCGATATTCTTGCAGTAGTAGAATAATATTAGGAGGAATTTATTAATGGCAAAAAAGTTTTTATATGGTGAAGAAGCACGCCGTGCAATTGAAAAAGGCGTAAATACATTAGCAGATACAGTAAAAATCACATTAGGACCAAAAGGCCGTAATGTAGTTTTAGATAAAAAATATGGTTCACCGCTTATCACCAATGATGGTGTTACAATAGCAAAAGAAATTGAACTTGAAGATGCCTTTGAAAACATGGGTGCGCAATTAGTTAAAGAAGTTGCTACAAAAACAAATGATGTTGCTGGTGATGGTACAACCACAGCTACACTTTTAGCACAAGCAATTATTCGTGAAGGTTTAAAAAACCTTGCAGCAGGTGCAAACCCAATGGTATTAAAAAGTGGTATTGAAGATTCTATTAATGCGGCAGTTGAAGGCCTAAAAGATCTAAGCAGGCCTATATCTGGAAAGCAAGCAATTGCACAAGTTGCTTCAATTTCTGCTGGCGATAATAGAATTGGCGCTTTAATAAGCGAAGCAATGGAAAAAGTAGGAAAAGATGGCGTTATAACAGTTGAAGATAGCAAAACCATGAAGGAAGAATTGATTACTGTTGAAGGTATGCAATTTGACCGTGGCTATATTTCCGCTTATATGGTTACCGATACAGATAAAATGGAAGCTATATTAGATAACCCCAAAATTCTAATTACTGATAAAAAGATCAGCAATATACAAGAAATTTTGCCTGTGTTAGAAAAAATAGCACAAGCTGGTCAAAAACTACTTATTATTGCTGAAGATGTTGAGGGTGAAGCTCTTACAACTTTAGTACTTAACAAACTACGTGGTACATTTGTATGTGTTGCAGTTAAAGCTCCAGGCTTTGGCGATAGGCGTAAAGAAATGCTTAGAGATATAGCAATACTAACAGGTGGTCAAGTTATCAGTGATGAATTAGGCTTAGACCTTAAAGAAACAACAATGGATATGCTTGGTAGCGCAAGCCAAATAAAAGTTGATAAAGAAAACACAACAATAGTTGGTGGCGTTGGCTCAAAAGAAGAAATCGATGCTCGCGTAGCAAGCATTCGTTCACAAATAGACGAAACTTCTAGTGAATACGATAAAGAAAAATTACAAGAACGCCTTGCAAAATTGGCAGGTGGTGTTGCAGTTATTCAAGTAGGCGCAGCTACAGAAGTAGAAATGAAAGAACGTAAACTTCGTATTGAAGATGCACTTGCTGCTACAAAGGCAGCTGTTGAAGAAGGTATCGTACCAGGTGGTGGTGTAGCAATGCTAAACGTTATTGAAAACGTTAAAGCAGAGCTAGAAAAACATCAGGGTGATGCTAAAACAGGTGTTAGGATAATATTAAGAGCCCTTGAAGAACCATTAAGACAAATTTCCGAAAATGCAGGCATTGAAGGCAGCGTTATCGTTAATAAAGTAATGAATAGCGAAAAAGGTATAGGTTTTGATGCACTAGCAGGCGAATATGTTAATATGATAGATGCTGGTATTATCGACCCAACTAAAGTGGCTAGAACAGCGTTACAAAATGCTGGTAGCGTTGCAGCTATGGTACTTACAACTGAAAGCCTTGTTGCTGATATTCCTGAACCCGAGCCTGCAATGGCACCTGGCGGCGGAATGGGTGGCATGGGCGGCGGAATGTATTAATTCCCAAACCAATAAAAAATGTTCCTTATTAAAAGGAACATTTTTTATTATAATGATATTTTCAAAGTATCTACTAAATTATATTCTTTATCAAATACTTTTAGATTTACGCCTTCGCCTTTAATTAAATCAAATTCTACAAAATCGCTAGTTACGTTTACTTTAAGAATATTATCTCTATAATTTATTTTATATGAATATGATTTCCAATCTTTTGGTAAAAATGGTGAAAAGCTTAAGCCGTTTATATTGCGCATACCAGAGAATCCTTGAACTATCGATAACCAGCTACCAGCCATACTTGTAATATGCAATCCATCATCAGTATCGTTATTTATATTATCTAAATCTAACCTAGAAGTACGCATATACATTTCAACAGCTTTATCATAATATCCAATTTGAGCAGCTAGTATACTATGAACACATGGTGATAAGCTACTTTCATGTACTGTCATTGGCTCATAAAAATCAAAGTTTCTTTTTATTACTTCATCATCGTATAAATGACTTAAGAAGTATAGGCCTTGTAAAACGTCAGCTTGTTTAATAAAGCAAGATCTTAATACTTTATCCCAAGACCAGTTTTGGTTTATTGGTCTATCACTATCTGGAAGGGCGCTAGCAGGCATTAAATCTTTATCCATAAATGTATCGTTTTGAACAAATATGTTTCTTTCTTTATCTTCGCAATAATACATATTTTCAACGATATCTTTCATGTGTTTTAATTCTTTTTCTTCAATTCCATGTTCTTTGAGTTTGCTAATATCAACCTTTTCACATAATTCAACAAATTGTTCAATACACCATGAAGCTAATCTATTGGTATACCAGTTATTGTTTACATTGTTTTCATACTCATTAGGCCCTGTTACACCATGAATCATATATTTATTCTTGTTTTTACTATAATGAACTCTATCAGTATAAAAACGGGCAACGCCACAGATTACATCAAAACCATCATTTAAAATATATTCATCATCACCAGTATATTGAGTGTAATTATATATAGCATATACCATTGCACCATTGCGGTGTATTTCCTCAAAGGTTATTTCCCATTCATTATGGCATTCTAAACCAGTAAAAGTAACCATGGGGAATAGAGCGCCCTTTAATCCTTGCGCTTGAGCGTTAATATATGCTTCAGGCAACTGAATGTGCCTGTAAATTAGAAGTTGCTTAGCAACTTCCTTCCCAGATACTGACATATATACTGGTAAACAATAGGCTTCAGTATCCCAGTAAGTTGCTCCACCATATTTTTCACCAGTAAAGCCTTTTGGCCCTATATTTAACCTTGGATCTTCACCAGAATATGTACTAAGCAAATGAAATAAATTAAACCTTATACCTTGTTGTGCGGCATGGTCTCCTTCAATTTCAACATCTGCATCCTGCCATCTACCAAGCCATTGTGAAACATGCTTCTCTTTAAGTTCAGCATAGCCTATTTGCCTTGCTCTTGATGCAGCCCTTGTTGCACGAGGAATTAAAGCATCTTCAGGGTGATCCCTATCTGTAAATATGTAAGAAAATTTTTCCAAAACAATAGGGTTATCTGGTGATATAACTCCAGAGTATTCCATTTCAACATAGCCAGTTTTAGAAAAAGTTTTATCACAAACTAAGCCATCAGCCCAACAGCTCATTGCAGCAGCAACAGTAAACCTTGGAGCACCAAAAGGGTTCTCTTTTGTTTTTGTTAAAACAGCCATTGATTCTTCAATTTCAAACTCGCCAAGTAAGTCCCAAAATGTTTCGTCATAGTTTGAGTCAAGGTTATGTACATCTGCGTCTAAATAAGGCTTTACAACCACGTTAGCTTCATAGTCAGCTTTAATAGTATATGAAATTGCAAGCAACTCTTTTTCAGCTAGAGATACAAATCTTTCTGCAACAACATTTATAATTCCTTTATCAGTTTTAACACTAAATTCACGTTTAAAAATACCATGTTGCATATCAAGGGAACGGTTAAAACTTAAAACTTCTTGTTTATTTAAGTCCAAAGTTTCACCATCTATAACTACATGTATTCCTATAATGTTTACAGAGTTTATGGCTTTTCCAAAATATTGAGGATAGCCATTTTTCCACCAACCAACACGCGTTTTATCTGGAAACCATACTCCACCAATGTATTGGCCCCTATGTGTATCGCCACTGTAATCTTCTTCAAAATTACCCCTAAGACCCATATAGCCATTACCAAGGGAAGTTAAACTTTCTGAAAATCTTACTTTCTTTGGGTCAAAACTGGTTTCACTTATTAACCAAGGATGAATCTCAAATGACATATACTACCTCCAAATTTATATTATATCTCAATTATTGCAGGACCTTCTGGCCTAATATTAAGCTCATAGCAACAATCTGTACCAAAAGTAGTCTCCATTGTTGTAATAAATTCTTTTCTTTTGTTTTTTGGTACAAAATTTAATGTTGTTCCTGCAAAACCACCACCATGAACTCTCCAAGCCCCAAAACCTTTTAAAACATATTCAGATAAAGCCAATGCTAAAGATATAGGTTGGGAATTTTCATTTGCATATATATTTTGTAAATACATAAAGCTACTTCTACCAGAATCTATAATGCTATCTAAAAACATTTGTATATTTACTGATTCTAGAGCATGAATCTGATCTTCAACCCTTTTATTTTCATTAAAATAATGTAATGCTCTTAATATTGGTCGCTCGCCAAACTTATCCCTTAATTCAGCTATATTTTGTAAAACTTGTTCTGGCCTTACTCTACGTAATACTTTTTCGCCAAAGAACTCTGCAATTTCTTTCATTTCTTTTGGAATTGCAGCATACTTATCAGTTAAATCATCATGGCTTGAATTTGTGTTTACAACAACAATACTAAAACCGTGTTTAGAAAAATCAAATTCTGTTTTTTTAACATGGGGAGTTTTTTCTTTATAATCCATGTATATTAACCCGCCAATTGCACTGGCGGATTGATCCATTAGCCCGCTAGGTTTACCAAAATAAACATTTTCTGCGTATTGGCTTATTTGTGCTTTTAAAACGGGGTCAATGCTATTTCCGTTGTATAAGTAATCAAATATTGCACAAAATAGAACTTCCATTGCTGCGCTTGAACTTAAACCACTACCAGTTAAAACAGTTGATAAAACAACAGCATCAAAACCACCTATGTTATATTTAAGCTCTTTAAGTTTATTTGCTACACCTTTTACTAGTGAAACGCTTGTACCTAATTCATCTTTATTTAATTCTAAATTTGATAAATCAACTTTAATTGTACCGTATCCTTCGCTATAAATATTTACTAAATTATCTTCACGTGCAGATACAACAGCTGCAGCATCTTTATTAATAGCAGCAGCCAAAACTTTTCCGTTATTATGGTCGGTATGATTACCACAAAGCTCAATTCTTCCTGGTGCACTTATTAACCATAATTTGTTTTTAGTATTATATAATTCTTCATGTTTTTTTAGTAACCTTGTATACCTAGCAGTTTGTTCTACTAGTATACCTTCGTCAGAACCATATAATGCGGTAATTCTTGCCATAACCTCTGGGGTTTTTAGTTTTCTAATTGCTTTAGAATAGTCGTTCATTGCTGCCTCCTAATTATTAATTAATTTATTCTGCCAAAAATCTATAAATTCTTTAATATGGTACTCATCTAAACTTGTTATAAATTTATTCCAATTTTCATTGCTTAGTTCATATTCGCCTATTATAAAACGAATTAAAGCTTCATCAACATATTTTCCTAAATTATTTTGCATATTAAGTATATAATCATTTTCTTCTAAATTTAACCATACACTTGGAAAAGGTTTTATTAAATAAACAAAATATTTTTCTAATTCATCCATTAAATAAATGGCAAATGAATCATCAAATTTCTTTTGGAATTCATATGGTTCATAAAAAGGAACAAAACCGCTTGAAGATATTACACTATTTGTTAATATGTTCGATAAACCTTCTTGTGATGTATCAGCCCAATCCCAAGTTCCATCATCAAATACGGTATAATCCACACCTTCTTTACCAAATGCTGCTAATTTAGCACCTTCTTCTGTATATAAATAGTCTATCCATTTTAAAACTGATTTTGGATCTTTGCATGTACTGCTTATAGCAAAAGAGCCACTTAATGATTTATCAATTAGGCTGGAATAAATTTGTCTGTCATTAAACTTTAAGGGCATAAGTGCCATGTATTCCTTTGATTGAGTTAAGGATACTTTGCTTAGGGGTGAAGGGCCTATTATAATTCCATACTTTGATGCTTCTTCTTGTTTTGTTTCATTTGTTTGCAAATTGATAACTTGGTAAAAACCTTCTTTATCTAATAGCTCATTAGCATACCAATTCTTTAAACAACTAATAAAATTGTAATAATTATTATTGAATAAAGAATATATTACATTATTGTTTTCTGTATATAAATTAAAATCATTCGAAATAAAACCAAAACCATGAGATAAAAACTTTAAATCCCATATACTAGTAAAGGTTAAAGGAATTTCATCAGCTTTATTATTTGAATTTGGGTCGTTGTTTTTAAATGCCAACAACACACTTTCTAATGTATTAATATCATTTGGTATAGTTAAGTTTAAATTATCTAGCCAATTTTTATTTATCCACATAATGTTCTGGGAGGGGTAAGGGTGAATAGTAGGTAAGCTAACAATCTCACCATTTGGTAAAGTGATTGAATTCTTTATTTCTTCGTTTTCTAACATTAATTTATAAAAATTAGGTGCATATTCTTTTATTAGAGGTTCTAAGTTTAATAATTTTCCAGCTTTATATAGTTCAATTTGTTCTGTTTTAGTTAATGATGCTTTAAATAGAACATCAGGCAAAATATTACTTGAAACAATATTATTTTTGTATTCTAGCCATTCATTATATTTATTAAATTGTTTAAATTCAAATTTAACATTACTAATTTCTTCCATTCTAATAAAAAACTGTTTTTTATCCCAGTCTCTATTTGAGTTTTCTCCATCAAAACCGTACATTGTAAATACTTGTTCTGCAATATAGGTATTAGTAATAAATATTAATGATATAAAAAAAACAACAATCTTTTTTATCATAAAATCACCCAATTAATTATTTTTATTGCTGAAAATGTTTTTTACCCATCTAGCTATTTTATAGGGAACTTCGTTTTGTTTTTTTATTGCTAAAGCAGCACCTAAGGCGTTCCTTCTGTAAGTATTGTTGTTGGGGTCTATTTTTACAGCATCTCTAAAGCTATTATGTGCAGTTTCATATTCTTTCATACCCATAAAAATGTTTCCTTGCACGTTGTACCATTCACCATCTCTGGCTTCAGATCGGCTTAATTGCCTCAATGCTCCTTCATAATTACTGCTTTTTACTAGCTTATTAGCAAAAGCAATAGCATCTTTTTGTGATAATAGCCCAAAACCAGAATTATTTTCATTACATATGTGTAAAGCTTCTTCATAGGCCAAGTTAAGTCTAATTAATTCAGCTTGAGCCCATTTTTGTTGTTCAGGGCTCTGAAATTTGTCCGGATGGCATTGCTTAACTTTTTTTCTGTAAGCCTCTCTAATTTCATCCGAACTTGCATTTATAGGAATATTTAATAATTTATAGGCGTTGTTCAAAATTACATCTCCTTAGTAGGAACTTGAACACGTTTTACATTTGCACCTAATCTAATTAACTTATCTTCAATATGATCATAACCTCTATCAATAAAATGGGTACCTGAAATTTCGGTAACACCTTTTGCCATTAATCCTGCAATAATTAAAGCTGCACCTGCTCTTAAATCACTTGCGTTAACGGGTGCACCATATAGTTGATTTACCCCTAATATTGACATGGTTTTATCTTTAATTAATATATCAGCGCCCATTCTTAAAAGCTCATTTACATGATTAAAGCGTTGTTCAAAAATGGTTTCTGTTATTGTGCTTTGCCCTGAAACCATTGTTAATAAACTTGTCATAGGCTGTTGTAAATCAGTTGGAAAACCAGGGTATACTTGAGTTGTTACATTTATACTTCTGTGTTTGGAAATAGGGGATACTCTTATCCTATCATCACTTGTTACAACCCTTACACCAAGTTCAAGTAATTTTGCTGTTAAGGATTCCATATGGGTAGGTATACAATCATGTATTAATACATCACCGTGTGTAGCTGCAGCGGCTATCATCATGGTACCAGTTTCTATTTGGTCGGGTATAACCATATATGTACTACCATGAAGTCTATCCACGCCAGTAATCCTTATTACATCTGTACCAGCACCCCTAATTTTAGCACCCATACTATTTAAAAAGTTGGCTAAGTCTACAATATGCGGCTCTTTTGCAGCTTTATATAAAATAGTAGTACCTTTGGCTTTTACAGCAGCAAGTAAAACGTTTATTGTGGCACCAACACTTACAACATCAAAAAACACACTGTTACCATTTAAGTTAGTGCAAATTGCTTTTATAGTATGGCCTTTTCTATCTACCTCAACCCCTAAAGATTTAAAACCTTTAAAGTGTTGATCCATCGGCCTTCCGCCAAGCTCACAACCACCGGGGGAAGCAACTTCAGCATTTTTAAACTTACCAATTAATGCACCTAAAAAATAATAACTTGCTCTTAATTTTAAAGTTAAATCCAAGGGAACATCTGTTTTTGTTATATTGGTCGCATCAATATATAGCTTTTTATCAGGAAGAACATCAACCTTAGCACCTAAATAACGCAATATTTCAACTAAAGAAGAAACGTCCTCAATATCGGGAACGTTTTCAATTGTGCATGGTTCATCGCATAATATTACAGCGGGTATAACTGCAACAGCAGTATTTTTCCCACCACTAATATATACATCGCCCATAAGCGGCGTTTCACCAGTTATTAATATCCGGTCGGTAGAAATATATGACAAACACAAACCTCCCAGTTTCTTTTATTATAATAAATATATTATACACAATTTTTGAATTCTTACAAGTAATGAAGGTTATTATTAATAATTGAGCATAACAATGTTAAATTAGTATAAATTAGCTTGTAATTATACAAAAATATGTTAAAATAACTGATATATATAACTAAATAAGGGAGGCATAATATGAGTAACTCAAATAGTAAAAAACTTAACTTAACTCCATGGCTATTAGTCCTACTTTTAGCAGCTATTGTAGTGGCAATTGTTGCTTTTTCAGGTAAGGATTTAGTGAACAAACAACTTGGTGATGCAACTGCTCAAATTGAAGAACTTAAAACAAGCGCTGAAACAATAAAAACAGATTCAGAGAAAGCTTTAAATGATGCAATTAAAAAAGCTGAGGAAGAAAAGGATGCTTTAATCGCTGAAAAGGATAAGGCAATTGCTGATTTAAATACTAACCTTGAAACATTAAAGGCAGATAATGAAAAAGCATTAGCTGATGCTGCAAAACTTGCAGAGGAAACAAAAAACACAGCCGTTTCAGAAGCTGTAAAAGTGGCAGAAGAAGCTAAAGATTTAATCATAACTGAAAAAGATGCCGAAATTGCAAATTTAAATTCTTCAATAGAAGCTCTAAAAAATGATACCACAGTAGAAGATGCTATTAAGAAAGTAGAAGAAGCTAAGGAAAAATTAATTGCAGAAAAAGATAAAAAAATAGAGGAATTAAATAATAGCATAACTCAAATAAAAGCTGAAGCAGAGGAAAAATATAATAACATTTCAAAAACAATTACCGATGTATTTGGAGAAATAAAAGTAGGTACTGAACAAGGAGCACAAGACATACTTAAATCAATCCAAGAAAAACTTGGAGAATTTGGTATAAAATTTGAATAATATATTAATTATTATTAGCGCTACAATGTAGCGCTTTTTTATTGCATTATATAATATATTGACATAAATATATTAAAATGCTAATCTTACAAAGGTACATAAGGTGATTAAGCAATCGCATGTTTTACATGAGGAAAGTCCGAGCACCAAAGGACACGGTGCCAGTTAACTGCTGGTAAAGGCAACTTTAAGGAAAGTGCAACAGAAATATACCGCCATATTTATATGGTAAGGATGGAAAGGTGAGGCAAGAGCTCACCCGTAGTATGGCAACTTACTTACGATGTAAACCCCACCAGGTGCAAGATCCGAACTGAGCTATATGGCTGTCCGTCATGCTCAAAGGAGATCGCTAAAACTCTATGGCAACATATGGTTTAGATAGATGATTGCTCAAGACAGAACTCGGCTTACAGATCACTCTTTTGTATCTCTTTTTGGAGATTGATTATGTCTGGTTTAAATAAATTAATTTTTTGTCTGTTGCTATTAACTTTATTTATAGTTATAGCACCTAAGGAAATAATAGTTGAATCAAACAATAATATAAATACAGAGCCTTCATCACTATCAGTAGATATAGGCTTAACTTATATTACCCTAAATATTAACAATAATGATGATTGTAGCGATAAAATTAAAAGTGATAATCAGTTTAAAAATGTAAATTTTAAACAGTATGATAAACTAAAAAATACGTCTAACGTTATTATGGATTCAAATGGAAACCCAATTTTAAAGGTGGACTATAAAAAAGCAGTGTATTGTGCTTTTCATCCCGATGGTAGGTTTGGATAAAAACAACTATTTCAAATAAATTATCTTTAATAAAATATATTAGTAAAGGATGAGATTATAAATTGAAAAAGAAAAAACAGTTAACTAAAAAGTCTGCAATAGTTGGACTTTGCATAGCTCTAATATTAACAATTGTAATTGTTTATATTGGAATTAATGGAATGTGGCTAGACAATAGAGGTTTATATAAATTGTTACCATGGATTCCTACAACAAATGTTGAAGAGGGAAGCTGGCCTAAATCAATAGCTTTGGGCTTAGACTTAAAAGGCGGAGTATATGTTGAATATGAAGCCCAAATTACTGAAGAACTAGAAGGGGCAGACTTTGGTACGCTTCTTAACAGCACAATAGATATTATTAGTAACAGGCTTACCGATAAAGGTTATCCAGAAGCTACTGTAGTTCAACTTGGTTCAAGTGGAATAAGGGTTGAAATTCCAGATGTGCAGGATCCCAATGCTATATTGGATCTAATTGGAAGCCCAGCTAAATTAGAGTTCTTAGATCCCGACGGCAATGTTTTTATGGAAGGAAAACATCTTAAAACGGCTGTTGAAGGTAAAGATGAAAACTTTAATCCTGCAATCAACTTTGTTTTAACAGATGAAGGTCAAAAAATCTTTGCTGATGTAACAAGTAAAAACATTGGTAGAACCTTATCTATACATTTAGATGGGCAAGAATTAATGAGCCCAACAGTTCAGGTACCTATTACAGGTGGTACTGGCATAATAACGGGCTTAGGTACAGAGGATAGGGCAAAAACAATTGCAACACAAATTCAATCTGGTGCTCTACCTTTAGATATTACCCAACAAAAAGTTGATACAATATCTGCAACACTTGGTATTGATGCTTTGGCAAAAGCAGTTAAAGCTACTGTAATTGGTATATTAATTGTTATGCTTATAATGTTATTACGTTATAGATTATCAGGCTTTGTTGGATCATGGGCACTAACAATATATATTGCGCTACTATTTTTCCTAATTGCAATAATACCTGGAATACAACTTACATTACCAGGAATTGCAGGTGTTGTTTTAAGTATAGGTATGGCTGTAGATGCAAATGTTATTGTATTTGAACGTATAGGGGAGGAACTTGCTATATCAAGGCCCTTAAAATATGCAGTTAATATTGGTTTTAAAAATGCTATGTCTGCTATTGTTGACTCTAATGTAACCACAATAATTGCAGCTTTAGTGTTGTTTATTTTTGCAACTGGCTCACTAAAAGGCTTTGCTATAACACTTTTCTTGGGTATCATTACAAGCATGTTTACAGCACTTGTAATAAGCAAATTCCTATTAACAAGAATTGCTACTGTTTTTAATGTTAAGGCTATGTATACATCTAAAAAAATAAATAAACTTGAGGAGGGTGCAAACTAATGAAATTTGAAGTTAAAAATAGGCTAAAAGTATGTTTGATAATATCCTGCTCAATTATGTTAATTGCTTTAATAATGTCAATTGCAGGTTATGGTATTGTTTTTGGTATTGACTTTGCTGGTGGTTTGAATATTAAATACCATATGAACGAGCAGTTTGAGCAAGTAGATGTTGAAACAGCACTTTCTGCTGCTGGTATAAGTGATTATTCTATATCTAAAGCAGGCGATAATAATACAGAATTACAAATTAGAATTAAAGAAATTAGTGATGAAGGCGTTCAAAGCCTAAGGGCAGTATTGGAACAAAACTTATCTCAAAAATATACACAAATGAATGTTGATGATGTTAGCGTTGGTTATGTTGGCCCAGTTGCTGGTGCCACACTTGTTAAAAACGCAATATTAAGTGTATTGTTGGCAAGCGCCTTAATGCTAGTATACATTGCATTTAGGTTTGACCTTAACTCTGGTTTAGCAGCAGTTTTTGGTTTGGTTCATGATGTACTAATAATGTTGTCATTCATGGTTATATTACGTAACTTTATTCAAATGAACAGTACATTTATTGCTGCTGTACTTACAATAGTTGGTTATTCTATTAATAATACAATAGTTATTTTTGATAGAATTAGGGAAAATAACCGCAAAGCAGAGTTTGCTTCCTCAGACTCCGATGTTGTTGTAAATGTTTCTATAAGGGAATCTTTAGGAAGAACAATATTTACTACATTAACAACCTTAGCTACGATAGTATGCTTATATATCTTTGGTGTTGATTCAATAAAAGAATTTGCTTTACCTATAATAATCGGTATATTATCAGGTGTTTATAGTGCAAACATGATAAACGGATATATTTGGTCACTGTTAAATAAAAGGTTAAAATTACAAAAAAATACTAAATCTAAAGTAACAAAAAGAGCATAACAAATTATCCCCTAAGGCGTAATGCTTTAGGGGATTAAATTATAGGTGTATATGTTATTATTTAAAAAAAGAAATGCAACATATTTAAAAACAGAAAATTTACAATACTCAAGTGTTGTTAATGAATTATTAGCATCAAGAGGCATTGATAATATTCAAGATGCAGAAAAATTTTTAAACCCTTCTGTAAATCATATCCATTCTCCCTTTTTATTTAAGGATATGGATAAGCTTGTTGAGCTAATAAATATTGGTATAGCCCAAAATAAAAAATTTTTAATTTACGGGGACTACGACTGTGATGGCGTTTGCTCAATAGTTATTCTCTATAAAACTTTAAAATCTTTAAATGCAAATGTTGATTATTATATTCCAAATAGAGCTGAGGGCTATGGCTTAAATATTGCTGCAATTAATAAATTAAGCAAAGATTATGATTTTTTAATCACTGTTGATTTGGGCATAACAAATATTGAAGAAGTAAAATTGGCAAAATCCTTGGGAATGACTGTTATCATTACAGACCATCATCAAATGCCAGATGTATTGCCAAATGCGGATGTTATAATTCATCCAGCAATTAAGCCTTACCCCTTTAGTGGCTTATGTGGTGCAGGTGTAGCATACAAAGTTGCAGCTGCTTTGCTTGATAAAAACGATATAAATGAACTTACTCAATATGCTGCAATAGCAACTGTTGCGGATATCGTTCCATTAATTGATGAAAATAGAATAATAGTATATGAAGGAGTAAATTCAATATCTAAAACCCAAAACTACGGGTTATTAGCATTGTTTGAATATATAAAAACAAAACAAGGCGAAAATATAAAAGCCTCTCAAATAGCATTTCAAATAGCCCCAAGAATTAATGCGACTGGTAGAGTTGAGGTTGCCAATATTGCTGTTGAACTTTTGTTAAGTAATGATGTAAATAAGGCAAAAAGCTTCGCTGAAAATATAGAAGAAATGAATACTGTGCGTAAGCAGCTTGAAAATAATATGATAGAGGATGCATTAAATCAAGCAAAAAATATAGATCTTACTAAGAATAAAATTATATTTGTAAGTGGCAATAATTGGCATAACGGAGTTATTGGCTTGGTGGCAGGTAAAATATGTGAATTATATAATTTACCAGTTGTAGCATTATCAATAAATCAAAATACTGCTACTGGAAGCATAAGGTCTATTCCGGGAATAAATATATATAATTTCCTTAAAAAATGCGAAAAGTATTTTGTTAAATGGGGCGGGCATGAACAAGCAGCTGGGCTTACTATACCTGTAGAGAATATTGAAAGCTTTAATAAACAAATTAATGAGTACATAATAGATGAAATTGAATATAAAACTTTTATACCAATAAAAACATATGATTTAGAAATTGAACTTGATAATGCTAATTTAAACTTAGCTGGTGAATTAGATAAATTTGCACCAACAGGTTTTGGCAATCCATCCCCTTTATTTTTATCTAATAATTTAAGAGTTGATTCAGCAAGAAAAGTGGGTGTAGATGGCAATCATTTAAAACTATCTTTAAATAATGGAAAAACATCTAAGGATGCAATTGCCTTTGGTTTTGGCACATATTATGAAAAATTACCAGAATTCATGGATTGTATATATTCAGTAAGTAAAAATACTTTTAATGGTATCACAAATGTATCTCTTGAAGTCAAAGCTATACGTCCAACTTTAAATTCCCACATAAACTCTATTAATGCTTTGTCGGATGAGATCTTTGTAAATTATTATATAAAGGAATTAAGCAACACAATATCGAAATATAATAGCCTAAGCAATTATATTGGTGATAAAATACATAATATTAACGAGTTTAAAATAAACGATATTTATGGCACATTATTTATTTCTTTAAGTAAAGAAACTGCTATAAATGCAATTGAAAATAATTATGGTATAATGGATATATATATCAATGGTTTTAATTCTACAGAAAATTATAATTCGTTGGTAATAATGCCCGAATGGGATAAAATTCCAAAGGGATATAAAACTATAGTTATGCTTGATGATGTAATTTCAAATGAATACATAAGTGAAATTTTAGAAAATTATAATTGCGATAAAATTGTTGTTGTTAACTCAAATGAGTTTAAAAATATTAAAGATAATATTTTATTAAGCGTTGATGAATATAGAACTCTTTATAAACTACTATTAACTAAAAACTATTATGATATTAATAGCTTATCAAATAATATTAATTGTTCTTTGCATCAAATTGCTTATGGCTTAAAAATATTTGAATCTTTAAACTTTATTAATTATAATCAAAATCCCTTTCAAATTCAGTTAATTCCTAATCCACAAAAATGTAATATTGAAGAAAGTATATTTATTAAATCACTTAAATAAAAGGAGGTGAGTCCATGCTAAGATATTTATCAACGGAAATTATGTCACTTGAAACCATGCTTAGAAGAATAAAAAGATATAACCCAGACGCTGATTGTGGGGTTATTGAAAAAGCATATTATTTTGCAGAAAAAGCTCATGAAGGTCAAAAAAGAAAAAATGGGGAAAATTATTTTATACATCCTTGTGCAGTAGCAAGTATTTTGGTTGAATTAATGCTGGATTCACCAACTATAGCAGCTGGATTACTACATGACACACTTGAGGATTGTAGCGCTGTTACTTTTGATTCAATAAAAGAAAACTTTGGTGAAGAAATTGCAAGGCTTGTTGATGGTGTAACAAAGTTGGACCATATAGAGTTTTTAGATAGTGAATCCCAAAAAGCTGAAAGTATCAGGAAAATGATACTTGCAATGTCTAAGGATATAAGGGTTGTTCTTATTAAACTTGCCGATAGGCTTCATAATATGAGAACATTGCGCTATCAAAATGTTGAAAAACAAAAAAGTATTGCTAAGGAAACCATAGATATTTATGCAGCCTTGGCTCATAGGCTTGGTGTTAATAGTATAAAGTCAGAATTAGAAGACTTATCTTTTAAATATATGGAGCCTGAAGAGTATAAAAAAACAGCTTCTATGGTTGGGGCAAGAAGGGCTGAACGTGAAGATCAAATTAGAAGTATTATAAAAACTTTAAGCGATAAGCTTGAACGTGCAAATATTCATTTTGAAATTGATGGTAGGCCAAAACATCTTTATAGTATATATAAAAAGATGTCTCAAAAGGGTAAAACTTTTGATCAAATATATGATCTTATAGCAATAAGGGTACTTGTTGATAGTATTCCTGATTGTTATACTGTTTTGGGTATTGTTCATACGTTGTGGATTCAAATACCAGGTAGATTTAAGGATTATATATCTGCCCCAAAAGCTAATATGTATCAAAGTGTTCATACAACATTAATGGGTGGTAGGCAAATACCATTTCCTTTTGAAATACAAATTAGAACTTTTGATATGCATAGAATTGCCGAATTTGGTATTGCAGCTCATTGGAAGTATAAAGAAAAATCAACAGAAGAAACAGATCTTGATAAGAAGATGTATTGGCTTGGCCAAATTCTTGATTGGCAAAAAGAAGTTTCAGATAGTCATGAATTTATAGATTCATTAAAAAAAGATCTTTTTAGTGAAGAAGTATTAATATTTACCCCCAAAGGGGATATTATTTCAATGCCTGCTGGTGCAACGCCTATAGACTTTGCATATAGAGTGCATAGCGAAGTTGGAAACCACTGTGTTGGTGCCAAAATAAATGGAAAAATTGTAACCTTAAACACCAAGCTTAGAACTGGGGATAAGGTTGATATAATTACATCATCCTCATCAAAAGGGCCTAGTATGGACTGGCTTAAAGTTGCAAAAACGCCTCAAGCTAAAACCAAAATTAGGCAATTCTTTAAACATGCATTTAGGGAAGAAAATATAGTTAAAGGTAAGGATATGCTTGATAAAGAGGCAAAACGTAGAGGATATCAATTAGCTCAACTTACTAAAAAAGAATTATACGAAAAACTTCTTAGACGTTATGCTTTTAAAGATTTTAATGATATTTTTGGGGCAGTAGGTCATGGTAGCATACCAGCAGAATATGTAATATCTAGAATTATTGATGAGTTAAAAAAACAATCACCTAATCAAGAAATAAAAATAAATGAAGTTAGCAAAGAAGAGGTTATTGAGCACCTTGGTAAACCTACTCAAGGTGTATATATCGAAGGTGAAAGTGGTATGTTAGTTCACTTTGCAAGGTGTTGTAACCCTGTACCTGGTGATGATATTGCAGGCTTTATAACCCATGGCAGGGGTGTTAGCATACATAAAATTGATTGTATTAATATAATAAATAGCGAAAAAGAAAGAACAGTAAGAGCATCTTGGGCCAAAACAAGCAATACAGACTTTGATGCAAGTATGCAAATTGTTGCTTACGATCATGTTAGTTTGCTTGGTGAAATTGCTATGTCAATTGCAAATATGAATGTTACAATAGTTGCAACTAGTGCAAAGGTTGATCAAAAACGCAAAATAAGCACTATAACAATGGTAATTAAGGTCGCTTCTAGAGAACAGCTTGAGTCTGTAATTAAAAAGTTGAAAATGCGCTCCGATATAATAGATGTATTTAGGGGTTCAAACGCTTAATGGAGGATAAATGCGCGCAGTAGTACAGAGAGTATCATCGGCATCAGTTAAAGTTGATAATGCTTTAATAAGTGAAATAAATCAAGGCTTTTTGGTTTTAATTGGCGTTGAAGTAGGGGATACAGAAATTGATTCCCAATATATAATAAATAAAATAACTGGGTTAAGAATATTTAATGATAATGAAGATAAAATGAATTTATCAATAATTGATATAAAGGGTGAAATTATAGCAATAAGCCAATTTACTCTTAGTGGTGATGCTCGTCACGGCAGGCGTCCTTCATTTATAAAAGCTGAAGAACCATCAAAAGCAATAGTTCTTTATAATAAAGTTTGTGAAGGGCTTGAGAAAAATAACATTCCAGTAAAAAAAGGTGTTTTTGGTGCTGATATGAAAGTTTCTCTAGTAAATGATGGCCCAGTAACAATATTGCTTGATAGTAAAAAGCTTTTTTAATGGAGAATATAATGTATAATTTTGATAATATAACTATAAAAAAAGTAGTAGTGGGTCCAATTTCAACAAATTGCTATGTAATAGAATCTTATAGCGATAAAGTAACAATAATTGATCCAGGCTTTGATGCGGATAGCATTATTGAAGTAATTGGCAATAAAAAAATAGATAAAGTTTTCTTAACTCACGGCCATTTTGACCATATAGCAGCTGTATTAGATTTAAAGTTAAAATATGATTTTAAAGTGTATATACATGAATTAGATAAAGAGATGATTGCTGATCCAGTTAAAAACGGTTCAGATTCATTTGTTTCTAATTCTATTACTATACCAGAAAATATTGTTGAAGTTTTTAATAATGATGATGTAATAACCTCATCTGGCTTAGATTTTAAAATTATACATACACCAGGGCACTCAAAAGGGAGCTCATGCATCGCGCTTGATGTTGGTGATAATCATTACTTGTTTACTGGTGATACATTATTTAACAATGGTTATGGTAGAACCGATTTTTATGGCGGTAATTTTAATGATTTAGTAAATTCGCTTAGAATTCTTTTAAAATTACCATATAGATATATATGTTTACCTGGCCATGGTAATGAAACAAAAACAGGCAGGTAATTTTTGTATGAAAATATTCTTTTACACTGATTATGTCAATTTTACTAATGATTTTAGAGATATTTTAAATATATTTTTTAGTAATTATGAACTATGCTTTAATGAAGATTACAATAACATAGAAAATAATGATATTATTATTAAACATAATATTTATGATAAAAAAACTGAATGGGAATGTACATTAAATTATAAAAACAATTTAAATGAGTATAATTATAATAAAACATCTATAAAACCAGTTGATTTTGATGTTGAATTTGAAGAATTGTTTTTAAAAAGAGATTTAAAAAGGCTTTGCAAACAATCTTTGTATAATTTGCTAAAAAAAGTTTATGGTAAAGTATCTCCTTGGGGATCATTAACTGGGGTTAGGCCAACATATTTAATGTATGAACATATTAATAATGGCTATACTATTCAGCAGGCAGAAAATTATTTGGTTGATGAATATGATGTAGATATAAAAAAAGTTAAATTGTTATCTAACACAGTAAATGTTCAAAAGGGCTTAAAGCAGTCTAGTAAAAATGATTTTGATTTATATATAAGCATACCCTTTTGTAATACTAGGTGCGTATACTGTTCTTTCCCTGGTGAAACATTAAAAGATGATTTGTTTGTTGATGATTATTTGAATGCTCTTATTTTAGAATTAAAAAGTGTAAAAAAATTGTGTAAACAAAACAAATTAAAACTTAGGTGTGTTTACATTGGTGGTGGTACGCCAACATCAATTAATCAATTCCAGATAAATAAGCTACTTAGTAATTTTCTAGAAATATTTCCAGAAGCGTTTGAAGGCTGTGAATTTACCGTTGAGGCAGGTAGGCCTGATTCAATAACTTTTGATAAATTGAAAGTGCTATCTAAATATAATGTAAGTAGAATTAGCATAAACCCACAAACCATGTTAGATAAAACACTTAAACTTATTGGAAGAAACCATAATGCAATGCAAACAATTAATGCTTATAAATTGGCAAAAGATTGTGGGTTTAACAATATAAATATGGATACTATAATGGGTTTGCCAGGGGAAAGCTTTGATGATTTTAAATACACTATGGATGAGATATTTAAGTTGAATCCTGAGGGTTTAACAATACATTCTTTGGCAATAAAAAAAGGTAGCAAATTAGCATTAAACAATAAAACTTTAACTGATGATAATATAATACAAAATATGGCTGACTATGGGGATGAAACAGCAAAAAAATTAAATATGGAACCATATTACTTGTATAGGCAGAAATATATGTCAGGTCAGCAACAAAACATTGCTTATTCTAAAATGGGGAAGGAATGCCTTTATAATGTGGATATTATGGAGGAAAATGTTAATATTATAGCCGTGGGTGCTGGTGCTATTTCAAAAAGAGTATTTTTTGATAAAAATAAAAGAATTGAACGCGCTCCAAATGTAAGTAATGTTAGCATCTATATAGAACGAATTACACAAATGATTGAAAGAAAGTTTGAGCTATTTAACGAAAATTAGGAGGAATTTATGGATAATGTTAAAAAATATATTATAGCACTAGATCAAGGAACCACAAGTTCAAGGGCGATTGTATTTGATACCTTAGGCTCGATAGTTGCATCTCATGCTATAGAATTTCCTCAAATATTTCCACAGCCTGGTTGGGTTGAGCATAACCCTGATGATATATTAGATTCTCAAATTGGGGCTTTAAAAATAGCGGTTGAAAAAGCTCAAATTAAAGTTGAAGATATATTAGCTATCGGTATAACAAACCAAAGGGAAACAACTTTAGTTTGGGATAAAGAGACGGGTGAATGTGTTTGCAATGCTATAGTTTGGCAGTGCAGAAGAACGGCACCCTATGTTAAAGAATTAGAAAAAAAGGGATTAAGGGATTATATTATAGATAAAACTGGATTAATACCTGATGCTTATTTTTCTGGAACTAAAATTGCCTATATATTAGATACATATCAACTTCATGAAAAGGCCAAAAGTGGTAAGTTGTGCTTTGGAACAGTAGATAGCTTTTTGACGTGGAATTTAGTTGAAGGTAGACCCCATGTAACTGATGCAACAAATGCATCAAGAACAATGATATTTGATATTAATAAACTGGAATGGGATAGTGAAATACTCAATGCTCTTAATATTCCAGTTGAAATATTGCCAAAAGTAGTTGATACTTCAGGTGTTATCGGTATGCTTAAAAGTGAATTTTTAGGCAAACCTATACCTGTTGCATCACTTGTAGGCGATCAACATGCAGCTCTTTTTGGCCAGATGTGTTTTGAAAAAGGTATGGTTAAAAACACATACGGAACAGGTTGTTTTATGTTAATGAATACTGGTGACCAAATAATAAAAAGCAAAAATGGCCTTATTTCAACTTTGGCATGGTGTATAGATGGCAAACCTACGTATGCAATTGAAGGTAGTGTATTTATGGGTGGTGCTACTGTTAAATGGTTAAGGGATGAGTTAAAATTGATTACTCATAGCTCTGAATCTGAAAGCATTGCTAAAAGTGTTGAAAGCACAAACGGTGTTTACTTGGTTCCGGCATTTACAGGCTTAGGAGCCCCTTACTGGGATATGTATAGTAGGGGAACTATTGTTGGTATGACAAGGGGTACAAATAGAGCACACGTTGTTAGGTCGGCCTTAGAAGCAATATGTTATCAATCTAATGATTTACTACAAGCTATGCAAGCTGATTCAAAAGTAGATACATATAAAATGAGGGTTGATGGGGGAGCGAGTGAAAACTCTTTCTTAATGCAATTCCAGGCTGATATATCAAACTTAAATATAGAAAGGCCAAATTTGTTTGAAACGACTGCATTTGGAGCAGCTCTATTAGCTGGTTTATCGGTAGGAATATATAAAGATTTAAATGAAGTATCAAAACTTTATAATACGGATTTAATTTATAGACCCATAATGGAAAAAGAAAGTAGAATAAAGCTAATTAAGGGATGGAAAAGAGCTGTTGAACGTTCATTAGATTGGGAAGAGCATAATTAGGAGATAAAATGATAATAGACGCACATACACATATATATCCAGATAAAATAGCCGAAAAAGCGGGTAAATCTATAGGGGAGTTTTATGAATTGCCTATTTTAGCCCCTGGTACAGCAGATGATTTGATTAATGCTATGGATAAAGCAGGAATATCAAAATCGCTAATATGTTCAGCTGCAATAACACCTAATAGAGTAATGAATATAAATAATTTCCTCGGCGCTGCTGTAAACGATAATCCAAACAAATTTATAGGCTTTGGTACAATTCATCCTTTAATGGAATATTCGGAAATGAAAGAAGAATTTATAAGGTTAAAATCCTTAGGCTTACATGGTGTAAAAATTCATCCTGATTTTCAAAAGTTTTTATTGGACTGTGATGAATCCATATCAATGTTTAAGTTAGCCGCAGAAATGAATATACCATTTTTAATACATGTTGGAGATTATAGGTATGAATATAGCGAACCATCTAGGCTAAGAAAGGTATTAAATAAAATAACTGATTTAAAAGTTATTTGTGCTCATTTTGGTGGATGGTCAATCTGGAACGAAGGTTGGAAAGAACTTGCAGACTGTGAAAATGTATGGGTAGATACATCTTCAAGCCTATATTCTCTTGATGATAAAACTGCTGTTAGTATAATAAATAGATATGATGATGATAAAGTTCTTTATGGCACTGATTATCCTATGTGGATACCTGAAGTAGAAGTAAATAAAATAAAGAGCCTACCTTTAAGTCAAGAAAAAAAAGACAAAATATTTTATAAAAACATAGTAAAATTTTTTGAACAACTTAATATAAAAATATAAAAAGGAGAATTAAATTTCTCCTTTTTGTTTTTTTAAATATTCACTTGCATTTATTTTCTTAAATCCTGCAGCTCTTATCATTCTGTTTAATATTGCTAAACCCAATCCACCCTTTGCAGGTATTTCACTATAAATTTTTTCAACATTTTCATTATCCATATCTCTAAGTATTGAAAACATTTGTTTCGCAGCATTTTCAAGGTTTGCTAGCTTTCCAAAACTAACTGCAATTTCTTTAGGATAATAATCTAAATGTTCTTCAAAACATAGTATTCTTGTTTTTATATTAGATAATTCCGCTGCTTTTGCTAAAGCATTACAAACAGTTATTACATCATCGTAATCACCCTCAACTAATGTTAAATCTGCATTAGGGGAATAATGTTTATACAACATCCCTGGTGATAGGGCTTTTTCTCCTTCTTTCAAAGGTTCTAATATTGCACTACTTAATATAGTATCTGGAAAAACTTCTTTTATTTGTTCTAATGTAACACCGCCTGGCCTTAATATAGTAAAGGGCTTTTTAGTTAAGTCTATTACTGTACTTTCTAAACCAACACTACAATTTCCACCATCAATAATTAATGGTATTCGTCCAACTAAATCATCATAAACATGCATGGCTTTTGTTGGACTGGGCTTTCCGCTTGAGTTTGCACTAGGGGCAGCAATAGGGAAATCACACTCATTTAATAAGCTAAGGGCAGTTTCATTGCGTGGCATCCTAACAGCCACACTATCTAAGCCTCCGTTCAACTCTTTGGGTATTATTGCTTTTTTTGGTAATACTAAAGTTAAAGGGCCGGGCCAAAACTTTTTAATTAAAGCAATAGCACCATCATTTACCTCACATAAGGTATACAATATTTCTAATTTTGAAATATGAACAATTAATGGGTTATTACTAGGTCTACCTTTTACCTCAAAAATTTTTAATATTGCATTTTTGTCTAATGCGTTTGCACCAAGGCCATATACCGTTTCTGTTGGAAACGAAACTAAACCTCCATTTTTTAATATTATGGAGGCTTTTTTGATATTAACTTTATTAGGCGTTAAAATTTGGGTTTGCATAATAAAACTATCTTTCTTCGTTTAAGCTTTTTAATTTTTCTGCTTGATCTGCTAACAATAAAGCATCTATAACCTCATCCAAATCGCCATCTAGTATTTCATCAAGCTTATATAAGGTTAAACCTATTCTATGGTCAGTAACTCTACCTTGTGGGTAATTATAAGTTCTTATTCTTTCACTTCTGTCGCCAGAACCAACCTGATCTTTCCTATTTGCGGCATATGCTTCGTCTTTTTCAGCTCTCATTTGTTCATATAACCTAGACTTTAGTATACGCATAGCTTTATCACGGTTCTTAATTTGGCTTTTTTCGTCTTGGCAAGTTACAACTAATCCAGTAGCAATATGCGTTATTCTCACTGCTGAGTCGGTTGTGTTTACGCTTTGACCACCATGCCCTGATGATCTATACACGTCAACTCTAACATCCTGTGGCTGTATATTAATTTCAACGTCTTCAGCTTCGGGTAAAACAGCAACGGTAACTGTACTTGTATGTATTCTGCCACTAGACTCTGTAGTGGGAACCCTTTGTACTCTATGTACACCACTTTCAAACTTTAACCTAGAGAAAACATCCTTACCGCTAATTGAATAAACTACTTCTTTTACTCCGCCAAGCTCTGTAATATTAGCAGAAAAAGGTTCTATTTTTAAATTTTTTCTTTCAGAATATCTTGTGTACATTCTTAATAAGGCTGCACCAAATAGTCCTGCTTCATCTCCGCCAGCACCAGCACGTATTTCAAGTATTATATTTCTTTCATCATCTGGATCTTTGGGTAACAATAAAATTTTTAAGTTTTCTTCAAGCTTGGGTAATAAATTTTCTAAATGATTTAATTCCTCCCTTGCCATTTCGGCCATATCGGGAATTTCTAACATTTCTTTGCTTTCTTCAATTTCTTCAAGAGTTTTAGTGTACTCTCTATACGCCATAACTGCTGGTTCAAGCTTTGAATGTTCCTTTAACAACTTTTGCCAATTTGCTTGGTCGGCAATTATTTCTGGTTGGGCAACAGCTGTAGTTAGTTCATCGTACCTATTAACCATCCACTCAAATTTATCAATTAACATTAAATTTGCTCCTTTAATTTAGAATACACATATCTATCTCTATTTTGTAAGTCTTTAATAATTTTTATATCTTTAAATTTATCGTTTAATAATAATTGCATAGCAGCGCCCTGATCTTCTCCAATTTCCATTAGTAATAATCCTTCAGGTTTTAAATAATTAGGTGCTTTTGTAACAATCTCCCTCAATAAGTCAAGCCCATCATAACCACCGTCCAAAGCCAAAGAAGGTTCATGCATAACCTCTAATTGAAGCGTTTTACAGGCATTGCTATTAATATAGGGTGGGTTTGATATAATTAAATCAAATTTTAATTCATTAAAACTTTTAAACAAATCGCTCAGTATAAAATTTACTTTTACATTATTAGATTTGGAGTTTTTGCTCGCAACCTCCAAGGCTTTATCAGAAATATCGCTGGCATAAACTTCTGCAAAAGGGCAATGTTTAGCAACTGTTACACAAATTACACCACTACCAGTGCATAGGTCGAGTACTTTCAGTTTATTATTAGCAACAATGTTTATAGCATACTCACAAAGATACTCTGTTTCTGATCTTGGAATTAACACATTCTCATCAACATAAAAATCTAAACCATAAAAGTTGGCAGAATTTAAAATGTATTGTAATGGCTTTCGTGTTTTTCTTATACTAATAAAATGTTCAAAGCACTTAAGCTGGTTAATAGTTAATTCTAAATCCTTATTTATAAATAGGTCCATTCTACTCATTCCTAATACTTCGGATAATAAATATTCCGAATCTATATTTGGGTTAGGTATATTATTTTTTAGTAAGGTAGAAGCGCCTTTATTAATTGCATCAATTATTTTCATTATTTATCAAGTCTTTAAGTATTGGGTCTGCCTGTCTATAATCCTTTATTATTATATAGCCATCTTCATTTTTAATGCCTTCAGGTTCACCGTGTAACGCTACGTTCATAGCAACAATTGCACATTCAAGCATATCGTCAGTAGGCTCTTTTGTTGTAAGTAACTGCAATTTTAAACCTGGCCATCTTAAAATTTTAATAAATTTTGAATTGCTGTGTGCTAAACCTTTTAGTATTTCATAACTTATGCCAGCAATAATGGGCATTAATGCTAACCTGCTTAAAAGCCTTAAATAATAAACATTACCGTGATAACCAACAACTGTAAACAATAGTATTGAAATAATAAAAACTATTAATATAAAAGATGTTCCGCAACGTGGATGTAGTCTAGAAAACTTTCTAACATTTTCAACGGTTAATGGTAAATCGTTTTCATGGCAATAAACTGTTTTATGTTCAGCACCATGATACATAAATGTTCTTTTCACATCTGGAACAAAGGATACAATAACCATGTATAAAATCAATATAATTATTCGTATCAAACCACTACCAAGGTCAATTATTATCCTATTAGTAGTAGCCTTTCTTAATAACATTGCGAATCCTTCTGGTATCATAAAAAATATAACAACTGAAAGCAATATAGCCAGTATAATTGCAGTAGCCATTACAATTTTTTCAATGCTTTTACCAAGTTTTTTACTTAGCCATATTTCAAACTTGCTTGGTTCTTCGTCTAAAACTCCAAGCATATTTGTTGCCTTTTGTAAAACGTTCATTCCTAAAACCATCATCATGGCAAAGTTAACAATACCCCTAATAAATGGCCAAGCCATCCATGGATACTTTTTAGAAATTGGTTCTACTTTTTCACGGCTTATTACTATATCTCCATTAGGCTTTCTAACTGCTATTCCCATCGCATCGGGGGATTTCATCATAACGCCTTCTATAACAGCTTGGCCACCTATATCAACACATTTCTTATTTTTAGACAATATTTTCACCTCAAATATTCCATTAAATTGTATAAATTTATTTTAAAAAAGGAAGCAATCAAATAGTGACTGCTTCCTTAAATAACAAAAATTAAAGACCGAAACGTTTGTTGAAACGATCAACACGACCGCCACTATCAATAAGTTTTTGTTTACCTGTATAGAAAGGGTGGCATTTTGAGCAAATTTCAACCTTTATATCTTTTTTTACTGAACCTGTTTCAAATGTTTCTCCGCAAACACAACGTACAACTGCTTTGCCATAATCTGGATGTATTTTTTCTTTCATGCTTTATCACCTCACTTGGGCATGTGTTATAAATAACAACTGCAGAAAATATAATAACACAATTATTCAATATTTGCAATAGATTATTACAAATTATTTGTTTAAAGGTGAAAATAAATTTTCTTCTTTTTCTTGTAAATAATTGTTATACATTTGAGGGTGTTTTATGTAATAATCCTTAGCTTCCTCAGGGTTTAATTCTTGAACCATGTTATATATCAATTGCATTTTTTTATCAATATTTTCTATTTCATCAGCCGTTTTAATTAATTCTTCATTTAAAGCTTTTGGTATTACTAAATTTTCTTTATATCTTAATCTATGCTCTAATGATGCCCAAAAGTCCATAGCAATAGTCCTTATTTGTATTTCAACAGGCACTTTATATTTTTGCTCGTTTAAATAAACAGGAATCGTTACTATTAAATGTAAGCTTCTATATCCATTTTCTTTTGGGTTTTCAATATAATCTCTAATTCTTATAATATCAATATCATCTTGAGCAATTAAAAGTTTTGAAATGTGGTATGTATCGTCTATATAGGAACATACAACCCTAACACCTGCTATGTCCGTTAGTAAATCAATGGCAGAATCCATACTTAATTCAAAACCTTTTCTTTTAAGTTTTTGTAATATGCTTAATGGAGTTTTTAATCTACTTTCCATATGATGGATTGGGTTTCTTTTATGGTTCAAATTAAATTCTTCGTTTAAAGTTTCTAACCTTGCTCGTAATTGCCGTATAGCAGATTTATACCTAACTTGATACTTATAAAAATCTTTTGTAATTTTAGCTAGTATATTTTCGTCTATATACTCTTTTATGTTATCAGTCATTTTATTTCCTTAGTTTTTTCTTTATTATAATTAATTGCCTATATATAAGCAAGTGCTATTGTTCTTTTAAATATTCAAGCGTTATGTTATAATATCAATGTTTGGAGGATGCTTTTCAAATGCAATTATTCTTAAAAAAAGTTAAAGTTTACATAGATAAAAATAAAAACTTGCCAAATGCCTTAACATTAGCCAGATTATTATTAATACCTATTTATTGGTTTGTTTATTTTAATTTAGGTACAAATAAATATATCGCATTATGCATATTTTTAGTAGCAAGTTTTACAGATTTTTTAGATGGCTATATAGCTAGAAAATACAATTTAATAACAAATTTTGGTAAGTTAATGGATCCTATTGCAGATAAGGTTATGGTTATATCTGTATTTATTTCACAATATATTGGTGGTGCAATCCCAATTGCGCCTATACTAATTATTGCTTTTAAGGAAATTGTAATGATAATTGGTTCAATATATATGTTAAAACGCAATATAGTTGTGTATAGTAATGCTATTGGTAAAATTGGTCAACTTTTATTTATTGTTGCATTAATTGCCTCTTTTTTTAACAGTTATTTTATTGAAATAAATTTTAGGCTGGATTTAATTTTAATTTGGTTGTCAGTGATTGTAGCATTGGTAGCCTTAGCTATATATATTAATAATGGTGTAAAAAAACTTAAAGCTAATAGTTAGTGAGGTCTTTCAATGAAAGAATTTATTATCATTTTAAATTTTCATGTTACAAACTCTATTCTTGTATCAAGAATGTTGAGAAGTAATAAAATTTATTCCAAAGTATATCCTGGCAGTACCGAAGTTAGGGCAGTAAATACCGAAGGTTGCAAAGGTATTATAATTGTTGGTGATTATGCAGGTAGTGTTTTGGGGATACAAACTGACTCTATGTGGTTAAAACTTGGTTTACCTGTTTTAGCTATTGGTAGTGCTGCGGCGGCAATAAATTTAATGTATGGCGGTAAAGTTTCAGAAGGTATTGCAGTAAATTCATCTCAGGTTTTAAATTTTAATACTGATAAAAATAATTTTTTAAGCAAACATAACGAGGCTATGGTAAGGGCAAGGAAGCTATTCCCGGGCGAAAATATGGATTGCTTTGCTAAAACTGAAGATGATGTTTGCGTTGATGTTTGCCATAAACAATTGGAAATATATGGTACACAAAGGGTACTAGAGCGCAATGACCCCGAAAGCTTTGAATTAATTTTAGGTTTTGCTATTGATTTATGCCTTTGTGCCCAAAGTTGGGATATTAAAGAATTTATTGTTGATGAAATCGATAAGATAAAGGAAAAATATAAAAATCATAATGTTATTTGTGCTGTATCAGGTGGCATTGATAGCATTGTTTCAACAGTAATTGCTAAGCAAGCCTTTGGTGATAATGTTAAGTGCATAATTATTAATAATGGTTTTTTTAGGTTAAATGAAGTAAAAGAATTAACTAACTTTTTTGAAAACTATTTAAAAGTTCCAATTATTAATGTTGATGCTAGTGATGCATTTTTAAACGAAATTAAAAACATATCTGAAAACTCAAAAAAAGAAATTGCTATTAGAAAGCTTATAAAAATAACATTAACAAATGAAAGCAGAAAATTCGACGATAATACATTGGTTATAACTGGAACAAACTATAATGATATTTTGTTTAATTCATCAAATTTTGAAATTATTGATGATAGTAATGATCATGATGATGAATTAAAAAGCTATCAACCATTGGCTAATTTATTTAAGTTTGAAGTTAGAAACTTGGCGTCATATTTTATGCTACCTGAAGAGATTGTTAATAAACAACCGTTCCCAAGCAGTGGCTTAGCATTAAGGGTATTAGGTGAAGTAAATAAAGATAATTTGAATTTACTTAAGGGCATTGATGATGTTTTTGTTCGAGAAATAAATGAAAATAAATTAAGCAAAAAGTTGTGGCGCTATTATTCTATTATCACCCCTTACCCAGGTTTTAATGATATGTACTCTGTTATTTTAAGGGCAGTTCAAAACTCTCAAAATAAAACTGCTTATGCATTCAGAATGCCGTATGACCTATTAGAAAGGGTTACTGAGAAATTAAAATATACATATCCCCAAATTAGGCATGTTTTATATGATGTTACACCAAGTGAAAGCTTTAATATATTAGAATAATAAGGAGAATTATTATGTCAATTGTAAAAAACAGTTTTGGTAAACTTGATGATGGTCGTGAAACTTTTTTGTATACAATAAGTAATGAAAACATTGAGTGCTCAATAACAAATTATGGTGCATGCATTACATCATTAAAAGTAAAAGATAAAAATAATAACTTTGTTGACGTTGTAACCGGTTTTGATAATGTTGTACCATATACAGGCAAATGTGGGAGCATGGGTTTTACTATTGGTAGGCACGCCAATAGAATTGCTAATGCCCAATTCATGTTGGATGGTGTGTTGTATAAGCTTGATAAAAATAATGGAAACAATCATTTACATGGTGGTTCAAAATCAAATTTTACTAAACAGCTGTTTAACGCAAAAGAATTTAGTGAAAAAAACACTTTGGAATTATGCTTGTTAAGTCCAGATGGGGAAGAAGGATATCCTGGTAATTTAGATTTTAAAGTGGTTTTTTCTATTGATGATAAGTCAAAACTAAAAATTGAGTATTATGCAAAAACAGATAAAAAAACCATAGTTAACTTTACAAATCATAGCTATTTTAATTTAGAGGGGCATGATGCAGGTAATGTTTTTGAACATTATATAATTGTTGATGCTGACCATATTTGCAATGCTAATAATGAATTGATTCCTACTGGTGAGCTTTTGCCTGTTGATGGAACACCCTTTGATTTAAGAAAAACTGTTAAAGTTGCAAATGTTTTGGAAAATAGAAATTCAAATGAATTAATGAAAAATGCTGGTGGCCTTGACCATAATTTTTGTTTAAACAATAATGGAAAAAAGGCAGAAATATCAACATTGTATTCCGAAAAAACTGGTATTGTTATGAAAACATATACAGATCAACCAGGTGTTCAGGTGTATACGGCATGTACAACAGATATTTCAGGTGGAAAAGATGGTGCTCACTATGGCAATTTTTCATCAATTTGCTTGGAAACACAACATTATCCAGACAGTATTAATCATGACAACTTCCCATCAATTGTTCTTGATAAAAACGAAACCTTTTATTCCGTTACAGAATATGAGTTTGGGTTATTATAATATTTAAACAAAAAAAGAGCCTTATGGCTCTTTTTTTGTTTTATCCTTTAGCATCAAATTTATTTCCACATTGTTTACAGTTTATTGTAACGTTTCCAATATTTCTTGGTAACCTTATTCTTGTTTTGCATTTAGGGCATTTTAAGTATTTGTATTCTTTTCTATTTTCGTATCTAATTTTGGCTTGTTTATATTCAGTACTAAGTTTATTCTTTAGCAATAAATACTTCCTGTTTTCCTCAGATCTTTTATATCTATTTTTGGAAAACATTCTAAAAATTGTGAATATATATAAAGCCAAACCAATTGTACTTAATAATGGCAATCTAAATATCATAGACAAAATATATAAAGCAATACCAATAATTAGTAAAACTCTTGATAACTCATCAGCGCCATATCGGTCGCGCATAAAAATTGCAAACGATTGTTTTAATTTTTGAAAAAAATTCATAATTTATCCTCCAATTATATTAACAACATAAAAATCTACGGCCACAAAAACAGTTTAATAAAACATTAGCTGCAAGGCATGTTAAACACGGGTTTGAGCAAAGTTGACTTTGGTATCCTTGGCTTTGACCAAATGTTTGGTATTGCGTGTTTCCTGCCTGCAATCTCTCCAATAAATCCCTATAATCTCCACAATCTGGGTCGAGTTGCACGGCAGTTCTTGCCTCTTTTAAAGCAGTTACCCTGTTGCCTAAGTTTAAACTTGCTTTTGCATATAAGTAATGCCACTCTGCACTTCTGTGAATCATTGAGTCTAGTATTTGAAGTGCTTGCCTGCTTCTACCACCTAATATTGCTTCTTCAGCATCAGCTAAGCGAGGGTCATCCTGCGCTTTTCTTTCCGTTCTGTAAGTTGTTCTACTATTTTGCTGTTGTTGCTGTTGCTGAGAAAATGTATTAAAGAAATCAAAAAAGTCAAATTCACCAAAATCATATCCTTGTCCAGATCCATTTTGATAATTTCCACTAAAGGGGTTGCCGCCCTGTCTATTACTGTTACCATAACTAGAGCTATTTGAATAGTTTTTGTTTTTAATAAGTTCAGTATAAGCTTGGTTTATTTCGCGCATTTTCTTCTCGGCTTCCGCAGAACCATTATTAAGGTCAGGATGGTATTTTTTAGCAAGTTTTCTATATGCTGCTTTTATTTCTTCATCGCTAGCATTTGGTGAAACTCCTAATATTGAATAAGGGTCGTTATTCATTAACTATATCCTTCCTTTTTAACTTATTATTTTTATTTGTCTTTGCGTTATAAATTGTATTATATTTCAACCATACACCACTGTAAAGTATGTTTCTCATAATGTCAATGTCAAGCTCTAAAGGCAATAATTCAAAGGCTCTAGTGCATTCAGCAATAAGCATTGTTAAACTATCTTTGCATAAATCTTCATAATCTGCACGTTTATATATACTTTTTAGGGGGTTAAACTTTTTGTGTTTAATATCAGAGTCCAAATCCTCATATGCATCCATCAAATATATGAAACGCCCTAAAGCCTTTCCTATTGACCTAAGTAAAGGAGCCCAATAATCTTCTTTATAAACAAAAATTTCTCCAATAAACTCTGCACTTTTGTTAGCAAGTACATCCACGTTATCGCAATCATTATGTTCAAAATTTTTAATTTCATCCATTGCTTTTTCAAAAGAAGAACATTGTCTTGGGTACTTATTCTTCAGCGATAAATAAGTTTTCTCTAAAAATGCTTTTTCTAAAGAGGAAATTAACTTTTTTGTGTCATTTACATCATCGGCTACTTTAAAGTAAGCAGCAACAATATTCATGTCAGCAACATAATCACTAACTTCATTTGTAGTAAATGTATGCTTTTTTAAAGGGTGAACAAAACATTTACCATCCCAGACCTTCTCTTTTGGCTCATATAATGATGTTAATAGCAAAAGCATGAATGTCATATCATAACTCAATACAATACGTTTAGTTGAACCGTGACGTTCTTTTATTTTCGAGCAAAGCCCACAATATAAAGATTTATATCTTTCTATTCCTTTATCGGATAATGCTTGCTCATCAATGTTGATATATCCAAACATTTTTACCTCGTTTTCATTTCACTGTATAGTCAGCATCGCTTGCGCCATCTTCGCTATCATAGTTCTCAGAGGCAACATTACCTGATACTGCAAGTATGTTTTCTAATTTTTCGCTTAAACGTTGTATGTCGTTATAATCTTTTAACTCTATTGCTTTTCTTGTATCGTTTATAACTGAATTTAGTTGTTCTCTATATTCACTATTAAGTGATTTTGATATTGTTTTAGCTTTAATAATTAATTCTTCAGCTTTATTAATTGTTTCTAAATTCTGTTTTTTTAATTTATCTTCAGCAGCGTATTTTTCACCATCTAATATTGCATTTTCTATCTCGCGTTGACTCATGTTTGAGCTGTTAGTTAAGGTTATATTTTGGTGCTTGCCTGTTCCTAAGTCTTTTGCACTTACATTAACAATACCATTTGTATCTATTCTAAATGTAACTTCAATTTGAGGAACCCCACGCATTGCACGCCTAATTCCAGTTAGTTTAAATTTCCCTAGTGATTTGTTTGCGCTTGCAATGCTTCTTTCGCCTTGTAGCACGTTTATCTCTACGCTAGTTTGAAAATTTGCTGCTGTTGTAAAAACTTGGCTTTGTTCAACAGGCAATGTAGAATTTCTTTCTATAATACAATTAAATACATCACCAACTGTTTCAATGCCAAGGGAAAGTGGTGTTACATCTAACAACAACAATCCTTTTACATCCCCTCCAAGTATGCCACCTTGTATAGCGGCACCCATTGCAACACACTCATCAGGGTTAATGTTTTTACTTGGTTCTTGCTTTGTAAAGTTTTTTACTGCGTCCTGTATTGCTGGTATTCTAGTTGAACCACCCACTAGTAACACCTTATCTAATTCAGTAACTTTAATACCAGCATCTTTAAGGGCTTGTTCCATTGGGCCAATTGTTGATTTTACTAAATGCCTTGTAAGCTCATCAAACTTCGATCTGCTTATTTCTTTTTGTAAATGTACAGGGCCATTTTTTCCTACTGTTAAAAAAGGTAGATTTATTTCAGTAATCATTGAGCTAGATAATTCACATTTTGCGTGTTCTGCAGCTTCGCGCACCCTTTGCATAGCGGTTACATCATTTGTTATATCAACTTTGTTAGTTTTTAAATCATCAACTAGGTAACGCAATAAACAGGCATCAAAGTCATCTCCGCCAAGTTTGTTGTTTCCGGATGTTGCTAAAACCTCGATAACATCAGAGTTAATTTCAAGTATAGAAATATCAAAAGTTCCACCGCCAAGGTCATAAACCATTATTTTTTGTCTAAGTGTTCTATCAATTCCATATGCAAGTGCTGCTGCGGTTGGTTCATTGATAATCCTCAATACTTCTAAACCTGCAATTTTACCTGCGTCCTTCGTTGCTTGCCTTTGACTATCCGAAAAATAGGCTGGTACAGTTATTACAGCCTGAGTTACTTCTTCGCCTATATAATCTTCAGCATCATTTTTTAACTTTTGCAAAATCATAGCTGAAATTTCTTGGGGAGTAAATGCTTTACCATCAATATTTATTCTTTTATCACTACCCATATCTCTTTTTATAGAACTAATTGTTCTGTTTGGGTTTGTTACAGATTGTCTTTTGGCAATTTGCCCAACAATACGCTCACCTTCTTTTGTAAAAGCAACAACAGATGGCGTAGTTCGCGAGCCTTCTGCACTTGGTATCACTTGAGCAGTGTTACCTTCCATAAAAGCAACACAAGAGTTTGTTGTACCTAAATCTATTCCAATAACTTTTGCCATAATTACACCTCATAAAATTTATTATCTTATATTACCATACAATTATTAACTGAAAATTAAATTTTACTAATTTGTAAAGATTTTTATAAATTTATATATTATTGCTTAAATGAAATATATATTGTATAATTGTAAAGAAGTAAAATATCAGTGTAATGGAGGTATATGCGTGTACAAACTTATGATTGTAACCGATTCCCAAAATGTTGTGGATTATTTTGAAAACCTTGATGGGTGGGTTAGCAATGGTTTTAAAAAGCCGCATTATAGAAGTTCTCAAGAAACACTGGTTGATGGAATGAGTAAACACCATGTTGATGGTATGGCTATTCAATTAAGTAGTGAAGAGGAAACAATAAAGGTTATTAATTATTTAAATGAATATTACCCTATAATACCAATTTTTGAAATTAAAAGTAACTATGATGACCAAGCTATTATATTCACAAAATTAAGGAAACTTTTGGATAATGTAAATGCCGACTATGCTGATGATTCTTTTTCAAAGGCACAAAGGTTTGAACAAGCTAAAAATAAATGGTTTCATAAGTATTTAACTGGTAAAATATCAAATCACAATGAATTGAGCGAAACAAACAAGTTAATGCGAACCAATATATTAATAGATAAACCATGCGCATTAGTGGATATTAGTATACCTTCTGGTGAAGAATATATGAGTAATGAATGGCATTATGGGTCTGAACGATTAGAAGTTGCTTTGAGGAATTTTTTTGGTTATAAAGCTTGTGGTGCAAACGTTATTGTAGCAGTAACATCACAAAGTTCCGCAAGGTTGCTAATTGCACAGAATGTTAACTCAGACGATAAGTGCACCGTAGCTATTACTACAGTTTCTAAAGATATTAAAAATTATATTGATGAAACTTTAGATAATATTGAGCAATATTTGGGGTTAAAATTAGAGGTTTCTAAAATTGAAAGTTTACCCAACTTAATATCTGTTTTTGAAAAAGTAATATAATAATATAGTAGTACTTGAAAGGAATTTAATTATGGGATTTATTAAAAATATTGTTAAAGGCCAATTAGTTGATGTAATTGAATGGCTTGATAACACATCAAACACAATGGTTTACCGTTATGGTACAGAAGGCAAACAAATAATGATGGGCGCTCAGCTTACAGTAAGGGAAAGCCAAGTAGCAGTTTTTGTTAATGAAGGTGAAATTGCAGATGTATTTGGACCTGGTAGGTATGAATTAAGCACACAAAACATGCCAATTATGACTGCTTTAAAATCCTGGAAGTATGGGTTTAATAGTCCTTTTAAGGCAGAAGTATATTTTGTTAATACAAAACAGTTTAGGGATTGTAAATGGGGAACAACAAACCCTGTTATGATGCGTGATTCAGAATTTGGTATGATTAGAATTCGTGCATTTGGTATTTATTCTTTTAGGGTTGCTGATACTGTTACATTTTTAAAAGAAGTTTTTGGAACAAACAACTATTTTACCGTAGAAGAAGTTGAAGGCCAAATAAAAAGAACAGTTGTATCAACATTGAGTGATGCAATTGCAGAAAGCAGAATTCCAGCACTAGATTTAGCAGCAAACTATGATGAGCTTTCTCAAACATCATTAGCAGTTATTTCTCCTAAAATTAAAGACTTGGGCCTTGAATTGGTAAGTTTTGTTATTGAAAACATCAGCTTACCTGAAGAAGTTGAAAAATCTATGGATAAAAGAACTTCTATGGGCGTTTTGGGTGATTTAAATAAATATACCCAATACCAAGCTGCTGAAGCAATGAGGGATGCTGCAAATGCTTCTGGTAACAATATGGCTGGCATGGGCGTTGGTATGGGTGCCGCTGCTATGATGGGGCAAATGTTTACCCAAAACATGCAAAATCAAACAAGCAACGCAACACCAAGCGCACCTGTGGAACAAAAGCTTACAAAGCATTGTATAAATTGTGGCGAAAACATTGACTTTAATGCAAAATTCTGCCCATCATGTGGTGTAGAACAGGGTGCTAACAAATGTCCAAATTGCGGAAACAATGTACAGGCTAATTCAAAGTTTTGTGCAAACTGTGGGCAAAAACTAAATTAATAAAAAAACGACCTTTTAAAAGGTCGTTTCTAATAAATAGAGGTTTATATTTTGAAAAGAATAAATATATTTGTAATTTCTTTTGTATTTGTTTTAATGGTTAATACAATTATGTTTCCCTTTATGGCAAATGATTTATTACCAAGCGATTATGGTGATGTTGGGGAAAACGTAAAAAGAATTCAGGAAAAACTAATTGAGTTAAATTATCTTGATACTAAAGCTTCTGGTAATTATTATGGAAACACAAAAAAAGCTATAGAACAATTTCAAAAGGATTATGGTTTGGCTGTAAATGGCAAAACTGATGATGCAACAATAGCAGAGCTTAATATAGCAAAATATAGAATTATTAGAAATGGCGATACGGGCAAGGATGTAGTTGCCTTACAAGATAAGCTAAGAGAATTAAACTTGTTTAGCGCTAAATCTACTGGTAATTATTTAAAGCAAACATCAAAAGCCGTAACTGAATTTCAAAACAATAATGGCTTGGTAGCTACTGGTATTGCTGATATTGAAACACAAGATGCCTTATTTAATACAAATACATTTACTGGTGGAAGCAGTACGCCTATTTCCGTTACAGATGGTAAAGATGATAATGCTGAAGAAATAGGTTTTGTAAAAAAGTTAGTTAGAGCCAGTGAAGGAAGTAGTGTAAAAGATGTTCAGTCTAAATTAAAAGAACTTGGTTTTTTTGATGGGCCAATAAGTGGTTATTATATGAACCAAACTATTGCAGCAGTAAAGAAGTTTCAAGAGTATAATGGTTTACATATAACTGGTGAAACAGATGAATTAACATGGAATGCAATGTTTAGTAATGATGGTGTAGTTGATATTAATTCTACTCCTGCACCTTCACCTGAACCCATATTGCCTAAATATGCTTTGACAATAGACGTGAAAAACCAAGCTGTGTTGGTGTATGAAAAAGATATTAATGGAGAATATAAAAACCTTGTTAAAACAATGGTTTGTTCAACAGGTCTTGTATCTACACCCAGTGATGTTGGTGATTGGGTTTTGAACGGAAGAAAGGCAAATTGGTGCTATTTTCCTGCTTATGGTTCCCACGCCAAGTATTGGACACGTATAAACAAATACATTGCTTTTCATTCAGTAATATATAACTCTGTAAACAATATGGATTTAAGCGTTAAATCATATAATAAATTAGGCTCAAGGGCATCGCATGGTTGTATTAGGTTATTGGTAAGTGATGCTAAATGGATATATGATAATGTTGAGGCAGGAACTGTTGTTACAATTACTGAGGATTTGCCCCTTGATGAAGAACTCAAACAATCTTTAAAAGTTCCACCTTTAAATAGGAAAAACATGTTACCAGTTTCAACACCACAACCTACAGCTGCTCCAAACTATAAAAAAGATGGAATACCACCATTACCTTTAGAAAAACTAAAAAAAGGAATGTCGGGGGAGGCAGTTTACTGGTTACAATCAAAACTTAAAGATTTAGGTTTTTATACTGGAACAATTACTGGAACTTACTTGTCGGGAACTCAAAATGCTGTTAAAAAGTATCAAGAAAGCCTCTCTTTATATACAAGCGGGGAAGCCGATGTTGATTTATTAAATGTTTTATATGACGATGTATTAAGACCTATTACACCACAACCTATAAGCACACCGATACCAATTCAAATTACAGAACCCACGCCATCGCCAACAAAAATACCTTAATAAAGGAGTATTGTATGAAAAAGATAATTGCTATAATATTTGTTATTTCATTGTTGTTTACTAATGCTTTTGCGTCCGATTTATTAATGAATACAGGATTATCTGTAAAAAAGGATCAAACTAGCGTGTGTTCAATTTTATTAAATGGGGATGGTACAATTAAAGCAATAGATTTTGCATTAATTAACCATAAAGTAGAGAATGGAAATGTAACATCTAATGTTGATAATGGTGATGCATTAATAAAAAACTTAGAGGTTTTTGAAACTTATTGTATTGGAAAAACTGTTGATGAAATACTTGAAATAAAAACAAATGAAGTTAATGGGAAGTTTATAGCAGATGTTAGGGAGTTGTCAAACCTTGATATAGATTTTGACATTCTTATTAATTCTTTTAAAAATGCAGTAGGTTTATAAAGTATAATTTAAAAAGTAAACGCATATACGTTTGCTTTTTTATTGAGGTAAAATGTTAAACAATAAAACGATATCTTTATATATTCACATACCTTTTTGTATTAAAAAGTGTTTGTATTGTGATTTTTGCTCTTTAATTAATTTAAATATAATTGATGAATACTTATTTTATTTAAAAAAAGAAGCTGAATATTATTCTAATTATTTTAAAGATTATAAAGTAAAAACAGTATTTGTTGGGGGAGGAACTCCAACAATATTAAGCAATTTACAAATAAGTGATACGTTTAATTATATTTTCTCTTTATTTAACATAATAAAAGATGCGGAAATTACCTGTGAAGGTAATCCAGAAACTTTTACAGATAGTAAGTTAAAAGTATTGCTAGATGTGGGGTTTAATAGGATATCAATAGGCGTTCAAAGTTTAGATGATAATGTTCTAAAATCAATTGGTAGAATTCATTCATCCAAAACTGCTATTAAAGCAATCGAATGCGCCAAAAAAGTGGGTTTTAATAACATTAATGTTGATTTAATGTATGGTTTACCTAATCAAAATATTGATACTCATGTTAATACATTAAATCAAATAGTTAACCTTGATATTGAACACATATCAGCTTATAATTTGATACTGGAAGATGGCACTAAACTAAAGCAAATGTATGACTCTAAAAAAATTAGCATTCCTAATGAAGATTTACAGTTAGATATGTATGATGTAACTAAAAACATATTGGAACAATCAGGTTTTTACCAATACGAAATCTCAAATTATTCCAAAAAAAATAAAGAGTGTAAACATAATTTAGTATACTGGCGAAGGGAACAATATATAGGAATAGGGGAATCCTCACATAGCTTTATATTGAATAATGGCAGTGAAATAAGGTTCGCTAACCCTAGCAATTATTCTGAGTATATTGATTTTGTTAATAAGGGAAAATATTTTAATCAAACTGAGTATATAGATTATGATAATGCTATTTTTGAATATATGATGCTAGGTTTAAGATTAATTGATGGAATTAATGAAAGTGATTTTCTGGATAAGTTTAATATATCAATTTGGAAATATTATCCAGGTACTATATTAGAATTAATTAATGATAACTTGATGATATATGATGGTAATAATCTTAAGCTTAGCCAAAAAGGTATAAAATTACAGAATTATGTTTTGGTGAAATTGGCAAAATAAAAAAGGAAACATAAAGTTTCCTTTTGGCAGGGGCAGAAAGACTCGAACTCTCAACAAAGGTTTTGGAGACCCACGTGTTACCATTACACCATGCCCCTAAATTTTCAACAATGTTTATTTTATTGCTTTTTAATTAAAATGTCAAGCAATAATTATATAATATTTACTTATTTTCAATTTAAAGGAGAATATAATGCTTATAATCGGTATTTGTGGTGCTAGTGGTAGTGGTAAATCAACATTAGCCAATGAATTGAACGCTTCATTGGGTGAAAAGAGCAGGATACTTAAACAAGATGCTTATTATTTTGATAATTCTCATCTACCGTTTGAAGAAAGGGCTCTACTTAATTTTGATGAACCCAGTATTTTTGATCATGACCTTTTGTTAAAAGATATTGAAAGTCTTTTAGAAGGAAAACCAATTACAGAAAAAAAGTATAACTTTGCTTTACATAAACGAGATGATAGTACTGAACTTATTATGCCTTGTGAAGTTTTAATAATTGAAGGTATTCATGCTTTCTACGACAAAAGGCTTTGCGATAAAATGTTCCTAAAGTTATATATAAAAGTTGAGGAAGATGTATGCCTTTTAAGGCGTATAGGAAGGGATATAACAGAAAGGGGTAGAACCATAGAAAGCATTACTTCTCAGTATATAAACACTGTAAAACCTATGTATAATAAGCATATAAAAGGTTATGTTGATTATGCTGATGTAATAATTGCCCACGGTGGAAAAAATTCACGTATTGTTGATATTTTATCGGGCTATGTTTTAAATAAAATTACAAATGAATAAAATAAATTTAGAAAATAAATATAAAGTTTTAGGGATTATTGCAGAGTATGATCCCTTTCATAATGGTCATTTAAAACAGTTGAATTTAGCAAAAGAAAAATATGATGCAGATTTTGTTGTTGTTGTAATGAGTGGGCCTTTTTTACAAAGGGGCGAAACCTCTTTGTTTTCTGTTGAAGCAAGAACAAGAATGGCTTTGAATGCAGGCGCGGATTTAGTTTTTGAACTACCAAACCTATTTGCATTAAGTGATGCGAATAGGTTTGCTTATGGTGGAATTAATATATTAAATAGATTAAATTTTGTTCAAGCTATTTCTTTTGGTTGTGAAGTAGAAAATCTAAATGATCTTTTTGTGATTTCTAACTATATGTCAACAAAGGCTTTTGAAAACAATACGCTTGAATTCTTGAATACTGGTATATCATATGCCAAGGCCAGAAGCCAATCAATTGAAAAAGCTCTTGGTAAAGAGTATTCAAAAATTTTTAGTAAACCAAATAATATATTGGGTATTTGTTATATCAATGCATTAAACAAATTAGAATCAAAAATGGATATTATTCCTGTAAAAAGGGATACAAATTATCACTCACTTAAATTAAATTTCCAGTCACCTTCTGCTAAATTTATTAGGGAATGTATAAAAAATGGGAATTTAAGCTTAGCTTCAAAATGTATTCCGGATAAAAATTTAAGCATATTCAATAATGAAATTTTAAACAGTAAATTGTCTAAATACAACAGTTTAGATGAATTAATACTTTATAAATTGCGCAATATTTCTGTTGAACAACTAGCTTTTTATCCTGGTGTAGCTGAAGGATTAAATTTTAAAATAAAAAAAGAAGTAGTTAATGCCAAAAACTTAAATGAATTAATTAACTCTGTAAAATCCAAAAGGTATACCCACTCAAGGATAAGAAGGCTTTTGTCCTATATTTTGCTTAATATAGATAGTGGTTCTATAAATAAAATAAAACAGCCTGATTATGTTAGGCTGTTAGGCTACAATGAAAATGCGAAGGTTTTATTTAAATTTTTTACTAAATCAGATATTAAAATAATTACAAACTCTAACCAACTTAAAGAATTTAATATTCAAAATGATGAATCAGCATATGATGTTTGGTCTTTAAGTTCAAATAGCAAAATAGGAATGTTGTATAAAACAAAAATGGTAATAACTAATCGATAACCTCTGTATAGCAAACGGTTAAAAACACAGGAGTTGCATTGGCCTTTAAAAGCACTTTTTTACAATTGTAAGTTGTTGCTCCTGTGGTTAGTATGTCGTCAATTACTAATATTTTTTTATTGTTTAAATTACCACTAGTTTTAAATATATCTTTTGTGTTTTCAAGACGCTCTTTTTTACTTAATCCAACTTGGTGCTTATTATCTTTTTTTCTATATAAAATACTGTCATTGCATGGAACTCCAATAATTTTAGATAATTCTGTAGCAATAAGCAAAGATTGATTGAAACCACGTTCTAACATACTAGATTTTGATATGGGCACACAAGTTATTAAATCAATATCTAATTTACTAGCCTCATAGGCTAATGCGTTAGCTATAATAATTGCATTTTCTTTTTGAAAATTAAACTTTAAATCTATTAATAGCTTTCTTGCAATTCCCTCAAACTTAAACAAGCTAATTATCTCAGAATCCTTTATAGAAAGATTTCTTTGTAAGGTAAATTCGGCATGGTCGCTTGTAGAGGCAAAAGAAAAATAGTAGTTGGTTTTTTCATTCAAAAAATCAACATAACATTTATTGCATAAAATATATTCGTTGCCATATAGAATGTTAATTCCACAATTATAACATGTTATGTTTTTTGGAAATATAATATCTACTAATTTATAAAAGGCTTTTTTATAATCCATAATAAAAATAAAAGCCCATACTTAGTATAGGCTTGTTTAGTTTAGTTTAAAGCTTCAGCATCGTTTTCTACAGAAACTTCTTCAACGTTTCTTATAGCCCAACGAGTCATATTTAGTTTAACATTATCAACACCTACTGATAATACTATGTCATTATCTTTAATGCCAACGATTGTTCCATATATACCACCAATGGTACAAATTCTATCGCCAACTTTAAGTGCAGCAAGCATGTCTTTTACTTTTTTATCTTTTTTACGTTGTGGCCTAATTAATACAAAGTAGAAAACAACAAATAATAATATCATAGGTAACATTGTGCCAATTAATGCACCAGCACCCATTTCTGTGCCTGCCTGTGGTGTGGCAGCAGCTTCAGCAAGTGCAATTGCAGGTGTTGCTGCTAATAAAGCGGAAGATAAAGCAAATTTTGTTCTAGTATTTAACATTAATATAACCTCTCTTTTATTCTAATAATAATAAATTATATAGCATAGCATTTAAATTATCAAGTGTAAGTATTGTATTATTAATAAATGCAGATATTGACAATTTAGTAATAAAGGGCTAAAATAAATAAGAATTAAAACAAAATATATATTCTTATATATATTAACAAATTAACAAGGGGGATATCTCATGGCTAAAATGACTGTTGACGGTAATACCGCCGTTAGCCATATTGCTTATGCGTTTAGTGATGTGGCTGCTATTTATCCAATTACTCCATCCTCTAACATGGGTGAAGTTGCAGATGCTTGGTCTGCTGCTGGAAGAAAAAATATTTTTGGTCAAAATGTAAGAATCGCTGAAATGCAAAGTGAAGCTGGTGCAGCTGGTGCTGTTCATGGCTCATTAGCAGCAGGCGCATTAACTACAACCTTTACTGCAAGCCAAGGTTTGTTGTTAATGATACCTAATATGTATAAAATATCTGGTGAATTATTACCAGCTGTTTTCCACGTAAGTGCTAGGGCTTTAGCTGCTCATGCTCTTTCAATATTTGGTGACCATTCAGACGTTATGGCTTGCCGTCAAACAGGTTTTGCAATGTTAGCTTCCGGTAGCGTTCAAGAAGCTGAAGACTTAGCTTTAGTTTCACATTTAGCTACATTAAAAGCAAGCGTTCCATTCTTGCATTTCTTCGATGGTTTTAGAACAAGCCATGAAATCCAAAAAATTGAAGCTGTTGATTATGAAGATATAGCTAAAATTGTTGACTGGGAAAAAATTGATGAATTCAGGGCTCGTAGCTTGAACCCAGAACGTCCTCATCAATCTGGCACAGCTCAAAACCCTGATATTTATTTCCAAGGTAGAGAAGCTGCTAACAAATACTATAATGCAGTCCCAGAAATCGTTAAAGAAAAAATGGCACAAGTAAAAGAACTAACTGGTCGCGAATATCATTTGTTTGACTATGTTGGTGATCCAGAAGCTACAGAAGTTATCGTAGCAATGGGCAGTAGCTGTGACGTTGTAGATGAAGCAGTTAATTACTTAAACAAAAATGGTTATAAAGTTGGTTTAATAAAAGTTCGCTTGTATCGTCCTTTCAGCGTTAAAGATTTTGTTGACGCTATACCTGCAAGCTGTAAAACAATAACAGCACTAGATCGTACAAAAGAACATGGTGCAGTTGGTGAACCTCTTTACTTAGATGTTATATCTGCCCTAGCTGAAGCTGGACGTGCAAACGTTAAAGTTTTAGGTGGAAGATATGGCTTAGGTAGTAAAGAATTTACACCTACAATGGTTAAAGCTGTTTATGATAACATGAAAGAAGGCTTCAAAAACCACTTCACAGTTGGTATTGAAGATGACGTTACATTTACAAGCTTAAAACTTGGTGAACAAGTTGATGCTGCACATGATGGAACAATCCAATGTATGTTCTATGGTTTGGGTTCTGACGGTACAGTAGGTGCTAATAAAAACTCAATCAAAATTATCGGTGACCATACAGATATGTATGTTCAAGGTTATTTCTCTTATGACTCTAAAAAGAGCGGCGGTTTAACAGTAAGCCATCTACGTTTTGGTGAAAAACCAATCCAATCTCCTTACTTAATTGATGCCGCTGACTTTGTAGCTTGCCATAATCAAGCTTATGTTACAAAATATGATATGCTTTCCAGCCTAAAACCAGGTAAAACATTCTTATTAAACTGTAACTGGTCAGAAGAAGAATTAGCTGAAAACTTACCTGCTTCCATGAAACAACAATTAGCTAAGAAAAATATTAAATTCTATATTTCAGATGCTACAGATCTTGCTTCTAAAGTAGGTATGGGTAACAGGATTAATACAATAATGCAAGCAGCATTCTTTAAGCTTGCTAATATCATCCCTTATGATCTTGCTGAAGATTATATGAAACAATATGCTAAAAAGACATATGGCGCAAAGGGTGATGCTATTGTTAAGAAAAACTACGACGCTATTGATATTGCTATCTCTGGCTTAAAAGAAGTTAAAGTTCCAGCTGAATGGGCTAATGCAACTGAAGGTGCTGTTGCTCCAGTTATTGAATCAACAGAATATTTTGAAAAAGTTGCTGCACCAGTTCTTGCTCAAGAAGGTGATAAACTTCCTGTTTCTGCATTTGATCCAGCAGGTATCGTACCAACAGCAACATCTCAATACGAAAAACGTGGCGTAGCTGTTAATGTACCAGAATGGTTAATTGATAATTGTATTCAATGTAATAACTGTTCATTAGTATGCCCTCATGCTGCTATTAGGCCAATTTATTTAACAGAAGAAACAGCTGCTAACAAACCTGAAGGCTTTGAAACAAAGGATGCTAATGGTCCTGAATTTAAAGGAATGCAATATAGAATTCAAGTTTCAACACTAGACTGCGTTGGTTGCGGAAACTGTGCTGATGTTTGTCCTTCTAAGGAAAAATCTTTGGTTATGAAACCATTGGCTTCTCAAGAATCTCAAGTAGCTAACTGGGAATTTGCTGCTAAAACACCTGAAATCCCACGCCCAGCAAACGTAAAAACAGTTAAAAATAGCCAAGCTATCAAACCATTGTTTGAATTCTCTGGCGCTTGCCCTGGTTGTGGTGAAACACCTTATGTAAAACTTGTAACACAATTGTTTGGCGATCGTATGATCATAGCTAATGCTACTGGTTGTTCTTCAATCTATGGTGGCTCTGCTCCTACATGTCCTTATACAACAAACGATAAAGGTCATGGACCTGCTTGGGCTAACAGCTTATTTGAAGATAATGCTGAATTCGGTTTTGGTATGAATTTAGCTATGGAACAACGTAGAGAAAAACTAGCTGACATAGTTAAACAACTTCTAGAAAAAGCCGATGAAGAAGGCAAAAAACTTTGCCAAGCATGGCTTGATAATAAAGAAGAAGCTGAAGGCAGCAAAGTTGCTTCAAACGATTTACTTGAATATTGCAAAAAAGCAACAGATAATAAAGAATTATGCGCTGAAATAGTTAAAAACGCTGATATTCTTGTTAAGAAATCCGTTTGGATTATTGGTGGTGACGGTTGGGCTTATGATATTGGATACGGCGGTTTAGACCATGTTCTTGCATCTGGTAAAGATATAAATGTTTTAGTACTTGATACTGAAGTTTATTCTAACACAGGTGGACAAGCTTCAAAGGCTACACCAACAGGTTCAATAGCTAAATTTGCTGCAAATGGTAAAGGTACAAAGAAAAAGGACCTTGGCCTAATGGCAATGTCTTATGGTTATGTATACGTTGCTTCAGTTGGTATGGGTGCAAATCCTGCTCAACTATTAAAAGCATTGTCTGAAGCTGAAGCTTACAAAGGACCTTCTCTAATAATTGCATATTCACCTTGTATCAACCATGGTATCAACATGGGCTTAACACAACGTGAAACAAAGAGGGCTGTTGAAGCAGGTTACTGGCCATTGTATAGGTTCAATCCTGAACTAGCTGATGAAGGCAAAAATCCATTTACATTAGATAGTAAAGAACCTACAGCAAACTATCAAGACTTCATCCGTGGAGAAATTCGTTATGCATCATTAGTAAAAGAATTCCCAGAAAGGGCAGAAGTACTATTTGATAAAGCAGAACAAGAGTCTAAAGATAGGCTAGATACTTACAAGCATTTAGCTAACAAGTAAAAAAATATTTTAGAGTATTACAAGGAAACTTGTAATACTCTTTTATTTTATGCAATTAACATTGAATTAAGTCCCTATATTGTGGTATAATTCAGTAGTATTACTTATAAAGGAAGTGTGATAATTTGACCATTAAAGAGATTAAAGATCTTTTAAAAGCAGAAGTTTTATATGGGGAAGATAAACTTGATAGAGTTATCGATAGTGCTTTTGCCGCCGATCTTATGAGCGATGTTTTAGCTTTTGTTGAGGAAAGAACTGCGCTTATAACAGGGTTAGTAAACATACATGTGTTTAGAACAGCTCAAATGACTGATGTTTCTTTGGTTATATTTTCACGTGGGAAAAAACCCAATACTGAATTACTTGAAATGGGTAAAAGTTTAAAGGTAATAATGTTAAGTACAAATTACACTTCTTATGAAACCTCCGGAATATTATATTCTAATGGTTTACCAGGTATTACAAATGATTGATAAACATTTAATAGAAACTAATACTTATGATATTGAAATGAGCAATTACGATTTAGCGGGCGTTGTATCAGCAATAATCAAAAAGAAGCTCAGAAATTATAATTTTAGTAGGGATTTTATTAGAAGGGTTGCTGTTGTAAGCTATGAAGCCGAACTAAATATAATTATTCATAGCTATGGTGGAACTTTAACTTTTGAAATATATGATGATCAAGTTAGAATATTAACAAATGATACAGGTCCTGGGATAAAAGATATTGCCCAAGCAATGACTGCTGGATATTCAACAGCTACTGAGGTAGCACAAGGCTTGGGGTTTGGCGCAGGAATGGGCTTACCTAATATGAAAAAAAACTCAGACGAATTTGATATAAAAAGCGAATTTGGAGTTGGAACTCAAATTACCATGTCTGTTTTTGAAAATAAAGAGGAAATATGAAAATACAAGAAATAGTTAAAATATTAAATGCAAAAGTAGTTACCAATAATTCTGATATTGATAGGGATGTAACATCGGCTTATACATGTGATATGTTAAGCTTAGTTATGAAAAATGCTGTAGCTGATATGGCTTTAATTACAATCCAAACTAATCTTAATGTTGTTGCTGTTTCCGTGCTTATGGAAGTGCCATTAATAATTTTGGCAGAAGGAATTAATATTGAGGAAAAATCTTTATCAAAAGCAAATGATGAAAATATTGTTGTTGTAGAATCTGGTTTAAGCGCTTATGAAATATCTGGTAAGCTTTATGCAGCTGGAATCCCTTCAGTTAATATAAAATAATATGGGAATTTATGCTGATTTACATATACATTCATGTTTGTCGCCCTGTGCAGATAATGATATGACACCACATAATATTTGTGCAATGGCAAGCATTAAAGGTTTGAATGTTATAGCAATAACGGACCATAACACAACTAAAAATCTAAAAGCTTTTAATGATGTTGTTGGGGAATATGGTTTAATGTTATTGCCAGGCATAGAAGTAACTACAAAGGAAGAAGTACATATACTAGGATATTTTTCTTCAATTGATGATTCAATTAATGCAGGCGAAGTGTTCTTAAAATCACTTTCATCAAAGGTTAACTTGCCTGATATATTTGGTCATCAATTTATTATTGATAACGAAGATGAAATTATCGGAGAAGAACCATCATTACTTATTGGCAATACTGAATATAGTATTGCTGAAGTATGTCAAATAATCGAGAATAATAATGGTGTAGCTGTTCCAGCACATGTTAATAGAGGGAATAATGGCTTACTTATTAACCAAGGTATATTTCCAGAAAAACCTTATTTTAACACAATTGAGTATTCAAGGAACCTTGCTATGCCAGAGGATGAATTGTTAAAAAGGCATGTATTAATATCTTCGGATTCACACTATTTAGGTAATATTTTAGAAAAGGAATTTAGTTTACCTATGAATATTAAAAGTATTAATGATATTATTCAGTGGATGAGAAGTTCAAAAAACATTTGAAGCGTAAGGAGAAAATATGCAAATTAAAGCACTTAAGGGTATGAAAGATGTTTTACCTGAAAAAAGTGGACTGTGGCAGGCCATAGAAACTAAAATGCGCGAGTATTCAAAATTATATGGTTATAAAGAAATAAGAACACCAGTAGTTGAAAGAACAGAGTTGTTTTCTCGTGGTGTTGGCGATTTAACTGATATAGTTCAAAAGGAAATGTACACCTTTAAAGATAAAGGTGGTCGTTCTATAACACTTAAACCAGAAGGAACAGCAGGAGTTGTTAGGGCTTTTTTAGAAGGGAATTTATATGCTGAAACATTGCCGTGCAAACTGTATTATTTAAATAACCCTATATTCAGGTATGAAGCTCCACAATCTGGAAGGTTACGTGAGCACCACCAATTTGGTGTAGAATGCTTTGGCTCAAAGTCTGCTAGTTTAGATGCAGAAATCATTTCTCTTGGCTTTCATTTGCTTGAATCTTTTGGCCTTGAAAATGTTAAAGTACAAATGAATAGCATTGGCTGTCCTAAATGTAGGCCAATATATGTAGAAAAACTAAAAGAATTCCTTAATACAAAAAAAGAATATCTATGTGAAGATTGCCTTAACAGGATGGATAAAAACCCTTTAAGAGTTTTGGATTGCAAAGTTGATTCTTGTCAAAAAGCTATAGCAGATGCACCAAGCACAATAGATATGTTATGTGATGAATGTGATTCGCATTTTAATAGCTTAAAAGATTACTTAAAGTATACTGATATTCCATTTGATGTTAACTCAAAAATAGTTCGTGGTTTAGATTATTACACAAAAACTGTTTTTGAATTTGTACAAAACACAAGCAATGGAGTTTTAACAGTATGTGGCGGTGGAAGATATGATAATTTGATTGGCGAATTAGGTGGGCCAGATACCCCGGCTGTTGGGTTTGGTATGGGGATGGAACGTTTAATAATGCTAATGTCAAATGAAAATGATGTAAATAATGCTTCACCAGATGTATTTGTGTGTAATTTATCAAAGGAAAACTTTGCTTATGCCTTTAATATCGTTCAAAAATTAAGAGGAAATAATATCTTTGCTGATATGGATCATAATGGAAGAAGTGTAAAGGCACAGTTTAAATATGCTAACAAATTAAATGCTAAAAATGTTTTAATTATTGGTGGCGATGAACTTTCTAGAAACATGTTTAAATTTAAAAATATGATTACTGGCGAAGAAGAAGAAATTTCAATTGAAGGCTTTGAAGAATTAATAAAAAATAAATTGTAATATAAGAAGGTGTAATTATGTCTGTTTTAAACAATAAATTTCGCACAGTTATGTGTGGTGAACTTAATGGAAACAACAAAGGCAATAGTGTTATTTTAAGTGGCTGGGTACAAAAATCAAGGGATTTAGGTAGCATAATATTTGTATGGTTAAGGGATAGAAGTGGATTAGTTCAATTGGTTTTTGATGAAAACATATGCGATAAATCTGTATTTGAAGTTGGAAAAAAACTAAGAAATGAATATGTTATTAGTATAAATGGAACTGTGGAAAAAAGAGCGGATGAAGCTATTAATAAAAACATAAAAACTGGCGATATAGAAGTATTTGTAAATAGTTGTACAATAATTAATGAAGCTCACACAACACCAATTTACGTTGACGATAATGCTGATGAATCTGAGGCTGTAAGGCTAAAGTATAGATATATTGATTTAAGAAAACCTAAAATGCAAAAAGCTTTAATGTTTAGGTATAAACTTATTAAAGCACTAAGGGATTATATTGATGAAGAAGGCTTTATTGAAGTAGAAACACCAATACTTACTAAATCAACCCCTGAAGGTGCTCGTGATTATTTAGTTCCAAGCAGAGTACATCCTGGGGAATTTTATGCACTTCCACAAAGCCCTCAAATTTATAAACAACTTCTAATGGTATCAGGCGTTGATAAATATTATCAAATTGCTCGTTGTTTTAGGGATGAAGACGGTAGGGCTGATAGGCAACCAGAGTTCACTCAATTTGACATGGAAATGTCTTTTGTTGATGCGGCAGATATTCAAAGAGTTGTTGCTGGTGCATTTAAAAAAGTATTTGCTGACCTACTTAATATAGATATACCTACACCGCTACCTGCAATTACTTGGAAAGAAGCAATGTATAAGTATGGCTCTGATAAGCCTGATACTAGGTTTGGTATGGAAATATCTATAATAAACGATATTGTAAATAATTCAGGTTTTACTGTTTTTGATTCTGTTGTGGTTGATAATGGCAATGTTTGTGCAATTAAAATTGATGGTGTTGCAGATATTTCAAGGAAGCAAATAGATAAATTAACTGACTATGTAAAAACTTATCATGTAAAAGGCCTTGCTTGGATTAAATGTGAAGAAGATGGAAGCATAAAATCTTCCTTTAGTAAATTTGTATCAGAAGATTTATTGCAAAAAATCGTAACAGAATTAAATGCTAATGAAGGTGATGCAATATTTATTATTGCAGATAAAGAATATGTAGCATTAACTGCTATGGGGCAACTAAGGTTAAACATAGCAAAGGAAAGAAACCTAATTGATGAGAATAAATTTAATCTTTTCTGGGTAACTGAGTTTCCTTTACTTGAATGGTCTGAAGAAGATAATCGATTTGTAGCAATGCACCACCCCTTCACTAGCCCAATGAAAGATGATGAGGAATTAATGCTTACAAATCCTGGCAAAGTAAGGGCTAACTCTTATGACCTTGTGCTTAATGGTATAGAGATGGGAAGTGGCTCCATAAGAATACACAATAGTGCACTTCAAGAAAATATGTTTAAACTATTAGGTATTGAAAAAGAAGAGGCTTGGCAAAAATTTGGATTCTTACTAGAAGCATTCAAATATGGTACACCACCTCACGGAGGCTTTGCTTTTGGTATTGATAGAATGGTTATGGCAATGTTAAAGGTTGAAAACTTAAGGGATGTTTTAGCATTCCCCAAAATTCAAAACGGTACATGTTTATTAATGGATACCCCAACTCAAGTAAAAAAAGAACAGTTGGATGTACTGCATTTAGAATTGAAAGATATTGAATAAACAGATTAGTTGAAAATACGCTTTTCTTCTGATATAATTTTATTAATTAGGAGGTGTTGTTATGGCAGCCAAAAAAGAAAATCTCCCCTTGAATATTGATACAGATATAATTAAAGATGGTGCAATTAGTTATGCATCTGAAGTTATTGCAACAATAGCTGGTGTTGCAGCTAGTGAAGTTGAAGGTATCGCTGGAATGAGTTCTACAGGTAGCTTGTCAGATATACTTGGAAGGAACAGGAACGTAACAAAGGGTGTTAAAGTAGAAGTTGGTTCAGAAGAAGTTTCTGTAGATATATACCTAATAGTAGAGTATGGTACACCAATACATAAAGCAGCACATGAGGTACAAACAAGCGTTCAAAAAGCTATTGAAACCATGACTGGTATGCACGTTGTTAAAGTTGATGTGCATGTTCTTGGCGTTAGCTTTGAAAAAGAAAACGAAGAATTACCATCTTTAGATTCAAGTGACCTTGATGATTCAACTAAAGCTGAAAAAACAAAAGTAGAAGTTGATGAAACCCCAACAAAAGTTGAGTGGGAATTAAACGAAGACGATATTGTAGAAAATAACCAACAAGAGTTAGAGTAATTTATTATTGTTGAAATGCTAGGTGCTAAATGCATAATAATTTTGATAAAATTATAAAAATAGTATCAGGTGCTGTATTAATATTAATAGCGCTATCATTGTTAATAGCGGGTATAGCGCCTAATACTTTTATAATAAGCGCAAAAACCGCCTTTGATTTTATTAGTGGAGGTTTTAGTGCTTTATCTTTTTACTCTATAATTGTTATATTTATTTTTGTTCTAATATTTCTATCTTTAGGTTTAAGCTTGTTATTTACTTCAGTTGATAAGGCAATAGAAGGGATAAAAGTTACAAAATCAGATTTTGGTGATGTTTTTGTTTCACAATTTGTTGTTGTTGATTTGGTTAAATATAACTTAAGTAATTATGATGGCTTAAGTTTAAAAAACTATAAAATTGAACATTTAGACGATAAAATCAATCTAAAACTTTCAATAGTTACCAATAGCGATTTAAACTTAGCAAAATTAAATGATGTTAAACTTAAAAAGGATATATGTGATTCAATTGAAGAGTTCTTAGGCCTAACAGTTATCGATATTAATATTAATTATGAATTTGAAGTGGCAAAAGTAAATTCTAGCAAAAAAGAACCTGAAATAACTGAAAATAAACAATAGAGAGGGGCATTTTAATGTCGCGTGCAGATGCACGAAAAGTTGCAATGCAACTTATATATGAACAAATGTATAAAAATAATATCACAGAAGAGGATATTGTTTTTGCGTATGAATTTGTTGGAAAAAATGAAAACGTTTGCCCCACGGACGATGATAAAAGCTATATAGATAAAGTGGTAAATGGTGTTAATGTTCATAAAAGTGATATTGATGAAATTATAGCTAAACATTTAAACGATTGGACAATTGATAGGTTGGCAAAAGTTGACTTAGCAATATTAAGGCTATCTGTTTTTGAAATGTTGCATTATTTAGATATACCAAATAATGTTTCCATAAGTGAAGCCATATCACTAGCCCAGAGCTATTCTGATCCTAAAAGTGCAAGGTTTTTAAATGGGGTTTTAGGAGCAATTTCTAGGGATAAACAAATTAAGGCTATAAAAAAATGATTGTATACTTGGGTTATGATACAAGTTGTTATACAACATCAATAGCAGCAGTTAATGAAAACAGTCAAATTTTGGCTAACTGTAAAACAATGTTACCTGTTGATATAGGTAAAAGAGGTTTACGCCAAAATGAGGCTGTTTTTAAACATTTAAAACAAATAAACAATGTGTATATGGAACTCTTAGATAAAATTAATAATACTAATTTCGTTATCGGTGGTATTGGTGCATCTGAGAAGCCTAGAAGTATAGAAAATTCTTATATGCCAGTATTTGAGGTTGGTAAGGAGTTTGCGAAACATCTATCAAAAACCTTAAAGGTGCCTTATGTATCCACATCTCATCAAAATGGGCATATAGAAGCAGCGAAACATGAAACAGGTATTGTGAGCAAAAAATTTTTAGCTTTACATTTATCTGGGGGAACTACAGAACTGCTTAAAATAAATAATGGTAATATTAATATTGTTGCAAAAACATTAGATATTTCTGCGGGGCAGTTAATTGATAGGGTAGGCGTAGCACTAGGATATAAATTTCCTGCTGGAAAATATTTAGAGGAATTAGCTTTAAGCTGTCAAATAAAGCCTGAAATTCCTTATTTTAAATCGAGTTTATCAAAAAATGGTTTAGATTGTAATTTTTCAGGTGCTGAAACAGCCGCGATATCTATGATAGGAAAAATAGAAAATAGTATTTTAGCTTATGAAGTTTTTGATTTTATTGCAAGGTCAACAAGTAAAATGATAAATGAAGCAAGCAAAAAAGAAAACATTAATGAATTACTTATTTTTGGTGGTGTTGCTTCTTCAAATTTATATAGAAATTTGATTATGCAAAGAGTTAAAAAGCTAAATAATAAAATAAAAATTATATTTGGAAAAAATGATTTAAGTAGTGATAATGCTGTAGGTGTTGCACTATTAACAATGAAAAAATTAACCGGAGGCATATATGAGTAAAATTATTGATGGTAAAAAAATAAGTGCAAAAATTATGGATGATCTTGTTATTAAGGTAAAAAAAGCTAATGAACAGGGGATTTATCCAGGCTTAGCTGTGGTTTTAGTAGGTGATGATCCTGCAAGTCAAGTTTATGTTAAAAATAAGCAATTGGCATGTGAGTCGTTAGGAATCAAATCAAAAACTATAAAACTAGATGGTTCAATTAATCAAAAAGAACTTGAAAATATTATTGAAGATTTAAATAAAGATAACAGCATTACTGGTATATTAGTTCAACTTCCTCTTCCTAAACATATTAATGAGGAAGAAGTTCTTTTTAAGATTGATGCTAAAAAAGATGTTGATGGTTTTCATGTTATAAACTCGGGTAAATTATTAAGAGGTATTAATTGTATAGAACCATGTACACCAAAAGGTGTAATGACTATGTTGGAATACATGAATATAGAGCTTGAAGGTAAAAACGCAGTTATTATTGGTAGAAGCAATTTAGTTGGTAAACCATTAGCGCTAATGATGTTATCTAAAAATGCTACAGTTACTGTATGCCATTCCAGAACAAAAAACTTAAAAGATATAACAAAAAATGCTGATATACTTGTAGTTGCAATTGGTAAAGCACAATTTGTTACAAAAGATATGGTTAAAGATGGTGCCGTTGTGATTGATGTAGGTATTTCTAGAATTGATGGAAAACTTTATGGTGATGTTAATTATGATGACGTTTATGATGTTGCATCATTAATAACCCCAGTACCTGGCGGTGTTGGGAAAATGACCATATGCACCCTTATGGAAAACACACTTCAAGCTGCTATGGAAATTAACAAATAATGGCTATGAATCAGCTAAATTTAAGTGTAAGCGAATTAAATGAGTATGTAAGAAGATCTCTTGCATCTGATCCAATTATACAAAATATTAATATTAGTGGCGAAATTAGCAACTTTAAACCACATTTTTCTGGGCATTGGTATTTTACATTAAAAGATGAAAATGCAGCCATTTCTTGTGTTATGTTCAGAACATATTCAGAAACTATTAATTTTATACCAAAAGATGGCATATCTGTTAAATTAAAGGGAAGTGTAAGCCTTTATACAAAAACAGGGCAATATCAGTTTTATGCTTCTAGTATGGAAAAAAGTGGTATAGGGGATCTATATCAAAAATATGAAAAATTAAAAGAAAAGTTACTTAATGAAGGACTTTTTGATCAGTCAACTAAAAAAGATATTCCTTTATATCCTAAAATGGTTGGGGTTATTACTTCAGCTTCAGGTGCAGTAATACATGATATTCTTCAGGTTGCTAATAGAAGGAATAGTAATATTCCTATATGTTTATTTCCCGTATCTGTGCAAGGTGAAGGCTCTGCAAAGCAGATGATTAATGCAATAAAGTACTTTAATAATACAAATCAAGTTGATACAATAATTATTGGGCGTGGTGGCGGATCTTTTGAAGATTTGTTTGAATTTAATGATGAATTACTTGCAAGGGAAATTTATTTATCAAAAATACCAATAATTAGTGCAATAGGTCATGAAACAGATTTTACAATTGCTGATTTTGTTTCTGATAGGAGGGCCGCAACGCCTTCAGAAGCAGCTGAGATTGCTATAAAAGATAAAATTTCTTTATTTATAAATATTAATAATATTAAACAAAAAATATTAAAAGAAACTGGTTCTTTTTTAGAAAGATATAACTATATTATTAATGATTTTAAGTTAAGGTTAGATGTGTTAAAGCCAGATTTATATTTAACACAAATTCAAAATGAAATAAATATTAAAAAAATTATATTAAATAAAGTTATGGCTAACTACTTTGATAGTATTTCTAATACAATAAATAGCTATAGAGAAAAAATAGAGATATTAAATCCCAATTATATTTTAAAAAAAGGTTTTTCATACATAAAAGTTAATGAAAAATATATTAAATCAGTCAATGAAATAAAATTAAAGGATGAAATTTGCCTTACATTCCACGATGGGATAGTAAAAGCAAATGTAATAGATGTTAAGGGGGAGAAATAATGGCAAAAAAAAACAATACGTTTGAGGGCTCTTTAGATGAATTAGAACAAATTGTTAATAAAATGGAAAATAGCAAAATAACAATAGACGATATGCTTATTAATTATGAAAAAGCCGCAGAAATAATAAAAAAGCTAGAAAATGAGCTAAATGATAAAAAACAAAAATTTTATATAGTAAATGAAAATATGGAGATTAAAGAAAGCGAGGTTTAATATATGCTTGCATATGATGAATATAAAGCTTTAGTAGAAAATTATATTAGTAATCTAAAAAATAATAATAGTATTCCGCCGCTATTGTTAGAGTCTATGCTTTATAGTCTAACGCAAAAGGGTAAACGCCTGCGAGCTGTTCTATTGCTTGCTTCATATAATATGCTAAAGGATGATGTTGAAAATATAGTACCCTACGCGGTTGCAATAGAAATGATTCATACTTACTCCCTTATTCATGATGATTTACCAGCTATGGATAACGATGTATTAAGAAGAGGGCAACCTACAAATCACATAAAATTTGGTGAGGATATCGCTATATTAGCAGGGGATGGTTTGCTTAATTATGCCTTTGAAATCATATTAAGGGAAGCAATTAAATCAAAAAACCCAATTAATTCATTAAAAGCAATAGAATCTATTGCTAATGCAGCAGGTGTTAATGGTATGATTGCAGGGCAAGTAATCGATATAAAATCATCATCAAATAGCAAAAATAAAAAAGAAACATTATTGTATATACATGAGCATAAAACAGGTTCACTTATAATAGGGGCTATTAAAGCAGGCTTAATTTTAGCAGAAGCAAATAACAATCAACTTTTAGCGGGTGAAGCTTATGGTTACAACATTGGTGTGGCCTTTCAAATAATTGATGATATACTAGATGTTGTTGGTAATGAAAAAGAACTTGGAAAATCCATAGGCAAAGATGTGGTAGAGGATAAATTAACATATACTTCAATTTATGGCCTTGATAATTCAAGGGAACAAGCTAAAATACTTACAAAAAAAGCGTGTGATAATATTGCTAATGAATTTAGTAAATCAGACTTTTTGGTTAACCTTGCTAATTCTATGTTAGATAGAGTAAAATAATTATTGGGGTGTTATATGCATTATTTTGGAGAGGTTTTACAAAACGATATATTGTTTTGTGCTTTAATAAGCTGGACAGTAGCCCAAGCATTAAAGGTTCCATTTATGTACCTAACTGAAAAGAAATGGTCAATAAAAAGGTTTTGGGGGTCGGGGGGAATGCCTAGCTCTCATACAGCTTTAGTTGTTTCATTATCAATAATGACTGGTAGTATATATGGTTTTAATAAAGTAGAGTTTGCAATATCGTTTATTCTGGCAATTATTGTTATGTATGATGCAGCAGGTGTAAGAAGGCAAACTGGCACGCAAGCTAGTGTTATTAATGAAATTGTTAATAGAATTTTTGTTGAAGGGGAAAAAATAACCGAAAAGGATTTAAAAGAAATTGTTGGGCATACACCTATTGAAGTATTTGGCGGTGTTATTGTTGGCTTTGCTGTAGCTTTGATATATTTATTTTTTATGTAGGAAGGAACTTATATTATGGATCATTTTTATGAACAAGTAGTTATTAAAAATAATAAGACCATGTTGGAGGTACTTTATTATCTTTCAAACATACTTATGGTTGTTTTTGGCGTATTAGGAATTTTTGTTCTGCAAACTGTATTATTTGCTTTTTCAATACAGTCATTAATACTTGGTGCAATATTAGTGGGTATAGCAGTATTGTTGTTTTTAAAAAAGGGTACTCTTAGAACAGAATATGAATATACATTCACCAATGGCGAGCTTGATTTTGCAAAAGTTTTTAACAATATGAAAAGAAAAACATTAGGTACAATGAAGGTTAAAAATGTAGAGTCCTTTGGGAAAGTAAATTCTAATTATTTTAATAAAATTATCAATTCTAAAGATATTAAAAAGGTTAACTGGTTTTTAAATAGAGAAATAGAATTATATTATTTTTACTATATAAAAGAAGGTCAAAAAAATATAATTGTTTTTGAGCCAGATGATGAAATGGTAGACTTAGTAAAAAAATATTTACCTTTTGGAATTTATAATGAATAGTATTGAAGCTTATTTTGATAATAGTGCAACAACAAAACCTTGTGATTCATGTGTTGAATATCTAACAAAAAATTTACAAAAACAATATTATAACCCGTCATCACTATATTCAAAAGGTTTGGATATACAAAAAATAATATTAGAATGTAAAAAATATATTGCACAACAAGTACAAGCTTTACCTGATAATGTTATATATACATCAGGAGGTACTGAAGCTAATAATTTAGCAATATTGGGTATGCAATCAAATATTAATGCTGATGATATTGTTTTGATGACATCAATAGAGCATCCTTCGGTAGCTGAGGCATGCTGTTATCTAAAACAAAAAGGTGTAGAAGTTAAAGAAATAGATGTTAATAACGATGGAACAATAAATTATGATTCTTTACAAAATATGCTAAATGATAAAGTTAAAATCATATGCATTATGCATGTAAATAATGAAATTGGAGTTGTTAATAATCTTGAAAAAATTTCAAAGCTTAGAGATCAATATTCACCAAAGGCTGCAATACATGTTGATGGAGTGCAAGGCTTTTTAAAAGTACCTTTTTCTTTTTTAAATTATAATGTTCAATCTTATTCAATAAGTGGGCATAAAATTCATTCTATAAAGGGCATTGGCGCTTTGGTATTAAATAAAAACCATAAAATTACCCCCATACAATATGGTGGTGGGCAAGAGAAGGGCTTAAGGCCAGGCACTGAAAATACTCCAGGTATTTTTGCTTTGGATTGTGCAATAAAATCATATTTAGAATTAGATAGTCCAAATGAAAAAATGAGAAACTTAAAAATATACTTATATAAAAACTTAAAAAATAAATTACCAGAAATACAGTATATAGGTGTAAATCCAGAAGATGAAAACAATTCTTCACCTAATATATTAAGCGTATCCTTATACCCACTAAGGAGTGATGTTGCCATAAATGCATTATCAAATAAAGGGGTATACTTTAGTTCTGGTTCTGCTTGTGCATCAAATAAGCAAAAGCTTAACACATCAATAAAAAAATTGGGCATAAGCAGGGATATATCTGAATCTGTAATTAGGTTTAGCTTATCTCCGTATAATGATAAAAGCGAAATAGATTATGCAATTTTAAATATAGTTGATGTGTATAGTAAATTTGCAAAATATACAAGAAGGTAGTGTTTATTATGAATGAAATATTATTGGTTAGGTTTGGTGAAATTTATCTTAAAGGTTTAAATAGGCCAGTATTCATTAAAAAATTAGTTGATAGAATTAAAAAAAGTATTAACAAATATAATTTAAAAGTTTGGTTTGAAGATAGTAGAATATATGTAACTGGTTTTAATGAAAACAACGTTGATGAAGTCGCTAGGCATATAAGTAAAGTTTTTGGTGTACATTCAATAAGTAAGGCTGTTGAAATTCAAAGTAAAAATATTGAAGAAATTTGCTCTGCAGCTCTAGAACTCGTTAAAGACAAAAAAGGTACTTTTAAGGTTCAGGCTAGAAGGTCAGATAAATCTTATCATATGGATACACCACAACTTAATGCTCATATAGGGGCATATATACTTAATAATAATAGTAATTTAATTGTGGATGTAAAAACGCCTCAAACTACAATATTTGTTGAAGTTAGAAAACAAGCCTATGTTTATTTGGATGCAATCCCTGCAGTTGGCGGTATGCCGGTAGGCACCAATGGCAAAGCAACTTTATTGCTCTCTGGAGGAATAGATAGCCCTGTGGCTGGGTGGATGATTGCTAAACGTGGGGTTGAGATAAACGCTGTTCATTATCATTCTTTCCCTTATACTAGTGAAAGAGCTTTAAACAAAGTGCTTGAATTAGCAAAAATTATTTCTGAAAGTACTTGTGGCATAAAAGTGCATGTTATTCCTTTTACAGATATTCAATTAGAAATTCACGAAAAATGTGATAGTGAATTTTCAACAATAATAATGCGTAGATTTATGATGAGAATTGCTGAAAAGGTTTCAGATGCAGAAAAAACATTGGGCCTTATAACAGGCGAAAGCATTGGGCAAGTAGCAAGTCAAACAATGCAAGCTCTTTTATGCACTGATAGTGTGGTTAATAAACCTGTATATAGGCCATTAATCGGTTTAGATAAGCAAGAAATAATTGATATTTCATTAAAAATAGGTACTTATGAAACTTCATCATTACCATATGAGGATTGTTGTACAGTTTTTACACCTAAGCATCCAAAAACTCAACCTAAATTGTATGAACTTGATGAACAAGAGAAAAAGCTGGATATTGAAGCTTTAATTAATAAGGCAATGTCGGAGCATGAAATATATAATTTTGATATGTATGGAAATTTAAATGTTATAAACAAAACTTCTAAAGATATTGTTAATTAATTGTTTATTGTCTTGATGAAATTTATCTAATGATGTATAATAAATTTGTAAATGCTGGCTATATAGCCATAGCAAATAAAAAAACATGGGGGTTCAATTATGGCAAAAAAGACTATTGAAGATATCCAGGTTAATGGAAAAAAAGTATTGGTTAGATGTGACTTTAATGTTCCTTTAGATGAAAATCAAAATATTACTGATGAAAACAGAATCGTTGGTGCATTACCAACAATAAAATATTTGGTAGATCATAATGCAAAAGTAATATTATGCTCCCATTTAGGCAGACCCAAGGGCGTTGGATTTGAACAAAAATATTCCTTAGCACCTGTAGCAAAAAGGTTATCAGAATTGCTAGGTAAAGAAGTTAAATTGTCAAAAGATGTTATCGGTGATGATACAGATGCTCTTGTTAACAATATGAAAGATGGCGATGTTGTTTTACTTGAAAACCTAAGGTTTTATAAGGAAGAAACAAAGAATGATCCAGAATTTGCTAAAAAGCTTGCAAGCTTAGCTGATGTTTATGTTAATGATGCTTTTGGTACTGCGCATAGGGCTCATGCATCAACAGAAGGTGTAGCTCACTATCTACCCGCAGTTGCTGGTTATTTAATTGAAAAAGAATTAAATATTATGGGCAAAGCTCTTGAAAATCCAGCTAGGCCATTTATCGCAATTTTAGGCGGTGCTAAAGTATCAGATAAAATTGGTGTAATTAACAACTTACTTGAAAAAGTAGATGTTTTAATAATTGGTGGTGGTATGTCTTACACATTCCAAAAAGCTTTAGGTGGTAAAGTTGGTAATTCTTTATTAGAAGAAGATAAAGTTGAATTAGCAAAAGAACTTATTGAAAAAGCTAAAGCTAAAGGTGTTAAATTATTATTACCTGTTGATAATGAAGCTGGTAAAGAATTTAGTAATGATACAATGCGTATAACAGTACATTCCAAAGAAATACCAGATGGCTTTGAAGGCTTAGATATTGGCCCAGATACACAAGAAATGTTTGTTAAAGAAATTGAAAATGCTGGTACAGTTATTTGGAATGGTCCAATGGGCGTTTTTGAATTTGAAAACTTTGCTGTTGGTACAAGAAAAATTGCTGAAGCCATGTCAAAATGTAAAGGTGTAACAATAATTGGTGGTGGCGATAGTGCAGCTGCTATTACTCAAATGGGTTTTGCTGATAAAGTAACACATGTTTCAACAGGTGGCGGTGCTTCATTAGAATTCCTAGAAGGTTTGGTTTTACCTGGAGTAGCAGCTCTTAATGATAAGTAAATCTCAATTTTGAGTAGAAAGAGGAAATATGCGTAAACCTATAATTGCTGGCAACTGGAAAATGAATAAAACACCTAAGCAGGCAGAAGAGCTAGTAATAGAATTACTACCCTTAGTAAAAGATGCCAATGCAGATGTTGTTGTTTGTGTTCCCGCAGTTTGCTATACTGCAGTTGCTAATTTAGTAAAAAATTCAAATGTAAAATTAGGCGCTCAAAATGTACACTGGGAAGCTTCTGGCGCATTTACTGGTGAATTATCTGCAGAAATGTTAAAAGCTTCAGGCGTTGAATATGTTATTATTGGGCATAGTGAACGTAGGCAATATTTTGGAGAAACTGATAGAACTGTAAACTTAAGGGTAAAAGCAGCTATAAATGCTGGTTTAGTTCCAATTTTATGTGTAGGCGAATCAAAAATGGAAAGAGAAAACGGCTACACAAATGCACTTGTTAGCTACCAAACATTAATTGGTTTAAATGGTTTAACTGAAGAACAAATTAAAGATGTAGTTGTTGCTTATGAACCTGTATGGGCAATAGGTACTGGGCTTGTTGCAACAGATGAGCAAGCGAATGAAACAATTGGTGTAATTCGTAAAGCTATCTGTGATGAATATGGCAAAGATGTTGCTGATGCTGTTAGAATTCAATATGGTGGCAGCATGAATCCTTCTAATGTAAAAGGACTTATGGCCCAACCAGAAATTGATGGTGGATTAATTGGTGGAGCTTCATTAAAAGCACAAGATTTTTCAAAAGTTGTATGTTTTGATAAATAAAAATTAAAGGTTTATACTTAAAGAGGTATAAACCTTTTTCTTTTATTGTTTCAAATTTGTGGTTTTTGTTTATAATATATTAGTATAAATATTGGAGGTTTTAATTATGTTAGATAAAGTATTAGAAACAATGAAAGAAGCTGGCAAACCTGTATCAGCTGGGGAAGTAGTTAAGTTATCTGGATTAGATAAAGCCGTAGTTGATAAGGCTTTTAAAGACTTAAAAGCTAATGGGCAAATTGTTTCCCCTGTAAGGTGCAAATGGGAGCCTGCAAACAAATAATTTAATCAATCAAAATTGGGCACATAATCGTGCCCAATTTTTTCTATAATAACATTTTGCTGTTCTAATATGGAAAATGATATTGACTTGAATAATTTGTAATATTAAAGTAAAATAATATTAATATAAATTTGTTTTGGAGGATTAAATGCCTATAAAAAATCGCAGTTCTGCCATTGAAAAAATAGAAACAACTAGAACGATAATTGGTGTACTTCTTATCGTTTTTTCTATTATTTTATTTCTAGCTGTTATAGGCTTCAAAAATATATATTTTTTAAATCAAATAAAATACGTTCTTTTTGGTGTTTCAGGGGCTTTTTCTCTACCTATACCATTTTTTACTTTGTGGTTAGGAATAATAGTTATTTCAAACAAAAAGTTTAATGCGTATGTTAGGGCGTTCTGGATTATTTTTATATTATATTTAGAATTCTTATCAATAATTAATATTGCTTCAACAGTAGCTGATATTCAAGATAAAACAACATATAAACTTATGGATTATATTTTACTATATAATAAAAGAGTTGTTATGCTACCTGGTGAAGATAGTTTTAGTATGTTTTTTTCATCCCTTTATAAGTTTTCATCAACCTCTCCTTTCTTAGGTCAAGGCGGAGGTGCTTTTGGCGCTTTTTTTGCATGGCCAGCATGGAAGTATATTGGTTCTGTTTGGGGCCTTGTTACAATATCAATAATAACCCTTTTAACTATAGTTTTGTTTTATAAGTTTGAAATCTATAATAGGTTAAGAAAAAATGTCACTGTTATAGATAATAATTATCAAGAACCTGCAAAAAAACATTGGTTTTCAAATAAAAGAAAAAACCAAAACAATGAGTATTATAATCCAGTACAAGTTCCTAATCGTATTCCATATCCAAACCCCAATCCCAATATTCAATACAACTATCCAAATGTTCCCAATAACAATCAAAACCCATTTTATTATCAAACGGAAAATGTAAATCCGTATATAAACAATTTTCCACCTGATAATAACAACAATTTTGATTTTCCAAATCAAAACCCAAATGAGTTTGCATATCCTCAAAATTTACCCAACAATATTCCCAACATTAATTATGAAATCCCTCAAACTGATAATAAAGCTGTTCAACCATTAAAAAGAACTAATAAAAAAATAAAAGAAAATTCTACTCTAAAAAAACCAAGCAAACTAAACAAAAAAGATATTATAAATACTGAAGTTGAGCTTAATGATAATACATATGACTTTGAGCCTGATGAACCTAAGAGAAGAAATACTAAAAAAAGTGAATTGCCAGAAACACAAAGTTTTATTGAGCCAATTACTCCTATCATTAACAATGATAATATCTTTGGTGGCAAACCAAGTGGAAAAAGTTTTGATGATCTTGAAATTAAAGAACCTATATTTAGTAAAAACAAAGTAAAAAAGGAAGCGCCTACAAAGTTAAAAGCGTACAAATATCCTAATGCTGGATTGTTAAAGCTACCCAAAAGTATTAGAGTTGATACAACGGAACAAGATATTTCTAGAGCACAGTTGCTTGAAGAAACATTGGAAAGCTTTGGTATTAGTGCAAGGGTGGCCAATGTTACACATGGCCCTGCAGTAACAAGGTTTGAGTTGGATTTAGCTAGTGGTATAAATGTAAAACGCATCAATAATGTTGCTGATAACATAGCTCTTAATATGTCTGCTGAAAATGGAATAAGAATTGAAGCGCCTATACCAGGAACTACTTTTGTTGGTGTTGAAATTCCAAACAAAACAATTACTCCTGTTACTTTTAGGGAAGTTTTGTTTAGTGATGAAATGAAAAACGAACAGGATCCATTGGCTATTGCTTTAGGTAAAGATATTACTGGTAGATCAATTATTTGTAATTTGGCTAAAATGCCACACTTATTAATTGCAGGTGCAACAGGAAGTGGTAAATCTGTTTGTATAAATTCTATAATAAATAGCATAGTTTTTAGATGTTCACCAGAGGATTGCAGGTTAATATTGATTGACCCTAAAATGGTTGAACTTCAAAGGTATAATGTACTTCCACATTTGTTAATTCCAGTAGTAACAGAACCAGCTAAAGCTTCAGGAGCTTTGTCGTGGGCGCTTGCTGAAATGACAGATAGGTATAATAAATTTAAAGATCATAATGTTGATAAAATAACTACTTATAATAACAACTTACCTGAAGGGGCAGAAAAATTACCTCGTATTGTTGTTGTTGTAGATGAATTAGCAGACTTGATGATATCTTCTAGCAGAAAAGAAATTGAACACGATATAAATAGAATTGCAGCTCTTGCGCGCGCAGCGGGCATACATCTAGTTGTTGCAACGCAAAGGCCTTCTGTTGATGTTATAACAGGCGTAATAAAAGCTAATTTACTTTCAAGAATATCTTTCTTAACTTCATCTGGAACAGACTCAAGGACTATTATTGACAGGTACGGTGCTGAAAATCTTGTTGGTAATGGTGATATGCTTTATATGCCAAGTGGTTTTAAAAATCCTTTGCGTGTACAAGGGTGTTTCTTGCAGAATGACGAAATAAATAGCATTATTTCCTTCATTAAAAATAACAATACCACTTCTTTTGATCAAAGCGCTATGGAAATAATTGAAGAGAGTGATTCTAGCGCCGATGATTTTAAAACTGATGAGAATAGCATAAAAATAGATCCTTTGTTAGAAGATGCCATTGATATGGTTTTAAGTGATGGGCAAGCGTCAATAAGTATGTTACAAAGAAGAATGAGTATTGGTTATGCAAGAGCAGGTAGATTAATTGATGCTATGACTAAAAAAGGAATAATTAGCAGGGCTGATGGTTCAAAACCAAGGGAAGTATTAATGTCAAGGTCTGATTATGAAAACTCAAAGCTCTATTAAACACATTTATATTGCAGATTATCTTAAAATAATGTATACTAACTATGCACAATTTATAGTAATTGTGCATAGCAAATCTTCAAAGGAGGTAAAGTCATGGACTGTAAAATAGTTAATGATATAGGAACTATACATATAACTGAAGAAGTATTGCTTAAAGTTGTAGGCTATGCAACTCTTGAATGTTATGGAATTGTGGCTATGTCAAGTAAACGTGCAACTGATGGTTTGGTTGAATGGCTAGGTAAAGAAAATTTAAGCAAAGGTGTACAATTGAAACTTGTTAACGATATGCTTGATATAGATCTTTTTATAATTGTTGAGTATGGAATATCTATTGCTGAAGTATGTAAAACTATTGTTGATACAGTTAAGTATAAACTTGAAAGTATGACTGGTGTTAAAGTTAATAAAATCAACATCTCAGTTGAAGGTATTCGTGTTTAATAATATTAGTGTAATTCTATAAGGAGAGTTTGCCTTGATTCAAATAAAAACAATAGATGGTGTACTTTTGCGTGATATGTTAATTGCTGGTACTACCATGCTACAAAATAATAGGGAAAAGGTTGATGCATTAAATGTATTCCCAGTACCTGATGGTGATACTGGAACAAATATGTCATTAACCATTTCATCTGCTATGAAAGAAGTAAACCAAGGGGAATACTTGAGCGCTGGGGAGGCTGCCCATGCTATAGCAAAAGGAGCATTAAAAGGCGCAAGGGGAAACTCTGGCGTTATACTTTCCCAGCTTTTTAGAGGCTTTGCTAAAGAATTGGTTGAAGTTGATAAAATAACTCCAATACAATTTGCAAAAGCTTTACAACATGGTGCTGCAACAGCATATAAAGCAGTTATGAAACCTAAAGAAGGAACAATATTAACTGTGGCAAGGGTTATTGCTGAAGAAGCTGTAAAACAAGCAGAAGCAGATCCTGATAACTATGATGAACTTATTAATGTAATTTTGAAAAGTGGAGAATCCATATTAAAAAAGACTCAACAAATGCTACCAGTACTTAAACAAGCTGGCGTTGTTGACTCTGGTGGTATGGGTTTGCTTTGCATATACAATGGCTATGCAGCAGCGCTTAGAGGGGAAGAACTCCCAACTTACGATGTTTCTTCATCAAACGCTGCAGACTTTGCTGAATATGCAGATGATCATGAAAATATTGAAGACATTACTTTTGTTTATTGTACGGAGTTCATAGTACAAGAGTTAAAAGAAGAAGTTAACAATGAAGTGGTTGATAGGTTTAGGCGCAGATTAAATCGTATTGGCGACTGTGTATTTGTTGTTAATGACTTAGGTTTAATAAAAGTTCACGTACATACAAATGAGCCAGGTAAAGTGTTGCAATATGCTGTTGAAATGGGTGAACTAGACCAAATTAAAATAGATAATATGGTTGAAGAACGCAGGCAGAACATGAAAAACAAGGCGCCTGAACCACCTAAAAAATATGGCATGGTTGCAGTATCCTTGGGTGATGGGTTTTCAAAAATCTACAAAGACTTAATGGTTGATAAAATTGTAGATGGTGGTCAAACAATGAACCCAAGCATTGATGACTTATCCCATGCAATTGATAGTGTAAATTCTGATGTCGTATTTGTTTTTCCAAATAATAGTAATATTATCATGGCTGCTGAACAAGCTGCAAAAATATCCAAAAAAGAAGTACATATAATTAAAACTAAAAACGTTGCTATGGGAATTGCTGCTGCTGTTGCATTTCAAGAAGAAGCGTCTACAGAACTTAATTTACAGCGTATGGAAGCAGCTGCAGAACAAGTAAGAACTGGTATGGTAACATTTGCGGTTAGAGATACGCAGTTTGAAGATTTGGAAATTAAAAAAGGCGATATTATTGGGCTTACAAACGGAAAAATATCAGCAAAGGGTAGCGATATTCAAGAAGTTGCTATTAGTTTGATGAAAGATATAGTAAGTGAAGATGATGAACTAATCTCAGTATACTATGGAGCAGATGTTAAGGAAGATGATGCAAAAATTGTAAAAGATGCCCTTGCAGAAGCTTATGATGAATGTGATGTTGAGTTGCAAAGAGGCGGGCAACCTTTATATTATTACTTGATTTCTGTTGAATGATATTATGCAATTTAAAGATATAAAAGGAATTGGCGAAAAAAGAATACAAACACTTCACGCATCGAATATAATGTCTTTGCGTGATGTTTTATTTTGCTTTCCTATAAAATATAAAGATACATCAAAAATTAATACTATTGCATCACTTGTGGAAGGTGATAAAGTATGTATTGAAGGTTTTGTACAAGGTAAAGTATCAGTTAGTTATTTTAATGGAATTAATAGAACAATCGCAAATATTGCAGATTCATCTGGTAGCATTAAATGTATATGGTTTAATGCGCCATGGATGAGGAATGTATTACTAAACAATAAAAAGTATATTTTATATGGTACTGTATATAATCATAAAAATAGTTTGTATATAAATAATCCATCTATTGAAGATTATAAAGGAATAATTCCTATATATAAAAAAATAGAAAATTTTCCAAAAAATATTTTTTTAAATTTAGTTACAATTGCATTAGAAAAAGAACTAAAGTTTATTGAGGACTTTATTCCGAAAGAGCTTTTATCTAAATATAGTTTAATTGGGCTAAAAGAAGCTATATATAATAAGCATAAACCTAACAGTATGTTTGAAGTTGAAAAGGCTTCTGAAAGATTTATGCTTGAAGATTTAATTAAGTATTTAGGATGTTTGCAAAAATTCAAAAATAAAAACAATAAAGGAATAATAGTTAATTCAACTAAAAAAGAAGCTGATGAATATTGGAAAACTTTAAAATTTAATCCTACAAATTCACAAAAAAATGCTTTGTTGGAAATTCTTGAAGATTTAAAAAAGGATTACCCTATGTCAAGGCTACTTCAAGGGGATGTAGGGTCAGGGAAAACAGCAGTTGCGTTTGGAGCTGCTTTATTATCAATTAAAGCTGGATTCCAATGTGTTTTTATGGCCCCCACAGAAGTTCTTGCTAAACAACAGTATGTTTATGCTAAAAAATATTTTGGAAATTTCAATATAAATGTTGGGTTACTAGTAGGTAGCTTAAGTAAAAAAGAACGTGAAGAAGCATATAAAAACATAAAAAATGGTGAATGGAAATTTGTCTTTGGTACCCACGCGTTATTTTCTGATGGATTAGAGTATCATAATGTGGGTTTAATCATAACTGATGAACAACATAGGTTTGGGGTAGCCCAAAGAAAAATGTTGCAAAATAAAGCGAATTTTGAGGCTTATTCCCCTAATGTTTTAATAATGTCTGCTACTCCTATACCGAGATCAACAGCATTAATATTATTAAGTGATCTAGATATAACCACTATTGATGAAATGCCAAAAGGAAGGCAAGTTGTATCTACAGCAATTGTTCCAGAATCCAAACGTAAAGATATGTATAATTTTATTAAAAATGAAATAACAAACGGAAAACAAGCATATATTATATGTAGCTTAGTCGAGGAAAATTACGATGAAAATGAAATAGATGATGAAATTAAATCTGTTAAATCGCACTATAAAAATCTAAAAACAGCAGAATTTAAAAATTTCAAAGTTGGATTATTGTATGGAAAACAAAAAGCTATAGAAAAAGATAAAGCTATTAATGATTTTCACGATAATAAAATAGATATACTTGTATCTACAACAGTTGTTGAAGTTGGCATTAATGTTAAAAATGCAAATGTTATAGTAATTGAAAATGCTGATAGGTTTGGGCTAGCGCAGCTTCATCAGTTAAGGGGTAGGGTAGGACGTGATGGTTCAAAGGCTTGGTGTTTTCTAATGTCAAAATCTAATCAAAAACTTGATCTATTTTGCTCAACTAATGATGGTTTTGAATTATCTAAAATGGACTTTCAATTACGTGGCCCGGGTGAAGTTTTAGGTTTAAATCAGCATGGAAGCTCATATTTTTCTTCTATACTTATGGATAAATCAGCAGATTATTATGTTAATTTAGCAAAAACTATATTAATGGATATATTTGATAACGAAAGGTTTATTTCTGAAAAAGAGATATTGGAAAAAGAAATAATAAAATTGAGTTTAAACTTAGAAAATAGTATAACTTTTGCATAAAAAAAGCTGTGATTAACACAGCATTTTTTTATTTATTATTTTTTATTAAATTAATTAAACCACCGTCTAAAAGCATGTTTCTTTCTCTTTCTGAAACGTTAAGCTCCAAATTAATGCTTTTATTCAATTCTTTAACATTTACTGATATTACAGAATTATTATTTAATAAAGCTTCTCTGATATTTTCAAATTCAATAGTATTACCTTGCTTTAAAATATTATAATCATCTTCATTAACAAAAAGTAGCGGTAATATACCATTATTAATTAAATTATTTCTGTGTATTCTTGCAAAACTTTTAGCGATTATAGCCTTGATTTTTAGGTATAATGGAACTAGTGCAGCATGTTCTCTGCTAGAACCTTGACCATAATTTTGACCAGCAACCAATATTCCACCACCAGCAGCAACTGCTCTAGAGGGGAAAGTGGGGTCAACAGGGTTTAAACAATATTCAGATAATTTTGGAATATTGCTTCTATAAGGAAGCAGCTGTGCATTTGATGGCATAATATGGTCAGTTGTTATGTTATCATCCATCTTTAGTAAAATATTTGATTCAAATGAATTAGGCAATTTTTCTGAACTAGGGAAGGGCTTTATATTTGGTCCTCTTACAACTTCTATTTCCTTTGAAGTGTCTGAATTGGCTGGAGGTATTATTAAATTATCGTTTATTAAAAAAGTTTTTGGCATTTCTATATCTATATCAACGTTTAATTCCCTCGGGTCTGTTAGGTATCCTGTTAAAGCAGTAGCAGCAGCAGTTTCGCAACTTGTTAAATATACTCCTGCACTTTTAGTTCCTGATCTTGAATAAAAGTTTCTATTATTAGTTCTAACAGATACAGCATTTGTTGAAGGGCTTTGGCCCATTCCAATACAAGGACCACATGCAGATTCAAGTATTCTTGCTCCAGAATTTATTATATCTTGTAAGGCACCATTACCAGCTAACATAGATAAAACTTGTTTACTTCCAGGTGATATTACTAATGATACATCTGGGTTTACCGTTTTACCCTTTAATATCTTTGCAACTTTCATTAAATCCAAATAGCTTGAATTTGTGCAAGAACCTATACACACTTGATCCACTTTTAAATTTTCAATTTCTTTTACTTTTACAACATTGTCTGGCATATGTGGCATAGCTACCATTGGCTCTAAACTGCTTAAGTCTATTTCTATTCTATTATCATATATTGCATTATCATCTGCATGAAGTTTAATAAAGTCCTCGGCTCTATTCTGAGCAAGTAAAAATTCATATGTTATTTCATCGCTAGGGAAAACAGAAGTAGTTGCGCCTAGTTCAGCGCCCATATTTGCAATAGTAGCACGTTCAGGTATTGATAATTTACTTAAACCCGGGCCTGTATATTCAAATACTTGACCAACCCCGCCTTTTACAGATAATATTCTTAGTAATTCAAGTATTACATCTTTAGCCGCTACGTAAGGTTTTAATTCACCAGTTAAATAAACCTCAGTTACCTTAGGGCATGATAAATAATATAATCCGCCACCCATAGCAACAGCCACATCTAATCCACCAGCGCCAATTGCTATCATTCCTAAGGCGCCACAAGTTGGAGTATGGCTATCACTACCCAATAATGTTTTTCCAGGTTTTCCAATGCGTTCAAGGTGTACCTGATGGCATATACCATTACCGGGTTTGCTTAAATATATTCCGTGCTTTTTTGTTACTGTTGAAATATATAAGTGGTCATCAGCATTTTCAAAACCAGTCTGTAAAGTGTTATGATCAATATAAGCTATTGATTTTTCTGTTTTTACTCTATCTATGTTCATTGCTTCAAATTGAAGGTATGCCATTGTTCCAGTACTATCTTGAGTTAATGTTTGATCAATAACTATTCCAATTTCAGTGTTTGGTACAAGATTACCCTCTTTTAAGTGATTATAAAGCAACTTATATGTAAGATTCATTTCTTACCTCCATTTTATGTAATAAATAAATTATAAAATTAACAACAGCTTTATACAATAAATTAAGGCTTAAAAATCAATAAATAAACAAGAAGGCAAACTTTCGTCTGCCTTCTATAAAATATATCTTATTTATTTAACTACTATTTCAAAATCATTTTTCCAATTGTTTATTCCATCTTGAATTGCAGTACCATTTTTTTCGTTCAACAAATTTTGCTTTACTATTTCGTTATTTTCGTTTGTTAATTCCACTGGGCCTGCTTCAAAATCTTTAGCATAATATAAAATGTGAACTCCGTACATGCCTAGTATAGGTTCACCGACATCACCAACAGCATTCAATTCAAATGCGGCCTTTGTAAACGCTGGGTCATATATTTGGCTATCTTTATAAATCATATATCCGTTTGTTTTATAAGGCTCTTGGGTCATACCAGGGTCGTTGCCATATTCAACAACTAGTTCATCAAAACTTGTTCCATTTTCAAGTTTTGTTTTAATTTCAGTTACTGTATCATTTAAAGAATTGAATATTTCGTTTTTAACAGTCTCAATTTCTTCTTTAGTAACAGGTACTGTTGTTTCGGTTGGTTCTTCTGTTTCATTTGCAACATTATTTTCCAAGTTAGGTTCTACAGAGCCTTCTTCATACCTAGCGTTTAAATCAGCATACTTATTTAGTAGCTCGCTATCAACATTTAATAAAATGTGTTTAACGCCCCTAAAACCACTTGGTGTAAACCATACAGCGGCTCCGTTCATGTTGCTTATTTCAAAAGAGGAAGGATCATTTTCAAATTTTGCCTTATCTTCTTCTACTAAGTTATTATATTTTTCTTTAACTTCTTCTTCTGTTACAGCAACATCTTTTGTTAAATAAACTTCTACATTCTTAAGTGTATTGCTTAGTATTTCATTTTCATAAAAAGCTTCTTCGGTATAACCTAATTCTTTTAACATTTCTTCAGAGTTTTTATATATTTCAGCTTTTTCGTCCTCTGTTGATTCACTTGTTAATCCCGAATTTTGTGCAAAGCTATCCAATACACTTTTCCAACTATTTGCTGCATTGTCTTTAAAAGCTTTTGTTTCTTCTTCGCTTACTTTATCAAGTCCCAACTCGCTAGCTTTTTGTAAAATAACTTCTTTTTGAATTGCAGATTGTATTGCATCTTGATAAATTGTATCCCTTAGTGCTTCGTCTTCTGTGTTTATACCATACATTGAGTATTGGTTTAGTATGTTGTTAAATATTATATCAACATCGTTTTTTGTAACTATTTTTCCATTAACAGTTGCAATTTCAGTGTTTGCCTCAACTTCAACAGTGGGTTGTTCAACAGTTGTTTCAGCAAGTACGCTTAATTGCCCAATGCTAATAATTAGTGCAAGTATCAGTATTAATAATTTCTTTATATTCATAATATTAGTCCTTTCAATTCTTATTATTTATTTTATAGCACAATATTGTTTTTATATCAACCATTATGTAATTACTTTACAAATTATTCATATTTTATGCATAAAACAATCATAAAAATACAATAAACATATTAAAAACAAATAAAATCGTTAATTAATAGTTATGTTTCATTAAAAAGCAATTATAATATAAAGGGATTCTATTAATAAATATAGAATTTCTATCGTATAAAATTTGGGAGGATTGTATTATGCCTTTTGGAATTTCGAATTTATGCTCAAATATGGTGCCATCTGCAACATTAGCAATAAGTGAAAAAGCAAAACAACTAAAAGCAGAGGGTTACAAGGTTATTAATTTTGGCGTAGGGGAGCCAGATTTTCAAACACCTGCTTTTATTTCTGAATCAGTGAATGATGCAATAAAACTTGGTATGACTAAATATACCGCTGTATCAGGAACTTTGGAACTAAAAACCGCTATAATTAATAAATTAAAGCGTGAAAATAACCTTGAATATACAGTTAAACAAGTTATAGCTTCAAATGGTGCTAAGCATTCATTATACAACTGTTTTCAAGCCATATTAAATGAGGGTGATGAAGTTATTATACCAACACCATGTTGGGTTAGTTATCCTGAGCTAGTTAAAATGGCTGGTGGCGTTCCAGTTTTTGTAGAAACATACGAACATAACAATTTTGTTCCGCTAATTGATGATATAAAATCAAAGGTTACAAATAAAACTAAAGCCATTATCATAAATTCTCCTTCTAATCCAAACGGAACAATTTGGGGTAAAGATATACTTTTAGAAGTTGGAAATCTTGCATTAGAAAAAGAGTTTTATATTGTAAGTGATGAGGTTTATGAAAAGTTTGTATATGATGGAAATAAACATTTATCAATAGCAAGTTTATCTGATGAAATAAAAAACATAACAATATTAATAAATGCTGTAAGTAAATCATATTCTATGACTGGTTTTAGAATTGGTTATACAGTTGGCCCTGTTAATGTAATAAAAGCTATGACTGATTATCAAAGCCAGTCAACAAGCAACCCAAATAGTATGGCTCAACATGCTGCAGCAGTTGCTTTAAATTCGGATCAAAAATCTTGTGAGGTTATGAGGGAAGCATTTTCTGAACGTAGAAATATTTTATATAAAGGTTTAAATAGTATAAATGGTATTAATTGTGTTAAACCTGAAGGTGCTTTTTATATAATGCTTGGGTTTAAAGATTTGATAGGTTATAAATTTAATGGGGAAGAGATAACTGATAGTTTAAGCTTTGCTGATTTACTTTTAAAAGAAGAAATGGTTGCCCTTGTGCCAGGAAGCGCTTTTATGGCTGAAGAACATTGTAGATTAAGCTATGCAATAGCTACAGAAGATATTGTTGAGGGTATAGAAAGAATTTCATCCTTTGTAGCAAAATTGAAAAAATAGGTGAATATATATGATCAAATATAATAATACTTCTAATTTAATTGAACAATCTCAATATCAATATTCTTTGCAAGATGTTAGCGAACCAAACTTGTATAGGGATATATTTGATTATGATTCTATACCAAAGATATCTTTTAACCATAGAATGGTTCCTATGGATATGCCTAAAGATATCTGGATTACTGATACAACATTTAGGGATGGGCAACAAAGTGTTTCACCTTTTAACCCAAAGCAGATAAAAACCTTATTTGAAATGATGAGTAGGTTGGGTGGCCCTAAAGGAATTGTTAGGCAAAGTGAGTTTTTTATCTATACAAAAAAAGATGTTGAAGCTTTTGATATGTGTAGAGATTTAGGGCTTAAGTTTCCAGAAATAACTACATGGATACGCGCTAATGAGAAGGATTTTGATTTAGTAAAACAGGTAGGGGTTAAGGAAACAGGCATACTTGTTTCATGTAGTGATTATCATATATTTAAAAAGATGAACATGACACGTAAACAAGCAATGGAAAAATACCTAACAATTATAAAACATGCTTTAGATATGGGGATAATACCCCGTTGCCATTTTGAAGATATTACGCGTGCAGATTTCTATGGCTTTGTTATACCTTTTGCTGAAGAAATCAAAAAATTAAGCGATGAAGCTAATATCCCAATAAAGATTAGAGCGTGCGATACTATGGGTTACGGTGTATCTTACTTGGGTACAGCATTACCACGAAGCGTTCAAGGTATAATATACGGCTTAAGGCACTATGCAAAAATACCATCAGAACAACTAGAATGGCATGGGCATAATGACTTTTATAAGGTTGTTTCTAATGCTGGAACTGCCTGGTTATATGGTGCTTCAGCGGTTAACTGTTCACTTTTAGGTATAGGGGAAAGAACTGGTAACTGCCCATTGGAAGCTATGGCAATAGAATATCAATCCCTTAGAGGTACTTCGGATGGAATGGATTTATCAGTTATAACAGAAATTGCAGATTTTATGAGCTATGAAATTGGAATAGAAATTTCACCAAGGCAACCTTTTGTAGGAAGGCAATTTAATGTTACTAGGGCAGGTATACATGCAGATGGAATGTTAAAAGATGAGGAAATTTATAATATATTTAATACTTCCAAACTTTTAAATAGGCCACCTTTAGTTGCTATAGATAGCCATAGTGGTTTAGCAGGTATTGCACAATGGATGAATACTTATTTTAATATTGTACCAGAACATAAAATTGATAAAAAAGATGAAATAGTACAAAAAATTAAAGACAAGGTTGACCAACTATATGCTGAGGGTAGAAATACTGTTATGGGTGATTTTGAACTTGAAGTTATAACTCGTGATGTAGACCTTGATAGATATGATCATTTAATTATGAGAAAGAGTTAATTTATTCTTGATATTCTTAATTGTTTATGATATAATCAATAATTGTCATATCCCCTTGCGCCGTATTATATGCGGTGCCAAAAGTCCATGAGGAGGTGAAAGAATGAATAACTATGAATTAACATACATCATTGATCCAAGATTAGATGATGAAGCTAGAAAAGCACTTATCGAACGTTTTACTGGTATAATTGAAAAAAATGGCGGTGAAATAAGCAAGGTAGATGAAGCTTTTTGGGGAAAACGTAGGTTGGCTTATCCAATAAATGATATGACAGAAGGATACTATGTACTAACCACATTTAAATCTGAAAGCGATTTACCACGTGAAATAGAGCGTAATTTACAAATTTCTGAGTCAGTACTTCGTTATTTGGTAATTAAGCTTGAAGAAAAACGCAGATCAGTTAAACCTCGCGCTACAAAAGTTGAAAACGAAGAAGTTGCAGAAACTCCTGAAGTAGTTGAAACTGTTGAAGTTGAAGAAGTTGAAACAGAAATCAAAGTAGAAGAATAATTTTAAGGCGGTGTAGCTATGAATCAAGTTAATTTAATTGGTAACTTAACTAGGGATCCAGAAATGAGAACAATACCTTCAGGTGCTAATGTTTGTAATTTTACTATTGCTGTAAATAGGCGTAGAAGTTCAAGTGGAAGCAACAATCAACCTGAGGCAGACTTTTTTAGAATAGCTGCATGGGGAGCCACAGGTGAAAATTGCAACAAATATTTGAAGAAGGGTAGCAAAGTTGCTGTAACAGGAACAGTTAGTGCAAGAGCATATCTTGATAATGATGGAAACCCAAGGGCATCTTTAGAAGTTAGCACAATAGATGTTGAATTTTTAAGTGCTAGAGGAGAAGTTTCTCAAGATTCTTACAATGATAATAGTTCTCAATCAAGCAATGGCTTTACTGAAGTAGAAGCTACAGACTTACCCTTCTAATTACACAAGGAGGAATAACAATGTCAGAAGTTCAAAATGATAGGCGTCGTCCACGTGGTCGTAAGCCTCGTCGCAAAGTGTGTAACTTCTGTGTAGATAAAATTGAGTATATTGATTATAAGGATATCAATCGCTTACGTCGTTTTGTAAATGAACGTGGCAAAATTTTACCTCGCAGAATGAGCGGCAACTGTGCAAAGCATCAAAGGCAGTTATCTGAAGCAGTTAAACGTGCTCGTGCTATAGCATTAATGCCATATTCAGTGGAATAAATAAATTAAACTCCTATGTTTATAGGAGTTTTTTAATTAAAAAAATGGCCTAAGGTTTTATCCTTAAGCCATTTTTGTTATAGTAAACCTTCGGGGTTTTTAGATTGCCAATTCCAAGAGTCTTTGCACATATCTTCAATCCCGTAAATCGTTTCCCAATTTAATAATTCTTTAGCTTTACTTGCATCTGCATAACATTCAGCAATATCACCTGGGCGCCTACCAACAATTTTGTATGGTACGGGAATATCATTAACCTTACTAAATGTATTTACTAAATCTAGAACTGTATAACCATTACCTGTACCAATATTGAATACTTCGCATCCCTTTGATTTAGCTATATATTTACAAGCACTAACGTGTGCTTTTGCTAGATCAACAACATGTATATAATCCCTTAAACCAGTACCATCGTGAGTATTATAATCATTACCAAAAACTGATAATTCTTTTAATTTTCCGCTGGCAACTTGAGTAATGTATGGCATAAGGTTATTAGGTATTCCTTTTGGTGATTCACCAATTAAACCACTTTTGTGCGCTCCAACAGGGTTAAAATATCTTAACAAAGCAACGGACCAATTAGGTTTTGCAACACATACGTCTTGTAAAATCTGCTCTATCATGTATTTGGTCCAACCATAAGGGTTAGTACAACCAGTTGGCATATCTTCTATTAATGGCATTTGAGTATTTGTACCATATACTGTTGCGGAAGAGCTGAAAACAAAGTTGCCAACATTAAATTCTTCCATAACCTCGCACAAGGATAATGTGCTATCTAAGTTATTTCTATAATATTCTAAGGGTTTTGCAACTGATTCACCAACTGCCTTATAACCTGCAAAATGAATAACTGCACCAATTTCATTTTCTTCAAACACTTTTCTAAGTTTATCCTTGTCGCAAACATCAACATTATAAAATATAGGTTTTGTGTTTGTTATTTGTTCAAGCCTATCTAAAACTTTAATACTACTATTATATAAATTGTCAACAATTACTGGAGTAAAACCTTCATTTACAAGCTCAACATATGTATGCGAGCCAATAAATCCAGCCCCGCCTGATAAAAGTATTTTCATCATGTTCTCCTTAATTAAATTAATTTTTGGGGATATAAACCTTCGTTGTGTAAAGCTTGTAATTTTGACATAACTATTGGTTTATCTTCTTTATATGTAACTCCAAACCAAGCATCGTTTGTAGGTACTACTTTAACTATCATATTTTTTTCTTTCATAAGCATATCAACCAGTGTTGGTAATACAAACTCTGCTTTAATATCGCCTTCTTTAATGTTATTTAAGAAGTTTATTAAGTATTCTTCTGCCCTTTCTAACATCCATGGAGTGAAACCAAAGAAGTTCATTGAAGCTACACTATTTGGATCCAACAAATCTCCTTCAGGATTGTTGAATGTATCCCTAATACTACCATCAGGGAATATTCTAATTTCATATGTTTCTTTTATATCTCTTAATGTGCTATCATCATTCAATATACAAACACCACGTGTAACATGGCCATTTTTTGATACTGTATTCTTCAAATAATAACCAATCATACAAGCATCGTTATCATTTTTAAGGTTTTTTAAAGCATTGTACATCTGGCCAAAAGAATGATTGCCATAATAGTCGTCTGCGTTAATAACTGCAAATGGTTCATTTATTAAATTTTTTGCAGATAATACGGCATGAACGGTACCAAATGGTTTTGTACGCTCAGAAGGCACTTTATAATTGCCGGGAAGGTTTTCAAAGGATTGAATTGCATATAGTACTTCAACTTTTCTAGCTATTTTTTCTCCAAAATTTTTATGGAATTCTTCTTTCATTCCATCCTTTAAAACAAAAATAACCTTAGTAAAACCTGCTTCAATAGCGTCATATATTGAATATTCCATCAATATTTCGCCGTTTGGACCCATAGCATCAATTTGCTTGTTACCTCCATACCTGGAACCCATGCCTGCTGCCATAATTAGTAATGTTGCGCTCATAAAAAATCCTCCATTCATTATTTAGCTTTTTTTTCGCTTTTAATACTTATTCTTCGTAAAGTGGGGGTATTAACTTTGTTTGAACAAAATGCCTCTGTACTATCTTTTTTAAAGAATACTGTTAATGTTCTAAATATAAGCTTTATATCCGATAAAATACTAAAATTTTCTATATAGAATAAGTCTAACAATAGCTTATCTTTAGCGGTTGTATTGTATTTTCCGTCAATTTGTGCTAAACCAGTTAAACCACATTTAACTTTTTGCCTATAAACAAATTCTGGTATTTCATTTGTATATTTTTCTATGTTACTTAACATTTCGGGTCTTGGCCCAACAAGGCTCATTTTTCCTGATAGTATGTTAAACAATTGTGGTAATTCGTCTATTCTTGTTTTTCTCAAAAATACTCCAGGTTTAGTAATTCTATCATCATTTGCTTGAACAGATATGGAAGAACCTCTTCTAATATCTATGTTTGAGTCCATTGTTCTAAATTTAATTATATTAAATACTTCTCCGTTTAATGTAGCCCTTGCTTGTTTAAAAAAAACAGGTCCATTATCATATACTTTTATTATTATTGCTGAAACCAACATGATGGGGGATGTCAATATAATTCCAACTATACTTGCAAGCAAATCAATTATTCTTTTTACAATTTTTTGATTTAAAGATAATCCGTTGTTGGCAATATTTAACAATGGAGCATCATCTAATACAGTTTTGTTTGCAGTTGAAAGTATCAATTTATCAATTGTGGGTTCAACATATATTGTTTTATTGTTCTCGTAACAAAACATTTGTATATCTTTAAAATGATTATCTGGTAAGTTTGAAATAAAAACCACATCATTTTTTAATATTGTTTCTTTAGTGTCGCTACAATCATATTGCAAAACATCATTTAATTTAAATTGCTCTTTGAAAGCTATTAGTTTTTCTGCAACATGATCTGCATTTTCTTGTGAATCTGATATTATGCAACTTTCTTTTGGTGGAACTAACAAATAATAAATTCTATCGCTTATTAGTGTTAGTGTATATATCCAAGCTACTTGTAAAACAATACAATAAATTAATAACTTAAAATCGTCTCCAAATAATACTAAACTTTGATTATTAGCTGAGTTAACATTCATTATTTGTAATACAAAATAAGTAAATAAATCTGTGATAATAACTGATAATGTTGTAGATGCCCAAATAGAACGCCTCTTTTTGTTTCCAATGTCGGGGCGCCCATAAATTGTATTCATTGCTATTATTAAAAAGGAATATGTTATTAGCGTAACGGCTGCAGTACGTGAAATATTAATTACTTGTGGGTTGTTTATTGCCATAAAGCCAAAAAACATAATATAAATAACAACATATAATGAAATCACCATGCAAAAACTTAATACATAAGTGATAACATTTATGTTTTTCTTTGTCATATTATTATCCTCCACAATATGTACATTAAATGTAAAATATTACATATTCTTATTTAAATTATAAAGCTAATAATAGTATATGTCAAGAATAAAAGGCATTAAAAAGCATGTACATATTAACAAATAATGTAAATATTTACATGCTATAATTATTATTCTGAAAAGTTTTCATCTGCATCTGGTAATTTATCATTTACCATTAAAAATGCATTTTCATTATTATCCTCATAATAATTTTTTCTTACACTAACTTTAAAAAATCCTAGTTTTGTATAAAGTTTTTGGGCAATCAAGTTGGATTCTCTTACTTCTAATGTTAAATATCTTACACCCAAGTTGGATGAATACTGTAAAAGTGCTTTTGTTAAAATTGTTGCAATACCCTTACTTCGCATATTTTCAATAACTGCTATATTTGTAATATGTCCTTCATCAATTATTATCCAAACACCGGCAAAAGCAACTATTTTTTCATTATAAATGGCAACCAAATATCTAGCGCAAACATTTTTGTTCATTTCATCTATAAATGATTGTTTACTCCAAGGTATACTAAAGCAATTTTTTTCTATTTCATATACTTGGTCAACGTCATCTATTGTCATACGTCTTATTTTTAAGTCGTTCATAAAGTTTTTATTTTACCCTCTTTTAGCATACGTTCAGCTTGCGGAACTCTTAAATAAGTTGGCATTAGGTCATAATAATGCAATTTATTGTTTATGTGATATGTGGCTAGTTTTGCTACTAAAGCAATGTCTGGATAAAATTTCTCTTCAAAATAAAACTTAGCTTTATTTTTCAATGCTTTTTCAATGTCCTCTTTATAAGAAACGGCTCCATCTCCAAGAAATAAAAAATTATCAGATAAGTTTTCAATTTCTTTTATAAAGTCGGATAAAGCAATAGCCTTATCCTCAATTATATTAATTGGAGGAAATTCAAATTTATAGGCTGCAGTATATACTTGTTTAGATCTTGCATCTAACATTGGGCAAATTATTGAATCGTATTTATAAGCGCTGAATGCTAAAGCTTCTAAAGTGCTTATAGCTATACAAGGCTTATTTAAGCCTTGAGCAAGTCCTTTAGCTGTAGATACTCCAATTCTTATACCGGTAAAAGAACCAGGACCATTAACAACTGCTATACAATCCATGTCTTTTATATTTAAATTACTTAATTCAAAAGCAGTATGTATCATAGGCAACAAATTAACAGAATGTGTATTTTTGTTTATGATAGTAGAAGTATATACTGGCTTATTATCCCATATACAAACGCTTGCAGCCAAACCAGATGTATCAATTGCTAATAATTTCATTAAATTTTCCTTTATATATTAATATTTCTAAATCCATTTTTGTTGTAAATAGTAAAAGATCTTTTATTAATATCCTTATATTCAATTTCTATAGATAGATGGGGAGTATTTGGCAATAAATTTTCAAATTTATCAGCCCACTCAATAACGCATACACCTTCACTATTTATAATTTCATCAAAACCTATAAAAAACAATTCGGATTCTTCTTCTATTCTATATAAATCAAAATGATATAACTTTAAAGATGTTCCCTCATATTCGTTTACTATTGTAAAAGTGGGGCTTGTAATTGGTGCATTAATTCCTAATGCTTTTGCAATACCCCTTGTTAATTCGCTTTTACCAACACCAAGGTCACCATTAAGCAATACAATATCATTGGGAAGCAATAAATTACCTAATCTTTCCCCAATGCTTATTGTATCTATATTATTGTTAGAAATTAAAGTTTTTATCATTTTATTTATTTGTTTTTCCGTGCAAAATAGGGGATAACTTTTTATATAGTATAAATGTAATAGCACTAACAACAGCACCCTTTAATATATTGAATGGGGCAGTAATTAATAGCATAACTTTAAAAAAGCTATCAACAAAAGGAAACTGAGCTTGTGCCATTTTAGTTACAACAGCTGCACCATCATTAGGTATGTAGAAAGGAATTAAAATATACATATTAATCAATACACTTGCAACAGTTGATACTAATACACTAATTAGCATACCAATTAATGCACCTTTTCTGGTTCTGTCTTTTTTATAATAAAAGCCAGCTATTATAACAAAAATAATGCCGTTTAGAAAATCTGCCAACTGTCCAATGCCACCTGTGGTGGTATGTAATAAACCAGTTAAGTCTTTAATTAACAAAACAAAAGTTCCACCTAATGGCCCATAAGCAAAAGTACCTAATAATACAGGTAAATTTGAAAAGTCTAACTTATAGAATAATACTATAGGTATTTCAAATAAAAACAATATTGATGATAATGCACCTAATATTGCAATACCTGTAAGTTGACGGGTTGTGAATTTTGATTTTGATATGTTATTCATGCTTTCCTCCTAATTTTGGCTATAAAAATAGCCCTTATTAACAGGGCAAGAAAAAACACCTACTTCTTTCATCCAGACTTAGCTTTCGCCTCACTGTCGGTTTTGGAATTTAACCAAATCAGCCTTATGGCTCGCGGACTTTACCGCCGATCGGGATTTTCACCCTGCCCTGAAGTTAAATATAGATTACAACTATATCTATTTTTTGTCAATAGCATATTAAAAGTAAAAAAGTTGACTTTAATAAGCTATTTGTTATAATAAAACAGAAATATTATGGAAATTAAAGGAGTATACTTTTGAATATAATTGAGAAAATAATAATAGGGAAAAATTATGATGAATATTTAGCTATAAAGGAAAGGGATCCTGCGGCAAGAAGTATTTATGAAATTAAATTTTTCTATCCAGGCTTAAAAGCTATAATCTTACACAGAAAAGCCCATAAACTTTATTTAAAAGGTCATTATTTTTTAGCAAGGTTAATAAGCAATTGGGCAAGAAGAAAAACTGGTGTTGAGATACATCCAGGGGCAACAATTGGCAATAGAGTTTTTATTGACCATGGTATTGGTGTTGTTATTGGAGAAACTACTGTTATTGGAGATGATTGCACAATATACCAAGACGTTACCTTGGGTGGTACTGGTAAAGATGAGGGTAAAAGGCATCCCACCATTGGTTCTGGTGTAACAATTGGTGCTGGTGCTAAAGTGTTGGGTCCAATTACAGTTGGTGATGATTCAAAAATTGGAGCTGGGGCTATAGTATTAAAGAACGTACCAAACAATAGTACTGTAGTTGGAAATCCTGGTAGAGTTGTTAAAAAAGTTAAGAAACTCGAAAGAATCGATCTTGATCAATGTAATTTACCCGACCCAATGCTCGAAAACTTATGTATGCTTAATAAACGTTTAAAGTTAGTTGAGAGTAAATTGAATTTAGAAAACGATTTTACTTTTACGCTTGAAAAGGAACAATAAATATGAAAATTTATAATAGTAAATCAAGAAATAAAGAAGAATTCATACCAATAGAAGAAGGAAAAGTTAAAATTTATTCTTGTGGACCTACCGTATATGATTACTTTCATATTGGAAATGCTAGACCTTTTATAGTTTTTGATGTACTTCGAAGGCAGTTTGAAAGGCTTGGATATGATGTAACTTTTGTACAAAACTTTACTGACATAGATGATAAGATGATAAAGCGTGCAAACCAAGAAGGAATTACAGTTAAAGAATTAGCAGATAGGTTTATAAATGAATATAATATAGACTCTAAAAACCTTGGTATTAAACCTGCTACCTATCAACCAAGAGCTACTGAACATATGGATGAAATTATATCACTAATTCAAACTTTAATTGATAGTGGAAAAGCTTATCAATCTGGTGGCGATGTTTATTATTCTGTAGAAGCTTTTGATAATTATGGAGCATTATGTGGTCAATGTTTAGAAGATCTTGAATCTGGTGCTAGAATAGAAATTGATAGCTGTAAAAAGAATCCATTAGATTTTGTTCTTTGGAAATCTCAAAAGCCAGGAGAGCCCGCATGGGATAGTCCCTTTGGAAAAGGTAGGCCTGGTTGGCATATAGAATGCTCAGCAATGTCAATGGCATACTTGGGTAATACTTTTGATATTCATTGTGGGGGTAAAGACTTGTTATTTCCCCACCATGAAAATGAAATAGCACAATCTGAAGGCGCAACAGGAAAACCTTATGTTAATTATTGGATGCATAATGGATTTATAAATATTAATAATGAAAAAATGAGTAAATCAAAGGGTAATTTCTTCACAATAAGAGAAATATCAAAACAATATGATTTAGAAGTTATTCGTATGTTTATGTTATTGGTTCACTATAGAAGCCCAGTAAATTATAGCCCTGAACTTGTAGAGCAAGCTTCAGCAAGCTTACAAAGATTATATACATTTAGAAAAAATTTAGATTTTTTAAATGAAAACTCTAATAATATTGGCGAATTAAATGAAATTGAAAAAGATTTTAAATTAAGGCTAGATGAATATATAAAATTGTTTGATAATGCTATGTGTGATGACTTGAATACAGCAGATGCTGTTTCTATATTATTTGAAATAGTTAGGGATGGTTATGCAACTTTAAATGCTGAATCAAATAAACAACTTATTTATAATACTAAGGAAGTGCTTCAAAGTCTGTCCGATGTTTTAGGAATATTAAGAAAAAAAGAAGAATCAGTTCCAGAAGAAATAATAAATTTAGTTAATGAAAGAAATGAAGCAAGAAAACTAAAAAATTATAAAAAAGCTGATGAAATTAGAGATAAAATTACAGAATTGGGTTTTGTTGTTGAAGATACACCTCAAGGTCAAAAAATAATTAAAAAGTAAAGTTATGGATAATATAAAGTATAGTAAATACTTAAACATAATTATATTATTTGTTATTATAGTGGCTGTATTTTTTGCTATATATCCAAATATGCTTGAGTATAAAATAAAATTTAACAACAAAAAAGAAGAGTTAGTAATAGATAATAAAATTAAAGAAGAAATTGAAAATGTCCAATTTAATGCAATAAATATAAACACTGCAAGCATTGAAGAACTTGATGAACTTCCAGGGGTGGGGGAACGTACAGCGCAAAATATAATTATTGAAAGAGAAATTGCGCTATTCTCTTATATTGAGGATATTATGTATGCAAAAGGAATAGGTCCCAGTAAATTTGAAAGCATAAAATATTTGATCAAAACTAAATAATTAAACAGACATTCTTATGCTTGACAGCGTAAGAATGTCTGTTTATAATATTATTAAAGGATGCTTCTGAGGTGTTCGTAGCGCTTAGTTTTTACCCACATATACATAAATGGAATTCGAGTTTATAATCGGATGCCATGCCCTTTTTAGGGAAGGCAGAAACTTGTAACAGGATACCTACCTGCTGAGAAGCGGGTGAAAAATTAAGTTAAACGGCATTTTGGGGCATTCTTTTAATTGGAGGATGATAAAATGTATAATAGAATATTATGGATAGTATTAGATAGTGTTGGCGTGGGTTGTGCGCCTGATGCTGAAAATTATGGCGACTTAGGTTCAAACACTCTAAGAAACACCATTATAGTAAATAAGCCTAAATTGGATAATTTGGCCAAACTTGGTTTGTATAAAATTGTTAATGTAAATGATACAAACGAAGTTGTAGGCGCTTATGGTAGAGCCGTTGAATCTTCAGCTGGTAAGGATACTACAACTGGTCATTGGGAAATGGCGGGTTTGCAAATAGATAAACCTTTTCCAACTTATCCTAATGGATTTCCTAATGATGTAATTGAAGAATTTAAAAAAATTGTTGGAACTAATGTTTTGGGAAACTGTGTAGCATCTGGAACGGAAATTATAAATAGGCTTGGCGATGAACATTTAAAAACGGGATATCCAATTGTATACACTTCTGCTGATAGTGTTTTTCAAATTGCCTGCCATGAAAGCTTATATCCAATTGAAAAGCTGTATGACATTTGTGAAAAATCAAGAAGAATGCTTACGGGTAAACATAATGTTGGCAGGGTAATAGCTAGGCCTTTTGTTGGTAGTGATGGTGTTTATAAAAGAACTGAAAATAGAAGGGATTTCTCTTTAGAACCATTTGGGGATACAATTTTAGATTTATTGAAAAACAATAATTTATCAGTATATTCAATAGGCAAAATTGATGACATATTTATGGGTAAAGGTATTACTGAAAGCGATAATGCACATGGAAATCCAGATTGCATTAAAGCTACATTTAATGCACTTGAAAAAGTTAAAAAGGGTTTAATTTTTACAAATTTAGTTGATTTTGATATGATTTATGGACATAGGCGTGATGTTGAAGGATATTCAAAAGCTCTTGAATATTTTGATAATGAACTTTTAAAAATACAAAACACTATGAAAAATGATGATCTTTTAATAATCACTGCAGATCATGGTTGTGATCCTACCTTTATTGGAACTGATCATACAAGGGAAATGGTTCCAATTCTAGTTTGGAGCAAACAAATAACAAAGGAAACTAATTTAGGCATAAGAAAATCTTTTAGAGATATTGCAGCTACAATTGCCGAGAACTTCGGGATTAATGAAAGATTTGATGCAGAATCATTTTACAATAGAATAAAGGAGTAATAGTATGTCTTATTATGATAAGGTTAAAGATGCGGCTAGAGCTATTGAGAGCGCATGTGGTAAAGCTGAAATTGCAATTATTTTAGGTAGTGGACTTGGTGATTATGCCTCACAATTAAACAACCCAAAAAGTATTAGTTATACCAATATTCCGGGCTTTCCAGATTCTACAGTTCCTGGTCATGCAGGCGTTTGGCATTGTGGCAAATTAGAAAATAAACAAGTTTATATGATGCAAGGAAGATTTCACGCTTATGAGGGTTATGATTTAAAAGATGTTACTTTGCCTATAAGGGTTATGAAAGAGCTAGGGGTTAAAACTTTAGTGGTTACAAATGCTGCTGGTGGTGTGAATACTAACTTTAAACCAGGAGAACTTATGCTTATTACTGATTTTATTAATTTCTCTGGAAAAAACCCATTAACTGGCCATAATCTAGATGAATTTGGACCAAGATTTCCTGATATGTCAGAAGCTTTTGCTAAAGACTATTTGGATATTGCTGAAAAATCTGCACAGAAAATTGGGTTAAAAGTAAACAAAGGGGTATATGCTTGGTTTAATGGTCCATGTTTTGAAACTCCAGCAGAAATTAAAATGTGTAGGGTTCTTGGTATTGATGCTGTCGGAATGTCAACCGTACCTGAAGTAATTGTTGCTAATCATTCTGGAATCAAAGTTGTTGGAATAAGCTGTATTACAAATATGGCTGCAGGAATATTACCACAACCGCTAAATCATGAAGAAGTTATGGAAACAGGTAAAAAGGCTCAATATGATTTTAGAAGCCTAATAAATGAAATAATAAAAAGCTTATAATTTATTACATTAAAAAACAACAATTTATAAAAATTGTTGTTTTTTATTTTACTTTTTGTTTATTAATGATAACCATTCTGGAAGTTTTTTGCGCAAACTTTTATTATCCTTAGTATTAATAATAATTTCCATTAATTGTTCAACTATTTGTGGGTTTTCAATATTTGATAATATTGAGCGCATGTGCCTAAAATTTTCAACGTCATTAGTTGGTAAAAATAATTCAGGTTTTTTAACATAACTATTTTTAACATTTATAGCTGGAAATAAATATCTTTGGCTTAGATAAGAGTCAAGCTCTAAAACGGCATTACTTTTGTCTAAAAATTCTTCATATAACATGCTATTAATTTCAGTTTCTAACTCATTTTCAAAGTTGCAAATAATTGTTAAACTTCCGCCTTCGCGAATATTTCTTGCAAAACTAAATAGCTGTTTTAGTTTGGTTATTGTGGCAGAATTGCTATTAAATAAATTGTTGTTTTTGTTATTTATTGTTTGGTATGCCTGAGCTAATTTATTTATGCTATCTAATAATATAATAACGTCTCTTTTTTCTTCTACAAGTCTTTTTGCTCTTTCAAAAACTAATTCAGTTACTTTTATTTGAGTCTCTTGAGGTTTATCAAAAGTAGAATAAAATACTTCTGCCTTTGTGTTTTCTTTTATTTCAGTAACCATTTCAGGTTCACAGTCAATTAAAATATATAAAACATCAACATCATTATTGTTAATGAGTACGGTGTTTGCAAACTCTAACAGCAATGTGCTTGCACCGCTTCTTGGTGGGGATATTAATAATCCTCTCTGACCAAAACCTATAGGTACTATAAAGTCGATCATTCTCATTGTTAATGAATTATTTGTGGATTCGTCTAAAACTATTTTTCTGTTTGGATATATTGGGGTTAAATCATCAAAATCAATTCTTTTAGTAATTTCTTTAACGTTGGAATTATTAATATATTCTATATACAAAAGAGCAGAATATTTCATTCCTTCTTTTTTATTGCTGGATTTACCAATTATAAAATCACCGTTTTTAAGATTATGTTTTTGTATTAATCCTGATGAAACATAAACATCTGAACTGCTAGCAGTAAAACTAGGCTTTCTTAAAAAACCATATCCATTTGGAAATATTTCCAAATAACCACTCTCATCATTTAGAACAATATCCTCCAATATTTCCTTATCTAATGGTAATGGCATTTGTTCAGAGTCATCATGATAATATGTAGAAGTTGGTACAGCAGGCCTTTTGTTTAATGATAATTCAGAACTATTCTCATTTTTATAGTAAGAACTTCTATAATTTTCGTTTCTAGGTGGTGAGGTATATGCTTGTCTATACAACGGCAAATTCTGTTTTTGGGTATTTTTATTCTGTTTATTAAAAATATCCTGAGTGTTATTGATCTCACTTATTGTTGGCTTATTAGAAGCCTCGTCTGAAATTTTTGCTGATGGACCAAATCTAGGTCTATAAGGTGCAACTTTTCTAGAAGGTGTATTTATACCTTTATCAAAAGATTGATTGTTATCAGGCTTGATTGAGGGGGATGGCTTTTTAGGTTCAAAATTTGTAACATCAAAAAGCGCAGAAATTAAATCATCTTTAGTATTGTTTTTATTTTCTGTTTTATTCTTATTATCTTGTTCTGTTTTGTTATTTGTGTTATTTGCTGTAGGAATAAAGGCGCTTAAAGATTGTGATGAGTTTATTGTGTTTAAAACCTCATCAGTTTTTTTGGTAGTATTGTTAAGATATGGTTCAAAGTTAAAATCTGCAGGTAAAGATTTTCTGAGTATTAAGATATAATCAGATTTATTTTTTGCTGAGCTAACATCAATATTGTTTTCATTTGCAATTTTTATTAACTTTGAAATTGTAAGTTTCTGTAAAATTGAAATTGTCAAAATAAAACCTCCTAACAATAATACTAGGAATAAATAATACTTGATAAAATTAAAATAGAAATATTTTTTATAATATATAATCAATGCACTATAGCATATGTTTGTAATTTAAATTATAATGCAATTTTTAATTAATTTCAAGGTATAAATAAAAAAACCGTCTTAAAGACGGCTTTAATTAATATTTACGTTTGCGAGCTGCTTCAGCTTTCTTTTTACGTTTAACACTTGGTTTCTCATAGTGTTCACGCTTACGAACTTCAGCTAAAACACCAGAACGTGCACACTGACGCTTAAATCGCTTGAGAGCACTTTCAAGGGATTCGTTTTCACGTATACGTACCTCAGACACTTTTATCCCTCCCTTCGCTCTAACGGTCATAGCTTATTTATTTTAACCGCAAAGTTATTATAACCTCAATTTTAATTTTAGTCAACAAATAAATTGTTTACAATTAAAAACATTAATAAAGTTGTATTAAATATTTCTGTATGTTATAATTTAATAGTCAAAGAAGGTCAGTTAGTAGGTGATAAATTATGAGATTAAGTGATGCAATAGAACAATATATTAAACTTATGTTGCAACAAGCTGAATATGAAATTGAACTTAAACGTAATAAGCTTGCTGAGCATTTTAGTTGTGCTCCATCACAAATAAACTATGTATTATCCACTAGATTCACGCCAGAACACGGCTATGTAATTAAAAGTAAACGTGGTGGTGGTGGCTGTATTCAAATATTTAGAATGTCAAACGATACTTTTTCGCAATTAAATTATTTAATTAATGAAGGTGTTGGATGTTCTATAAATAAAAATGATTCATTTAATGTTATAACTCAATTGTTAGATAGTGAAATAATAAATGAAAACGAATCTAGAATTATGAAATCAGCGTTATCAGATCAAGCTTTTGATATAGAAATACCTGAGGAAGTAAAAAACATTTTAAGATCAAAAATATTAACTCAAATGATACTTGAACTATCATACAAGAGCTAAATGGAGGGAAAACGTATGAAATGTGAAATGTGTAATAAAAACAATGCTGATATAATGTTAACAATTATATCTGAAAATAGAGAAGATAATTACTATATTTGCCATGATTGCATGAAAAAAATATATAATCAAACTAAAACTGCCTTTAATGCTTTTGGTATGATTTCTGATATAGCTAATTTTATCAATAAATCTAATTCTAAGGTTTGCTCAAATTGTGGAACAACTTATGCTGAGTACTTAAAAAACAAAAAATTTGGATGTTCACAGTGTTATTATGAATTTAAAGAAGATTCCGATAATGGGGATGATGCTATAAATAAATTTGCTAATAATAACACTAATGATACTAACGATAAAATAAAAAATTTAGCAGATAAAGCTTTTGAACAGGATAAAGATCAATATGAAGCATTGAATGCTATTTTTAATAACAATGAGAACAACAATAGGCTAAAAACCGTTGTAATAATTAATGAAAAACTAAAATCAGCAATAAAAAACGAGGAATACGAAACAGCTGCACAATTAAGGGATGAATTAAAAAAATTAGAAAATAAACCAAAAATTAGTGGGGAACAATGAATATTAAAGACCTAAACCAACAATATTTAAAAAGCTCGGTTAAAATTCTAAGAAACTTTAAAGATATTAACTTTAATACCAACCATAATGTTGAAAACGCTCAAGTTTGCTTAAAAAGAGTTGAGAGTATTTTAAAAACATATGAATATCAAAAATTGGTTTTAAAGGAAATTGATTCTTTAAAGTTAAAATCACTTTATTATGATGATGTTATAGATGAACTAATATATGAAAACCCAATGAATGCTGTGATTTACCAGTTAGATGATATTAATATTTTAGTAAATGGTAAAGAACATATTAGTTTTATTGCTAATAAATATGGAAAGTCTTTAAAATTAGCCTATAAAATAGCAAAATTTTGGGAAAATGAATTCTCGGGCAAATATGAATTTGCATCATATAAATCTAATAAATTTATAAATTCAAACTATTATAATTCTGGTTTAGGAGTAATTGTAAAAGCAACACTGCATTTGCCAATTTTAACAATTAAAAATCAATTGGAAAATAGAAGTGAAATAAGTAAAAATGGCTTTAAAATTCAGCAATTAAAAGTAAATAATGAATTATCTCTTAGCTCTTTATATACAATAGAAAACACTAATACAAACTTTAAATCTTTTGAGGATTTAAATAAAGAATTGTATAAAGTTTGTGACTTTGTAATAATGGCTGAAATAATATTAAGAAATAAAATTCAAGTAAGTGAAGATGTTTTAATTAATGATAAAATAAGCAAAACAATTGGCGTTATAAAATATTCAAAGTTTTTAGATGAAATTGAGTATATTTATTTAATGTCTATAATAAGGCTTGGAATCGAAATATCTAAGATTAATATAGATATAAAGAATTTTGATTCAATTATTAATATAATATTTTTTGAGTCATTAAAAGTTAAGGATGAAATAAAAAGTGGAATTCAAAGGTCAAAAAAAGTAAAAGATGAACTTTCGAACAAATTATAATTGGAGGATTAAATGGCACCTTTTGGATATTTTTCTGAAGAGGCTCAAAACGTTTTATCTTGGGCTAAACAGATAACAATAGATTTAAAACAAAACTACATTGGTTCTGAGCACATTTTATTAGGCTTATTAAAATTAGAATCTAATGTAATTAATAATAAGAATTTTCCTATAAGTTATGAAATAATAAATGAAATATTAATTGAAATAAGTAAAAAAACTAATAACGATACAACAAACTTTAAGCCAAATGATATACTACAGTTATCGCCAGGTGGTAAGAGTGTAATAGACAACAGTGTTTTAATTGCTAAAAAATACAATAAAAGTGATATTATTCCAGAATTTATTTGGTTATCTATATTACAAAACAAAAATCTTGTTGCAAGTAAAATTCTTTTAAATTTAAACTTGGATTTTAATTTACTTATTAAAGATATTATTGATTACTTAAACAATAATTTTGATGAAAATTATGAAGAAAACGATGATAAAGAAAAGTTTAAAATTGAGAACTATACAAGTGATATTACCGAAAAAGCATTAAAGGGTGAGTTGGACCCACTTATTGGTAGAAGTAATGAAACAGAACGAATTATACAAATTTTAAGTAGAAGAACTAAAAACAATCCGGTACTTATTGGCGAACCAGGAGTTGGTAAAACTGCAATTGTTGAAGGCTTAGCAATAGAAATTGCTAATAATTGTGTTCCAGATACAATTCAAAATAAAAAACTGCTTTCATTAGATATTGCGAGTATGGTAGCGGGAAGCAAATATAGAGGAGAATTTGAAGAAAGACTAAAAAAACTTGTAAATGAAGTAAAAAAACGAAAAGATATAATACTTTTTATAGACGAAATACATACAATTGTTGGGGCTGGAGGAGCTGAAGGAACTTTAGATGCAGCCAATATTTTAAAGCCTTCATTGGCAAGAGGAGAAATTCAATGCATTGGTGCAACAACGCAAGATGAATATAGAAAATATTTTGAAAAGGATGGAGCATTAGAAAGAAGATTTCAACCGATTCAAGTTGATGAACCAACAGAAAATGAAACTTTAGACATACTTAAAGGCCTAAACTCTAAATATGAAGAATTTCATGGCATAAAGATTTCTGATGAAGCTTTAGTTGCTGCTGTCAAATTAAGCGAAAGATATATAAATGATAGATTTTTACCTGATAAAGCTATCAATTTAATTGATGAAACTGCAGCTAGAGTTAAGTTAACTAAATATAAAATTAGCGAAGAAGAAAAGCAATTAAAACTTGATTTAAATAAACTAAAATTCAATAAACAAGAAGCTATTAATAACCAGAATTTTGAACTAGCTGGAAAAATAAGAAATGAAGAAATATCCTTATCAAACAAATTAGAAAGTTTAATCGAAAACAAAAACAAGTTATCAAATAAAAATATTGTTGTAAGTGAAGCAGATATAGAAAGTACAATATCTATGATAACTGGAATAAAGATTGAAAAGTTATCTAAAGATGAAAGTAACAAGTTGATGAATCTTGAAAAATTACTACATAAACGAGTAATTGGTCAAGAAGAGGCTATTAACGCTGTATCAAAAGCTATTAGAAGGTCACGCGCTGGGTTACAAGATCCAAACAGACCATTGGGTTCATTTATCTTTTTAGGCCCTACTGGTGTAGGCAAAACCGAACTATGTAGAGCCTTGAGTGAAGTGTTATTTGATGATGAAAAATCACTAATAAAGCTTGATATGTCTGAATATATGGAAAAACATTCTGTATCTAAGCTTATAGGTTCACCTCCTGGTTATGTTGGCTATGATGAGGGTGGGCAATTAACAAATGCAGTTAGACAAAAACCTTATAGTGTAATATTGTTTGATGAAATAGAAAAAGCACATCCAGATGTATTTAATATTTTATTACAAGTTCTTGAGGATGGAAGGCTTACTGATAGTGAGGGTAGAATAGTTAATTTTAAAAATACTATTATTGTTATGACCTCAAATGCAGGAGCACACCAAATGGCAAATTCAAAAAAACTTGGTTTTGGTATTGATAGTGATATGAATTCAAGTTATAGTAAGGTTAAACAAAATGTTATGCAAGCTGTTAAGGAAACATTTAAGCCAGAATTTATAAATAGGCTAGATGAAATGATCGTGTTCCATGAACTTTCTAAATCTAATATTAAAGATATAATTAAGCTTTTGCTAAAAGATGTTGCCGTAAGAATGTTTGATAAGGGTATAATTCTTAAATATACGCCATCAGTGGTAAATTATATTTTAGAGAAAGGGTACTCACAATCTTTTGGAGCAAGACCTATTAAAAGAACAATTCAAACTGAGTTAGTAGATAAAATTAGTGAGCATTTCATTTCTGGTGAAATAAAAGAGAACGAAATTGTAAATGTATTCATAAAAAATAAAAAAATAGAATTGAATAGTATTTAGGAGTAATTATGGGATTATTAACAAACTTTAAAGCACAAAAAGCTCTGATGTTACAAAGCAAAGGTCAAATTGAAGAAGCTGAAAAAAAGTATGAAGAATTAATAAAAGAAGGTCTAAATAATGCAAGGTTTTTACTGGCATACTCAGTTCTTTTGCTTAGAAAAAATAATTTTGAAAAAGCAAAAGAGATAATTCTAAAAGCTGAAAAAGCTCCTGATTTATCTAGTGACCAAAGAAAGCAAGTTTATGTTAATTATGCAACATGTATTTATAAACTTGGTGAAGTTGAAAAGGCGTTAAGGATACTTGAAAATGAAAATAATAGAAATAAATCAGGATTAATTTATCAAACGTTAGGCTTTTTATACGTTGATGCTGGTAAGTTTGAAAAAGCCGAGATATATCTAAAAGAATCTTTAGAATATGACGATGAAGATCCTATAATATTAGATAATATCGCTCAATTTTATTTTAGAAAACCAAACCCTGATAAATCAAAAGCAAAGGAATATTTTAATAAAGCCTTAGAAATTAGGCCAAATCAAATAGATACTCTATATTTTTTGGCAAAATTTGATTTGGAAGATGGAAAAAATGAAGATGCTACCCAAAAGTTAAATAAGGCTTTAGAAGGTAATTTTTCACCTTTAAATTATGCTACTAAAGAAAAAATAAATAAAATTTTAGAAAGATTATAAATGCTGACAAAGTCAGCATTTTTATTGTTGTTTATTTTTTGAGCATAATGGTGTAAAATATAGATTGAACATATAAAAGGAGTTGCTATGTTTTACACAAAAGATAATATAAAATTGTTTTATGAAATATCGGGTAATGGATCGAATACAATACTTTTTTTGCATGGGTGGGGATGTGAAGGTAGTTATTTTAATAATACTAGTGCTATTTTTGAAAATAGCTTTAAAGTGTTAAAAATTGACTTTCCTGGACATGGCGATAGCGATGAACCAAAAACACCTTTTTTTGTAAAAGATTTTGCAGAAAATATTATTTCTCTACTAAAACACCTAAATATTAACAAAGTAAATATAGTGGCTCATTCATTTGGGGCTAGAGTTGCAATTTGGATAGCATCACATTATAAAGACTATGTAAATAAAATTGTAATAACAGGTGGTGCAGGAATAAGGAATGTTAACAATACAACTGTTTCAAAAAGAACACAAAGATATAAAAAAATTAAAAGTGTTTTATTAGCTTTAAAAAAGATTAGTATATTTGAAAAAATTGCTGATAACTTGTTAGAAAAAGCTGTACAAAAATTTGGATCCGCCGATTATATTAAGCTTTCAAAAGGAATGAGAGTTACTTTCAAAAATATAATTAATGAAGATTTAACTCCTCATCTAAGCAAAATAGAAGCACCTACACTATTAATTTGGGGGGATAATGATACTGAAACCCCTTTAGAGTATGGTAAAATTATGGAAAATAATATTAAAGATTCAGCTTTAATAGTTTTTGAAAATTCTGGCCATTTTGCATTTATTGAACAGGTTAATAGATTTAATATCATATTAAAAGAATTTTTTGAGGATAATTAAATTGAATATTATAAATTTTATTCTTATTTTGAGTACATTGGTTATTTCTACATTATTGATATCTAGGAATATTTTGCATTTTTTTCAGTTAGATAGTTACCAATTTCCAAGTTTTTATAGAACTATTGTTAGAAACAAAAAGTATTCTTTATTAAACATATTGCTTTTGTCTTTAACTAATATATTTTTATTTGTTATACTAAAAAAAATTAATAGTAATTTAAGTAGTATTATATATATAATATTACTTTTAGTAGTAGCATGTTTATTAAGAAATATTTTTAGAATTAAAAAGGCAAAAAAACCTTTAGTTTTAACTAGTAGATTTAAAAGATTATATATATTTTATGTTTTAATATTAAGTGTATTTGCAATAGTATTTATAAAAAACAACATCTACTTTTTATACCATATATTTATAGTTGGATTTTTTTCTTTATCCGCTCTTTTAGCGTGGCCTTTGGAAAAATTAATTAGTGAATTATATTTTAGAGATGCTCGCAACAAACTAAAAAGAATGCCACAGCTAATAAAAATTGGAATTACTGGTAGCTATGGAAAAACAACAGTTAAAAACATTCTTGGGTCTATGTTAAGTGATAGTTTTACAACATTAATAAGTCCAATGAGTTTTAATACACCAATGGGTTTAACAAGAACGATAAGAGAACATATTAACCCAAATCACAGGATATTTATTGCAGAAATGGGAACAAGACATATAGGTGATATAAACGAACTTTGTAGACTTATTAATCCCAAAATAGGAATACTTACTGCTGTAGGGCCACAACACTTAGATACCTTTAAAAGTATTGATAGGATAATAAAAGGTAAATATGAACTAATTGAAAAATTACCTAAAGATGGCCATGCTTTTTTTCAAGATGACCAAGGTATTTGTAAAGAGCTATATAATAAAACAAATTTAAGTAAAACATTAGTATCGATTTATGATTCTAATGCGGATGTATACGCATACAATATTAAAACCACATCAGAAGGAAGTACGTTTAATTTAAAAATAAAAAGTAAAGGCGATATTGAATGTAAAACTGCCCTTTTAGGAGAACATAATATAAAGAATATATTAATATCTGCTGCTGTTTGCTCTTATTTAGGTTTGAATTTAAATAGAATATCTATGGCTATATATAAACTAAAGCCCATAAAAAATAGGCTTGAAATAATAAAAACGGATAAATACACAATTATTAATGATGCTTTTAATAGTAACCCTGTTGGTTCTAAAGCTGCCTTAGATGTTTTAGCAACATTTAATAATAGAAAAATAATAATCACGCCTGGCATGGTTGAATTGGGCAAGGATGAGCAAAGACTTAATAAAGAGTTTGGTGCTCATATGGCAAATTGTACTGATATTGCTATATTGATTGGTAAGAAACATGTTGAGCCTATTAAGGAAGGCTTGTTAGAAAATGGATTTAATATAGAAAACTTGTATATAGTTCAAAGTTTAGATGAATCTACAGAATTATTGAATAATATTGTACAAAAAAATGATGTTGTTTTATATGAAAATGATTTACCGGATAACTATATAGAAGCTTAATTTATGGAGGATATATGTTAAATATTGGTGTTGTTTATGGTAGTAGAACGTGTGAGCATGAGGTATCAATAATAAGTGCCCTGCAATTAATAAAAGCGGCTGATAAAGAAAAATATAATATAATACCTATTTATATTTCAAAGCAAGGAGAATGGTTTACTGGTGATTCATTATTGGAAATGAGTACTTATGTTGACTTTGATCCATTATCAAAAAATATAAAAAAAGTAACTTTGGATATTACTCCTGGTTCCAATGCTCTAATTTATCATGAAAAAGCAAAAGGTTTGTTTGGAAAAGAAACATATAGGGTTTTATTTAACCTTGATTGTGTTATACCAGTAATGCATGGCCTTCATGGAGAAGATGGAACATTACAAGGTTTATTTGAATTAGCAAACATACCATATGCATCATCTGGAGTGGCTAGTTGTTCAATTGGTATGGATAAAGTTATTATGAAGCGTTACTTTAGAGGGCTAAATTTCCCTGTTTTAGATGATATTTGGTTTACAGTAGAGGATTGGAATGATAAATTATCAGTTATAAAGCAAATAGAATCCAAGTTTAATTATCCTGTTTTTATAAAACCAGCTAATTTAGGCTCATCAATTGGTGTTAGTAAAGCTAATGATGAAAATGAATTAAAAGAAGCCTTAGAAGTTGCTTTTACTTTTGATAGGAAAGTTCTAATAGAAAAAGCTATAAATAATCCAATGGAATTAAATTGTTCTGTATTGGGTGATGATAGAAAAGCTCAAGCATCTGTTATTGAAATGCCGGTAACTGGTGGCAATTTGCTTGGTTTTATAGAAAAATATATTTCTGGTAGTTCTAGTTCAAAAGGTATGGCGTCTTTAAAAAGAATTGTTCCAGCGCCCATAGAAGAAACACTTACAAAGGAATTACAAGATTTATCTTTAAATGTATTTAGAGAGTTGGATTGCAAGGGTGTTGTAAGAATAGACTATATGTATGATGTGGAGAACAGTAAATATTATATAACTGAAATAAACATTATTCCTGGCTCGTTGTCATTTTATTTATGGGAACAAAGTGGAATAAATTATAAAGAATTAGTTGATATACTTATAGATATTGCAATGTATGCACATAATACAAAACAAAACATTAATTATACATATTCTTCCGATATTCTAAAGAGTGGGATTAATGGAAAAAAAGGTATAAAAGGAAAATTATAATTTAAATGAAGTTGTGTGATATAAAAAGCCCGAAAGATATTAGAAATCTAGAATATTCAGAACTTGAAAATTTGGCGGGTGAAATTAGAGAAAAAATTATAGATACTGTCACAGAAAGTGGCGGTCATTTAGCATCTAATTTAGGCGTTGTTGAGCTAACACTTGCATTACACAGAGCTTTTGATACACCAAATGATAAAATAATCTTTGATGTTGGGCATCAAACTTATGCTCATAAACTAATAACTGGTCGTTATGATAAGTTTGAAACTTTACGTTCCCATAACGGACTATCTGGCTTTCCAAGATATAATGAAAGTGAATATGATAATTTTGAAGTTGGGCATGCCTCTACGGCAATATCTGCAGCATTAGGAATGGCTAGAAGTAGAGATTTAAAAAATGAAAATCATAACGTTGTTGCAATAGTGGGGGATGGGGCATTAACTGGTGGTATGTGTTATGAAGCTTTAAATGATGCTGGATTAGCTAATACTAGGTTGATTGTTGTATTAAATGATAATGAAATGTCGATTTCTAAGAATGTAGGAGCTTTATCAACATACTTATCTAATATTAGAACTAGTAGTGGCTATAGATTTGCAAAGGATACGGTTAGAAAAGGAGCAATTAATATACCAATAATTGGTCCTTTAGTTCACGGAATATTACACTTTTTTAAAGGATTTTTTAAACATATTCTTATTAGGGAAAACTTTTTTTCACCATTAGGTTTCCATTATTTAGGCCCAATTGATGGTCATGATATAAAGGCTTTAGAAACTGTATTAAACAAAGCAAAAATTTATAAAGCGCCCGTTTTAATTCATTGTTGCACTAAAAAAGGCTATGGTTATGAAAAAGCTGAATCCAAGCCAGAAAAATATCATGGTGTATCGCCAAAGAATAAAACAGAAAAAATTGAAAATCGTAAACCAATTGATGCGGGGAATAGTGCGGTTTTAACGTTGTTAGACCAAATGGAGAAAGATAAAAGGATAGTAGTTGTAACAGCAGCTATGTCAACAGGCACAAGCACCTATTTAATAAAAGAAAAATATCCAGATAGGTATTTTGATGTTGGAATTGCCGAAGAACACGCGTTAACAATGTGTGCTGGATTAGCTAAATCTGGTATGAAGCCTTATTTCTTTGTGTATTCTACATTCTTCCAAAGATGTTATGATCAAATGATGCATGATGTATACTTACAAAATCTTCCAGTAACATTAATGCTTGATAGAAGTGGATTATCAGGTCAAGATGGTGTAACGCATCATGGTATTTATGATATCGCTTTATTGAATACCATGCCAAATATAAAGGTTTTTGCTCCCTTAAACAATGATGAATTGAATTATTTTGTTAAGTATTCTTTAAACCTCAATGAACCATGCGTTATTAGGTATCCAAAAATTTTATTTGCTTTAGAAAATACTGATAAAGATAACTATATTGTTGGAAAATGGCAAAAACTTTTAGAAGGAGATTCATGCACTGTTATTTCTTATGGTAATTTAATTAATGAAATTATTAAAGCAGCTGAGTTTTTAACGCAAAAAGGTATACATATAAGTTTATTTAATGCTTCTACAATTTCCCCAGTAGATGAGCCTTTGTTAGAGCAATTATCACAAAAAGAAACAAAAGTAATTGTAATTGAAGAGCATATTGAAAAAAGTGGTCTTGGAAGCACTATTGCTTTACTAAAAGAAAAATATAATTATAAATTTAAATTAAAAATTAAAGGGATAGAAACAAATTATATTCAACATGGTAATATTAGTGAATTGTTAAATGATGCAAAATTAGATTATATTAACATAACAAATATCATATCGGATTATATAAGTTTGGGTGATTAGGTGAGTAAAAATATTAGAGCAGATTTATCATTAATTAAACATGGGTTAGCTGATAGTAGAGAAAAAGCAAAAGCGTTAATAATAGCAGGCTGTGTTTATAGAAATGAAGTTAAGATAGAAAAAACATCAGAATTAATTGATGAAGACTTTGTGTTAACTGTTAGAGGTAAACCTCACCCGTATGTTAGTAGGGGTGCGTTAAAACTTGAGAAAGCACTAAAAAGTTTTAATTTAGAAGTAAAAGATATTGTTGCTATGGATATTGGTGCTTCTACTGGTGGTTTTACTGATGTACTACTACAAAATGGCGCAAAACATGTTTATGCAATTGATGTTGGTTATGGCCAATTTGATTGGAAATTAAGAAATGATGAAAGAGTCACGCTTTATGAAAGAACGAATGCTCGTTATTTAAAGGAGGATTTGTTTACCAATAAACCGAGTTTAAGCGTTATGGATGTCTCTTTTATTTCAATAAAGTTAATAATTAGAACTCTTTTTGAAATAATGGGAGATAGTGGAATATTAATAGCGTTAATAAAACCACAGTTTGAAGCAGGAGCAAATAAAATTGGAAAACATGGTGTTGTAAAAGAGCTAAGCACTCATATAGAAGTAGTAAATGGTATAATAGAATTTTTAAATGAGAACGATTTTATGATGACTAAGTTTGATTATTCGCCAATAAAAGGACCTAAAGGTAACATAGAATATATTTGTGAAATAAGATCAAATATAAAAGAAAATATTTTACCAATTGATAAAGAAAGAATAATTAGCATAATTGAAGAATCTCATAATATTTTAAACAAAAATAATGAAGAAAATAATTAACTTATAATTTAATTAAAAAAGACCGATTATATCGGCCTTTTTATTTTTTATTTATTAATAAAATCTATAGTTTTTCTTAATTGTGTGTAAGCAGCTATATAATCATTATTAAAGTTTGCTGGCTGTGAAAAGTGTACAGTATACAAAACCTTGTTAATACAGGTAACATGTATTCTACCACGAACTCTAATTCCTGTTACTAATGTACCAGAGTAGTTAGCATATACACCGTTTTTACCCAACAATTCCCTAGTATCTAACAATGAGGGGCGCCATTCGCTGTAGTTTGTAGCTCCTAGTTGTTCTAATTGTTGGTTAATCTCTCTTCTTAAATCTGACTCGGTATAATCTTTTGCAACAGCTATTGCTCTGATAGTTATTGATGCTGAATAGCCGTCTTTCTGATTTGCAGCAGGTTCATTTAAAATATATGTATCCTGAATGCTTTCGTCTGGCTCCCATCCTGATGGGGCTTCAAATTTAAGGTTTAATCTTGAAGCTTCATAAGTTTGATATGTAAATTCAAGCGCTTGCCTTGGTGTAGGTGTTGGTAAATCAACTGGTAAAATTGCTATTGGAGTTGACCCAACATATGGATATTGTGTTACATCCGTAATATAAACGGGGTTAACATTATCCTCAGCGTTAAAAACATCTGCATTTAAGTTAGGTGGTTCAGTTTCATCAAAGTAATCAATTGGATCACCTAATTCTTCTTCGGCTAATGGATCAATTTCTGGTGTAAGCACTACTGGTTCAACGGTGTTTTCAACTGTTTGTGTTTGCGCTTGCGGATTATCTTGATTAATAACTTCGAATGTTTCATTCTTTTTACCGCAACCAGACAAAACTAAAAGAACCATTATGCAAACAAATGTGATTTTTATAGTATGTTTCATATGTATCACCCCATTATTAAAGTAACTTATAATGATTATAAACTATATTAAAAATTATTGCAAACAATTAAATTTATGTTTCAGAATTATAAATTTCATCATAATTCGGATTATAAAGGCGTCTATCTAAAGACCAAATTTTTTCTGAAAAAGAACCTTGTGGTAATTTTTCTAAATCACCTTGCATTTGATTCATTCTTGCATCTAATGTATCAATCATGTGTAACATTTCTGCCTCTATAAACATTGGGCGCCTTGGGCTTCCAAATTCTGGGTCACCATGATGACTTATCATCATATGTTGTAAAAGCAAACTTATTTCTTTTGGAGTATTAAGTTTATTTGCAGCTATTTCTATTTTAGATACGCCCATAACAAGGTGACCTATTAAAAGGCCATCTTTTGTATAATCTTTAACTATACCTAAGCTGTTGCTATCAAGTTCATCAAGTTTACTTAAATCGTGTATAATAATTCCAGCTTTTACTAAATCCCAATCTAAGTTTAAATAAACGGGTTCTATTGCGTTTGCTAACTTTAGCATATCGGTAATATGATGGAGCAAGCCGCTTCTTTCAGCATGGTGAATTTTTTGCGCAGCTGGGTAATATAATAGTTTTTCCATGCTGTTATTTATTAATTCTAAAACAATCTCTTTCAAATAATTTGATTTAAAGTTTTCAATTACATTATATATGTCTTTTATCATATCATCTGCTGGCCTTGGGGCGCTTGGAGCAAAGTTTGACATATCAATATTATCAACACTTGTTGTTGTTCTAAATTTTTCTATTTTTAGTTGAAGTCTACCATTATAATTAATAACAGTACCTCTAACTTTAATTATACTAGCAACATCAGGTGGGGTGGCATTGATGTCCCAAACTTTTGCGTTTATTTCTGCTGTTTTATCAGCTAATGTTAAATTTAAAAAATTTAAACCCGCCTGTGTGGTTCTTTGTTCCGAAGTTCTAACCAATAAGTAACCTTCAAATTTTGTTCCATCTACCCAATCAATTACTTGAATTTGTTCCACTTAATTACTCCTTTATAAACTCTGCAACTTTTGTTCCTGGTTTATTGGCATATCTTACAAACTCAGGTTGCCATAGCACTTCAACGGTACCAATAGGGCCGTTTCTTTGTTTTGCAATAATTAATTCGCCTTCATTATCTGGTATTGCATCATCTTCTTCGTTTTGATTTTTATAATAATTTTCTCTATGAACAAATATAACAACGTCGGCATCTTGTTCAATAGCACCAGATTCCCTTAAATCGCTTAAAACTGGCCTATGCCCACCAGATGCATTTGCAGCTCTTCTTGAAAGCTGTGAACATGCCAATACAGGTACTTGTAACTCCATTGCTATGCCTTTTAATTGCCTTGAAATGTCACTAACTTCGTTTTGTCTGTTTTCGGTTCTTTTATCAGATTGCATTAATTGTAAGTAGTCTAAAACTATAAGGTCAAGTCCGTGTTCCATTTTTAGCCTTCTACAACGGCTTCTTAGTTGGGATGGATTAATTCCTGAGGTATCATCAATATAGATTCCAGAATTTGATAAGTTATTTAAACTATCACCAAGTCTTATCCATTCTTCATCGGATAATGTACCTGTTCTAACTCTTTGCATATTAATTGATGCAGCACCACAAATTAAACGCATACCAATTTGTTCACTTGGCATTTCTAAACTAAATATGGCGGTTTTTTTATTTGCAACAACACTTGCAAATTGCGCAATTCCAATTGCTACAGAAGTTTTACCCATACCTGGCCTTGCACCAACAAGTACAAGCTCGCCTCCGTGTAACCCTGTTAAAGTTCTATCTAAGTCAAAAAAACCAGTTGGAATACCAGATAGTTTACCTTTTAAATTTGATAATTTTTCTATATAGTCAAAAGTAGATTTTAAAACATCTGAAATAGGCTTTAATGTTTCAGCGCCTGAACGTCGCATTACAATATCATAAATCTGTTTTTCAGCTGATGATAAAATTGTTAATAAAGAATCCTCTTGAGTATAGCAAGAATTACTAATACTTTTACATGCGTTTATTAGTTTTCTTAATGTGGATTTTTCCACAACAATATTAACGTAAGATTTTACGTTTGCTGTTGTTGGAACATATTCTATAACGCTTAATAAATATGCCATTCCTCCAACGCCATCAAGTTTACCAAGGCGTTGCAACTCATTTGATACCGTCATAAGATCTATAGGGGTACCAATGCTATGTAATGTTATAATTGCCTGAAAAATTGCTTTATTTTCTGGCATATAAAAATCATCAGCTACTAAATTCTCTACAGAATAGGAAACAGCATTCCCATCCTGTAAAACAGAACCAATAACAGATTTTTCAGCATCTATATTATGTGGCGGTAAAGCGTAAATAGTTTCTTGCTTTTGCATTCTCTAATCCTTCCGAAAATTAAGCTTCCGCTTCAATTTTTAAAAGCATTTTTGTTGAAATTCCCGAATACAGTTTAATTATTATTTCATAACTACCAGTTTGTCTAATAGATTCACTTAACTCAATTTTTCTTTTATCTATTTCAATATCATATTGTTTTTTTAATTCGTTGGCAATTTCTTGTGTGGTTATAGCGCCATACAATCTTCCTGATGAACCACACTTTGCTTTTATAAGGATTTCCTTATCGCGCAAATCTGATGCTTTATCAAGTGCTTCAGCTTTATTTTCTGCTTCTATTTTATCTTGTGCAGCTTTTTTTCTATTAATTTCATTAACTGCAGAATCAGATGCAGCTACAGCAAGCTTTTTAGGAAGTAAAAAATTCCTGGCAAATCCATCTGAAACATTTACAACCTCATTTTTTTTACCTGTTCCTTTAACATCTTGTAACATTATAACTTTCATATATATCCTCCTAAATAGGTAATAATTTTGTTAAATTCAAATATATTTTAAACCAATTAAGCATTATAGTCAATATAAGCGTATTTGACACCTTTATTATTTAGAGTATAATTTATTTATTAATGTTAAGGAGATTTAAAATGAGCGAAGAATGTTCTCATAATTGTTCTAACTGTTCGCAATCAGGTTGCAGTTCTCGCACCAGTGCTAATGATTTAAAATTTAAAACTAATGAAGTAAATAAAATAAAGAAAGTTATAGGCGTTATAAGCGGAAAAGGTGGAGTTGGAAAATCCATTGTAACATCGATGTTAGCTGTTTTAGCAAAAAGAAAAGGGCTAAAAACTGCTATACTTGATGCAGATATTACTGGACCTTCAATACCTAAAGCTTTTGGCTTAAAGGAAAAAATAACAGGGGATAAAACTTTTATATTTCCAGCTATTACAAATACAAACATTAAGGTGGTTAGCCTCAATTTATTACTTGAAAACGAAACAGACCCCGTTGTATGGCGTGGCCCTATAATTAGCTCTACTATTAAGCAGTTTTGGGCGGATGTTCTTTGGGAAGATATAGACATAATGTTTGTTGATATGCCACCAGGAACTGGTGATGTTGCTTTAACTGTTTTTCAATCACTTCCTCTTGATGGAATTGTAATTGTGACTACACCGCAGGATTTAGTTTCAATGATTGTTGATAAGGCAGTTAAAATGGCCAAGCTTATGAATATTCCAATATTAGGTTTTGTTGAAAACATGAGTTATATAAAATGCCCTAATTGTGAAGAAATTATATATCCCTTTGGTGAAGGTAATGTTGAAAATATTGCAAATAACAACAATGTTAGCAAATTTGCAAAAATACCAATTAAGCCCGAGCTAGCTAAAATTGTAGATTCAGGTAAAATCGAATTGTTTAATGGTGAATGGTTGGATGATTTTATAAGTATTATTGAATAAATAAAAAGCACGTATCAATACGTGCTTTTTATTAACTTATTTTCTAAATTATGTTATTATTATCACTATAAAATGAGGTGATTTTTTGGTTAAAAAGTATTTATTGCTTTTTGTATTATGTTTTGCTTTATTATTTATAAATAGTAGTATGGTATATTGTGAACAACTAAAAGAAGCGCCATTGGTATATATGAAATCTAGTACAAATGGTGTTGTTCGTGTACATCTAAAATCTTTAGGTAGTATTAATCAGTTATCATTAAATATAAATGGTAAGTATAAAATTAATAATAATTATTATAACAATGAAATTATTGATGTTTATATAAATGATAGCAATTCAATCTCTTTAAAAACAAAATCGGGCTTAGTTAAGAGTTACAACGAAATATATTTAGTTCGTGAAAGTATATCCAATAATAATTATTTGAAAATTTTAAAATCAAGGTATAATCAAAACTATTATCCTGCAGATTTAAAAATTACAATTGATAAAAAAGATAATGGTAATGCACAATTAAAAGTTGTTGCTTACATTTTTATTGAGGATTATTTATATGGGGTAGTGCCTTATGAAATAGGTGATTCAGAAAATATAGAAGCATTAAAAGCTCAAGCTATTGCAGCTAGAACATATACCAAAAATAAAATGAATGTTAGAAAATACAACTTTTATGATGTAAGTGATACTATTAGCGATCAAGTTTATTATGGCACAAACGAAAAATATAAAAATTGTAAATATGCCATAGATTCAACTGCTGGTATTGTGCTAACTAATAATGGTAAACTTACAGATACTCTATACACGGCATCTAATGGTGGGCAAACGGAATCAGCTTATAATGTGTGGAAAAGTGTTGGATATGACTATTTAAAAGTTAAGGATGATCCTTTTGATATACAAAATCCAAACTCAAAGGTAAAAACTGCTACAATAAGTAAAAATTTAGAAAATAATTCTTCTATTTATAATTTAATTTATAATAAGACTATAAATAAATTAAATCAAAAAACTATTTATCCAACAAGCCTTAATATAAGTAGAATTAATTCAATTTCATTATCTGACCCTAAATATAAACATCCTAGTAGGCTGTATACAAAAGCTAATTTTGATATAGCTATAAATTATAGCAATGGTTATGGATATTTTAATGATAATGTTTCGGTTGAAGTTGATATATTTAAAGAGCTTGAGCAATTATTAAATTTAAGAATAAGTACATTAGATAATGAGTTATGGTATGTTAGTGAAGTTGGCGACAATATAATAATAAAAGCCAGAAGGTACGGGCATGGTATTGGAATGAGCCAACACGGGGCTATGCAAATGGGTAAACTTGGATACAATTATGCACATATATTAGCTTTTTATTATGAAAACTGCACAAGGGTTCAATATGTTTTTAATAACAATATATTAACATTTAATTCTATTGAGCTAAATAATCAAAACAATACTAATATTGATAACTATAATTATGCATATGTAAACACTATATCAGGCAGTTTAAATTTAAGAGCTTTACCAAATAAAAGTTCTGAAATTCTGTATAGAATACCAAAAGGGGAGAAAGTTACAATTTTAAATTTAGGTAACGAATGGTCTAGTATAAGCTATAATAGTATTGATGGGTATGTAATGAGTAGTTTTTTACTAGCTGAACAAACTAACACTACAAATAATCAAGCTCTAGTAAATAATAATTCCTATGCATTAGTGAATACTAATTATAAAGGTTTAAATATGCGTGCAAATTCAAATTATTATTCTAGTGTTATTACCGTAATTCCACAAAGTAGTAAAGTTGAAATATTAGAAAAATTATCGGGCTGGGCCAAAGTTAAATTTAACAATGTTATAGGTTATGTAGATATTAAATTTTTATTATTTGAATCAAATACAAACCAAAATAATGATATAAACGATGTTTATTTTGAAGCAATTGCCCTTTCAAAGGGGAATGATATACCTTTATATTCTTCTGATAATACTAATAGTAATATAGTTTTATATTTAAAAAACAATACTTCTATTCTAGCATCAAAATATTCTGATAATTGGTGTAAAGTTAAATATGGCAATACTATAGCTTTTGCTGAAAAGTATAACATAATAACAAAGAACATTCCTACTGCTACTCCTAATATGCCTCAAAATACAAATAAGCCATATTTTGACCCAAGTATGAATGCTGTTGAAAATGGAAGCGGAACAATTTACTCAAAATATGATACAAACTTTGTTGATGTATATAATCAATGTATTGAAAAAGATGATTATATTGCTGAAACAATTGCAAATAATATTCCTGTTGAAATAACAAAAGTAGGCAAAATATGGTCAGAAATAAAATATAACAATAAAATATATTATTGCTTAAACGATAATATTGTATTTGATTAAATGGTGAGTGCATGTTAAATGATTATAAAATAAATGAAGATGAAACGCTTGATGATCTTCAGCTAAACAACTTATATATAATACAGAAAAAAGATGGTTATAAATTTGGAATGGACCCAGTGATTTTATCTAGTTTTTCTCATATTAGGAAATTTGACTTTGTAGTTGATTTTGGTACTGGAACAGGGATTATTCCTATATTAATGAGTGCAAAATATCCTTCAACTAAATATGTCGCCTTTGAGATACAAAGTGAAATGGCTGAAATGGCTCAAAGAAGCGTTTTATTAAATAAACTTGAAAACATAATAAAGGTATATAATGAAAATTTAGTAAATGCAAATAAAATTATTGGAAGTGAATTGGCTGATTTTGTTGTATGTAACCCGCCATATGGCAAAACAAATAGCACTTTACTAAATAAAAATGAAAATAAACGTTATTCTAAACATGAGTCAAACACAAGTTTAAACACAATTGTAGAATCAGCATACAAGGTATTAAGGTATGGGGGAAAGCTTGCAATGTGTATTCCAACCGCAAGGCTTTTAGAGCTTATGAATATATACCAATTATATAAAATAGAACCGAAAAGATTATTGTTAGTACAATCATATTTACATAAAGCACCTTATTTAGCTTTAATAGAAGGTATAAAAGGTGGAAAAAGCGGTTTAGATATTTTAAAACCTTTAATAATTTATAACGAAGATAGAACTATGACTGATGAAGCTAAAATTATATATAATAAAAAAACCTCTTGATAAATCAAGAGGTTTTGCCATACAGCAACCTTGCTGCTTAGATTCAAAAAATTTACCGGATTTTGCGTATTTTAGAACACTACTAAGACTTTTATTCTAAAAGCATATCCTATATATGCAAATACACAGCGATTATGAATCTTAAACAATCATTATTCGTGACTGTTACGACGTTCTGCGAAACATTCGCTGCAGTAAATAGGGCGATCGTTGCGCGGGATGAAAGGAACTGTTACGGGTGCACCGCATTCAGCACATTGTGTTTCAAAAGATTCACGTGGGCCATTAGATGCGTTGCGACGTTGTTGCTTGCGATTGCGACGGCAATCAGGGCAACGGCCAGGTTCGTTTTGGAAACCTTTTTCTGCATAGAACTCTTGTTCACCGGCTGTAAAAACGAACTCGGCACCACAGTCTTTGCAAGCAATTGTTTTGTCTTGGAACATTGGTATAAACCCCCTAAAATTATAAGATTACATTGGCTGACCTGATTTTTGACCCCACACACGCCAGCGGGAAAGTTTGCTCATCGCATTCGCGCCCTACTTGCTTTCTCTCGATATTAAACCGGCTGGACTTACTCCTAGACCGCACCATGATTTCTAGTATTTTACTAAATTACGTGGACCGTTTTGCCTGCGGCTGGCATCGGTTTTCAATCACAGACCCATTGCAATCTTTAACAGTGTACATTATTAATTAAAAAATTACAAGTGTTTTTAAATAAAAATTAATCAAAATTGATTTTGTATTGTACATAATTAATTTTGACTTTAAAATGAATAAACTTTATGTTATAATTATGCAAACGTTATTATAACGAATTTAATTAGGAGGTTCTATTAATGAAAAAACTTTTGGCAATTGTTTTAACACTATCAATGGTATTAGGCATGGCTTCATTTGCTTTTGCTGAAGAACAACAAATACCATTAGTAGCAGCTTATTCACCTTTCAGTGAAAAGTTCTCACCTTATTATGCTGATACTGCATATGATAAGGATGCTACAGATTTAACACAAGTATCAATACTTACAACAGATCGTATGGGTGGTATTATCCACAACGCTATTGAAGGCGAAACCGTTAACTATAATGGTACTGATTACCTTTATACTGGTATAGCTAATACTAGCGTTGAATATGATGAAGCAGCTGATATTACAACATATACAGCTAAATTAAAAGAAGGTCTTAAATTTAGTGATGGCGATGATTTAACAGCTGATGATATTATATTTACATATTATGTATATCTTGACCCTGATTATGTTGGTTCAACAACAATAAATTCTTATCCAATTATTGGCTTGCAAGATTATCAAACACAAACTTCTTCTGAAGTATACGAAAAATATGCAGCTTTAGTTGATGAATTTTTTACACTTGGCCGTGATGCAGAAGTAAAAGCTGATTCAAACTTTACACAAGAACAATTTGATGCTTTCTGGGCACTTGAAAAATCCACATGGATGAATTCAGTTCAAAAGATAGTTGATTATGTTAACACCAACTACTTATCATATGCTCCTGAAAGAATCGGAGTTGAAGCTGATAAAGTTGGCGATAAGGAAAAAGTTGCTTTAGGTATGGCTCTTTGGGGATTTGGTGCATATGATGCTGAAACAGGCAAATTTACAACAAAATCTGGCAAAGAATTTGACCTTAAAAATGGTAACTATCCAGTATTGGAAGACTACTATGATGAAACATTTGCAGCATACGAAGGCAATATTGGTAATTTCTGGACAACAGAAAATACAGATAAAACCGACGCTGTAAAAGCTGTTAAAGATGCATATATAGCTGAATGGGGTCCTAAAGACGAAACAATGGCTGGCAAAGGCGTTCCAAATATTTCTGGTATCAAAAAACTAGATGATTTAACAGTAGAAATTAAAACAACAGGTTATTCTGCACCAGCTGTCTATAGTATATTAGGTGCTTACGTTACACCATTACACTACTATGGTGATGCAGCACAATACGACTATGAAAATAACAAATTTGGTCATCCTTTCGGTGATTTAAGTGCTCAAGAGTCAAATTCCAAACAACCTCTTGGTGCTGGTCCTTACAAATTCATCAAGTATGAAAACCGTATAGTTTATTATGAAGCTAACGAAAATTACTATAAGGGCGAACCTAAAACAAAATTCTTGCAACTAAAAGAAACACAAGCATCTGAAGTTGCTGCTGGCGTACAAACTGGCACAGTTGATACTGGTGAATTAACTGGTAGCAAGGCTAACTTTGAAATGGTTGCTAACTATAATAGCAATGGCGAAATCAATGGTGATGTAATTTCTCTAGGTCTTGTTGATAACCTTGGCTATGGTTACTTTGGTATTAATGCTGACACAGTTAAAGTTGGCGAAAATAAAGCATCAGAAGAATCTAAAGCTCTTCGTAAAGGTTTAGCTACAGTAATCGCTTATTACAGAAAGATTACTTTTGATAGTTACTATGGCGAAGCTGCTCGTGTAATTGAATATCCAATTTCAAATACATCATGGGCTGCTCCGCAACCTACAGATGAAGGCTATGAAGTAGCATTCTCCAAGGATGCTGATGGTAACGATTTGTTCTTAGCAGAAAACACATTTGAACAAAATGAAGAAGCCGCTTTACAAGGTGCTATTTCTTGGTTTAAGGCTGCTGGTTATACATTTGATGAAGCAACAGGTAAATTTACAGCTGCTCCAGAAGGTGCAAAACTAAGCTATGAAATAATCATCCCTGGTGACGGTATTGGTGATCACCCATCCTTTGCAGTTTTAACATATTCTAAAGCAACTTTAGAAAAAATTGGCATTGAATTAAAAATTAATGACCCAACAGATGCTAACATTTTGTGGAATGCACTAGATGCAGGAACACAAGAATTATGGTGTGCAGCTTGGGGTTCAACAATTGATCCTGATATGTACCAAGTTTACCACTCTAGCAATATAGTTGGCAAGGGCGGCTCTGATAGTAACCACTATCGTATAGAAGATCCAACACTAGACCAAGCTATTTTAGATGCTCGTAAGAGTGATGATCAAACATATCGTAAAGCTACATATAAACAAGCTTTAGACATTATTATGGATTGGGCAGTTGAAGTTCCAGCTTACCAACGTAAAAATGCAACCATATTCAGCGTTCAACGCATAAATATGGATACAATAACACCTGATATGACAACATACTGGGGTTGGATGGCTCAAATCAACGAAATCCTAATGAAGTAATAATAAAAATTATTTAATTATTTTTGGTGGTACACTTAAGGTGTACCACTTTTTAATTATAAAAAAGATTGGATTTTCTTTAATTGTTAATGAAAAAGTTATATGTTATACTAAATTTGTACATTAAAGTTATTGGAGGTTTAATTTTGAAAATTTTATTTACAAGTGTTGGTAGGCGTGTGGAATTAATTCAAGAATTTAAAAACGCTGCAAATCAACTTAATGTTAAGTTGGATATATTTGGAGCTGATATAAGCGACACAGCACCAGCCTTGTTTTTTTGTGATAAAACATTTATGGTTTCAAAAACAGCTTCTCCTAATTATATTGATGAACTATTAACAATATGTAATGATAATAAAATAGATGCTTTAATACCAACTATTGATTATGATTTGTTATTGCTTGCTAAAAATAAAGATAAATTTTTAGCAATTGGAACAAAGGTTTTTGTTAGTTCCCCCGATAAAGTAAAAATATGTAGGGATAAAAGACATACATCCCAATTTTTTTTAGATTGCGGGTTAAATGCGCCAACTCCTGTTGATAAAGTTGAAAACTATAAAAATTCGTATCCAGCGTTTATAAAACCAATAGATGGAAGCTCTAGTGTAAATGCTTTTAAAGTAGAAAGTTATGATGATTTATGTAGTAAGGCAGCTCAAATTCCCCAATATATAATTCAGCCTTTTATCGATGGAAAAGAATACACAATAGATATATTTTGTGATTATGATGGAAATACAATTTTTATTACTCCTAGGGAAAGATTAGTTGTTAGAGCGGGTGAAGTTTTAAAAACAAAAATTACTCAAGACGAGAAAATTATTAATGATTGTAAAAAAATAATTGAAAAATTTAAACCTTGTGGTGCAATTACAGTGCAGATGATTAGGGATAAGGTAACTAATAATGATTATTATATAGAAATAAATCCGCGCTATGGTGGGGGAGCACCATTAAGTATAAAAGCAGGAGCAAATTCTCCAATGGCTTTAATTAATATTTTAAATGGTGTGAAAGAAAAATATTATAGCAATGCTGCTCAAAATAATTTAATATATAGCAGGTTTGATCAAAGTATTTGCGTTAATAAAAATTTAGAAAATGATAATATAAATTTAAAGGCAATTATATTTGACCTTGATGATACACTTTATTCAGAAAAAGACTATGTAATATCCGGATTTAAAGCTGTTGCAAATGTGATACCAGAAGTAAAAAATGCTGAGGCAAAGCTTTATGAAGCTTTCATTAAAAAATTACCAGCAATTGATACTGTATTAAAAAATGAAAACTTATTAAATAAAAAAGAAGAATGTTTAAGTGCTTATAGAAATAATTTCCCTAATATTGAATTTAGAAATGGTATAATTCAAATTTTAAAAAAATTAAAATTAAAAGATGTTTATATTGGAGTTATAACTGATGGTAGGGTAGAAGGCCAAAGAAATAAAATCAATGCCTTAAACTTGAATAAATATATTGATTCTATAATTATAACTGATGAACTTGGCGGAGAACAATTTAGAAAACCTTGCGATATTGCCTTTAGAATTATGCAACTAAGATCAAATGTTCCTTTTGAAAATATGGTTTATATTGGCGATAATTTATCTAAAGATTTTATCGCTCCAGAAAAACTGGGCATGCAATGTATTATGTTAGAACATGATGATAATTTATATAAATTTAGTTCTGATAAAATATTAACTTTTAAAAATATTAATCAACTAAATGATTACTTTGAAAAACATATTGGTTAGCATAAGTTTAATTGATTGATATATTAATATCAAATTTAGCATATATTGAGAATTTAAAATATTGATAGTATAAAATGTTTATGTTATAATATTCGTTAGCACCAAAATGGTGAATAATATCTAAGAAAGAGGAGCCCTAATGTCTAAATTTATTATAAGGCGCTTAGCCCTTGCTATTGTAATAGTTTTGTTGGGATCACTAACGGTTTACACTGTTATAAGAAGTTTGCCAACATCCTATGTTGAGTCAGTTGCAAGGCAAAATTCAACACAACCTGGAAGTAAAAGTTATAGGGAAATTTTAAAAGAATTAAATGATAAATATAAAATGAATACCGATATTTTTACGGGATTTGCAAGTTGGTTAGGAGGTGCTGTTAAAGGGGATTTTGGCGACTCTTGGATTTATAATAAACCTGTAACAGAAAAGTTTTCTGAGATTATTTGGTACTCAGTTGTTTTAAACATAGTTACTTTTTTCCTACAATTTATAATTGCTATACCATTAGGCATATTAGCTGCTAAAAAACAATATAGTAGAACAGACTATTTTGTAACAGTATTTGCGCTAATGGGTATTTCTTTGCCTTCGTTCTTTTTAGCAACGTTATTAAAGTATATTTTTGCAATAAAATTAAACTGGTTTGATTTATATGGTATTGTAGGCAGAATGCATTCACAGATGACCCCATTCCAACAGTTTTTAGATATGTGCAACCACATGGTAATGCCAGTTGTAACTTTAACCATGCTTAGCATTGGTGGTTTAATGAGGTTTACTAGAACTAACATGCTTGAAGTTCTTAATGCAGATTATATAAGAACAGCTAGAGCTAAAGGTTTGCCTGAAAAAACTGTTATAAATAAGCATGCCTATAGAAACACCTTTATACCTTTAGTAACATATATGAGTTATTTATTACCTAGCATGTTTGCTGGTTCAATGATAACTGAAACGATGTTCCAAATACCAGGTATTGGTTATATTTCTTATGGTGCAATGACTAAAGGTGATATACCGTTTACAATGTTTTATTCTGTATTTTCAATAGTATTAACACAAATCAGCTTGTTAGTAGCAGATATTATGTATGCAATTGTTGATCCAAGAGTACGTATAAATTAGGAGGGATGAAAATGAATAAAGATAAAAATTATAATCCTAATAATATATCTGCAATGGAAAAAGTTAATAAAGCTATAGAAGGGCATAACGAAAATAGAGAAGATGCACTTGATAGTGAAAAAAGGGTAAAAATATTATCCCCTGGAATGCTTGTTTTTAAAAGATTTATGAGAAACAAACTAGCTATAACTGGTATAATTATATTAATTGTAATGTTTCTATTCGCGTTTGTAGGCCCTATTTTTTCCCCTTATACACAAACACAAATATTTACAAAAGTAGACTACGTTGATACAAATTATGCTAGTGCTGTTTTGAATAAGGAGCTTCGTGCAACAACTGTTGATGGTTCCAAATTACAAAATAATATACTTGCAAATTTTAATTTAGCAGTTAATAAAAACGATGTAGATTTTGTTGTTGGAAAAAACGCTTATCTTATCGAAAAAATTAGTGACCAATCGTATAAAATTCAAAAATCAGAAATACTTGCTACAATGCTAGCAAAAGGTGGAAATTTGATGTACCCGATTGGAAACCCACTATTTACTGATAATTTTAAATTGGCTTTTGAAACTGCTCATAACAATAAAGAAAACACCTTTGTTTTCAATAATGAGAATTATTCAATTATTGAAGACAGAATTGAATTAAGCATTGGTAAATCCCAAGACTATGCATTAATGAGCAGATATATCTATAATGCATACACTGAAGACTTAACACCTTTTGTTGATTCTTTCGGTTTTAGGTATAATGTTGAAAAATCTGTAGCTGCAAATTCAGCTAACTTTAGTTATGATAATAAAAACTATACTATTGAAGTAGATGAAGATGATATTATATCTGTATATGATGTAACTAGTAATCAAAAAAATCCTATTTCAACTATTTCTGATGTTATTGTAATGCCTGCAAATAAAAATGAGTTTTTATCTATAGATTTCGTTAATGAAGTTAAACATAATATTGCTGCAAATAATGATAGATTTATGTTTACTGGTTTAGATCAAGAAGGAAACCAAGTAGAAACAGAATATAAAATATCATTAAGTAATGCTAACTATGCAATTACAAGTGTAAAACCAAGGTTATTACAAAATATATACGGAGCACCAAGCGATGTTAACCTTCTAGGCACTGATGAAAAAGGTATGGATATGTTTACAAGGCTTATGTATGGTGGACGTATTTCACTTATGGTTGGCTTTGTAGTAGTGTTCTTAGAAATTCTAATTGGTGTTGTTTTTGGTGGAATTTCTGGTTATTTTGGTGGATGGGTTGATAACCTATTAATGAGGTTTGTTGACTTATTTAATAGTATTCCAACATGGCCAATGCTTATTATATTTGGATCTGTTATGGATACAAAGGAAATTGATTCTACTACAAGGATATTCTTACTAATGCTTGTATTGGGCTTGATGGGATGGACTGGCATTGCAAGAATAGTAAGAGGTCAAATTCTATCATTAAGGGAACAAGATTTTATGGTTGCAACAGAAGCAACTGGTTTAAGTATTAATAAGAGAATATTCCGACACTTAGTTCCTAATGTTATGCCCTTATTAATAGTTCAAGCAACTATGAGTCTTGGTAGTATAATAATAACGGAAGCAACATTATCATTCTTGGGATTAGGTGTTAAACCCCCAATTGCATCTTGGGGTAGTATAATTAATGCTGCTAATAACCTTCATGTTATGCAAAGCTGTTGGTGGGTATGGTTACCTACAGGTTTCTTAATTGTATTTACAGTTTTAGGTTTTAACTTTGTTGGTGACGGATTACGTGATGCATTTGACCCGAAGATGAAGAGGTAGGTGATAAAGTTGTTTGGTAATAAAAAAGAAAAGAAAAATTATTTATCCGCTAAAGAATCAAGAAGGATAACTAGAGAAAATAGAAAAGCTACAAAAGAATTCGAAAAAAAACGTAATAGGAAAGATGTACCGGCAGCAGAATACCTCTCCGTTATGAAAAACAATGAAAATATAGTGGAATTTGATAATCTACATACATATTTTTTCAGCGATGTTGGTGTTGTAAAAGCTGTTGATGGTGTTACTTTTAGTGTGCCTAAGGGCAAAACTGTTGGCGTAGTAGGTGAGTCTGGTTGTGGTAAATCTGTAACTAGTTTATCATTAATGCAACTATTGCAAAGGCCATCAGGGCAAGTTGTTGACGGAGCAATTAGGCTTAATCTAGGTGATGAAGTTATTGATGTAGCAAAAGCTCCAACATATATAATGGAAAAAATTAGAGGAAAAGAAGTCTCTATGATTTTCCAAGAACCAATGACTAGTCTTAACCCAGTTTTTAGAATAGGCTTGCAAATTTCTGAAGTTATTGAACTACATAATAAAGAAATGGATGAAGCAGCAGTTAAAGAGCGTACAATTGAAATGCTTGATATGGTTGGTATAGCTAACGCTGAAGGTGTTTATAATATGTATCCTCACGAATTATCTGGTGGCATGAGGCAAAGGGTTATGATAGCCATGGCATTATCATGCAACCCCAAGCTTATTATTGCTGACGAACCTACAACAGCACTAGACGTAACAATTCAAGCACAAATTTTAGATCTATTAAGAAATTTAAAGGATAAAATTAATAGTAGCATTATGTTAATTACACATGACCTTGGTGTAATTGCTGAAATGGCTGATTATGTTGTAGTAATGTACGCAGGTAGGATTGTAGAACAAGGAACAGCAGAAGAAATATTCTACCATCCATCACACCCATATACTATAGGTTTAATGGCATCAAAACCGGTTGTAAACGTAAAAGTTGATAGATTGTTTAGTATTCCAGGCAACGTACCAAACCCAGTAAATATGCCTAATTATTGCTATTTTAGGGATAGGTGTGATAAAAGGGTTCCAGAATGCGATGGAAAGTATCCTAGTTTAAGAAAAATAAGTGATACACACTTTGCAAGTTGTTATTTATATGAGGAGGGAAATAATGGAAAATAAGAATGATAACCTCCTGGTTGTTAAAAATTTAAAAAAATATTTTCCTATTATAACAGGCCTATTTAATAGAATTACTGGCCAAGTTAAAGCAGTTGATGATGTTTCTTTTGAAATAAAAAGAGGCACAACAATGGGTCTTGTTGGGGAATCAGGTTGTGGTAAAACAACTACTGGTAAAACAATTTTAAATTTAACAAAACTAACTGAAGGCGAAATATACATAAATGGCGTTGATATAAATAAGCTTAATAAGAATGAAATGCGTTCTTTTAGGCCTAAAATGCAAATAATATTTCAAGATCCATATTCAAGCCTTTCACCTCGTTTACCTATTCAAACAATTATAGGTGAAGCTGTGCAAGAACATAATATTGTTCCTGAAGAACAGCTTAATGAATATATAGATAAAATAATGGAAGCTTGTGGTTTGCAACCATATCATAAGGAAAGATATCCTCATGAATTTTCAGGTGGACAAAGGCAAAGAATTTGTATAGCTAGAGCATTAGCATTAAATCCAGAATTTATTGTTTGTGATGAACCAGTATCTGCTTTAGACGTATCAATTCAAGCTCAAATTATAAATTTATTAAAAGATCTACAAGAAAAATTTGGATTAACATATCTATTTATTTCCCATGATTTATCTGTAGTTGAGCATATTTCAGATACTGTAGGCGTTATGTATTTAGGATCTTTGGTTGAGTATGCTGATAAAGAATCAATATTTAAAAATCCACTTCATCCTTATACAAAAGCCTTGTTTAGTGCAATACCTGTTCCAGACCCTAATTTAAAAATGAACAGGATAATACTTGAGGGCAGTATTCCTTCACCAGCAAATCCTCCAAGTGGTTGTAAGTTCCATACTCGTTGTGAAAGCTGCATGGATATTTGTAAGGTTGAAAATCCAAAAGCACGCAATGTTGATGGCCATATGGTAGCTTGTCATTTATACGATGAAAAATAATTTTGAAGATGATGATAGAGTAATTGCTAATATGAATGTTGAAGGTATGCCTTGGTATAACCCCAACAAAAGTGATGTTGATATTAACAATAATTTATCTAAAAAAGATACTATTAAGTTATTGTTTAGTTCATTACGAGCTGCATTAACAATAGTAGCGATATTTTCTGCTGTATTAATACTATTTGTGTTATTTTGCTTAAAAGTATGGTTTAGAGTATGAGAAATAGTACATTAAAACATATTGTTAAATGTGATAATTGCAAAAAAGATGTGTTAGACCATATGGTTGAATGTCCGTTTTGCAAGTCTCCCCTCAAGCCTAGTTATTATATTGGTTTGTCGGAAGAGAAAAGAAAGAAAATCAAGCTGGTTAGCAACATAATTGGGTTTTCTATTGCTATAATAATTGTTGCTTATTTACTAATACAAAATAATTTATAATCCGTATCAAAAGATACGGATTTTTGTGAGAAAATGAATAAAAAAAGAGTATTTTTAATAGTAATAATATTTTTATTTGCGCTTTATTGCTCATTTAATTATTTTATTAATAATGCAAATAATATAACTGAAATTATTTATATAACACTTAGTTTGTCTTTGTTATTATCAATGTTATTTGCTTTAATAAAATTTGAAAGTAAAACAAATTTTAAATTGTTGATAACAATTACAACATTAATGTTTTTTAATATTATAGGTATAAGTTTTATTAAATTTGGAAATCTAGATTTATTTTATTTTCTAAGATTTGAGAATGTAATTTTAATAAATATACTTATGGCAACTATTCCTGTTATTTATTTCCTAATTATACTTTTAAATAAATTTATTCATAATAGTAAATTGTTTTATATTAAAATAAATAAAAACAAATTTGTTTTTATATTTGCTTTAATAACAGTTTTTATTGCTACAATTTATTTCTCTCTTTATGGAAGTAGTGGATTTTCCAGAAGTTATAGTCAGCAAATAATAAATTTAAACAATTTTGGTAAAATAAGTGATAATTTGCCAATTGGTCAAAATTTATATGTGTTCCTTATTAATATTTTTATACAAAATAATATTAATATAATTATTTTGTATTTTACACAAATAATTATATATTCTGTTTTAGTAAGTAGCATATTATATTCAACATTAAAAAATGGAATAAATAAATTTGTGTTATTTATTATTCTTATTTTGGCAATATTAAACCCGTTAATATATTATAATTTATTTTCGGTATCTGAAATAGTTTGCTCAGTATTATTTGTTTTATATTTAATAAACTATATTATTAATAATAAAGTTTATTATAATTTTAAATTTGTTTTAGTAAATATATTATTGAGTATATGGGTTAAAAACGGCTTAATTTTATCTGTTTTATTACTATTATATAGTTTGATTATTAATAAAAATGTTAGAAAAAATTTGATTTGCATATTTTCGATAGTTATAACTGCATATATTATTTTTAATAACATTAATATAATAAATACTACAAAGCAAAACAATTTAATATCTAGCCCAATAATAAAGCTTCAAACTGCAAGGTATATTGCCCATGAAAATATAAATGAAAATGATAAATTATCTTTAAGTGGTGCTTACAATATTAATCAAATTTCTAAGTTTTATAACGGTGAAAATTTAAATACAGTATTAGAACATGTATATAATGATACTACAATACAGAAACAACATACTGCTTTTTTAACTTATATTAGGCTTGTTAATAATAGCCCTAAAACTGCAATTCAAGCCTTTTTAAACCAGTCATCTCCTTACTTTGTATTTGGTGAGAATAATATGTTTTTTATTAATAATTCAACTCTTCCTAAAATATTTGGTTTTATTATTTCACCTGCAGTATTTATTTGGTCTTTAATTATTATTGGGTCCAATTTAAAAGGGAAATCAAAAAAAGAGAATAAACTAAAAATTATCCTCTTTTATATAATATTAAATATTTTATTTTCAGGGTATGCCTCAGATGTTTCTATATCATTTTATTTATATACATTGCTTCCAATATATATTTCATATTATTACTTTATTGGTTCCCAGGTTGCACAAAATCCAAAAACATCCCAAAAATCAGTGTGAAGTTTATATTGTGTTAAGGCATTGGTTTGTTGGTCTTTTTCAACTTCGGCCATATTTTCTTTAGGGTGTTCTATATTGCTATTATACATATAGCAATATTTTTTTACTGTGTTTGACATATTACCTTCAACAGTTGTAACCTTGTACCATCCATCAGGAAATTGCTCAACATCTACCACTAGCCCAACATGAGTAAATCTATACGCATTTTTTCTGTTTCCGTAAATTACATAATATCCAGGTTGTGGAATGTTCGTAAACCTGTTAACGGATGTAAATCCATCCCATTGGTGACCAACTTGACCTTCAAGTAAACCAAACACAGAATAATTGTTTATTTCATCAATTGGTATGGTATTATGTTTATATGTGTCTATCCCTGAAGCATTTGTGGCATAAGATGTGAATACGCTACACCAACCAACTTCTTTCTTTTTCTTATAATACCATTTAGCATATTGATTATATTTAGGCAACCTACTCATTTGGTTAAATAAAAATTCTCTTTTACCTATATAAGTTAAATTTCTTATTCCTAAAGGTATGGTGGAATTTGATACATTTACTTTCATTGATATTTTACCACTTGGTTTTTCATAAATTATATCGCATTCGCCTTCATTAATTGCAACTATATAGCCATTTTTATCAACAAAAGCTATTTTTTCATCTGTGCTTGAAAAAGCACCATCTATCTCTGGTTCAAATGTTTCGATTTCGTCCCTAGGAATTATATCTTTAACAACAAGGGGAAAATACAAAGCATCGCCAACTCGCAGGTCACAAACATTATTTTCTATCATCAATTCCTTTGGTGATTTTAATTCTTCAATTTCATTTTCAAAAATTAAAATGCGTTCTGCATTTACCATGTTAGCATTAGGTATATATAAAGCAAGAATAAGTAGTAATGCAATAAATTTTTTAATTATAAATTTCATTTATAAACCTCCATATTTAATATCATAATTATATAAGTTTTAATTAATTGGGTCAATGTTTAAAATTAACATAAATGGCACTAAGAGTTACAACGAACAGATAGTTTTGTGTTATAATAGAATAGAATTTAATTAAAGGATGTGCAATTTTTGTTTAATAGATTAGAAGGAATGTGGCAGTGGCTTTCTACAGATCCAATCAGCTTTATAATATATATTTGTTATTTAACAGTTTCTTTGCTCGGTACACTGGTTTTACATGAATATGCCCACGCTTTTGTTGCTTATAAATGCGGAGATCCTACTGCTAAAATGTTAGGGCGTTTAACTTTAAATCCCTCTAAACATTTAGACCCATTGGGAACATTAAGTATGGTTGTTTTAGGCTTTGGGTGGGCTAAGCCTGTTCCCATAAATCCTAGAAATTTCAAAAATCGTGTACAAGATGATTTTTTAGTTTCAATTGCTGGTATTACTGTAAATTTTACTTTATTTATTATATGTACAGCTTTAATGGTAGGGTTCAATAGATTAATATGGATTCCGGAGGTTATTGAATTTTATGGAGCTGAAAATTTGTTGGCATCAAATTCTATTGGTTATAATTCTATATTAATGGGAAATATAAATGAAAATAGTAATTTGTTTTTAAATAATTGGTTGCCTTATATACAAAGATTCCTTATGATGTTTTCACAATTTAATTTAATGGTAGCGGTATTTAATTTCTTACCTATACCACCATTAGATGGATTTCATATCTTTAATGATATTTTACTTAAAGGGAAATTACAATTAAACACTCAAACATATAGAATTACTAGCTTTATTTTAATGATACTTATGTTTTCTGGAACATTGGGTAAATTATTAGTAACAATAACAACCGCAATTGAAAGTGGTGTTTTAAAAATATTTTTATCTTTGGCTGGTGCAAATTAAGTGCAAGAAATTAATGTTAAATTAAATAATTTTGATGGACCATTGGATTTACTTCTCCATCTTATTGGTAAAGCACAAATAAGTATATATGATATATTTATTTCAGAAATTACTGAACAGTATGTTAAAGCTGTTCAAGACTATGATGAGTTAGATATGGATGCAGTTGGATCTTTTTTAACTATGGCAGCAAGGTTAATAGAAATAAAAAGTAAAGCATTATTGCCAAAACAAGAAAATGATGATGTTGAAGAAGATAAAAAGTTATTAATAATTCAACTTGAAGAGTATAAAAAAATTAAATATCTTGCTGAACAAATGAGAATTATTGAAGCCAAATCAGCCTTATTTTATAATAAACTACCAGAAGATTTTCCTTTAAAAGAACAAGAATTTGTTTTAGTTGAAAAATCAATAAAATCATTAAGTGAAGCATTGCTAAAAATTGTAGAAAGAAAGCTTGTTCTATATCAAAAAAGATTAAATAAAAGCAATATAGAAAAATTAAATAAAGAAACAATCACGGTTAAACAAAGTATAGTAAATATTTTGAAAAAAATAAAAAATGAAGATATTAATTTTTATAATCTAATTGACATCAAACAATCAAAAGAGTTTGCCGTAACATATTTTATGGCTATGTTGGAACTAATTCGACTTGGTAAAGTCAGGGTAAAACAAAAAGGAATATTTAATAACATAAAGATTTATAAAAAGGTGAAAAAAGATGGAGAGTAGATTATATAAGTTTGGAACAATAATTGAATCGATTTTATTTGTAGCTGGTGACCCAATTAAAGTGACTGAACTGTCAAAGGCGCTAAATATTTCTGTGGTGGAAGTAGAATCATCTATAGAATATTTAAAAGATTATTATGAAAAAAATGATAGGGGAATTCGTTTAAAGGTTTTTAATGATAATGTTCAATTAACAACTAGTGATAATTATTCTGTATATATAAATAGGGTATTACAGCCAATTCAAAAACAAAATATTACTGATAAAACCATGGAAACACTTGCTATAATTGCTTATAAACAACCAATAACCAAAAACGAAATTGAACAAATTCGTGGGGTTAAATGTGATTACTCTATCCAATCTCTCTTAGCTAAAGATTTAGTTAAGATTGTTGGAAAAAAAGATACTGTTGGTAACCCAAGTTTGTATTCAACTACAGATAAATTTTTATCGCATTTTGGAATAAGTAGTTTAAGTGAACTTCCACCTATTATTCCTTTTGAAGAATTAGAAACATATGAAAATATAGAGTGAGGTATATATTTTGGAAAAAGTAAATATTAACGATTTTTTAAATTTTGATTTTATATCAAATGGTATTTTTAATAAAAGTGGGAATAATTTTGCATACATGGTTTCGAAATCTGATTTAAAAAATAACTGCTACAATAAAAATATTTATATTTATAATTTAGAAAAACACAAAACAACACAACTTACAACAAATGGTAAAGTTATTTCTTTTGATTGGTATAATGATGAAAAAGTAATTTATATAGTTAGTGAAGATGATAAAACTGTATTTAAAACCATAAATATAAACGGCGGCGAATCAAATATTCTATTTGAAATGGATAAAATTGTAAGTAAATTCAAAATTTATAGTGAAGATATAATTGTTTTTATAGCTGAATATAGCAAAAAAGAAAAAGAAACCGATTATGAAGTACTTGAAGAAATACCTTTTTGGCAAAATGGCGATGGTTTTACAAGTAAAAAACGTTATAGACTTTGTTTATATAAAATATTAACAAATGATTATTTAAATATAAGTAACGAAACAAGCAATATTGAAAACTTTATAATTGAAAACGATGAAGTCTATTATATTTTTAATGATTTCAACGATAAAATGGATATTTATAATGGTATCAATAAATTTAATATAAATACTAATAAAACTAATTATGTTTTACTACAAAACAAATATAATATTGACGATGTATTTGTTTGGAATAATAGAATTTGTGCTCTAGCTAGTGATATGCTGAAGTATGGACTTAATGAAAATCCTAAATTATATTATGTAAACAATGGTTCGCTTGAGTTGTTAATTAATATAACTGGTGTGCCTGGCACTAATATTAATTCTGATTGTCGTTTAGGTGGTGGAAATAGCATTAAGGTTATAAACAATGAACTATATTATACATCAATAGTGAGGGATAAAACTGTACTCTTTAAAATTGATGAGCAACTAGTAACATCAGAAATTTTAACGGTTTTTGAAGCAATTGATTTTTTTGATATTAATATTAATAATAATATTGTTTTATGTGCTCAAAAAAGAAACTCAATTCAAGAACTTTATATATATAATGATAAAATTACAGAAATAACAAATAATAATAGTAATTATCTGAAAGATAGAAATATATCCCCAGTGGAGAATATTAAATATTTCAATAATGATGTTGAATTAGACGGTTATGTAATAAAACCTATAAATTTTTCAAGTGAAAAAACATATCCCTGTATATTGAATATACACGGTGGGCCAAAAACCACTTATGGTAATAACTATTTCCATGAAATGCAGGTATGGGCTAGTGAAGGATATTTTGTTATATTTTGTAATCCGCGTGGAAGCGATGGCAGGGGAGACGAATTTTCCGATATTAGAGGCAAGTATGGAACAATTGATTATGATGATATAATGGCTTTTGTAGATTTTACTTTACTAGCTTATCCAAATATAGATAAGGATAAACTGGGTGTAACTGGTGGGTCATATGGTGGATTTATGACCAACTGGATAATAGGCCATACAAATAGATTTAAAGCCGCAGTTTCTCAAAGATCTATTTCTAATTGGATTTCAAAATTTAATACAACTGATATTGGGTATTATTTTAATCATGATCAAATAATGGCAACACCTTGGGATAATTGTGAAAAATTATGGTTCCATTCTCCTATTAAATATGCTAATAATGTTAAAACTCCAACATTATTTATACACTCTGAAGAGGATTATAGATGTTGGCTAGCTGAGGGGTTACAAATGTTCACAGCATTAAAATATCATGGTGTTGAGTCTAGACTTTGTTTATTTAAAGGTGAAAACCACGAATTATCTAGAAGCGGTAAACCATCGCATAGAATTAGAAGATTACAAGAAATCACAAACTGGTTTAATAATTATTTAAAGTAATAGGTGAGTATGAAAAAATCCGAAGTTAAAAATTACAAAATAGAAAATGGGAATTGGGAATATTCAGGTAAAATATATAAACATAAATCTAATGTTAATGATTTAAATAAAAAAATAAGAATATTTTCAGTTAACACAATTCTTATTCTTCTTTTATCTATTATTTTAGGTTTTTACAATGTACAGGCTACTAGAGTAATATATATATCATTACCTATGGTATTACAATATTTTCCAATATTGTTTTCTATTATTGCAATGTACAAAATTATAAATTATTCAAATAATGATTTAGCCGTGAGTATGTATAGGCAATCATACCAAAGATTTAGAGCATCTTCGTTTATATTAATATTATTTACAATAACATGTATAATCGGATTACTTTATTACTCAGTTAATAATAATTCCATTTCTGAAAATAAGTATATTATTATTATTGAGATATTAATTTTGTCACTTACAGTTTATAATATTAAATTAGAACAAAGTATTGAATTTGACGAATATACGGGAATAATGAAAGGGAAACTATGAACTACGAAGTTTTAAACAATATATTAGCTGATGTTGAAAAACCAGCGCGCTATACTGGTGAAGAATTAAATTCAATAAAAAAAGATTTTAATTCAGAATTTATTAAATTTGCATTTTGTTTTCCTGATACATATGAGGTTGGAATGTCAAATTTAGGTTTGAAAATATTATATGATATTATAAATGATAGGTCTGATTCTTTGTGCGAAAGAGTTTTTATGCCAAGTTATGATATGTTATTAAAAATGAAAGAATCTAAATTACCTCTTTTTTCTTTAGAAAATAAAAAAGAATTAAAATGTTTTGATATTGTTGGATTCACATTACAATATGAAATGACATATACAAATATATTAGAAATGTTAAATATGGGAAACATTTCTGTGTTGAGTGAAAATAGAAAAGAAACAGAACCTATTGTTATTGCTGGTGGCCCTTGCGTTTATAATCCAGAACCGTTGTATAAGTTTATTGATGCTTTTATTATAGGTGATGGTGAAGAAGTTACTAATGAGATTATAGATGTAGTAAAGCAAAGTAAATTAAAATCTTTAAATAGGAATGAAACCTTATTAGCACTTTCTAAGCTTAAAGGTGTATATGTGCCTTCCTTTTATAATGTTAATTATAATGAAGATGGAACAATAAAAGAATTTAAAGCAATCATTGATGATGTGCCTCAAATTATTGAAAAAAGAATAGTTTATGATTTTAATAAAGTTAAATTTCCTACAAATATAACTGTACCCTATATACAAATTATTCATGATAGAATATTTTTGGAAATAATGCGTGGTTGTACAAGAGGATGTAGATTCTGCCAAGCTGGTATGCTTTATAGGCCAAGAAGGGAAAAATCGCCAGAAACATTAGTAAAATTAGCTAAAGAGTTAGTTAAAAATAGTGGATATGAAGAAATATCATTATCTTCTCTATCAAGTGGCGACTACTCATGTTTAAACGAATTAATGATGAAATTAAATGATGAATTATCTGGACAGAGAGTTTCTATATCTTTACCATCATTAAGACTTGATGGAAATATTGAAGAATCTTTAAACGAAACACAAAAAGTAAAAAAATCTAGCTTAACTTTTGCTCCAGAAGCTGGTACTCAAAGATTACGCAATGTAATAAATAAAAACGTTACTGAGGAAGACCTAGTGCGAAATGTAAAGTATGCATTTAATAATGGTTGGAACAACATAAAACTTTATTTCATGACAGGGCTACCTACTGAAACAGAAGAAGATTTACAGGGCATAGCAGATTTAGCTAACCTAGTTAAAAATGAATATTATTGTGTTGAAAAATCTTTACGTGCTAAAGGATTAAAAATAACCGTTAGTACAGCAGTTTTTATACCAAAGGCTTTTACTCCATTCCAATGGTGTGCTCAAGATGATATGGATACAATTGAACAAAAACAGTTATTCCTTAAAAATGCATTAAATATTAGAAGTGTAAATTTCAATTGGCATGATGCTAAAACGTCTAGATTAGAGTCAGCATTTGCAAGAGGCGATCGTAAGGTTGCAGATGTTTTATATACAGCATGGAAAAATGGCTGTATGCTTGATGGATGGCGCGAGCATTTTAAATATGAAATATGGCTTGAAGCATTTAAGGAAAACAACGTTGATATAGATTTTTATACAATAAGGAAAAGAAATAAAGATGAAATTTTTCCTTGGGACTTTATTAATGCAGGAATTGACAAAGACTTTTTATATCGAGAATATGAAAAAGCATTAAAAGAAAAAACTACCGATGATTGTTTTTACTCTCATTGTTATGGCTGTGGAGTCCAAAAAACAGAAGGGGGATGCCCACTATGCGTATGATGGTTGAGTTTGAAAAAGGTGATGGCGTTAAGTTTATCTCGCACTTGGACTTAATGAGGACAATGCAAAGATCGCTTAGAAAAAGCGGGCTACCAATAACATATAGTAAAGGATTTAGTCCTCATGTTAATTTGGCTTTTTCTCCGCCCTTATCAGTAGGTATTATTGGAATTCGAGAACTTATGGATGTACCTTTGTCTGAAAATATAGCTAATGAATATTTTGTACAAGTATTAAATGAAAATTTACCTCCAGCATTATATGTTAAAAGGGCTAAATTAATATCAAAAAACGAACAATCTTTTATGGCATTAACAAAAGCGTCTGAATATTTAGTAAAAATTGATTGCAGTAGTATTTTATATAACCAAATAAATATAGATAATTATTTAAATCAAAAAGTAATTGAATTTGAATTAGAAAGTAAAAAAGGTACAAAAACTATAGACATAAGGGAAATGATATATAAACTTCACGTTTCCTATTTTGATGGTAAATTAATCATTAATACTGTAATATCCGCTGCTAGCAACAAGTCTTTACATATAAAAAATTTAATTGCTTCACTTATTAACTATTTCAATATTGATGAAAAACAATTATCGATTGTTGAAATATCTAGGTGTAATTTATTAACATATAATGAAAACAACGAATTAGTTACAATATTTGATTATATAAATTAAATGAGGATATATGGATAAAAATGAACTTTATCAAAATATAATTGATAGACATCAAAATAGAGATTTATATATTATTAATAACAAGTGCCATTTGGTTGAAAACAAAGAAGTTGTTGAAATAATAGATTTTGATGATAATAATTTTAATGATATTGATAATATTTATATTGGTAAAGTGGATAAAATTATTTCAAAAAACAACATTGCTTTTGTTGATATTGGGCAAAGTAAAAATGCGTTTTTACCCTTACAGGAATTACCGTCATATCACGAATTGAACAATTATATTGTTAAACAAGGTGATAGTATATTGGTTCAAATTAAAAAAACTGCTTATGGTGATAAAGGTGCATTTTTAACCAGAGATATAAAAATACCTGGAAATTTTGTTATGTTGATGCCTTTTAATAACTATATAGCAATTTCAAACAGAATTGAAAATGATAAAGCAAAAGAAGAACTTAAGGATTACGCTAAAAATAGATTAAAAGGAAAATATGGAATAGTATTTAGAAAAAATGCCGAAACATTAGATTTTAGTAATATAGAAAGTGAAATTAATCAACAAATTGATATAATTGAAAAAATCATAAATTACTATAAAAATATAAAAGCACCAAAATGTATCTACAAAAGTGAAAATAACTATGATTCCTTAATATTAGATTTATTAAAATTACCAGGAGTTTTGCGAGTTTTTACTAACAGTAATGATATATTGTTTGATTTAAAGAAAAAATTTGATAATTTAGATGTATCTTTTGTTGATAAAAAAGAATTTAATGTTAAAAACAGTAGAAAAAAACACTCTTTAGAGAATGGTGGGAATATAGTTATAGATGTGTGCGAAGCTTTAACTGTTATTGATGTTAACACTGCAAGTGCATTAGTAAATAATGATGAAAACGAAATTGCTATTACTAATATGTTAGCAACAGAAGAGATAGTTAATAATATTAAGCTAAATAATATGTCAGGAATTATTATTATTGATTATATAAATATGAATGATGAAGATAGTAAATTAATTGAAAAATTATTAAGTATACTATTGAAAAATGATAGAAATAAGTGTGTTGTGCACGGATATACCAATTTAGGCCTTATGGAATTAACCAGAAAAAGAAATATTACTAAATAACGGAGATTAATATGCTTTTAAAAGATAAAGTTTTTGTAGACAAACTAGAAATAACCAATATGAACAACTCAATAATTAAAGTGCTTTCAAAAAAAGAAAAACCTAAAAGTTATCATATTGTAACTTACGGCTGCCAAATGAATGTAAATGATAGTCAAAAGTTATCTTTCATGCTTGAATCAATGGGAATAACTGAAACAAAAGTTAAAAATTCTGCTGATTTGATTATTTTTAATACTTGTTGCATTAGAGAAAACGCCGAAAGACGTGCTTTGGGAAATATAATGTGGCTAAAAGAGTTGAAAAAGAAAAATCCAGATATTATTATTTGTGTGTGTGGATGTATGGTTCAACATGAAGATATGCTACCCAAACTACTTAAACAATATAAGTTTGTTGATATTGCATTTGGTACACATAATATACACAAATTTCCTGAATTGCTATTAACTTGGCTTGAAAATAAAAATCAATTAGTTAATATTAGTGAAGATCATGTTATTGCGGAAGGGTTAGAAGTTAAAAGAGATATCCCTTTTCTATCCTATCTTACAATAATGTATGGGTGTAATAATTTTTGTTCCTATTGTGTAGTTCCTTATGTTAGAGGAAGGGAAAGATCTAGAAGGTTTTATGATATAATAAAAGATGCAGAAACATTGATTAATAAAGGTGTTAAGGAAATAACCCTTTTGGGGCAAAATGTAAATTCATATTATGATGAGCCTGAAAAACTAAATTTTCCAAATTTGTTGGAAAAATTAGACGAAATTGGTGTTCCAAGAATTAGATTTATGACATCGCATCCAAAAGATTTATCCGATCAACTTATTGATGTTATGGCAAACTCAAAAAACATTGAAAGACATATTCATTTACCAGTACAAGCAGGCAATAATGAAGTACTTAACGCCATGAATAGAAATTATACTAGAGAACACTACTTGAATTTAGTGGATAAACTAAAGCAAAACATTCCTGGTATAGGTATTACAACTGATATAATTGTTGCATTCCCAGGTGAAACCGAATCACAGTTTAGTGAAACATTAGATTTAGTTAAAAGAGTGGGCTATGATTCTGCTTTTACCTTTATTTATTCAAAACGTAATGGTACAAAAGCTGCTAAAATGGATGGTTTTATACCTAATGATATTGCTAATGATAGATTACAAAGGCTAAATGATGAAATAAACATAATTTCTAAAAATATATTGAGTAATCAAATTGGCAAAGAAGAAGTATTATTAATAGACGATTCAATAAATAATAGGGAAGAAAAATATTTAATAGGTAGAACTTCACGAAATTTAAAGGTAAAAATAGAAGAAAATCCAGATAATGTTGGTAAATTTATACCTGTAAAAATTGATGGTATATCCAAAAATACATTAACTGCAAGTAGAATATAATCGTAATTATGGAGAATATAATGCAAAAACTATCACCAATGATGCAACAATATTTAAGCATAAAAGAAAAACATAAAGATTGTATACTTTTTTTTAGGTTAGGTGATTTTTATGAAATGTTTTTTGATGATGCTTTATTGGTTTCTAAAGAATTGGAGATTACATTAACTGGAAAAAACTGTGGGCTAGAAGAAAGAGCACCTATGTGCGGTGTTCCATACCATAGTGCTGCAGGATATATACAAAAACTTGTTGATAACGGACACAAAGTTGCAATTTGCGAACAACTTTCAGACCCTGAAGAATCTAAAGGGATAGTTGATAGGGATGTTGTAAGAATAATAACAAAAGGTACAGTTGTTGATCCTATGCTTTTGGATGAATCTAAGAATAGCTTTTTAGTATCAATTTTAACATCTCGGAATTATGCGGGCATAGCATATTCAGATATATCAACAGGAGAATTCTTTGCTTATTCCATTAGTAACTATAAAGAAAAATTACAAAATGAAATAAAAAGAGTTAATCCTAGCGAAATAATAATGCCACAAGATATCGAAGATGATTTTAAACATGAAAACAGTTTAATTTCGTTAATTGAGACTGAGTTGTTTACATTAAATTATGCAAAGAAAATATTAATTAGTCATTTTAATTTAAATGATATAAAAGATATTGAGTTTAGTAGTGATACATTAGCTATACGTGCTGCGGGAGCACTTTTAGGATATATATATGATACTCAAAAAATAGAACTAAAACATATTAGTTCATTAAAATATTACCAGAGTAATCAAAATATGTATTTAGATGATGTTTCAAGATCAAACCTAGAAATATCTGAAACATTAAATGAAAGAACAAAAAAAGGCTCATTACTTTGGGTTTTGGATAAAAGTTGTACAGCTATGGGTGCAAGGCAAATAAAAGCTTGGGTTGAGCAACCATTAGCAATTAAGGAAAAAATAGAAGAAAGGCTTGATATTGTTGAAGAGTTAACAAAAGATTTTCTTATTGTTGATTCTATTAGAGAAGCTCTAAATAATGTTTATGATTTAGAAAGAATATTAAGTAAGATTTCATACAAGTCAATTAATGCAAGAGATTGTTTATCTATACTAAAATCATTAAATGAAATACCTAATATAAAAAGAATAATAAGTAACTCAAACAATAAATATTTAAAAAAATATTTAGACAAGTTAGATAGAATAGATAGTTTGTGCGAATTAATTGAAGCTTCTATTGATGATGAACCTCCATTGACCATGTCTGAAGGTGGGTTTATTAAGAAAGGTTTCAGTAAAACTTTAGATGATTATAGAGATGCCTCAAGAAAAGGAAAAGAATGGCTATTAGAACTGGAAAACAAAGAAAAAAATGAAACTGAAATAAAGAATTTAAAAATTGGCTATAATAAAATATTTGGTTATTATTTTGAAGTTACAAAATCCAACTTATCAATGGTACCTGTTAGGTTTATTAGGCGTCAAACACTAACTAATGCAGAAAGATATGTTACAACCGAGCTGCAAGAAATAGAAAACAAAATTGTTAGTGCATCACAAAATTCTAATAAGCTTGAAATAGCCTTATTTGATGAAATTCGTGAAGCTATTGCCGCTGTTATAAAAAGAATACAGTATACTGCAGATGCATTAAAAGAATTAGATGCATATTGTTCTCTTGCTATTGTTGCTATGGACAATAACTATGTTAAACCCAAAATAAATAATGAAGGCGTTTTACAAATTAAAGATGGTAGGCATCCAGTATTAGAAAAAACTATTGCAAAACATGAGTTTATACCAAATGATATAAACATGAACAACGAAGATGAGCGTATGTTAATCATTACAGGGCCTAATATGGCTGGTAAAAGTACATATATGCGTCAAAATGCAATTATAGTACTAATGGCTCATATTGGTTGCTTTGTTCCAGCAAGTTATGCAAATATAAGCGTTACTGATAGAATTTTTACTAGAATTGGTGCAAGTGATAATATATCTTCTGGCCAATCCACATTTATGGTGGAAATGACTCAAACAGCTAACATATTAAAAAATGCTACTAATAATTCTTTAATTTTATTAGATGAAATAGGCCGTGGTACAAGCACATTTGACGGCTTAAGTATTGCTTGGGCAGTTGTAGAATACATTGCAAATAAAAATAAAATCGGTGCTAAAACATTATTTGCAACACATTATCATGAACTATCTTCTTTAGAAGAACATTTGGAAGGCGTAAAAAATTATTCTATTCAAGTGAAAGAACATGGAAATGATGTTTTATTTTTAAGAAAAATTATTCCTGGCGGAGCCGATAAAAGTTACGGTATACATGTGGCCATGCTAGCAGGGTTACCCGCAGAAGTAATAAAAAATGCACAAAGAATTTTAGCCAGAATTGAAGCTTCAGATATTAATAATCAAGAAATATCTAAGAATATTATTGGAAAAAAAGATGATACTGTTACACAAACAGATTTTTTTCATATTAAACATGATGAATTAATAGAAGAAATCAAAAAAATTGATGTTATGGCCTTAAATCCAGTACAAGCCATGGCGGAATTATTTAAAATATCAGAAAAAGCAAATAAAATATAAAGAGATGAAACCCATATGAATGATAAAATAATTAGCTTACCAAAAGAAGTAGTAATGAAAATTGCGGCTGGCGAAGTAGTTGAAAAACCGGCTTCTATTGTTAAAGAGTTGGTTGAAAATTCTATCGATGCTGGCGCAACTGCCATTACCGTTGAAATAAAAGATGGTGGCATATCATATTTAAGAGTTGTTGATAATGGCTCTGGAATTCGTGAAAATATGATAGCCTTGGCTTTTGAACGCCATAGTACTAGCAAATTATTTAGTTCTAATGATTTGTTTAATATAAAAACATTGGGTTTTAGGGGTGAAGCGCTTGCATCTATAGCTGCAGTAAGTAAGGTAACTTTAACTACTAAACATAAAGAGGCTGAAAATGGAGTTACTGTTGAAAATCATGGAGGGGTAATAACCAACATAAAACCTTCCGCTTTTTCTATGGGTACATCTATAGTTGTAAAAGAGTTGTTTTTTAATACTCCTGTAAGATTAAAGTTCTTAAAAAAACCTATTTCTGAAGCAAGTTCAATTTCAGATCTTTTAATGCGACTTATTTTATCAAGACCAGATATTTCTTTTAGATATGTGAATAATGGAAAAACAATTTATCATAGTATTGGTGATGGTAAATTAGAATCGGCTATATCTAGAGTATATGATGTTTCAACTGCAAAAAAACTTATAGAAGTAAATTATTCATCTAATGGTATTATAATTAAAGGATACGTTGGAGTTTTTGATTTAGAAAAAGGGAATAGAAGTAATCAAACGTTTTTTGTTAACGGTAGATACTTTAAAGATGATATTGTATCCAGCGCACTTGAAACAGCTTGTAGAGGATATGTTACTGTTTCAAAGTTCCCTATGTGTATAATTGATATAATAGTACCGTATAATAGTGTTGATGTTAATGTTCACCCCAATAAATTGGAAGTTAGGTTTGAAAACCCAAACTTGCTAAAGGAAGTTATAATTGAAGCTGTTACAAATGCATTAAATAATATCTATATTAGTAATGAAATAATAAATAATGACAACATCAATGAAGCCAAATTAAACTTGAATGATGAAATTTTTAATACCTTTGATGATATTAAAAATACAACCTATAATGTGGATGTATTAAAACCCAATTTAGAAGCTTTTAAAAATGTATTTAATAATGATTCTGAAAAATTATTAAGCGATTCATCATATACAGTTTTAGAACCCAAAATAAAGTGGAGGCCTTTGGAGTTCTCAAATAATTCAGAAGATGTACAAAATAAAAATAATAATTCTATTCAAGAAACTTTTATTGAAAATAAACCGGAAATCGATATTCGTGATAGCATTATTATCATTGGAACTATTTTTAACACCTTTATATTGCTAGAATATAAAGAAAAATTACTAATTATTGATCAACATGCAGCATTCGAAAGAATTAATTTTGAGAAAATGTTAACTGCATATAAAAATAAAAACCTTAAACAAGAGTATTTAACTCCCATTTTAATTAATTTAAATCAAAGAGAAATTGATTTTATAAGAGAACATCAAGATGAACTATACGATTCTGGCTTCGATATTACTTTTTTTGATGATGATTCTATTGCAGTAAGATCTGTACCTATTTTGCTGGGCGAACCAATGTCTATAAAGTCTTGTTTACAAGAAATTTTTAATAATTGGGATAATAAAAAAGATAATTTAAGCAAAGAAATAGCGAGAGAAAAAATATTACAATTTGCTTGTAAACATTCTATAAAAGCTGGAGACAAATTAGATGATGATACAATTTTTCAAATTGTAAAACAATTATTTATTGATAATATTGTACCCACTTGTCCTCATGGAAGGCCTATTATAATAGAATTAACAAAAAATGAGCTTTATAAGCGATTTAAGAGAATACAATAATGAACAAAGAAAATTTACTGGTTGTATGTGGGCCAACTGCTACAGGAAAATCAAAATTAGCAATTAAAATTGCTAAAAAATATAATGGTGTTATTGTGTCAATGGATTCAATGCAAATATATAAATATATGAACATTGGAACAGCAAAGCCAACAAATCAAGAAAAAATGAATATTGTTCATGAAATGATAGATATTGTAGATCCTAAAAATAGCTACTCGGTTGCAGATTATGTTGAAGCGGCAGAACATATTATCACAGAAATTAATCAATCAAATAAAATTCCAATTCTAGTTGGCGGCACAGGTTTATATTTGAAAGCATTAATTAATGAATATAGTTTGGGTAACTCAAGCTCGAATGAGGAACTTAGAAGCGAATTATATGAAATATCTAAAGAAAATAATGGAAAAGATAAGCTACATAGATTACTAACTGAAATTGACCCAAAGGCGGCTGAAAAATTACATTTTAACGATATTAGAAGAGTAATAAGAGCAATAGAAGTTATTAAAACAACGGGTAAATCAATATCCAATCAAAATAATGTTATTAAAGATAAATATAATACTTTAATTATTGGTTTAAATGAAGATAGGAATACTTTATACAAAAATATTGAATATAGAGTAGATCAAATGTTTAATTTAGGGCTGGTTGATGAAGTAAAGTGGCTATTAAATTATGGCGTTAATCAGGATGCTCAATCGTTAAAAGGGATAGGTTATAAAGAAATTTTACCTTATTTGAATAATCTTTATGACTTAGAAACAGCAATATATAAAATAAAACTAAATACTAGACATTATGCAAAAAGGCAAATAACATATTTCAAATCAACAAATGGTCTGGAATGGATAAACAAAGTAGAAATTGGTGATTATTGGTATATAGCAAATAAATTAATACAAAAATGGATGGAATTTAAGTAATGATTGATCAAAAAATAGAAAAATTAATTAATTTTTGTGAAGATAATTTACACGAAATATTTAAAGAAATTGATGAAATATCATTATATAATACAGAAAAAGTGTTAAAAGCATTCAGTAAAAATTCGATTGCGTTAAGGCATTTTTCTGCAAGCAATGGTTATGGGTATGATGATATTGGGAGGGATACTCTTGAAAGTACTTTTTCAGATATTTTTAATACAGAATCAACAATATTGCGCCCAACTATTGCATCAGGTACGCATGCGTTAAGCTTATGCTTGTTTGGAATACTAAGATATAATGATGAGCTGATTTCAGCATCTGGTGAGCCATATGATACACTTCAAACAGTTATTGGTCATAAAAAATATACAAATGGAAGTTTAGTAGATTCTGGAATTATTTATAAAGAAGTGTCACTAAATAATGAAGAAAAAATTGATATTCAAAGCGTTTGTAAAGCTATTACCAATAAAACTAAAATGATAATGGTACAAAGGAGCAGGGGATATTCATCTAGAAGAGCAATTTTGCCAGAAGAAATACAAGAGTTGGTTATTGAAGCAAAAAAAATTAATGAAGATGTTGTTATTATGGTAGATAATTGCTATGGAGAATTTGTGTGCAAATATGAACCAAGTAACTTTGGCGCTGATATTATAGTAGGTAGTTTAATAAAAAATCCGGGTGGGGGAATTGCGCCAACAGGTGGATATATTTCTGGAAAACAATATCTTATAGATACAATTGCAACAAGAATGACAGCTCCTGGAATTGGAAAAGAAGTTGGATCATATGAGGCATCTTATCGCCCTTTTTATCAAGGATTATTTATGGCACCACATACAGTTGCTCAAGCCTTAAAAACAGCATGTTTGTTAAAAGAGGTTTTTAGCAACTTTGGTTATGATACAGTACCAAGTTCTAATAGTGATAGATCAGATATTGTTCAAATAATTGTTATGAAGAATCCAGATGCTATAAGATATTTTTGTGAGGCAGTACAGCATTCATCGCCAATAGATAGCTTTCTAACTCCAGAGCCTTGGGATATGCCAGGTTATGATAATAAAATAATTATGGCATCGGGATCTTTTGTTGCAGGGTCTTCTATTGAAATAAGTGCGGATGCTCCAATAAGGGAACCATATAACGTATATTTTCAGGGCGGATTAACATATGAACATGGAAAATATACAATAAAAAATATAATTAAATATCTAAATGATAAAAAATGTATAAATATTTGTTAAAAATCATAAAATTCTTTGCATTTATTACTAATTATTAGTATAATGATAAATAAAATAATATTGTGAGGGGATTAAATTTGTTTATTAAGAAATTTTTTCCTGGCGGTGTACATCCAAAAGAGGGAATTAATGGTAAAAGAGTAACATCTCAAATTGCTGTTGAAACCCTTCATCAACCTGCCAGAGTAACAATTCCACTATGTCAACATATTGGAAAAGAAAGCTTGAGTTTAGTAAAGAAAGGTGATTTAGTAAAGGTAGGTCAATTAATAGGTGAAGCCCAGGGCAACATATCAGCTAATATTCATTCTAGCGTTTCTGGTAAAGTTGTTTCTGTTGAAAGGGTTATGGTGGTTCGTGGCAATTATGTTAATAGTGTAATAATTGATAATGACTTTAATAACACTTGGGTTGATCTTGAACCATGTGAAGACTATTCAAAACTTAGCAAAGATGAACTTATAAATAAAATAAAAAATGCTGGTGTTGTTGGTTTGGGTGGTGCAACATTCCCAACCCATGTTAAGCTTTCACCAAAAGAGGAAATTGATACCCTCGTTATTAATGCTGTTGAATGTGAACCTTATTTAAGTGCAGATCATAGACTTATGCTTGAAAATTCTGATCAAATAATTGAAGGAATTTCAATAGCTAAAAAAATTGTGAATGCTAAAAAGGTTATTATTGGAATTGAAGCCAATAAGCCTGATGCAATTGCCTTATTAAGTGATAAAGTTAAAAATATGGATAGCTTTTCTGTAATGTCATTACCTGTTGTTTATCCTCAAGGTGGTGAAAAGCAGTTAATTTATGCAACAACAAGACGAAAGGTTAAAATTGGAAATTTACCTGCAAGCGTAGGCGTTATTGTTTTAAATGTAACCACATGTAATGCTATATATGAAGCTGTTAGATATGGCAAACCAGTTGTTGAAAGGATCGTTACAATAGCCGGTAATTTTGATCAACCCAAAAACATGCTAGTAAAAATTGGTTCACCAGTTGAAGACATTGTGAATGAAGCTGGAGGGTTAAGAGAGAATACCAAAATGATAATTATGGGTGGACCTATGATGGGTGAGCCTATAATTAGAAAAGATATTCCAATTACAAAAGGGTATTCTGGTATTGTTGCTTTAGAAGAGGCTTATTCTGATGTTGAAGAATCACCTTGTATTAGATGTGGCAGATGTGGTTATAATTGCCCAATGAAGCTTTCACCTAGTGAAATAGACAGAAACGTTAGAAATAATAAAGCTTTAGAAAACGAAAAATACCAAGTAATGAGCTGCATAGAATGTGGTATTTGCTCATGGTCATGCCCCGCAAAACGAAGATTAACTCAAAGTTGTAAATTGAGTAAATATCATATTAGAGAGAACAATGCAAAAAAATCTGAAGGGGTGAAAAAATAAATGAACACAAAATTAGTTGTAACATCTACACCTTTTCTAAGGGATACAACAAGTACAAAGCACTTAATGTTGGATGTTTGCATTGCTTTATTACCTGCAATTATTGCAAGTGTAATTATATTTGGTTTAAAGGCTCTAATTATTGTAGTTTTAGCGATAGTAAGTGCTATGCTTTCTGAATATTTTTTCCAAAGATTATCACATAAGAATAACACATTAGGTGATTTAAGTGCTGTTGTAACAGGTATTTTAGTGGCATTAAATGTACCTGTTTCCGCTCCATTATGGATTCCAATATTTGGTAGTATGTTAGCTATAATATTAGTTAAACAAATGTATGGCGGAATTGGACAAAACTTTGTAAATCCAGCTTTAGCTGCAAGAACAATAATGTTTATTTCATGGACAGCATTGATGTCTGCAAGATTAATACCAGAAGTTGGTAATATGTATCAAGGTTTTGGCTCAGGTGTTGATTTAGTATCAGTAGCAACACCTCTTGCAGCTAATAGTGAAACTAGCTTTACATTAATTCAATTGTTCTTAGGAAATATTCCTGGAATGTTGGGTGAAACATCAAAACTCGCTTTAATTATAGGTGGTATATATTTAATTGTAAGAAGAGTTATTGATTGGAGAGTACCTGTTTTCTTTATTGGAACAGTATTTGTTCTTTTCTTATTAAAAACTGGAACTATATATTCAGTTGAAAGTGGCATGGATAATGCTCTTAGTCATGTTTTAAGTGGCGGCTTAATATTGGGAGCATTTTTTATGGCAACAGACTACGTAACTTGCCCAATTTATAAAACTGGGCGTATTATCATGGGAATTGGCTGTGGCGTTATTTTATTTGTTATAAGAGCTTTTGGAGCTTACCCTGAAGGGTGTTCTTTTGCAATATTGTTTATGAACGTTGCAACACCATTGATTGATAAATGGACAAGACCAAGAGCATTTGGGGAGGTGTAAGCAAATGAAAGATAAAAAAATATATACTAAAACCCTTTTAAATGGCTTAATAAATGAAAATCCTACTTTTAGACTTATGTTAGGTATGTGTCCTACACTTGCAATTACAACAGTAGCATCCCAGGGTATAGGTATGGGGTTAGCAGCAACTTTTGTTTTAGCTGGTTCAAATGTAGTTATATCTCTACTTAGAAATATAGTTTCTGAGAAAATTAGAATTCCTGCGTTTGTAGTTGTTATTGCATCATTCGTTACAATAGTTCAAATGTTAATTAAAGCATTTTTCCCTGCTTTAGATAAATCTCTAGGAATATTTATCCCTTTAATTGTTGTTAACTGTATAATTTTTGCTCGTGCAGAATCATTTGCTTTTAAAAACCCTCCTTTCTTATCATTGCTTGATGCTATTGGTATGGGGCTTGGTTTTACAGCTTCAATTACAGTATTAGCTTCATTTAGAGAGATTATTGGTAAAGGAACTTTCTTTGGAATCCAAATACTACCAGAAGCAATTCCTCCAATGGGTATAATATCTCAGCCTCCAGGTGGGTTTTTGATGTTGGGATTATTGGCGTTCCTAATTAATAAATTGTTTTCAATTTATGATAGAAAGCAGAAAGAAAAGGAGGCTAATGCATGAATAGTTATATAGTAATATTAATAAGCAGCGTTCTTGTTAACAACTATTTAATGTCTCAATTTTTAGGTATTTGTCCTTTCTTAGGTGTATCTAAAAACACTAGCACTGCCTTTGGTATGGGTATGGCAGTAACTTTTGTAATGGCGTTGTCTTCACTAATGACATACATTATCCAAGTATTTTTGCTAATACCTTTAAACATTGAATATTTACAAACTATTGCATTTATTTTAGTAATAGCAGTTTTGGTTCAAATTGTAGAAATGGTATTAAAAAAAGTTAGCTTTTCGCTTTATAAAGCTTTAGGTGTATATTTACCTTTAATTACAACAAACTGTGCTGTTTTAGGTGTAACACTTCTAAACGTTAAAGAAAGTTATAATTTACTAGAAAGCGTTGTTAATGGTATAGGATCTGCACTTGGTTTTACATTAGCTATTGTTTTGTTTGCTGGAATAAGGGAAAGATTAGAACTTAGCAATATGCCTTCTTGGATGAAAGGTTTTTCCGGTGTTTTAATATCAGCAAGTCTTATGTCAATAGCTTTCCAAGGTTTTGTTGGATTAATATAAGGATAGGGGAGAATTAAATGAAAGATGTTTTAATCGCGATTTCAGTTCTCGGTGGCCTAGCTCTTATTTTTGGTTTAGGTTTGACGCTTGCTAATAAAGTTTTTATGGTTAAAGCAGATCCAAAAAAGGATGCCATTAGAGAAGCACTACCTGGTGCTAACTGCGGTGGTTGTGGATATCCAGGTTGTGATGCATTATCAGATGCAATATATGAAGGTATAGCTCCTATAACAGCATGTCCAGTTGGTGGAAATGAGTTAGTAATAAAATTGGCTGATATTATGGGTGTTGAAGCAACAAGTACTAATGTAAGATTAGTTGCTACTGTAAGATGCCAAGGTACAGCAGAATTATGTAATTATAAGTATGATTACAAAGATATTAAGGATTGCTCAGCTGCTATTATGGTTAATGATGGCAACAAAGCTTGTCAATTTGGCTGTATGGGGTTAGGTTCATGTGAAAATGTATGTAAGTTTGATGCGATACATATTGACCCAAATTTAAAAATAGCAGTTGTTGATCCAGAAAAATGCACAGCCTGTGGAGCTTGTGTTGAAGCGTGCCCTAAAAATATTATTAATTTACAACCAGATAATTTAAAGGTAAAAATTCTTTGTAAAGCTGCAGAAAAAGGAAAATTAGTTAAATTAAATTGTAAAATTGGATGTATTGGCTGTACATTATGCGCTAAAAGGTGTAAATTCGAGGCTATAACAATGGTAAATAATTTACCTGTATTCGACTATAACAAGTGTGTTGGTTGTTTAATGTGTGCTGAAGATTGTCCTACAGGCGCAATTTGGGGCAATTTTGAAGAAAGAAAAATAGCAACAATAGACAGAGATGCGTGCATTGGGTGTGGTATTTGTAAAAAGGTTTGTAAATTTGATTCTATTGTTGGTGAATTAAAGAAGCCACATTTTATTACAGAAGCCTGCACTGGTTGTGAAGAGTGTGTAAAAAAATGTCCAACAAAATGCATAACTATGAAAGATCGTTTACATCCAAGAGATGCTAATGCAATAGTTGGCACAGCCGATGAAGTTGCAGAATTTGAAGAACAATAGGGGATTGTAATTGAAGTTTGTTGAAATCTATACAGATGGAGCTTGTTCTGGAAATCCTGGACCAGGAGGATGGGCTGCCATACTTAAGTTTGGTAATGTAACAAAAGAAATATCTGGATTTATGCCATTAACTACAAATAATAGGATGGAGTTAATGGCAGTAATTTCAGGTATTGGTGCATTAAAAGAACCATGTAATTTAAAAATATATTCTGATTCAGCTTATGTTGTAAATGCATTTAATGATAAGTGGATTATAAATTGGCAAAAATATAATTGGGTAAAATCTGATAAGAAAAAAGTTGAAAATGATGATTTATGGAAATTATTATTATTACAAATAAAAGCTAAAAAACATGAAGTTGAATTTATTAAAGTAAAAGGTCATTCGGATAATGAATTTAATAATAGGTGTGATAAGTTAGCTAAAGATGCTATAGAAGAATATATTAATTTAAACAAAGGGGAACATTAAACAACTATTCGCAAAAGAATACTTTAACGAATAGTTAAAGTGGAATGAATAATAAATTGAATGATAATGTTCAAAAGAATAAAACAATAAAGTTAAGGCAGTTAATTTCACAGCTGCCTCCTTTATGTGGTGATTTTTTAAGAAGTATATCAACTACATCAAGTGAATTAACAAGGCTAGCGTATGCATTAGATTATGTTATTTTTTTTGAATTTGCTATTAAAGAAATTCCTCGTTTTGCTGGCAAAAAATTGTATGAGTTCGATGATAATGATGTTGCTTCTTTTAGTGCAAAAGAATTTGATATTTTTATTGATTATTTAAGATATTATATAAAAGAAATAGATACACAAGATGACAATACTGTTGTTGAAAAAACTTATCAAAATAATGAAAATGGTATAATGAGAAAGTTATCTGCTCTTAGATCATTATTTGGATATTTGTTTAGGATGGAAAGAATTCCTGGCAATACTGCCGAAATGGTTCCTTTGCCTAAATTATCCAATAAACCAATACTATTTTTGGATGATGATGAAGTTAAAAATATGATGAATGTTATTTTAAACGGAAACTCATTATCTAAAAATCAAAAAATGTTTAATATTATTACTAGGCAACGTGACTATGCAATGATAATGTTATTTTTAGGTACTGGTATGCGTATAAGCGAATGTATAGGAATTAATATTGAAGATATTGATTTTAAAATAAATGCGGTATTAGTTACTAGAAAAGGTGGAAATAGCGAAATTTTATATTATCCAATTCAAGTTGCTGATGCATTGATGAATTATTATGATATAAGAAAAGATATAGAAGTTGAAAAAGGCCATGAAAACGCGTTTTTTTTATCATTACAACGTAAACGTATATCTGCTAGGGCTGTTCAAAAATTAGTCAAAAAATACGCAAATATTGCAGCTCCGTTGAAAAAGAGAATTAGCCCTCATAAGTTGAGAAGCACATATGCGACAAATTTATATAAAAGTACTGGAGATATATATTTAGTAGCAGATGCCTTAGGGCATGCTGATGTTAATACAACAAGAAAACATTATGCGGCTATATCTGAGGAACATAAAAAACAAGCAGCACGGGATATTGTAATTCCTGGAGCGTTAGACAATGTTGATGATTTATGAAGGAGTTGTAAATGAAAAAACCACGCGGAAAAACTCAAAATAGAATTTTAGATTTTATCAAAAGCGAAATCAGTACAAAAGGATATCCCCCATCTGTAAGGGAGATTTGTAATGCTGTAAATTTAAAATCAACATCTACAGTTCATGGACATTTAGCAAGACTTGAAAAAAGTGGATTGATCAAAAGAGATACCCTTATACCAAGATCTATACAGATTATTGAAAAAAAAGAGTCATCTGTAAAACTAATTCCATTAGTTGGTAGGGTTACTGCTGGTGTTCCAATATTAGCTGAAGAAGATATTGATGATTATGTTTCTTTACCCGAATGTATGATAGGGCAAGGTGATTTTTTTATACTTACGGTGCGTGGTGAAAGTATGATAGAAATTGGAATAAACGATGGTGATAATGTTGTTGTTAGAAAGCAAGCTGATGCAGACAATGGAGATATCGTAGTTGCTATGATAAAAGATGAAGCAACCGTTAAAAGATATTTTAAAGAAGGAAATAAAATTAAATTAAAGCCAGAAAATTCATCTATGAAGCCTATAATATGTGATAATGTGGAAATATTAGGTAAAGTTGTATCATTATATAGAATTCTATAAAAAAACAGTCATTTATGACTGTTTTTTTATATTTGAACTATTTAATATTAAGTTTCTTTTCAACGTTTATAATCGATTTATAGATATCGTTTCGCTTATTGCCATTAGCGGTGAGTATCTTAAATATATTCTCTTTATTAACTTCTTTTAACAATAAGTCAAAAACTTTTGCATCTAATGAAATTTCTAACAAAGGATTAATCTCTTTATCAGGATCATCACTCCCCCATTTTACAATCAAACAATATTCACCTTTATTTATATATTCATTATCTTTTAATTCATTATAAACATCAATTATATTTCCCCTATATGTTGTTTCATGTAATTTGGTTATTTCTTTACTTAAGCTAATTGTGGCATTTATATCAACATCACTTACTATTTTTAAAATTGAAAGAATTCTATTTGGAGATTCATAGAATATAGCTATTTTTGAGTATAGTTTAATTTCATTTAATTTATTTGTTATTTCTTTTACATTTCTTGGTAAAAAACCATAAAATGTAAATTCACTTAAATCAAAACCACTTATTGTTAAAGCCGTTATAAAAGCGACTGGACCAGGAATAGAAATAATTGGAATATTATTTTTTATTGCCTCATTTATCAATATACTTCCTGGATCAGAAATGCAAGGAGTACCTGCATCAGTAGTTATTGCAATAGATATATTTTTGTTTAGTATATCTGATATTAACTCCTTAGAACGAACCAATTCATTATGTTTGTGATAGCTTATTGTTTTAGTTTTAATATTAAAATGGTTTAATAATTTCTTTGTTACACGGGTATCTTCAGCAGCAATTAAATCCACACTTTCTAAAACATCTATGGCTCGTTTACTAATATCATTTAAATTACCAATTGGTGTAGCTACAATATATAAATTAGACATATTTACAACCTATAATCTCTCAAAAACTCTTAATTTAGCACTATGGCTTCTACTGTTTATATCAAGTTCATTTTCGTTAGGTAAAATTGGTTTAGAAGTAATTACTTTACCTAATGAAATTTTATTACAAGTACAAATAGGAGCCTTAGGTGGGCAAGTACAGGGGTTTTGAAGCCTTTTAAATGTATTTTTTACTATTCTATCTTCTATTGAATGAAATGTAATAATACATAATCTTCCACCTTTATATAATCTATTAATTATACTAGAAATAGTTTGTTCTAAAGGTGATATTTCATCATTTATTGCTATTCTAATTGCTTGAAAAGTTCTTTTAGCGGGGTGACCTTTTATTTTATATCTAACTGATGCAGGTATTGATTTATCAACTATATCTACCAAATCAAAAGTATTTTCAAGTGGTTTAATGTTTCTAAATTCGATTAAATTATCAGCTATTTTTTTTGCCCATTTCTCGTCACCATAATCATAAAGAATTTTTGTGAAATCCTCTTTTCTTACACTATTAAGGTATTCTTTTGCTGTTATGCCACTACTTGTATCCATCCTCATATCTAATGGTGAATTTATATGATAAGAAAACCCTCTAATTTCAGAGTCAATTTGGTGGCTTGAAACTCCTAAATCGAGCAATACTCCATTTAACAAGTTTATATTTAATTCATCAAGAATTTCGATAAAGTTATGGAAGTTGTTATGTATGGCAATAAAGTTATCAAAATTTCTTAATTTATTAGATGCAAATGAAATTGCATCTAAATCCCTATCTACACCTATCAATTTTCCTTTATTGCTAATATTTTCTAATATTCCTAAACTATGGCCACCACCACCTAAAGTTCCATCTAAATAAATACCGTTTTTATCTGTTATTAAATATTCCAAAACAGTATTTAATAATATAGGTATATGATAGAGATTTTTTGATACATTCATTGCAATTTCCTTTATAAAAGCTCTTCTTTTACTTGTAATATTCTTTCACTAACATCTTTAAGCATATTTTTATATTTTTGTAATTTTTCATTTTCAGCTTTTATTAAAGAGTCTGGAGCTTTATTTACAAAACCAGGATTATTTAACTTACCTTCAGCACGGTTAATTTCTGATTTAATTTTTCCAAATTCTTTTTCAAGCCTAATTAGTTCTTTATTGTAGTCAACCAAATCTCCCATTGGTATCAATATTTCACCAACTTCACATATTGAACTAACTGTTTTTTCATCAATATTATTTGAATTATCAATAACATCAATTTCTGATATTCTAATTAAACTCTTTATATATTTTACAGAATTATTTAAAATATTTTTCCAATTAGGTTTACTTACAATATTTACCCTTATGTTTTTATTATGAGGAACATCCATCTCTACTCTTAAATTCCTAATAGATTTAATTATTTCCATTATTGCATTCATACTATTAGCATCACTGGCAAATTTATTATTATATTCTGTTTTTGGCCAACTAGATAACATAATAAAACCTGATGTTCCAGGAATATTTTTATAAATAGATTCGGTTATAAAAGGCATAAAAGGATGTAATAACTTTAATGAATTGATTAAAACATATAATAAAACAGCTTTTACATTTTCTTGTTCTTTTATATCGTCACTAAATAAGCTTCCTTTAGATAATTCAATATACCAATCGCAGAATTCATTCCAGATAAAATCATATACTCTTTGTGCCGCTAAACCAAACTCTCCATTTTCCATGTTATTAGTAATATCTAATATGGCTTCATTTAATTGATTAATTATCCATTTATCAGTTAAATTAAAGTTTTCGGGTATAAGTTCGTATGGTTTATCAACATTCATTAATACAAACCTAGAAGCATTCCATACTTTATTTGCAAAATTTCTAGCAGCTTCAACTTTTTCGTTTGAAAATCTAGTATCATTACCAGGGCTTATTCCCATAGCTAAAGAAAATCTTAGAGCATCAGCACCATAATTTTCAATTATATCTAACGGATCAATTCCATTTCCCAATGATTTTGACATTTTTCTACCTTGGGCATCCCTTACTAGACCATGTATTAGTACTTTCGAAAATGGTGTTTCCCCCATATTCTCTATACCACTAAATATCATTCTAGCAACCCAAAAGAAAATAATATCATATCCAGTTACTAATAAACTTGTAGGATAAAAATACTCTAAATCCTCTGTTTTATCAGGCCATCCCAATGTTGAAAAAGGCCATAAAGCCGAAGAAAACCATGTGTCCAATACATCTTCATCTTGCTTTAAATTTTGAGAATTACATTTTGAACATCTGCTTGGTATTGTTTTTGAAACAATTAATTCACCGCAATCATCACAATACCATGCTGGTATTCTGTGCCCCCACCATAATTGCCTGCTTATACACCAATCACGAATGTTTTCCATCCAATTATAATATATTTTTGTGAACCTTTCGGGAATAAATGAAGTTTTACCAGTTTTAACAACTTCTATAGCTGGCTTTGCTAAATCATCCATTTTAACAAACCATTGGCTGCTTACAATAGGTTCAACAGTTGTACTACATCTATAACACGTTCCAACATTATGATTATGATTTTCAATTTTAATTAGTAATCCTTGTTTTTCAAGATCATTAACAACTTGTTTTCTGCATTCCATAGCAGATAAACCTTTATAAATGCCAGCATTTTCGTTCATTGACCCATCATCATTATTAATTCTTAATATTTCTAAATTATGTCTTTGAGCAATTTCAAAGTCATTGGGATCATGGGCTGGTGTCATTTTTACTGCACCTGTACCAAACTCCATATCAACATATTCATCAGCAACAACAGGAATTGGTTTGTTCATTAATGGTAAAATTACATTCTTACCAACGAATTTTTTATATCTTTCATCATTTGGATTAACTGCAACACCAGTATCTCCTAACATTGTTTCAGGCCTTGTAGTAGCAACAATTAATCCATCTTTGCCATCCTCACTAGGATATTTAATATACCATAAGTGTGAATGTTGCTCTTCATACTCAACTTCAGCATCAGATAATGCAGTTTTGCATACAGGGCACCAGTTAATCATCCTATCGCCTTTGTAAATTAAACCTTTATTGTATAAATTTACAAATACTTCTGTAACAGCTTTTGAGCACCCTTCATCCATTGTAAAGCGTTCTCTACTCCAATCACAACTTATTCCTAATTTTCTTTGTTGTTTGTTGATTTTACCGCCATATTCTTCTTTCCATTCCCATGCTTTTTTTAAAAATTCTTCCCTACCTATATCTTCCTTATTAATACCTTCTGAGGCTAGTTTTTCTACAATTTTTACTTCTGTAGCTATTGAAGCATGATCTGTACCAGGTACCCAAAGTGTGGGATCGCCTTTCATTCTATGGTATCTAATTGGAGCATCTTGAAGCAAGCTATCCATAGCATGCCCCATATGTAGTTGTCCTGTTATGTTTGGTGGAGGCATTACAATAGTAAATGGTTTTTTAGATTTATCGATTTTAGCTATAAATGCTCCAGAATTTTCCCATTCTTCATATATTATATTTTCAATATCTTTAGGATTATAAGTTTTCTCCATCTTGAAATCAATATTGCTCATAGTTTCTCCTAATTTTAATAAAATAAAAAGCTGCAACATCCCAAAGGACGAATGCAGCTTCGTGGTACCACCTAAATTTACGACAAATAAAGTCGCCTCAAAAGTTATAACGGAACTTAGCCGAATATGTTTTGCATATTACCTTAAAAGCAACCTTCCCTAAATAACTCATAACAACTTTTCACCAACGTTGTCTCTCTAAAAAGGTTAAATTAAGTACTCCTCTTTGTCATCGGTTATTATTCATCTTTATCAGATAAATTTATTACTTGTTCACCATCATAATATCCGCAATTTTTGCACAAGCGATGAGCAAGTTTAGCTTCATGGCATTGTGGACATTCTACAATACCAGGCTTTGTTAATTTCCAATTTGCACGACGGCTTCTTTTGCGCGCCTTTGATATTTTACCCTTGGGAAGAGCCATTGTTACACCTCCTCATCGTTTTTAAAGAATTCTTGTAAAACATTGAATGGATTTTCTTTATTAGCTTCATTAAAATCATTAAGCTCTTCAGATAAAGTTGTATTACAACTTTCTTTCCTGCATATAAACTTCATTGGTAATTCTGAAATAATTAAAACTCTAACCATTTCCTCTAAGTCAATATTATGGCCCTGATAAAAGAATAAATCTTCATTATCAAAATCAACAACTTCTGACTCTCTTACAAAAACTTCAGAAAAATCTAATGTTACACTTACTTTTACATCATCCAAACATCTTGCACATTTACCATATGCATTTGTGTTTAAACTTCCGTGTACTATTATTTCTTCATCGGTTGAAGTAAAATATCCAACAACATTTACAGGATCTATATCAATAGTTTCACCATAAATATTCTGCGATTCTAAAGTTTGAACTCCTGAGAATTCAAATTCTTCACCTAAGAATTTAAATGCTTTTGATATATCAACTAGCACCAAATACCTCCTAATTTGCAGAACAAAATTTATTATAAGATGATTTTAGTAAATTGTCAAATAATTTATTATAATATCTTAAATAGATTTGCCAGATACAATATCAACGGTATCTCTTGCAATAACAATTTCTTCATCGGTAGGTATAACTACCACTTTTACTTTACTATCATCTGTTGAAATAATTGATTCTTTTCTTGTATGGTTTCTTTCCTTGCAAAGCTTTGCTCCTAAAAATTCCATATTTTCAATAACCATTTCTCTAATTATCTCATCATTCTCACCAATTCCAGCTGTAAACACTATTACATCAACTCCGCCCATTTCAGCAGCGTATGCACCAATATACTTCTTTATTCCTAAAACAAGCATATCACGGGCAATTTCAGCGCCTTTATTGCCTTTTTCAGCTTCAATGTGAATATCTCTCATGTCACTAGACACACCAGATAACCCAGCAAGTCCACTTTTTTTATTTAATATATCCAATACTTGATCTACTGTTAGATTATCATTATTAGCAATAAACTGTACTACTGCTGGATCTAAACTTCCAGAACGGGTACCCATAATAACCCCTTCAAGTGGTGTTATTCCCATACTTGTATCAACACATTTACCGTTAACAACGGCAGCTAAGGATGAACCGTTTCCTAAGTGGCATGTTATAACTTTAGAACCTTCTGTAGGAATATTTAAAAATTCCAAAGCTCTCTTGCTTACATACCTATGTGATGTACCGTGGAAACCATAGCGCCTAACTTTAAGCCTTTTGTAATAATCCATTGGAACACCATACATAAATGCTTTAGGAGGCATTGTTTGGTGGAAAGCAGTATCAAAAACAGCAACCATCGGTTTTCCAGGCATAATTTCCATACAAGCATTTATGCCCATAAGGTTAGCAGGGTTATGCAATGGTCCAAGAGGAATATTCTCTTTTATAGCTTCAATTACATCATCATTAATTAAAACAGATGCTGTAAATTTCTCTCCACCATGCAACACTCTATGACCAACAGCATATATTTCATTCATATCTTTAATTGCACCTTTTGCAGGATCGGTCAATGCTTCTAGCATATACTTTATGCCTTCTGTATGGTTTTTCATTGGAGCTTCAATTACTGTTTTTTTGTCGCCAACAGTTTGAGTTAATTTGCTCCCCTCAATTCCTATTCTTTCAACCAAGCCTTTACCTAATAAGGTTTCATTTTCCATTTCTATAACTTGGTATTTTAAGGATGATGATCCTGCATTTAAAATTAGTACTATCATTTCAATTCTCCTATCATTGTGCTTTTACTGCTGTTATAGCAACTACATTAACAATATCTTCAACAGAGCATCCTCTGCTTAAATCATTAACTGGTTTAGATAAGCCTTGTATTATTGGACCAGTTGCAATTGCATTTCCAAGCCTTTGTACAAGTTTATATCCAATATTAGCTGCTTGTAAATCTGGGAATATAAGTATATTAGCATTACCGGCAACGCTGCTGCCAGGGCTTTTTAATTCACCCACACTTTTTACTAAAGCAGCATCGGCTTGGAGTTCACCATCAATTTTTAATTCTGGGTTTATTTCTTTTACTTTTTGTGTAGCCAAAACAACTTTATCAACTAAATCGTGTTTAGCACTTCCTTTTGTTGAAAAGCTTAACATTGCAACTTTGGGATCTATATCAGCAAGGGATTTTGCTGTTTCAGCGCTTGCTAAAGCAATTGCAGCCAACTCATCAGCATCTGGATTAGGCATAACTGCGCAGTCACCAAACACTAAAACTCCATTTTCGCCATATTGAGGTGTTGTGGTTTCCATAATAAAACATGATGAAACAACCTTAATGCCAGGTGCAGTTTTTAAAACTTGTAAAGAAGGCCTTAATACATTTCCTGTAGAATTAATTGCACCAGCTACCATTCCATCAGCATCGCCACTTTTAACCATTAAAACACCAAAATAAAGGGTGTTGTTTAAGGTTAAATTAGTTGCTTCTTCTAAAGTCATACCTTTATTTTTTCTTAACTCGTAAAGCAAATTTGAATAATCAGAAGATTTTTCGCAATTTTTTGGATCGATAATTTCAACACCAGTTAAATCTGTATTTGTTTCAAGAGCAACACGTTCAATCTCTTCCCTATTACCTAATAAAATAACATGAGCAATTTTTTCTTTTGCAATTAAAGCACTGGCTTGAACTGTTCTAGGTTCACTACCTTCAGGTAAAACAATTTTTTTCACATTGTTTTTAGCTTTGTTTTTTATCATTTCAACAACTGACATAATATCACCTCAAAATTTATTAATAAGCTTATTATACTATATTTTTATATAAATTAAAATACAAATATAGATAATATACTATATTTTCATATACAACACTAATGGTTTTAGTAATCTTGCAAATTATATGTATTAATATTATAATTATACTTGAATTATAATATGTTAATATTGAAAGGGTATATTAATGATTAGTGATATTTTAAATACAACCATAGTTGTTATTCCGTCATTACACCCAGATAATAAACTTGTAACCTATGTACAAGACCTTATTAATAGTGGAATAAACAAATTAATAATAATTGATGATGGTAGTGGTGAAGAATACCACCCTATTTTTAATAAAATAAAAAGTGATAAAGTTATAATTTTAACACATGATGTAAACAAAGGAAAAGGTGCAGCCTTAAAAACTGCATTTAATTTTTTAGTTAATAACCTTAAAGATTATGAAATTATTATAACTGCAGATTCTGATGGACAACATTCAGTTACAGATGTTGGTAAGGTTGCTCAGAGTGTTAATGTGAAAAAAGAATCTCTTGTTTTAGGAACAAGAGATTTTAATCAACCTCACGTTCCTTTTAAAAGCAGAAATGGAAACAAGATTACCACTTTTGTTTATAAAGCCCTTTATGGAAAACATGTTCCTGATACACAAACAGGATTAAGGGGATTTAATAGAAAATACTTAAAAAGCATGTTACAGATTAAAGGAGAAAGATTTGAATATGAGATGAATATGCTTATTTATTTTTCCCTTAATAAATATCCATTGGAATATGTAAATATTGAAACTATCTATGAAAATAATAATACAGGCTCGCACTTTAAACCTTTTAGAGATAGTTTTAAAATATATAGAGTTATTTTTTCTAACTTTTTTAAGTTTATTGCAAGCTCACTATTCACAACTGGTATTGATTTTTTAATTTATGCATTATTAATAACCTTATTTGAAAATTCATCAATTGATAATGCCGCTTATATTGCAATTTCAGGTTATAGTGCTAGACTTATATCATCTTTAGTTAATTATACCATTAACCAGAAGTATGTTTTTAGTATGACGAGCAATAATGTTTCCAAAAAACAATCTTTAATTAAATATGCTATAACATGTTTAATAATAATAAGCCTATCAAATCTATCAACAATTTTGTTGAATAGATACTTACACATAGATGAACTAATTGCTAAGCCAATAAGTGACGTTATTTTATTTGTTTTAAGTTATTGGATACAAAGAAACTGGGTTTTTGTTAATAAAAAGAGTTAGGAGCTTAATTTGGATTCTATATTGACAACCATAGTTGATACCACATTCCATAATGATAATAATAGTTATTCTGTTTTAAGAACTTTGTATAATGATTTAATTATAAATGTTGTTGGTTACTTGCCAGAGTTTATACCTAACGAGCAAGTAACATTTTTTGGCGAATGGATTGAACACTCTGTTTATGGTACACAATTTAAAGCAACTAGTTACAAGATAGAAACTCCAAACACTTTAAAAGGGATAGAAGCTTTTTTATCTTCAGGAATTATTAAAGGTATAAGAGCTTCCACTGCAAAATTAATTATAGATAAATTTGGTGAAAACACTTTTGATGTTTTAGATAATACTCCTATAAGACTAATGGAAATTAAAGGTATTGGAGAAAAACGATATAATTTAATTATTGAAAGTTATTATGAAATAGTTGGTATACGCAATATTTTAATTACATTACAAAATTATGGATTTTCAACAGCAATGAGCATAAAAATTAGCAAGTTTTATGGTGAAAACACAATTAAAATTTTAAAAACTAATCCATATATACTTATTGAAGATATTGAGGGTGTAGGATTTCTAACGGCTGATAAAATTGCACTTCAAATGGGATTTTCTAGTGATAGCTCATATAGAATACAAGCAGCTATTCAATATTGTGTACAAAACAACGCGAATGTTAATGGTCACACATATTTACCACATGAAATCCTTATTAATGAGTGCATAAATTTACTAAACTTAAGTTCTGCGGCTATAGAAATAGAAATTAACGCTTTAATATTGCTAAATAAACTAAAACAGTTTAAAGATGAAGAAAACAACTTATGCGTTGCTATACCTTTTTATTTTAATGCCGAAAATGAGATTGCTTTGAGACTAAAGCTGTTGCAAACCGAATTCCTAAATAAAAAAAATATTAATATATATTTTGATAAAAAGACTTTAGAAAATAATGTTATAAAGCTAAATAATATACAAATTTTAGCAGTAAAAACAGCACTGAAAAACGGAGTTTCTGTTATTACTGGCGGTCCAGGTACTGGAAAAACAACAATAATAAAAACAATAGTAGATTTATTAAAAGATTACAAAACCATATTGTGTGCACCTACAGGTAGGGCTGCAAAAAGAATGGCTTCGGCAACAGGGATAGAAGCTAAAACAATACATAGACTTCTTGAATATACAAATAATGATTTGCTTTTTATTAAGAATGAAGATGATCCACTGGATGCAGAATGTATTATAGTAGATGAATCTTCAATGGTTGATATAAATTTAATGATTGCTTTATTGCGTGCTATAGTCCCTGGTACAATTTTGGTTTTAGTTGGTGACGTTGATCAATTACCAAGTATTGGAGCAGGTAACGTTTTAAAGGATATAATTAATAGTGGGAATATTCCCAGTATTAGACTTCAAGAAATTTATAGACAGGAGCAAGATAGCCAAATAATAGAGAATTCATTTAAAATAAATAATGGTGAATTTCCTATATTTAATTTAAAAAATGGTGACTTTTTCTTTGAGTACCAAAACAATGCTAGAAATGCAGCAACAACAATTGAAAAATTAATTTCGGTTAGACTTCCCAAATATTATGGATTAAATAATAATTTTGATATCATTAATGAAATACAAGTGCTATCCCCTACTAAGCAAGGTGAATGTGGTGTTATAGAGTTAAATAAGAGAATACAAAATGTTCTTAACCCTGAAAGTGAAGAAAAAGAAGAAATATTATATTCAGATACTATTTTTAGAGTTGGCGATAAGATTATTCAAAACAAAAATGATTATAATGTAAAATATAAAGACATCATTACAAAGGAAGAGTTGTCTGGAGTTTATAATGGCGATATTGGCTATATAAAAAGTATAAATGATAACAGTATTAAAATTATTTTTGATGATTCAAAAGAGGTAATATATGGCAAAGGCGATTTAGACAACATTTCGCACGCCTATTGTTTAACTGTACATAAAAGCCAAGGCTCAGAATTTCCTATAGTTATAATACCAGTAGTTTCAGGCCCCAAACCTTTATTGGTTAGAAACTTGTTATATACTGCCGTTACAAGAGCCAAAAATATGGTTGTATTAGTAGGAAAACAAGAAGTTGTTAAATTAATGATCGATAATGACTATATTGCAAAAAGATACACAAGGCTAAAATCAAGCCTAAATGAATGCTTCCAAAGTTTATATTAAATTTTTAGCACTTTATTATATAAAAAAGCCCCTAATATTAGGGGCTTATATTGGAGCTGATGACGGGATTTGAACCCGTGACCTCTTCCTTACCAAGGAAGTGCTCTACCTACTGAGCTACATCAGCAAAACTAAAACAAAGATATAATATCATTCTTTCAAGGTGGTGTCAATAGTATTTTGTTGCAATGTAAATACATTTTACATTGATGTTGGCTTAAGATATAATAAAAATATTAATTAAAAGAGGTGCTACATGAGAATTGATAATAGATTAAATGATTTTGAAAGAGAATGTACTTTTGAAATTGGATTTGCGAAAAACGCATATAGTAGTTGCTTGGTAAGGTTAGGAGAAACTGTTGTGCTGGCAACATGTTCATTAGAAAACAAAGTACCAAACTTTCTAAAAGACAGTGGATCTGGATGGATAACTGCAGAATATAGCATGTTACCAGGATCAACAACTATTAGAAAACAAAGAGAGTTCCTAAAAAAAGATGGAAGGTCATCAGAAATACAGCGATTAATTGGACGTAGTTTAAGGCAGGCAGTTAATCTTGATAAATTGGGCGAATATACAATAACAATAGATTGTGATGTTATACAAGCTGATGGAGGCACAAGGACAGCATCAATAAATGGTGCTTATGTTGCTTTAGTTGTTGCTATAGATAGGATGTTCAAGGAAAATAAGATTAAAGCCAATCCTTTAAAAGATCAAATTGCCGCTTTAAGTGTTGGAATTTTAAATAATGAAATAATATTAGATTTATGTTATGAAGAAGATAGCCATGCTATTGCAGATGTTAATATTGTTATGAATAATAAGCTAGAATTTGTTGAGATACAAGGTACTGGCGAAGAGTTAGCAATTAAAGAAAACCAGCTTTTTGAAATGATAAAAGTTGCTAAATTAGGATTATTAAGAATATTATATAAGCAAAGAGATGTTTTGAAAAATTATGGAGCAAAGTTTCTCCCTAATCCATATTTTGTAGTTGCATCAAATAATAATCATAAGGTTGGCGAGTTAAGCAAATTATTTGGACAAAAATATACATTATTTTCTTTAAAAGATATAAATATCGTTGATTATATAGTTGAAGACGGCAAAACTTTTGAAGAAAACTCACTTATAAAATCAAAATTTATATGTGACAAATATCAAGTTCCTACAATTGCTGATGACAGCGGATTGTGTGTTGATGTGTTGGAAGGAAATCCAGGAATATATTCAGCAAGATATGGCGGCGGCAATTTAACTGATAAAGAGAAAAATTTATTATTGTTAAGTAATTTAGAAGGTAAAGATAATCGAAAAGCAAAGTTTGTTTGCGTAATGTCGTTAGCATTACCCAATAACTCAACATATAGCTTTGAAGGTATTTGTAACGGTGAAATACTAGACTTTGAAATTGGTGAAAAGGGTTTTGGATATGATCCAATATTCAAGTGTGAAGATGGACAGCCTTTAGGTAAATTGAGTGATGTTGAAAAAAACAAAGTTAGCCATAGGGGTAAAGCAACCAAATTACTTCTAGATTATTTAGAGGTAAATTAAATGCTATGTGCTATATTTTCTGATAGCCATGGAGACAAAATTTCTTTAGAGAAATCAATTTTAATGAGTCAGCGTTATGGTCAAATAGATTATTATCTTTATCTTGGTGATGGTTTAAGCGATTTATATTATATTGCAAATAAATACAATTTAAATATTGATAAAGATTTAATTGGTATAAAAGGCAACAATGATTACTATGTATCTGGATTTGATTACGAAAGAATAGAAACAATTAACGGTATAAATGTATTGCTTACACATGGGAATAAGTATAATGTAAAAGGTAATCTTGATAACTTGTATAAAAAAGCTAAAATTTGTAATGCTAATATTGCATTATACGGACATACACATATTCAAGACATTTCAATTAAAGATAATATATATATGGTGAACCCTGGAAGTTGTTTTGGAAAAGTTAATTTTGCTCTTTTGGAAATTGGAAAGAATGGAATTATTTATCCTGTATTAATTAAGGAGTAAATATGGATTTGATATATTTAGACAATGCTGCAACTACAAGAATATTACCTGCGGTATTGAATGAAATGATGCCCTTTTTAGAAGGTTTTTATGGAAACCCTAGTAGTTCTTACTCTTTAGCTAGAAGCTCCAGAAAAGCTATAAATACATCACGTGATAAAGTTTCTAAATTTTTGAATGCAAAATCAAATGAGATTTACTTTACTTCAAGTGGTAGTGAAAGTAATAATCAAATTATTAAAACCATTGCTAATATGAACACAGGCAAAGGTAGGCATATTATAACTTCTGCTATTGAGCACCCTGCAGTATTAAATACAATGAAATGGTTAGAAAAAAACGGCTATTCTATAACGATATTGCCTGTTAATGAAAACGGGTTAATTGATCCCGAATCTTTAAAAAGAACTATAAAAAAAGAGACCATATTAGTTTCTATAATGTACGCAAATAATGAAGTTGGCACAATTCAAGATATAAAAACGCTTAGCAGCATAAGCCATGAATGTGGGGCATTTTTTCATACAGATGCCGTTCAAGCAATAGGAAACATTAACGTTAATGTTGATAAATTAGGGGTGGATGCTCTCAGTTTATCTGCGCATAAATTTTATGGCCCTAAAGGTATTGGCGCTTTATATGTAAGAAATGGTGTTCCTTTTGATTCTTATATTCATGGTGGTAATCAAGAAAGGTCTAAAAGAGCGGGAACTGAGAATGTTGCGGGTATTGTTGGTTTAGGCAAAGCTATAGAATTATCATACGAAAGCTGTATTGAATATTCTAAAATATACAATCAATTTAAAGAAGAAATTATTAACAAAATAGTTAATCAATTTCCAGATATATATATAAATGGAGATACAAAAAATAGATTATCTAATAACTTAAATTTATATATTAAAGGTGTAAGCAACTCGCAATTGGTAACAAGATTAGATATGGATAATGTTTTTATATCCGGTGGTTCAGCTTGCCATAGTGGGAGTTCAAATCCAAGTCATGTGTTAATGGCAATGTATAACGATAGTGATAGAGCAAACAATAGCATAAGAATTACCTTTGGTAAATATAATACACAAAAAGAAATTGAAGTTTTCATAGAAAAACTTCAATCACTTATTATTGAGCTGAGAAAATAAATTAAATTAATTTGCTTATATTTATTCTTCTAAAGGCTTTAACCAATAGCATTGCGGATATAAATCCTAAAATTCCTTGACCAGTATTTCCAATTATTGATGCAAAAGCAAGATTGTGTCCATATAAAAAGTAATCAACTAAAAAGTAAGAACATATCATGAATAATTCACTTAAAGCAAAACTTATTATTAAAGATCTATCATTAGGTCTTTTATTAAAATATATAACTATAAAAGCCATTGCACCTTTAATAACAAATGTAGGAATTGCATAATAGATATAGCCACTTATAACATCACAAAGTAAGCTCCCAAAGGCTGAAGCAATTATTGCAGGGTTTCCAAAAGTAAACGACAAAGATAAAATAAACCCATCACCCAAATGAGCATACCCTGTAGGAAGTTGAATTTTAATTAAATATGTACTAATAAAAATAATAGCAGCCATAACACTTGTGCGTGCTATTGTTTTTGATTCAAAATACTTGCTACCTTTATTCATTCTTATTTTCCATAATTGCATTATTTAATTCTGTAATTAGAGAATCAATATTAACATTGTGCTTAATTGCTATGTTTTCTAAGGTTTCAGACATAGCAAAAGGACAACTTAAACAATGTATGTGGTTTTTCATAAATACTTTTGCTGTATTTTTATCATTTGTAATTAAATCTTTTAAAATAGTGTCTTTATCAATTTTCATATTTTACTCCTTATTCAAAATATAAAATTTCATATTTTGAATTTGCTTTTATATCATAACAAAATACTAATAATTTACCACATTTAACAGAGATAGAAAACTTATCCCCTATTGTTTCGTTGCTTATTCCAATAGGATAAGAGTTAATTACTGTGGCATTATCTAACTCATATTTAAGCCCTGTTATTTTAACATTATCAGAAATATTATCTAACGAAAAAACTGAAACAACTTTATTATACTCGCAATCACTAAAATTAATTTTAGAATTATTCAAAACGTATACGTTGAATTCATTGGTAACAATTGTAGCTTGTTCTTTTTTAATGCTAGAGTTTATTAATAACTGAATATTTGCATAGAAATGGTCTGGTCTATCTCCATAACCTCCATATATTCTAAAATGTTTATAGCCTAATTCTCTACCTAAGTTTAAAGCCAGATGCATATCAGTTTCATTTTTTTCTTTCGGGAAATTGATTGATTTAATGTTTTTAGGTTTGTTTATTATCGAATCATTATCTCCAACAATATAGTCGATCAACAAATTATTTTTAACTGCATGATTATAACCACCATCAGCGCATATAATTATATCACTACTTTTCTTTTCAATGCAAGTTTTGCAAAAATCGCCAGATCCGATTATATGGCAACATGGTAAATTACTCAATAGCATCACTTCCAATACTTAAAGCTTTAATTACATCATCATTCATAATAGACATAACACAAGGTGAACCCTTTCCACTTTTTAATTGAATAGGGATATCTTTTAAATTTATTAATGAAGGTTCACTTTTAGATTGTATTACTATAATATTTTGATTTTCATTACCAGAAACTAATGCTGTAACTATTCTAAATCCGTTACTGTTATTTTTATTAAAATTAAAACCAATTACACCTTTTTCTTTAGGATTTTGATTTGTAAACCCAGAAGCTAGAATTTTTTTAGCATATCCTTTATCACTAATTAATACTAAAAAGTCTTTATTGCTTACCTGGCTAGAATAAATAATTTTATCATATTTATCAATAAACAAATTATCTTTTGAAGATATTTTACGTGGAGTTAGTTCAATGTCTTTACAGTTAAATCTAATAATTTCTCCTGTTGAAGAAATTGAAACAATTTCATTTTTTTTATTTAGTTTTATACATGCAACTAATTCATCTTCTTTTGTGAGACTAAAGCCTTTGAATTTGGATCTATTGCTCAAATATTCTTTGAATAATGTTTTCTTAACCTTTCCTTTTTTAGTTATAAATAGTATTTCATCATTTCCATCATATTCAGGGTTAAAAGAATAAATAGATAATATTTCATCTTTTTCATCATATCCTGAAACTAAACTTGTAAGCTTCAAACCTATATCTTTAGATGACTTTGTATCTGGCAAATCAATAACTGGTATATTATAAAAGTTACCAGTATTTGTTATAACCAGTATTTTTAACTTAGTGTTAGATTTAACTGATAATATTGACGAATTTGTAATAGAAATATCCTCTATGGTTACTTTATTAATGTTTTCTCTCTTTATATTCTTATTAAATGAATATGAAATAATTACATCTTCACTTGGATAATAATCTTCATCAGGAAATTCTTCGATTTGCGAATCACTGATTATAGTTTTTCTATTAACGCTATTATTCTTTTTAATTTCATTTAGTTCTTTTATTATGGTTGATATTAACACGCTTTCATCATTTAGTATTAAATCTAGTTTGGCTATCAATTTTACAAGTTTTTCATAGTCAGACTTTAATGTTTTAATTTCTAGATTTGTTAATCTTTGTAGTCTGATTTCGAGTATCGCTTGTGCTTGAATATCTGTAAGTTGATATTGTTTTATTAGTCTTTTTTTTGCATCACTAGGGGTCTTAGATGATTTTATTAAATTAATTACTTCATCTATGTCATTTAATGCAATTATAAGCCCTTGCATTATGTGGGCTTTTGATTTGTTTTTTTCGATTTCATATTTAGTTTTATTAATAGTTACTGTTTTTTGATGTTTAATATAATAAAATATTAACTCTTTCAAGCTTAACTGCTTTGGTTTACCTTCTGCAATAGCAACAATATTTATACCAAACGTTACTTGTAAGTCGCTATACTTATAAAGTAAATTTATTGCAATTTGTGGATCAATATCTTTTTTTATCTCTATAACTGCTCTAATACCAGTTCTATCACTTTCATCTCTTATAGCAAAAATAAAGCTAAATAATTCTGGTTTTGTTATTGTTAGTTTTTGAATTTTTTCTAACATGGTAGATTTCGATATTTGATAAGGAATTTCGCTAATGACAATTAGTTTACGTCCAGAAACCGATTCTTCAATATGTAATTTAGCGAGAACCTTAATTTTACCTCTACCTGTTTTATAAGCTGCGTATAATTCATCACTTTTAACGACAATTCCACCAGTTGGAAAATCAGGACCAATTATAATTTTTAATAATGAATCTAAAGATATATCTGGATTTTTTAACATAGCTATTGTGGCATCAATTGACTCATTTAAATTATGAGGTGGAATGTTTGTTGCTAAGCCAACGGCAATTCCATTAGCACCATTAACTAATAAGTTTGGATATTTTGAGGGTAAAATATCTGGCTCTTTTAACTCATCTTCAAAATTTAAAACAAAAGGTACAGTATTTTTGTCTAAATCTTTCAACATTTCAAGAGCAAGAGGGGTCATTTTTGCCTCTGTGTATCTCATAGCAGCAGGGCTATCTCCATCAATAGAGCCAAAGTTTCCATGCCCATCAACCAACTTTTGACTCATAATAAAATCTTGAGCCATTCTTGTTAAAGCATCATAAACTGAGCTTTCGCCATGTGGGTGATACTTTCCTAAACAGTCACCAACAATCCTAGCACATTTTCTATGTGGCTTATCTGGAGTTAACCCAAGTTCGTGCATAGTAAATAGAATTCTTCTTTGTACTGGTTTTAAACCGTCCTCAACACGCGGAAGTGCTCTATCTCTAATTACATGTTCTGCATATGGAATCATTGAATTATGCATTACATTCTCTACAGAGTCTTTTGTAATTCTCTCTATAATTGTATCTATTTTTTTATTTCTAGCCATTAAACTAGCTCCTTTTAGGCTTTAACAAAATTATCTTCTCTAGTAAAATTTGCATATTTTTGGATGTATTCTCGTCTTGGTTCAACTTTATCCCCCATTAAGGTAACTATTATTTCATCAGACAAAACTGCATCTTCTATTGTTACCTGAATAAGTTGCCTGTTTTCTGGATCCATTGTTGTGTGCCATAATTGTTCAGGATTCATTTCCCCTAAACCTTTATACCTTTGTAATGAATAGCCTTTTCCAAATTCTTTTGCAACATTTTTAAGCTCAATATCATCATATGCATATTTTATTTTAGTTCCTTTTGTAACTTTATATAAAGGTGGCATTCCAATATAAATATGCCCATCATTTATTAATTCTTTCATATATCTATAAAAAAATGTTAAAAGAATTGCTCTTATATGTGCACCATCCTGATCAGCGTCTGATAAAATAATAATTTTATTATATTTTAAATTTGAAATATTAAATTCTTTACCAATTCCTGTACCTAAAGCAGTAATTATTGATCTAAACTCATCGTTATCTAAAACTTGTTCCAAACGTTTCTTTTCAATATTTAAAGGCTTGCCTTTTAATGGCAATATGGCCTGGAAATGCCTATCTCTTCCTTGTTTTGCACTACCACCTGCAGAATCACCTTCCACAATAAATAGTTCATTTTTTTCGGCTTTTTTCCCTGTGCAACTAGAAAGTTTGCCAACTAATGGGGCCATATCTAGACTATTTGTAAGTTTCGCAATATCTCTAACTTTTTTTAAAGCATCTCTTGCTTTTGCTGCATTTTGTGACTTTTCAATAACGGTTTTCAGAATTTCTAAATTATTTAGATTTTCAAAGTATTCAATTAATTTTTCATATGCTATGTTTTCAACTAAAACCCTAACTTCAGGATTGCCCAATTTTCCTTTAGTTTGTCCTTCAAATTGGGGATTTTTAACCATAATAGTAAGTATGGCACTTAAGCCTTCCCTAATATCATCCCCTATTAATTTTTCATTCTTATCCTTGAACAAGTTCATTTTTTTTGCCGACTCATTTATCGCTTTTGTAAAAGCAGACTTAAAACCTGTTTCATGGGTACCACCTTCGGGCGTTGGAATATTGTTAACAAATGAAAATATATTTTCCGAATAATTATCAGTATATTGTATTGCCAACTTAAACACAAAACCATCTTTCGAATCTTCCAAAAATATTGGTTCCTTGTTAATAATATTTTTATCCTTATTTAAGTATTTTAAATAATCTTTAATACCACCATCAAAGGAATATTCCTCATTTCTTATTGTTTCAGAAGTTCCAATCGTTCCTATTGGCCTTTCATCAACCAATTCAATATTTAAACCATCGATTAAATATGCTAGTTCCTTTAACCTTCTTGATATTACATCAATATTAAAGTTTATATTTTCAAATATTGCATCATCTGGCATAAATCTAACTGATGTGCCCCTTTTTCTTGTTCCAGACAATTTTTTTAAACCATTTTTAGATTGCCCAATAATTTGTTTTTTAATTTTTGAATCAAAATATGTCTCAAACTTAATTTGATAATGTTCAAAATTTCTGTAAACATCAACAATCATCCATTCTGATAAGGCGTTTACTACAGATGCCCCAACACCATGTAATCCACCTGAGTATGTATAGTTTTCATTGTTGAATTTTCCACCAGAATGTAGTTTTGTATATATTACTTCAACACCAGTAATGCCTAATGTTGGGTGTATATCAACTGGTACACCACGCCCATTATCAGAAACACTAATAGAACCATCACTATGTACCATTATTTTAATAGTTGTAGCATAACCTTCCATAACTTCATCAATAGAATTATCCACAATTTCCCATAAAAGATGATGCAAACCTTTAGAACCTGTAGAGCCAATGTACATTCCAGGACGTATTCTTACAGGGTCTAAGCCCTCTAATACTTGAATATTAGATGCATCATAAGTTTTTGACATAAAAAAACTCCTTATTATATATTAATTATAGTTTATCATTTTTTGTGCCTAGGTGCAATTTTATTATTTGTAATAAAAAATATACAAAAATGCTTGCAATTACTAACTTAGTTTGTTATAATTTTTTGGTGACAATCAGGCGGTCCGCTACTAATTTAATTTTAGTATGAACGTCAGCTAAGGAAGGAGGCCAACAAAATGAGCGAAATTATACGTTCTTTAGAAAAGGAACAACTAAGAACAGACTTACCTAAATTTGAAGTAGGTGACACTGTATGTGTTTATGTTAAAGTTGTTGAAGGAACCCGTGAACGTTTACAAGCATTTGAAGGAACTGTGATTGCCAAACGTAATGGCGGCATTAGGGAAACATTTACTGTAAGAAGAGTTGCATCAGGTATTGGTGTTGAACGTACTTTCCCAATACACTCTCCACGTGTTGATCGAGTTGTAATTGTACGTCGTGGTAAAGTAAGAAGAGCTAAGCTTTATTACATAAGAGAACTACAAGGTAAAGCTGCAAAAATCAAAGAAACAAAACGTTATTAATCAATAAACAACTGCGCAAACATCAAGGAGGTGTGATGCATGGGGAAATACTGTGAAATTTGCAACAGAGGAACTATGTATGGAAATAAAGTTAGTCACTCTGAAAGAAAAAGCAGCAAAAAATGGGCCCCAAACGTTCAAAGAGTAAGAGTATCAATTAATGGTGCTTCTAAGCGTGTTAACGTTTGTACTCGTTGCTTACGTTCTGGAAATGTAACAAGAGCATTACCCAGCAATTTTGCTGAGACTGCAGAATAATATATAAAAATACTCGCTTTGGTGAGTATTTTTTATTATAATAATATTAGTATTTTAAAAGAGGTGGTAATAATGCAAAATGTAAACCAAAATAATATTTATAAAAAATATTTAAAAAGAATATTTGATTTTATATTTTCCTTAATTCTTATTATACCTTCTTCTATTGTTGTATTTATATGTGCATTACTTATATTTTTAGAGTCAAAAGAATATCCTTTTTTTATCCAAAAAAGGCCTGGTTATAAAGGAAAAATATTTAAAATATACAAATTAAAATCTATGAAAAGTCAAGATGTTAATAACCCATTAAGTGATGTTGAAAGAATAACCAAAATTGGTAAAATTATCAGAAAGTTAAGTATTGATGAATTACCGCAACTTTGGAATGTTCTTGTTGGAAATATGAGCTTTATAGGTCCTCGCCCCCTACTGATTGAATATTTAGATTTATATTCGGATGAACAAAATAGACGGCATGAAGTTTTACCTGGAATAACTGGGTATGCACAAGTAAATGGTAGAAACGCTATCTCGTGGGAAGAAAAGTTTAAACTAGATGTTTATTATGTTGATAACCTTAGCTTAAAACTTGATTTTGATATTATATTTAAAACTATAGCAAATGTATTTTTAAGAAAAGATATTAATTCAAATAAAAACGAAACTATGCCTATTTTTAAAGGTGGTTTAGACAAACAATGAAAATATTAATAGTCACAACAGTATCATCTACAATAAAAGCATTTTTAATGCCTCATATTAAATTGCTAAAAAAAATGGGATTCAATGTTGATATTGCATCATTCTGCTTAGAAAATGATAAAGAATATTTAGAAAATTATGTTGATAATGTTTTTAATATAAGCTTTACTAGGTCTATTAAAAGCATTAAAAATATTCAGGCTTATAAAGAAATAAAGAATATTTTAGTACAAAATAATTACAATTTAATTTATACACATACTCCAATTGCATCTGCTATTACAAGGTTTGCTAATAATAAAAGTATAAAAACTAAAGTTATTTATTTTGCTCATGGTTTTCATTTTTATAAAGGTGCTTCAAAATTATCGTGGTTTATTTATTACCCCCTAGAAAAATATTTAGCTAAAAGCACAAACGCAATCATAACAATAAATGATGAAGATTTTAAACGAGCTCATCTAATGGGATTTAATAAAGTTTATAAAATTAATGGAGCAGGTTTAAACATAAGTAATGTAAATCATACTTCAATAGACAAAAATATAAAAAAGAAAGAATTTGATATCCCTATTAGTTCCAAAATAATACTTTCAGTTGGAGAATTAAATAAAAACAAGAACCATTCAGCAATTATAAAAGCGCTTTCAATGATACCTGATAAAAATATTTATTATATTATTGCTGGAGAAGGCCCTGAAAAAAACAACTTACTAAAATTGGCTCAAAAAGTAAAATTTAATAATTTAAGGTTAATTGGTTATAGAAGCGATATGAACGAAATATATATGCTTGCAGATATTTTTTGTTTTCCTTCATATAGGGAAGGGTTGCCTTTTTCACTAATGGAAGCAATGGTAAGTGGTATTCCTTGCATAGCATCAGATATCAGGGGAAATAATGATTTAATTAAAAACGAAAAGAACGGTTTACTTATAAACCCTTATGATTACTTAAGCTTTTCAAATAACATTAAAAGAATATTACTAGATAATAAACTAAGGGATAGAATTGTTAATTCTGCTTTAAATGATGTAAAAAATTATTCAATAGAGTCGGTGTTAAAACAATTATTTGAAATATTTAATTCTTATTTATAAGTTCCACATATATCTGCACTTTTTATCTTTCATTCCAAATTTATACCTATATCTTAATGGCACATCAACAATTTCTATTAAAGTTGCATTTAATTTTTCACATATTTTTCTGCTTGCAATATTATCAACATCATTTGTAATTACTACTGATTTATTTTTACTTTCTAAAATAAATTTCCTTAATAAAATACATGATTTATATGCATAATTATGCCCTCTAAATTCTGGCAATATTGTGTACCCTATATCTCCCAAATAAAAAAGTTGCCTACTATCCCCTATTCTATATGATATCCTACCCGCAAAATCATTTAAACCATATTCCAATATTGCAAACTCAAAAATTTCCTTTGCTTTTGTAAGTTTATCATGCTTTATATATTTCATTGGAATCAATCCAATTTCTTTATCAGTATACATTATTTCTCGGTTTAATCTAAAAAAATTAAAATCCATAATTCACCTAATCTTTTTAATAAATACTTTATTTTTTAGTTTATTTGCATTATTTATTAAATCCTTATTAAAAATACCTGTACTAATATAAGAAGTACAAAAGCATATAGAATTTATAAATGCATCTAAAGCGTTTATTTTTTTATTGTAATATAAAAAGCTTGCAAGCATTGTATCTCCTGCACCAACGGTTGTAACTACATTTGTATTTATTGCGTTCGCCTTATAAATTAAATCATCAATAAATAAAAATGAACCATTTATACCATTTGATAATAAAATAATTTTTATATTGTATTTATTTTTTATATTTAATGCTTCACGTATAATTTCTTTTTCATCAAATAGTTTTCTCCCCACAAGTTGTTCTAATTCTTTTAAATTTGGCTTAATAATGTAAGGTGATTTTTTAACAGCAAAAAGCAATGCCTCACCTGAAGTATCAACGACAATTTTATTATTTTTAAATATTTCAATTATTTTTGAATACATTGATTTAGTTATTCCATCAGGAATACTTCCAGATAAAACTATAAAATCATCTGGTTGTACAAGATTTTCTAAATTTTTTATTATTGTTGATTCAATATTTGAATCTATAACATTACCTTTTTCATTTATTTCAGTTACATCGAGTGTTGATTTATTAAATAATTTTATATTGCTTCTTACTTCTCCAGAATGATCAATTACATAAAAGTTTATGTTAGTTTCATTTTGTATTTTAGAAATATAGTAACTATTATTTTTTATTCCCAACATTAAAATGCACTTTGATTTTTCATCTAATACATCAAGTGCCCTGCAAAAATTAATACCTTTACCACCAATTTTTATGTGTTTTTTCGCAACTAAATTAGTATCACCAATAACTAGTGAATCTAAATTTAAATTAATATCATATGAAGGATTTAAACATAAATTAACTATCATAATTTTAATAATAAAAGCCCTTTCTATAGAAAGGGCTTTTGAATTTTATTCCTCTTCGTCTTTCTTTGCGGCATCTATTATTTTTTGAGCCTCATTTGCAGGAACTTCTTCATATCTTAAGAATTCCATAGTGAAAGAACCTCTAGCTTGGGTCATTGACCTAAGGTCAGTAGCATATTTAAACATTTCAGATAATGGAGCTTCTGCATCTAATTCTTGCTTACCATTTACCTGGTGCATGCCATTAATTCTACCACGCCTTTTATTCATGTCACCCATTACATCGCCCATATAATCATCAGGAACAACAACTTTAACACTCATAATTGGTTCTAATATAACTGGTGATGCTTCCATGCAACCTTTTTTAAACGCAATTCTAGCTGCAATTTTAAATGCCATTTCAGAAGAGTCAACTGGATGGTATGATCCATCATACAACTTTGCTTTTATACCATATACAGGATATCCAGCCAAAACGCCTTCTTTTATATTTTCTCTTAATCCTTTTTCTACAGAAGGTATAAAGTTTCTTGGTACTGAACCACCAACTACAGCATCTTCAAATTCTAAATCAATTGACCTATCTTCTAATGGAGAGAATTCAAGCCATACATCACCAAACTGGCCATGACCACCAGATTGTTTTTTGTGTCTGCCTTGTGCTTGTACAGTTTTTCTTATTGATTCTCTATAAGGTATTCTTGGATCCTCAAAATTAGCCTTAGCACCAAATTTATCAAGAAGTTTTTGCTTGATAACATCTAAATGCATTGTACCTTGACCAGAAAGTACGGTTTCAGTTGTTTCAACATTCTTTTCAACTTTAATTGATGGATCTTCTTCCTGTAACTTGTATAAACCGCCAAAAACTTTATCTTCATCACCTTGTTTAGCAGCATAAACCGCCTTACTAATGCATGGTTCTGGATAATTTATTCTTGGATATTTAATTGGTTTTGTTTCGTCACATAGTGTATCGCCTGTACCTGTAAATTGAAGCTTGGAAAAAGCACCAATATCACCAGCGTATAAAGCATTAACTGTTTTTTGTTTTTTGCCTAGTAAGGTATATATGGCAGCTACTTTCTCAGTTTTTTCTGCTGAAGAATTATATATATTACCGTTTCCTTCAATTTTACCTGACATAACCTTAAATAAAGACAACTTACCAACAAATGGGTCGGCAATTGTTTTATAAACAAAAGCAGAGAAAGGTTCGTTTTCATCACATTTTCTTTCAACTTCTTCGCCATTTTTTGGATTTATGCCTTTAAATACAGCACCATCTGGTGAATGCATATATTTTGATAAAACATCTAAGATTGTGATAATTCCAACTTGACTAACTGCAGAACAAGGTAGAACTGGAACTATACTTCCTTCAAGCATACCTAGCTTTAACCCATGGGCAAACTCATCATGTGACAATGCGCCTTCTTCAAAGTATTTTTCCATTAACTCTTCAGATGTACTTGCTACAGCCTCAGTTATTTGTTCGTTAACTTCTTCAACTAAGCTAAGCATATCTTCTGGCATAGGTATTTCTTCTCTTTTTTTGCCAACAACCTTATATGCTTTATTGTGTAATAAATCTATAACTCCATTAAATGTAGGACCTTTACCAATTGGAAGCATTAGTGGAACTATACTATTACCAAATTTTTCTTGAAGTTCTTTTACAACTTTTTCATAGTCAGCATTATCTCTGTCCATATGGTTTACAATAAACATTTTTGTATTTCCATTTTCTACAGCAGCTTCCCATGCTTTTTCTGTGCCAACTTCAACACCGCTTGTAGCATTCATAACTATTGCAGTTGTATCAGTAACACGTAATGCGCCTAATGTTTCACCTACGAAATCAAAGTATCCAGGAACGTCAATTATATTTATTTTTTTATTATTCCAAATAATTGGTATAACTGAAGAACCTATTGATATTTTTCTTTTAATTTCTTCTGGTTCATAGTCAGATGTTGTTGAGCCATCCTCAACTTTACCTTGCCTATCAATTACACCAGTTGCAAAAAGCATTGCTTCTGTTAAAGTGGTTTTTCCATCTCCGCCGTGACCCATAAAAGCTATGTTTCTAATATCAGCGGTTTTATAATCAGCCATTTATGTTCCTCCTAAACTATATTAAGCATAAAATATATTAAATTTTATTGCTATTTTTATTAAAATCAATATTTATTCTAACAGATATTGATAAAAATTAAAAGCTTTTTGTTAAAAAATAATAAATATTTCCCATAAAATATAATAAACACCACTTTTAAGCGGTGTTTATTATATTTTATTTAATTTATTTTAATTTATTCCAATATTTCTCTAATGGCTTATATGTTATAGAAACCACTAAGCAGGTTATTATTATTTCAGGAATCATAAAAGACGAATTATAAGCTATTGAATATACCCAAGCAGTCCAGCCAGCCTCAGGCCATAAAGCTTGCCATATTAACCATCCACTTAGAAAATGGAATAATAGTCTAAGGGAAAATGTAACAACAACTCCTGCGTTTATTGATATTAATTTATGTTTAAATTTATTATCAAAAAGTGAGGCTAACCCTATTACTCCAAAAGGTAAAATATAATCTAAAAATGTAATGCCTATCATTAAACCAAAATTTGGAGCATACGAAATATTTGACGCTCCCAATATTGCCTGCAAAATTGCATATACTAACGCTGAAAATGTTCCCCATTTAGCACCATACCTAAAAGATATAAGAACTAAAGGTAACATACTACAAATTGTAATACTTCCACCTTTTATCCATGGACCACTAAAGGAAAACAAACTTAAAATTGTTCCTACTGCAATTAAAATTGCACTTTCCACAAGCCTTTGAGTTTTAAAGTTCATAAACTACCTCCATAAAATAAAAAATTCACCCCATATAATATGGCGTGAAACTTACTTTATAGCATCTTTCCTACGCCAGTATTATCTGGATCAGGTATAAGGGTTCAAATAAAATTTGTCTCAGCCGATTTCTCAGCACCCCTGACGAATTAATTATATTTTAATTTTATATCATTGTCAAATTATATTAGTTGCAATAAGGTGATTATTTTTATAGAATTATATTTATGGAGGTAATATAATGAAACCAAATGTTTTTTTACCAATTTTATTTTTTTCTATTGATAGAATAACAAAAGAATTTGCTATTTACAATAAATTAGAACTTGTTAATGAATTAGTATTAATACCCCAAATATTAAGTATAAAATATACTGAAAACCATGGCATAGCATTTGGTTTGTTTTCAAATTCAATATTAAGTACATATATTTTACCTTTTGTTTTTATGTTGTTTTTATATGTTTTTATAAATAAAAATAAAAATAATTTTGTCTATTTTAGCTTTTTACTAATATTATCAGGTTTTTTGGGAAATTATTATGATCGATTGTTTATAGGCTACGTTGTTGATATGATTTATTTCCCTTTAATTCCCATTTTTATATGTAATTTTGCAGATATATTTATTTTTGTTGGAGTAATTTTGCTAATGTATTATTTTATTATAAAAGGAGAAAAAACAAAAATTGAATGATATATTTTCTATAGTTTATAGTGAAACTGAAGAAAGACTTGATAAAATTTGTGCTAATAGCACTAAGTTTAGCAGAACTAAACTTACAAAATTAATAAAGGATGGCCATGTAAAAGTTGATGGAAAAGTGGCAACAAAACCTAGTCAGCTTATTTATCAAAACCAAAAAATAGAAATAACAAATGAAATTGAAGAAGTTTCTCCAGTTGCAATAGCTGAAGATATTCCAATAGATATAATATTTGAAGATGAAGATTTTGCTGTAATTTCTAAGCCATATGGCATGGTAGTACACCCTTCCCCTGGTAATTATACTGGAACTTTAGTTAATGCGTTACTTTACCGATATAATAAACTTTCTTCAGATGATACAAGGCCTGGTATTGTGCATAGGTTGGATAAAGATACTTCTGGCGTAATTGTTATTGCCAAAAATGATTATACCCATCAAGCTTTATCCAAACAGCTTCAAAACAAAACAATGTCCAAACATTATTTAGCACTTGTTGCTGGCAATATGAAGGATATAAACGGAAGTATTATTAAGCCCATATCTCGTGATAAAAATAACAGAAAGAAAATGGCTATTGATAATAATGGAAGATATGCCGAAACCCACTGGAAACTTATAAATAATTTAAAAGGTTGTGCTTTTATATTAGTAAAAATAATAACCGGAAGAACACATCAAATAAGAGTGCATATGTCGTCAATCTCCCGCCCTATTGTTGGAGACCCTATATATAATAACAGTTATAAATTAAACAATTGTAGACTCATGTTACATGCATATTCATTAGAACTAAATCATCCAAGAACAAACGAAAGATTATATTTTAAATGCAAGCCACCAATGGACTTTATATCTATTTTAGAAAAATCAGGGATAAACATCAATGAGTTAGATGAATATTTAAATAATAATCCTCAAATTATAATTTAAAGCTAATTTCTAATCTAATTTTAATAATTAAACTACTATATTTCTAATTTTTATATGTGAAAATAACATTGTAGTAAAACTACAATAAATTTTAAGGAGAAAAATTATGGATAACTTAGAAAAAGTAAAAAAAGTATGTGATGTTGCTGGCGTTACCTATGAAGACGCAAAAAATGCATTAGAAAAAACCAACTGGGATGTTCTTGATGCTGTAGTATATTTAGAATCAATAGGAAAATTTTCTTCAAACAGCAAACATTCAACAAAAGAACAAGAACCTAAAAAGGAAGAAGAAAACCAGGCAACTGATAATGACTTTAAAGAAAATGCATCTAAAGCCGGAAATGCAATATTAAGTTTTTTAAACAAATCTACAAATATTAAATTCAATATCTCAAAAAAAGAAAAAGAATTATTATCAATACCCCTATTAGTAGTGATTATATTATTATTAATATCTTTCAAGTTAACTTTAATAGCGCTAATTCTAGGATTCTTTTTTGGTTTAAGATATTCAATAAAAGGTGTATCATTTGATGATAAGGTAAATGATGCTTTTAACAAGGTTTCAGATGCCACAGATAGTTTTAAAGATAGCTTTAAAAATAACGACAAGGACAAATAAAATGTTTAGTATATTACTTATAGAAGATGATGAGAAAATTTCAAGGTTTGTTGAACTAGAATTGATTCACGAAGGCTACAAGGTTACAAAAGCCTTTGATGGTAGAAATGGATTGGAATTAGCGTTAAACGAAAATTTCAACCTTGTATTATTGGATATATTGTTACCAGAATTAAACGGACTAGAGGTTTTACGAAGAATACGTAAAACCTCTAATATTCCTGTTATATTGTTAACAGCGCGTGATGCAATACCAGATAAAGTAACAGGCCTTGATATGGGTGCCGATGATTATATAACAAAACCATTTTCAATTGAAGAGCTTTTAGCAAGAATTAGGTCAACATTAAGAACATCCATAAAGGAAAATATTCTATCTTGTGGCAAATTGGAAATGGATATTTCGAGGCATTCAGTAACTTATGAAGGTGCCAAAATAAATTTAACAGCTAAAGAATTCGACTTGTTAAAAGCATTACTTGAAAACAAATCAATTGTAATGTCGAGAGAGACATTGTTAGACAATATTTGGGGCTATGAGTATATAGGTGATACAAATGTAGTAGATGTATATATTCGTTACTTGAGGTCTAAAATAGATAATGTATTTAATATAAAATTAATAAATACTGTTAGGGGTATTGGGTATTCTATAGATGAAGAATAAAAACAACAAAAATAAATCCTTAAAAACTGATCATAGAATAAATAATTTATGGAAAAAATATTTTTCCATAACATTAATTTTATTACATATTTTCATAGCAGTATTTATTATTGCATCTTTTTTAATATATAATGAATATCAAATATCTGGAAACTATTGGTATAAAGATAACATTAATAGAATATTTTTTATTATTAATCAAAATAATACTACATTAATTAATTATTCTTTTATTAACTCTGGAGTTAAACATGTTGTTGTTTTAAACAATATTATTAAATATATATTTGTTTCAAACGTTTTATTTTTGGTTTTAGAAATACCAATAGTTAGTTACTTTAAATATAGAGCAAGCAGAAAAACTTTAAGGGCACTCGAACCTTTGAAAGCGATGGCAGAAACAGCTAATCGACTTAGTAAACTTAATTTAAGCGAACAAAAATATATAAATTTAACTAGTGCAATTGAACATTTAAAGCCTAACTCTAAACTTTATGTAAAAGATGTTGAATTAAAAAACATGGAAAACGCGGTTAATAATTTAATAGATAGACTACATAAAAACTATGAACAACAAGCACAATTTGTATCGGATGCGTCGCATGAACTTAGAACACCTATATCAGTAATACAAGGATATGCAAATATGCTTAACCGATGGGGCAAAAGTGATGAACTTATATTAGATGAATCTATTGATGCAATTATTGCAGAATCTAAACATATGCAAATACTTGTAGAACAGTTATTATTTTTGGCTCGAGGAGATTCAGATAAAATTGAAACCAAGTTTACAGAAATTAACTTAAGCTTATTGTTAAATGAAATATTTGAAGAATATAAGATGATTGAAACAAATAGAATATGGAAAATAGAAACGGATAAAGATTGTTATGTTTTAGGCGACTTAGACTTGTTAAAGCAGTCTATAAGAATTTTGATAGATAATGCTATAAAGTACTCCAGTAATAATTCTAAAATATTATTAAAATGTGAAAATAGTATATCTGAAATAATTTGTAGTGTTCAAGACAATGGAATGGGAATTAATAAAGATGATTTATCTAAAATATTTGACAGATTTTATCGTTCAGACCCTGCAAGGGTTAGAGAAAGTGGCGGTACCGGGTTAGGTTTGTCTTTAGCAAAATGGATTATAGATAAGCACGATGGATATTTTAATATTATTTCATTAGAAAGTTTAGGAACAAACATAAGTATACATTTAAATAAAATAAAAAAGAATGACAATAGTAATTAAATACTTCTTGTCATTCTTTTTTATTATTTAGTTTTGAACTATATTAGTTTGAGTTGATGAAGTATATACGTTATTGTTTGCGCCTATAATTGTAGCGGTTATATTTATTGGGTATCCAAAATCTGAAGCCTGTACTGTATATGTGTTTCCTGCAAACAAATTGCCATTAACGTTCCATTCAAAACTTACATTGTTCACACTTGGTTCAACCCAAGCATTAATTGTATTTCCAACAAATGGTGCATAATTACTAATTTTAACAATTGAATTTATTGGTTGTGGTATGTTGTCTGGTGGTGATACAACACCAGCTTCAGTTGTAACAGTATAGGTTGAACCATCACTATTTGTAACAGTTGCAATTACAGTAAGGGTCTTGTGCTGATCATTTATTGTTGGCACATATTCATTACTATAACTAACAGTTACTCCATTTACCGACCAGTAATATTTAACTGAATATACGCTTGGGCTCATATTAGCATAGATTTTTTGGTTTACTTTCGGATAATTAGTGCTTAGGTTTATGGTAGAATTGGTTATTGTTTGTGGTGGATTAGTTATAATAACTGAACCATTGATGTAAATTGTTTTTGTTATTGAACCTAAGTAATCGCCTTTACCATTCAAGGTTAAGTATATATTTTTATTTGCTGCATTGTTTGGAACTGTTAATTTGTCTGAATTACTAATGATGTAACCATCTAGCTTCCAAGTATAGTTAACAGATGCATTGTTTGGCTTTATAGATGATACAAACAATAAATCACCAACATTAGCTACGCTTTTATTTACGCTAAAGTCAGTTAAATTTTGGTTATATCCGCTGTTTTGAGTGGATATAAACTCGTTCATCATAAAGCCTTCACGTGAACCTATTTTAATTTTATCCCAGCCATTAACATAATTATGGTTTAAAACTGTAACTGTTGTACCAACGCTATATATCCCTAGTATTGGACCATTTGCATGTGGTTCACTACGCAATCTAACACCATAACCATTACTACTATAAACATAAGCCGTATAATTTGTAGAAGGGGTTGTTGGACTAATTGGGGTTAAATTTGTTCTAATATAACTATTCATCATATAACCATATTGATTACCTATCCTAATATAATCCCAATTAGTGCCATGGGTTATAACATAAACTGGTGTACCATATGAATAAGCAGCTATTATTCCATAGTTTTGACTTGGACCAGTGCGTAGCCTTACTGGACCACCATTTGAGCTATAAACATAAGCGTTATAACCACCATCAACAGTTGGTTGAGGTTGAACTGTATTAGTTGAACCTGGTGAATAAGTTAAATAAAATCTGCTCATATAGCCAACTACATAGTCAGGTGTTTCAACCATGCACCAATCACCAGTAATTGATTGTATCTTAACTACAGTACCTGTTGCATAACTTGCAATTGTTGAATAGCTATACCCAGGGCCACTTCTTAGTCTAAGCCAACCACCAGTAACAACCCCATATGCTGCTTTTGAGTTAGCTTTAATTTCTGCAAATGAAGTTGATAGCATTGAAATGCATATCAATAATACCAGTATTAACGAAATTATCTTTTTCATATTAAAACTCCTTAATTGGATTTTTCTTATGTAAGTTACCCTTGAGACGTTCCTTCAACTTTAAATGTATTTATAATATATTGAGAATACATTGAAAAGTTTTCAAAATCTTTTTTGTTAAAAGTCATTTCAGTTTGATAAACTACATCTTTATTAAATATATACATATTAAATATAAAAGTATCATCTTTTAAATTTAGCATTGAAACAGACTGATTGTTGCTATTAATTTGTATATTTGTGTTATTTTCTTGTCTTAGTACCTTTGAATATTCTTCCGCATTTAAATTACTATTATTTGCAAAACATTTAACCGATAGTGTTGCTGAATTATCTTTTGTACTAATTGAAATTCCTGTTTGGTTTTCAACAATATTTTCATGACTAAATACAGACGGAAACATTAATGAGAATCCTAGTTTAGTATTAACATACTCAGTAAAGTTCGAATTGAAGTAATCATTAAGTTCATTTTCCATAAGCAATTCGCCATGTAATGTGAAGTCAGTTATTTTTATTCCATATTCGGAGTTTTTGTCAATTTTATAACTTATCACTATTCTTTTATCAACCCAAATTACGTTTAGTAATTCTTCGTTGTTTAGTTTACTTATTGGTCCTGAGGCAATATATATTGAACCTAAAGCTTGATAATTGTTTTCTGATGTTTTTTTAGTAAACATAGTTTTCATTCCAACATACTCTTTAAACTCAATATTATCGTAAAGTATATCTTTTTCATCAAAACTTATGTCAAAATTTTCATTTAAAACTTTTATCTGTTGATCTTTATTTTTTAATAAATCATTATTATTTGAATATTTTGAAAATCCAACTAAAAATTCTCCGATAAACCCACTATCTAATTTATTGTTATTGCTTAAATTAAATGAACTATCATTATTATATGTGGCATAAGTTACTGTGTCAAATAATTGTGTATATTTTTCTGTATTTGACACTTCTTGTGATGCCATACTAGTTGTATTTATGAAAATAATCTGTGTTACAACTAAAAATAATAGTATAGATTTAATAGTTTTTTTCATATAAATTCCTCCATTTTTAATTAACTATATATATAACGATTTGAAATAAGATTTTATTTCATTTTTTAATTTTTGAAAATAATTAACTTTATTACAATTAATTCTAATTTTTATAAATATATGATATACTATGCTTTAATGAATATTATTTTCATTATTCCCTGCAAATTTAAGGAGGTATATTCTTGGAACCAGACTCAATATGGGGTCCTATAATTTTACAATTATTTTTTATAATAATTAGTAGTTTTTTTTCGTCTGCTGAGATAGCAATTATATCTTTAAACGATTCTAAACTAAAAAAAGATTCTAATGAAGAATTTACTGCAAAGATAATATCTAACATAATATCTTCACCCAATAATTTTTTAACTACAAATAAAATATGCATTAATATTACAGGTTACTTAGCAAGTGCATTTACAGCATTAAATTTTTCAAATAAATTAGTAAAAGCTTTATCACCAAGTATTAATTTTATTACGACAGAAACCTTAAAAATTATACTAATAATACTTCTAACTTTTGTATTAGTTTTTATTATGATGCTATTTGGTGATATGATACCAAGAAAAATAGGGGCAAATTTCCATATTAAAATATCTGCATTTACAGGGCCAATTGTGTGGTTTTTTAATAAATTATTCTACCCTATTGCTGTTGCTTTAAATTGGCTAACAGAGTTGTTTTCAAAGTTATTTAAGTTTTCAAATGCATCTGATTCAACATTTGTAACAGAAGAAGAAATTAGGTTAATGATGGATATTGGTGCAGAAAAAGGCACAATAAATACCGATGAAAAAACCATGATTGAAAATATTTTTGAGTTTGATAACTTAACAGCAGAAGATGTTATGGTGCACAGAACTGATGTTCAAGCAATAAACATTAATGAAAGTAACGAAAATATAATAAAAATTATTACAGAATCAGGATTATCAAGATTCCCTGTTTATAATGAAGACATTGATGATATAGTTGGGGTTTTAAGTTCTAGAAAATTTTTATTGAATTTACAAAGTGAAAACCAAAAGCCATTAATTGATATAGTATACGAGCCTTATATAGTTCCTTCATCAATTCAAGCTGACGTATTATTTAAAAACATGCAAAAATACAAAACACATCTTTCAATAATTGTTGATGAATATGGCGGAATGAGTGGTATTGTTACCATGGAGGACCTTATTGAGGAAATTATGGGCAACATATATGATGAGAATGATCATCAAGATGAAGTTGACATATTAAAATTACAACCCAACCTATGGAAAATTGCAGGCACTGCAGAAATTGAAAATATAAATAAGGAGTTAAATATTAAGCTACCTTTGGATGAAGAATATGATACATTAGGTGGTTTGATTTTTAATAATATAACACTTATTCCAGAAGATGGTACTAAATTTGAACTATTAATTAATGGTTTAAAAATAAAAGTTTTAAAAATTGAAGACCACAGGATTATTAATGCGCTTGTTTCTAAGATAATTATAAATAATGATAATAAAAACAAAGAAACAGAAACTAATAAAAACAATGATAAAGCTTGATATTTTAAAAAATAAAAAACATATTATTTGGGATTTTGATGGTACACTTTTTGAGTCATATACATTAATTACAAATTCCATTATTTACGCTTTAAAAAAACAAAACATTAAATCTGACTATAACGACGTATATAAAAAATGTAAAATTAGCTTAAATACTGCTATTGATTATTATTCTCAAAATAATGATTTGAATGTTGAGTTGTTTAAAAATGATAGAATTTTATATGAGAATACTAATCTAAAGCTGAACAAGCCATTTCCAGGTGTAATAGATTTTTTAAATACTACAGTTAAATTTAATATTAGTAATTATATATTAACACATAGAGATTATGAAAGTTTGCACGAATGCCTGTCTAATTATAGCTTAGTTCAATTTTTTAAAGACTTTATTACATCAAATGATCCTTTCCCAAGAAAACCTAACCCTAGTTCATTGATTGAAATTATTAACAGAAACAATATAGTAAGAAATGAAGCTATAATGATTGGAGATAGAAACCTTGATGCCGATTGTGCAATAAACGCAAATATTGATCACTTATTATTTGATCCAAACAAACTGTTTTATAAAACAAATTATAATAGATTTAATGAGTACAATGAACTTTAAATTATCTCTTTTATGCCATAATTTGATGTTTCGCAAACTTCGCATATTTTCCACTTATTTTCTAATTTTAGTTTTGCATTATTAGCTAATAGTAAATTATCAAAAACTCCAAATACAGTGGATCCACTTCCAGACATAGTTGCATATATAGCACCATTTTCATATAAGTCATTTATTGTGTAACTTATCTCTGGCAATAGTTTAGTTGTAGTAACTTGCAGACTATTTCCAGCACTATTTTTTAAAAGACTATATTTTCTATTTAGTAAGTTTTCAATAGTTTTACTGCTATCAAACATTTCATCTCTTTTTATAATATGGTTGGCAAAAATTTCTTTAGTAAGTATCTCTTTTCTATTATTTATTATTAGTAAAGCATGCTTATTTGTGTCTTTAAATGGTGTTATTAACTCCCCTATTCCCTCAACTTTTGCTAAACCTCCGACTATCATAAATGGAATATCAGAACCAATTTTTAAGCCAATTTGTTGTAAATCATAATCATTCATATTTGTTTTATAAATTTTGTTTAAAGCATATAATATTGCAGCACCATTACTACTACCCCCACCCAATCCACCTCCAACTGGGATATTCTTTTCAATTTGAATACTAAAACTCGATGAATATCCAGTTATTTGGTTAAATAATTCTATAGCTTTTAAACATATATTGTTTTTGCCAAAATTAAAACTAGGATTATTGACTAATTTTACTGTATTATAGCTACTTTCATTAATTGTAATATAATCAGAAAGATTAATTGATTGTATAACCATATCCAAATTATGGTATCCATCTGACCGCTTATTTACAACTTCTAAGCTCCAATTTACTTTTGCGTTAGCCTTTAATTTCATATAAACTCCAATCACGAGGTGCGTATTGAAAAAACTTATTAATTTAAAAATTACTACATCACAAATACGTGATGATGATTCTGAGGATACAATTATTTTAAATGTTGATGGATTTTTGGAAAAAACGAATTCTGCATATAAAATAGAATACATCTCATTTATTGATGAAATTACGGAAATAAAAAACACAATATATATAAAAAACGATGCAGTTTTTATATATAACAAAGGTGCGTTTGGTACTAACTTGATTCTTAGAGAAAATAAAACACACGAGTGTATTTACCACACACCTTATGGTAATTTAAATATGAAAATATTCCCAACTACTGTTACATATTATATTGATTTGATTAATGGCGGCAATATCATATTAAGCTATCAACTTAATATAAATAATAAACTAGTGGGTGTTAATCATATTAAAATTGATTTTAAATATATAAATGAATAATTTATTATTAGATTTAAAAATACATATAAATAATATAATTGATTGCTCTACTTTTAATAGAGCTTTTTTTAGAATAAGTAATACTGAGTCATATTTATTTATAAGTGATATGCCACGTTTTACAAACGAAGATAAATTAGATATTGCTATTCAAGCTATTTCTAACTTAGGTACAGATGTTACTTTAAAAAATGATTTATTATATATAAACCCTAATAAGTTATTTTATTTAAATTTAATAAACAAATATAATAAAGATGGAATTATAGCCTTTCCTTCTGATTATGAATTAATACCACTTTATAATTTATATCGTATTTTAAATATACATAAAAATAATATATTAGACTTCAGTAACAAATACTATATATTGTTTATAAAAAATTTATTTGGTAAATATAATTTTAAAAATATAATTAATTTAGCAACAAAAGATTTTAGTGTGTTAATTAGAAAGAAAGAACCATTACCTTATTATTTAACTTATATTATTAATGAATTTTTTGAAATATAGAATTAACAACTATTCTTTTGTTACATCATATTCGAGTACTTTATCTGATTTACCTATCCCTAAAATTTCTGATGTTTTCCTAGGGTTTATTTTTCCATCATAAACACCAATTTCATTTATTTGCTTACCCATAAATATCATAACTGCTGTTTGACCACCATCTAAGTTAAATGCTGTTTTACAATCTTTTTCATATAATAATCTGGTAAGTAGATCCAAATTTATACCCTTGCTGTTTTTTAACCTTCCTTCAGCCATAATAGCAACGTATTTCCCTGGTTCTATCATACCTATAGCACAGCGTGGATTTAACATATCCCATAGTCTAACTTTATATAATTCTTCGTTAATAACACCATCCCTAATAAGGTATGGTCCAAAAGATAAAACATCTAAGGCATTAAGATTCATAAAATCTTCAACTGTTTTTTCTGTACTTCCATAAACTTCCATTCTTCCATCTTGGTATAAAGCAAGCATATCTAAATTAGGGAACCTGTAAGTAGGTTCTTTATATTGATTATCATAAATAATATAATCGCTATTTCTAATATCAATACCTGTTGGCCTATGCCCACCTCTTCTATAGCTAAAATAATCTGAGTTTATTGCAAATACAACCCTTTGTTTTTTAGCAATAGTTGAAGGATCAACCAAAAGTCCGCCTATATTATTGTGATCAAAAGGAATTGCTCTAAATATTTCTCCGTTTTCTGGATCAGAAAATATCTCGGCTTCATACCATGTTAAGGGCGCATTTGCATCATACTTCTTGTTTATAATAACCTTCAAACTATCAGAAATATAAATCCAATTTCCCTCTTCATCGTTTTCATAAATATATTCGCCATTGTCAATAAACCCCTTTTCATTTAATTGGGGCAAATTTTTAATGTAATCTGGCACTGGTGTTGGTGCTAATGTTGGTTTAGGGCTTGGTGTTAATTTAACAAAACTATTTGGTTCATAAATATGCTCTAAAAAGTCATTTTTTATTAAATCGACACCCACCTCTGATTTTATTAAACCAAAAGATTCATAATCATAATCATTTATCAAGTCATCAAACTTAAACTTGTTATTTTGTTGGGTTTCATGATATGAATAAGCTTTTCTTGCAATTTCTTCACCAGTTTTGTTACCAAGTGAGGATATTTTATTTTGCCAATTAAACTTAATAATGTTTTCATCAAATAAATGCAAGTATAATTTTTTTACTTGCCATGAACCGTGTTCATAAAAGCTTTCAGGAATTTCACCTTTTTTAGCTGCTTTATCATATGCGTAAATAGCAACATCTGCAACAAGTTCATGTGCCCCATGGCCATATTCGCCATTTATATCATGGGTTACAACAACTTCTGGTTTGTATTTTCTAAAAAGCTCAATAACAAATTCTCTAGCCAAACCTTTTCCCCATTTTACATAAGCATCATTTAGGTTTTTCATATAAACATCCCTAAAATCACCTAAAACAGGATAGTTTTTTAATCCCATTTCCCAAAGACCATTTAGTAGTTCACTTGATCTAGTAGTGTTACTTGTTGTCATATACGCAACAACAACATTTCTATTATATTCAGATGCATATGTTGGAATAGCGCCACCCATAAAGAGAATTTCATCATCAGGGTGGGCAACTAAGAACATAATATCCGCCTTACTATGTGTATCATCCCATATTTGAACCCAATTAGGTAAATTACCACGAGAAAAAGAAAATAACTCATTTATTCTCAAGCAGTTTTTTCCAAACCCATTTGATACAATTCTGTATTTTTCTACACCATTAAGAGGTATATATTGATGTAAAAATGCTTTTTCGCCTTTAAAAACTTCTTTCCATTCTTCGTTTTCAAATACCTCAATACGCCATTCATCAGGAACCCTGCCAAAGCAAACATATGTTCCATAAATTGGGATACCAGAAGGTGCTGTTACTTCAACTTTACTTTCATAATTGCTAACACTTTCCCAATAATTTGTATACTTTTTATCAAAAAGCATTTTAAAGCTTCTTTTTGAAGAGCTTGTTACATAAGTGCATTGCATAGAAATATCATCCGCCTCTTTTGCAGAAGCAGATGACATAAGTATTAATAAAATTAAAGCAATAAATAGGATTATTCTTTTCTTCATAAAACTATTCCTTGTTTTTTGATTTAATTATAAAAGGATTTTCGAAAGTACCTTCGCCTTCAGTTATTTCATAATTTTTTATGTCTAAATATAACGCAGGTCTTATACCTTCGTTTTGAACAACTACACGTATATAACCAATACTTCCATCTTGTTTAGTACATCTTGCACCATATTTCATGGTTGAGCTTTGAGAGCGTGTCCAATAAGGGCTATGGCTTCCAAAACGTTTTAAGTATTGAAACAATCCATTCTTTAGAGCATAAGGTGTTCCAAATGCTTTTCTCGAATCATTATTAGGGAAACCATAATTTATATTTTTAATATCCTCAGCAGTTACTAAAAACACTTTACCCAATTCATCAGATTCTAGAATCATGCTTTGTTCTTCAGGTGAAAAAGAATCATTTAAAAATTGATTGTTTAAAATACCATAAATTTCTGTGATTTTGAAATTGGCACCAGAATCACTCCACTCCCCATCATCGGGATGAATTCTGTTATTAAAAAGAATATATTCGCTAAATAAGTATGCTTTTTCATCATCAACTTCTAAAACTCGCCATAGTACTGGTTCAACTTCTCCATTTTCTCCTTGTTTAGCTGTTCCAAACTTCACATAATTATAACCCTCATTTTTATTGTAACTTTCTAATTCATATGCCAAAGCTGAACTTGCAAATAATATTAGTGTTATTAATAATAAGGGTAAAATCCTAAACTTTTTCATTATGCATTACCTCTTTATAATCATAATAAAAATTATATATTCTATAAGAATATATAATTTAATATATAGTTATAGAATATATAATTAATTGTATTAAGCTTTATTATTTGAGCCCATAACATTTACAATTTTGTGTGCAACCATACCTCTAATTGCGGATCTTGCTTCTGTTAAGTATTGACGAGGATCAAAATGTTCAGGATGTTCTGCAAAGTATTTGCGTAAAACACCTGTAAATGCAAGCCTTAAATCGCTATCAACGTTGATTTTACAAACAGCCATACTTGCAGCTTTTCTTAACATTTCTTCTGGAACGCCCTTAGCACCAGGCATGTTTCCGCCGTACTTATTAATCATATCAACATATTCTGGTATTACAGATGATGCACCATGAAGAACTATTGGAAAATTAGGCAATCTTTTTCCAATTTCTTCCAATATATCAAATCTAAGTTTTGGTTCTCCTTTAAATTTAAATGCACCATGACTTGTACCAATAGCTATAGCTAAACTATCAACACCTGTGCGTGAAACAAATTCTTCAACTTGATCTGGATTTGTAAATTTAGCATCTTCGCTTGCAACTACAACATCATCCTCAACGCCGCCAAGAGTACCAAGTTCAGCTTCAACTGTAACATAATTCTTTTGTGAGTGAGCATAATCTGCTACTTGTTTAGCTATTCTAATATTCTCTTCAAAGGGTAAGCTACTGCCATCAAACATAACTGATGTAAAGCCACCATCTATACATTCTTTACACATTTCAAATGATGAACCGTGGTCAAGATGTATAGCTATTGGAAGGTCTGTATCTAATACTGCTGCTTCAATAAGTTTCATTAAATATACGTGTTTAGCATATTTACGAGCACCAGAGCTAACTTGCAAAATTAATGGAGAATTATTTTCTTTTGCTGCCTCTGTTATACCTTGTACTATTTCCATGTTGTTCACGTTAAAAGCACCAATAGCATAACCGCCTTCATAGGCTTTTTTGAACATTTCTACTGTGTTTACTAATGCCATAATGGGCACCTCCTTCATTATTAAGTAATATTATAACAAATAATGTAAAATTTGTATAGAATTTAGTATATAATATAGTTAAATATTATTTAGGGGTGTATAAATAAATGAATACGGGTAATCTTGAATCATTATTAGACCATGAGGATTGTACAATATCTAACTTAGCTAATTCTTCTGCTTTTTTATATGATATTTTAGATGATATTAATTGGCTTGGGTTTTATATTGTAAGTAAAAACAAATTAATTTTAGGCCCATTTCAAGGAAAACCTGCTTGTGTAAACATACCTATTGGTAAAGGAGTATGTGGAACCGCCGTTTTAAAAAACAAAGTAATAGTTGTAGATAATGTTGATAATTTTCCAGGCCATATAGTATGTGATTGTAAATCAAAATCTGAAATTGTAATACCTATTTATTATAATAATGAAATTGTTGCTATACTAGATGTTGACAGCCCTATACTTAATAGATTTAATGAAAAAGATAGCTTACTTTTAATTAAGGCTTGTAGTATAATAGAAAATAAATGTAAATGGTATGATATAAGGAGTTTGTATGATAGAGAAGAAAATTAAATGTTTTGATTTATATAAAACAACAAACAGTGGGCAATGTTTTAGAATGTACCAATTGGATGACAAAACTTTTGAAACGGTTGCTTTTGGAAAGCATTTAATAATTGAAGATTTAAAAAACGAATCGTTCAAATTTTATTGTAATGAAAATGATTTTAACAATATTTGGTTTGATTATTTTGATTTATCAACCGATTATGATGCTGTTATTAATAGTATACCTAAAACTGATTTGTTTTTACAAAAAGCAGCAAGTTTAGGCCGAGGTATTAGAATTTTGAAACAAGAACCTTGGGAAACTTTGATATCCTTTATTATATCCCAAAGAAAAAGTATTCCTGCAATAAGAACAAGTATAGAAAGATTAAGCTCAAACTTTGGTAATTTAATAGAAAACAATAAATATAGCTTTCCTAATGCTAATGTATTATCAAAACAGTCGGTTGATGCTTTAAATGCGTGTGCTCTTGGATATAGAACAAACTATATATTAAAAACTTCCGAAATGGTTGCAAATAACGCAATAAAACTTGAAAATTTATCTTCTTTGAGTGATGATTCATTATTAGAAAAATTAATGGAATTTCCAGGTGTTGGTCCCAAAGTAGCAAACTGTGTTTTACTATTTTCCTATCATAGAGTTGGTGCTTTCCCAGTAGATGTTTGGATTAGTAGAATACTTGAAAAAGAGTATAATAATAATTTTGATGTTAATTATTACAAAGATACAGCTGGTATAATACAACAGTATATGTTCTATTATGCTCAAAATAGCCCTGAATATAAATCCAGAAAATCAAATTAATATAAAAAATCCGATTTTATTCGGATTTTTTTATTTATATATTGAAATATGAGAACATTTGTTCTATAATATGTTAGAACAAATGTTCTCATATTTTTTAGGAGCATTAATATGGATAGTAAAGTAGTATTACATATTGATTTAAATAATTTTTATGCTTCTGTTTCTTGTGCCAATATTCCAACGCTAGTAGATGAGCCTATAGCCGTTTGTGGCGATGAAGATTTAAGGCATGGTATTGTACTTGCAAAAAACCTTAAAGCAAAAAACATGGGGGTTAAAACAGGCCAAGTTATATGGCAAGCAAAAGAATTATGCCCTAACTTATTAGCTGTACCAGCAAATTTTAATGATTATTTAAAATACAGCAATGAAGTGCGTAATATACTGAAAAGATATAGCGATAAAGTTCAACCCTTTGGAATAGATGAATCTTGGATAGATTTAACTGAGAAAAAAATAGACATAGATGAAGGAGAAAACATAGCAAACCATATAAGAAATACAATAAGGAATGAATTAGGACTAACTATATCTGTTGGAGTAAGTGATAATAAAATTTACTCCAAATTTGGTAGTGATTTAAAAAAGCCTGATGCTGTAAGCGTAATAAGCAAAGATAGAAATATTGATATACTTTATTCAAAACCAATTTGTGATTTATTGTTTATAGGTAATTCAACAGAGAAAAAACTAAATGAAATTGGAGTATTCAATATAGGCCAACTAGCAAATGCTAATATTAAAACTTTAAAATCATTACTTGGAAAAAACGGAATAATGCTTCACGACTTTGCTTGCGGAAAAGATAATTCCTCTGTATTATTTAGTGAAATATCTCCAGAAATAAAAAGTATAGGCAATAGTATAACTACCGCCCATGATTTAAAAAGCTTAGCTGATGCATCAATAACTTTATATGCATTATGTGAGTCCGTTTCAGAAAGATTGCGTATGCACAAATTGATATGTAGTACATTAAAAGTTGGAATAAGATATAACAATTTAAAAGTTGTTCAATTTCAAACTCAATTAGAACATAGAAGTGAGCTTTGTTATGATCTATACCGATTTTCAATGAAACTTTTAGAGAAAAATTGGGATATTTCAATACCATTGCGTTCATTAGGAGTTTCTGTGTCTGGTTTAACTTCTTCAGATTTTCCAGTTCAACTTTCATTTCTACCTGAAGCTATGAAGAAAGAAAAATATAGAAATTTTGAATATGCTCTAGATAAAATTAGGAATACTTATGGCCACTACTCTTTGCAAAGAGCAGTTATGCAATTTGATAAAAGTTTAGGGCAAATTAATCCTAAAGATGATCATGTTATACATCCTGAATTTTATAGTAAAGATTCTGTTTAAAATAAAAAACACTCAATAATTTATATTGAGTGTTTTTACTTACTTAACTAATTCTGCACCAGCATTCATGGCTTTTTCATTTATGGGTAGTAAATGTTTCTTGCTTTCACCAAACTCATTAGCTAACACTTTTAATAAATCTTCATGTGTAACCAAATCAGTTCCTTCAACTACCGCTCCCATCATAACCATATTTGCTACTCTACTATTACCTATTTCATCGGCAATTGTATTGCACGGTATAGCATAGGCTTTAATATCGTCTCTAATTACAGCATCATTTATTAAAGAGCTATTATAGAATAAAACTGAGCCTTTTTGCATTTTAGGCATAAATTTAACTAAAGAAGGCTTATTCATAATAACTGCAACAGTGGCTTCTGATACCAATGGACTACCAATAGGATCATCGCTTATAACCACAGCACAGTTTGCTTCACCGCCACGCATTTCAGGGCCATAACTTGGCATCCATGAAACTTGTAAACCTTTATCCATTGCTGTTTGTGCTAATAGTTTACCCATAAGCAAAACGCCTTGACCACCAAATCCAGCAAACAAACATTGAGCTTCCATTATTCTTGAACCTCCTTATAAACGCCTAAAGGATAGTGTGGCATCATATTTTCTTGTAACCAGTTTAATGACTCAACAGGAGATAATCCCCAGTTTGTTGGGCAAGTTGATAAAACTTCAACTAAAGCAAAACCTTTTTTATTAATTTGCATTTCAAAAGCTTTTTTTATTGATTTTTTAGCATTCCTAATTGCTGCAGCATTATGAACAGACACTCTTGCAATATATGCAGGGCCATCAAGGGTTGCTAGCATTTCAGATACACGAATTGGGTTACCATTTAATTCTGGAGTTCTTCCATATGGTGATGTGGTTGTAACCTGGTTTATTAGTGTTGTTGGCGCCATTTGCCCACCAGTCATTCCATATGTAGCATTATTAACAAATATAGTTGTAATTTTTTCTCCCCTTGCTGCAGCATGCATAATTTCAGCGCTACCAATACTAGCAAGGTCGCCGTCACCTTGATATGTAAACACTAAAGAATCTGGCCTTACTCTTTTTATTCCAGTTGCAACTGCAGGCGCTCTACCATGAGCAGCCTCTTGCATATCACAATTAAAATATTCGTAAGCAAAAACAGCACAACCAACAGGTGCAACGCCTATAGCTTTATCCGCCATTCCTAGTTCTTCAATACTTTCAGCTACTAGCCTATGTATAATTCCGTGTGTACATCCAGGGCAATAATGGAAAGGCTTATCAGTTAGCATTTTTGTTTTTTCAAAAACTATTGCCATATTATTTACCCTCCTTTAAAGAATTGTTAATTTCCCTAATTTTATTTAATACATCTTTAACTTCAGGAACAACTCCACCTGTTCTTCCGTAGAAGTAAACAGGTTTTACGCCATTAACAGCCAATTTAACATCATCAACCATTTGCCCCATGCTCATTTCAACTGTTAAAAATGCATCTGAAACTTCAGCTTGTTTTTCAATAACTTTAGTTGGGAATGGCCATAATGTTATTGGCCTTATCATTCCTACTTTAATACCTTCAGCCCTAGCAAGCCTCATTGCACTTCTGCAAATTCTAGCAGTTGTTCCATAGGCTACTAGTGTAATTTGAGCATCATCGGTTAATTCGCATTGAGACCTAACTTCATTGTTGCTCATTGCTTCATAACGTTCTTCTAACCTTTTATTTACAACTTCAAGTTCATTTGCATTAATATATAAGCTGTTAACTATAGACCTTGGATGATCTTCGGTGGCTTTATGACCAGTTGTTGCCCATTTTTTATCTGGCAAGTTTTCTGCAGGCTTATAATTTGGCATTTCTACAGGTTCCATCATCTGACCAATTAATCCATCACCTAACACCATAACAGGGTTTCTATATTTATCTGCAATGTCAAAAGCTAATTGAGTTAATTCTACTGCTTCTTGAACACTAGATGGTGCTAAAACACATAAACGATAATCACCGTGTCCACCACCTCTTGTAGCTTGGTAATAGTCGCTTTGAGCCGGTTGTATTCCACCTAAACCAGGGCCACCTCTTACCATATTTATAATAACGCAAGGTAGTTCTGCCCCTGCTATATAACTAATACCTTCTTGTTTTAGGCTTATGCCTGGGCTTGATGAGCTAGTCATAACCCTTGCCCCTGAACCAGCGGCACCATAAACCATATTTATTGCAGCAACTTCGCTTTCAGCTTGAACAAATGTTCCATCAACCTTTGGCATACGTTTTGCCATATACTCAGGTATTTGGTTTTGGGGCGTAATTGGATATCCAAAAAAGAATTTACAGCCTGCTTGTATAGCAGCCTCTGCAATTGCTTCATTACCTTTCATTAAATAACGCATATTAGTACCTACCTTTCTACAGTAATTGCTACATCTGGGCATATCAAAGCACAAAAAGTGCACCCAATGCATTCGGATTGATTTATACAATTTGAAGGGTGATAACCTTTATTGTTTATTGTTGTATCGTCAATTTTCATTATGCCTTTAGGGCAAACTGAAACACAAAGGCTACAACCTTTACATAAATCTTGATTAACAGTAGTTTTAGCCAAATGAATCATCTCTCCTTAATTATATTAATATTAAAAAATTATATAACTTTAAAATAGTATAGTCAAACAAAAAACACTATAAAAACTAAGCTTGCAGTATTTGCAAGCTTAAATTTTATTAATCTATTAAATTATTTAATCTAAATGAAAGCTGTTGTAAACTTTCGCTTAAATGAACATTTACACAAACAACAGAATCTGGTAAAACCAAATCAATAGGCGCAAAATTCCATATAGCTTTTATGTTATTATTAACTAATTTATCTGCTACAGATTGTGCGTAATTTTCTGGGCATGCGATAACTGCAATTTGTACATCGTTTTTACTTAAAAAATCGCTCATCTTGCTTATTGGTTCAACAATTATACCTTTTATTTTTTTACCAATTTTTTCTTCCGCAACATCAAACAAAGCCAATGTATTGAACCCAGATTCAATAAAAGCAGAATATCCTACAATTGCACCACCTATATTTCCCGCACCAATTATTATCATGTTTTGTGTTTTAGTAATACCAATAATTTTAGCAATATGATCAAATAAATCTTGAACAGGATATCCATACCCTTGCCTACCAGCCCCGCCAAAAATATTAATATCTTGCCTGATTTGTGATGGGGTTAACCCCATTCGTTTACCTAAATCATAAGATGAAATATGAGTAATACCGTCGCTAAGCATTTTTTTCAAATGCCTATAATAAGATGGAAGGCGTTTTATAACAGCATCAGAAATATTCATTTTATAAGCTCCTTCTATAAATTTTGAATTATAGCAATGATTTGTAAAAAGCAAAAGTATAATATAATAATACTACAGAAAATAACATTAATACAATTATTTGTTTAATATATAAACCAATTAACTATACTTTAACAATAATATAATTTTATCAAATTATACTAGCTATTGCAAGAATAATATCAATAATATTTTATATTAAAAAATTAATTTCATTAATTATTAGTAAATACATGATTATATATAAACTAAAATAAGTTATTTTCTATAATTCTTATACATATAATTATTTTTCTTAAATTTTTATTTATAAATTGAAAAATTTCCACTTGTATATTTAAAAATATATGATAATATAAATGTAACAAAATTATTGAATAGTCGCAAAATTACACAAGTCTATTTTTTTGCGCATTTTACTATTCAATGAAAAATCAGGAGGAATATATGAAAAAACTATCTATGTTATTGGCAATTGTTTTGCTACTAACATCACTTACTGCGGGATTTGTAAGTGCTGAAACCGTACCACATAAGGAAACCCTTATTATTGGTACAGACGCTGACATTAACTCATTAGATCTTCAAACACAACAAGATCAGGTAAACAACATTGTTTTGAAGCTAACCCATCAAACATTAGTATTCTTTAACAATGGAAGCCATGGCGACGAAAAATTCTTCCCTGGCTTAGCTAAATCATGGGAATTTGTTGATGATACACATATTAAATTTGAATTACGTGATGATGTATATTTCAACGATGGTAACAAAACACCTATGACAGCAGATGATGTTAAATTCACATTAGATTCAGCATTAAATAATAAAGTTGCTTCTGTTTTAAAAGGATTTGTTGAATGTAAAGTAATTGACCCTCATACTATCGAAATTACAATTGAAGAATACAATAATGAGTTCGTTCAATCTTTAGCATCTCTTCCCCTTGGTATACAAAGCAAAAAAGCTTATGATGATGGAGTTGAAAATCCTTACTATATAGGTACAGGCCCATATAAATTTGATGAATGGGTTGAAGGCGAATTTTACCGTGTAGTTAAAGTAGCGGATTATTGGGGAAATTCACTACCTGCAGAAGATAACTACTCCGCAGGTATATCTGATATTATTGAATTTAAGCCCATGCCAGAAGGATCATCTCGTGTTATAGCTTTACAAAACGGTGAAGTTGATGTTTGTATTAACCCACCAATAAATGAGCTACAATATTTAATGGAAGATGAAAATATTACAGTTTTTGAAAAAGCTGGCACCCGTTTATTCTACTTTGGTTTTAACACACAAAAAGAACCTTGGAACAACCAAAAATTAAGGCAAGCTGTTGCTTGTGCTATTGATAAACAGTCTGTTTTAGATGTTGCTTTAGATGGTAAAGGCACACTTCAAAAAACAATACTTAACCGTGGTCTTTGGGGATTCTATGACGATATGGAAGGTTTTGACTATAACGTTGATAGAGCAAAAGAACTTTTGAAAGAAGCTGGATTTGAAGGCGGCCTAAAAACAACATTAAATTATGCTTCTGGCGCTCCATATGAACAAATTGCTACAGTTATACAAGCAAATTTAGCTGATATCGGTATTGAAGTTACATTACAACCTCTTGAAACAGCCACACACAAAACAAATTGCGTTGAAGGCAACCACGAATTGTTCTTATGGAGATGGAACGAAGACTCAAAGGTTGACTTTGTATATAGAGACTTATTCTACAGTGGTTCTGGTTCAAACTATCACCATTACGCTGATAAAAAAGCTGATGAACTAATAGATTTAGTTGCAACAGAAAAAGATCAAGAAAAGAGAATGGCATATGGCGTTGAACTACAAGAATATTTAGTTGAAGCTGCTCCTCAAGTTCCTCTTTATATAGCAAACTTAATAATTGCATATAACAAAAACTTAAAGGGCGATTACTTCTATGGCGGTGGCAACCATGACTGGAGACACGCTTATATCGCTGAATAATTAAACTATATAGAATGTGTTTAATGAATGCGAGTCTATAGTGTTAGGCTCGCATTCTTGATTTTATTTATTGTTTATAAGCAAACGCAATTAGTTATTATTAATAGAAATATTAAGGAGATAAAATGATAAGATATATATTAAAACGAGTTGCCATGCTTGTTCCTGTAATATTAGTAACATCTTTCCTAATATATTGGGCAATGAGCCTTACAGGTGGTGACCCAGCCTTAATGATTGCTGGAGATAAGGCAACACCTGAGCAGGTTGCAGAAATAAGAGAAGAACTGGGTTTGAATGATCCTTTTTTAGTTCGCTACACAAATTATATGGCTGGAATGATTAAAGGAGATATGGGAGAATCTTATATAACAAAAAAGGATGTATTTAAAACCTTTATTGAAAAGCTACCTAATACTTTAGCCTTGGGTGGTATGGCAGTTCTTATAGCTATAGTTATATCAATACCTTTAGGAATTTATACAGCAATTAATCAAAACACCTGGAAAGACACTTCTGGAATGATATTTGCACTTTTTGGTACAAGTATGCCTAACTTTTGGCTTGGGTTAATGCTTATAATAATCTTTTCCTTAAACTTAAAGCTGCTGCCTTCTGGTGGTAAAACAGGTTTTGAAAGCATAATTCTTCCTTCAGTTACTGTTGGATTTGGCCTTGCAGCACTTATTACTAGAACCACACGTTCTTCAATGTTAGATGTATTAAGGCAAGATTATATGACTACTGCCCGTGCAAAAGGCTGCTCAAAAAGAAGAGTAATTTTTACACATGGTTTAAAAAATGCTTTGATTCCTATAATTACAGCTATAGGCTTACAAATGTCACTAGTAATTACCGGATCAGTATTAGCTGAAACTGTTTTTTCTTGGCCAGGTATTGGGCGTTTAGTATTTGAATCAATAGGAAAACGCGATACCCCTATGGTTACAGGTGCAATTATAATGAGTTCAATATTGATGACTATAATAAATTTAGTTGTTGATTTAATATATGCTTTCTTTGACCCTAGAATTAAGGCTCAATATAGCAAGAAAGGGTGATTATATGAAAAACAAAGAAAACATTAAAATTAAAAGCAAAGGCATGTTTGCTGAAATTTGGCATAGATTAATTAAAAATAAAGGTGCTGTAATAGGTATGATCTTTCTTCTTGTTCTAATAATAGCAGCAATTATAAGCCCTTATATTTTTGATTATGAAAAAGATGTAATTGGACAAAACATAAAAGAAAAACTTTTAAGCCCTAGCAGTCAACATTGGTTTGGTACTGATGAGTATGGTAGAGATTTATTTGCTCGTGTAATATACGGAGCAAGATATTCATTAATTATTGGTGTTGGATCGGTATTTATAGGCTTAATAGTAGGAACAATACTGGGTTCTTTAGCTGGATTTAAAGGTGGAACAGTAGATTCGATTATAATGCGTGGTGTTGATATTTTTTATTCTATACCTAATATTATGACTGCTGTAGTTATAGTATCTTTATTAGGCAGCAGTACTTTTAATTTATTAATAGCATTATCGTTTTCATGTGCAAGTAGTTTTTCTAGGATTGTTCGTGCCGCAGTTATGACTATACGAGATCAAGAGTATATTGAAAGTTCGTATGCAATGGGCCTACCAACATGGAAAATTATTATTAAACATGTACTTCCCAACTGCTTATCCCCTATTATTGTTCAAATTACATTGTTAATAGGTACAACTATTATATCAGCTTCTTCTTTAAGCTTTTTAGGAATAGGTGTGCCATCCCCCGCTCCTGAATGGGGTGCAATGCTATCAGCTGGAAGAAAATATATAAGAAGTCACAGCTATATGAGTATAACACCAGGTCTTGCTATAATGTCCACTGTTTTAGCACTTAATCTTTTAGGCGATGGACTTAGAGATGCAACAGACCCAAAATTAAAGAAGTAGGAGGGGTTAAATAATGTCAAATAATTTAGTTTTAAAAATAGAGAACCTTGTAGTTACATATGAAACAGAAGATTCTATTGTTCATGCAGTAAATGGTATTGATTTAGAAATAGGGAAAAAACGCACATTAGGCCTTGTTGGGGAAACTGGCGCAGGTAAAACAACAACAGCTTTATCTGTATTAAATTTGGTTCCTAACCCTCCTGGAATAATTAAATCAGGTAAAATTCTTCTTGATGGAGAAGATGTATTATCAAAGTCTGAAGAACAATTAGAAAAAATGCGTGGCGATGATGTTGCCATGATATTCCAAGATCCAATGACAGCATTAAACCCTGTTATGCCCGTAGGTGATCAAATTGCTGAAAGTATAATGTTACATCAAAACGAAAACAAACATAACGCTTTTATAAAAGCAAAAGAAATGTTAAAACTTGTTGGTATAAGTGAAAATCGAGCAAATGATTATCCACACCAATTTTCTGGTGGCATGAAGCAGAGAGTTGTAATTGCCATTGCACTTGCATGTAGCCCTAAACTTTTAATTGCAGATGAACCAACTACCGCCCTAGATGTAACAATACAAGCGCAAGTTCTTGACCTAATGAAAAAATTAATTAGTGATAAAGACATGTCTATGTTGCTTATTACTCATGATTTAGGTGTTGTTGCGGAGGTTTGCGAAGATGTTGCTGTTGTATATGCTGGACGTATCGTTGAAAAAGGAAGCATTAATGATGTTTTTAATTTTATGAAACATCCATATACAGAAGGACTATTTGAATCATTACCTAACCTTAAGGAAAGAGGCGAGAAGTTATATTCTATAAAAGGACTTATGCCTGACCCAACAAACCTTCCTAAAGGATGTGCCTTTGCACCAAGGTGTCCATATGCAGATGAAGAATGCAATAAATCTATCCCACCTTTAAAGTCTATAACTGAAAATGGTTCACACTATGTTGCATGTTGGGCATATAATAGGCCTAACTTTAAACTAAGGAGGAACGAAAATGTCAAATAAAACAATTTTAGAAGTTAAGAATTTAACCAAACATTTTAATACCTCTGGTGGCGTTTTACATGCAGTTGATGGTATAGATTTTAAAATAAAAGAAGGTAGAACCCTTGGTATTGTTGGCGAATCAGGTTGTGGGAAATCAACAACTGGTAGGGTTATACTAAAATTGCTTGAACCAACTGATGGACAAATAATTTTTGATGATGTAGATATTACAAATTATTCAAGACGACAAATGAGACCATTGCGCCAAAAAATGCAAATGGTGTTTCAAGATCCTTTTTCCTCTTTAGATCCAAGGCAAACAGTAAGTAGATTGATAAGCGAGCCTATAATAGAACACAAGCTTCTTAAATCTAAAAGTGAAATTTTAGATAGGACATTAGAATTAATGGAAACTGTTGGGCTTGCCGAGCGCTACATTAATGTTTATCCTCATGAGCTTGATGGCGGTAGAAGGCAACGTATTGGAATTGCCCGAGCTTTAGCCGCTAGACCCAAATTAATTGTTTGTGATGAACCTGTTTCAGCACTTGATGTTTCAATACAGGCACAAATACTAAATTTGTTAAAAGAATTACAGGAAAAAATGGGTTTAACATATATTTTTATTACACACGATTTATCAGTTGTTAAGTATTTTTCTGACGATATTGCTGTAATGTATTTAGGAAAAATGGTTGAGAAAGCCCCTTCTGATATATTATTTAAAAACCCATTACATCCATATACAAAAGCACTATTGTCAGCAATACCTTTGCCAATTGTAGGAGACAAGAAACCAGAAAGACTTCTAATAAAAGGCGAAATAACCTCCCCTATTAATTTACCTGATGAATGTAGATTTAAAAACAGGTGTGATTTTGTTTTTGATAAATGTAGTGGTCCGAATCCAAAGCTTGTTGAAGTAGAGCCTGATCATTATGTTGCTTGTTATAAGTGTATGAATTAGGAGGAAAAATGAAAGTATTTGCGCATAGAGGTTACAGTGGTCGCTATCCAGAAAATACTATGCTTGCTTTTAAAAAAGCTTATGAATGTGGTTGTGATGGAATTGAGCTAGATGTCCAATTAACCAAAGATGGTGAAGTAGTTATTATTCACGACGAAACATTAGAAAGAACAACCAACGGCATTGGTTTTGTTAAAGATATGACTCTTTCTGAGATAAAAAAACTAAATGCTAATAAACTATTTGCTAGTAATGTTGAATTTGTAGAAATTCCAACATTAAATGAATATTTATCTTGGGTTAAAGATACTAATCTTATTACAAATATAGAAATAAAATCCAGTATATTTTATTATGAAGAACTTGAGGAAAAATCATTAAATCTAGTAAAAAAATTTAATCTTGAAAATAAAATTATATTTTCTTCTTTTAATCACTCTTCAATTACTTTATTAAAAAAAATAGCACCAAGTATTCCATGTGGCGCTTTAGTTGAAAATGAAGGATTGGGAAACGCTGGATATTATTGTAGAAAATTTGGTTTTGAATATTATCATCCAGGTTGGAAAAACCTGAATTATGATGATGTGATTAGTTGTAGAAACTACAACATACCAATAAACGTATGGACAGTAAATGACATGAATATTTTAGAAAAAATGTGCGAATGGAATGTTGACGGAATAATTACTAACTTTCCTAAAGTTTGTAAAATATATTTAGATAATTTAAAATAATAGAAAATCAAAAAAGCAACTTTTTTAAGTTGCTTTTTGATTTAGTTGCGGTAAAAATTGATTATAGAATTTAACACTATAAATCATTCCCCTTAATCAAAGATTTTTTAAATTCTTCAAGATCAACATATGTGCCATCATTAATTTTGCTGGCATTTTTTAACATTAGCAGATCAATTTCATCAGGTTCTTCTACTTGTACAGCATTTATCTTATCAAAAAATTCTTTATCTTCCATACTTCCTCCTTATGTTTAAATTTAACATATTCCAATCGTTGTAATAAAATTTATTCTCAAATCATATTATCTAATAAGGGTCAAATTTAGGGTAAAAGCAACAATTTACTAAATAAAAAGCCCAGAAACAATGATGTTCTAAGCCTTTTCCATTGGTCGAGGTGACAAGATTTGAACTTGCGACCTTTTGGTCCCGAACCAAACGCGCTACCAAACTGCACTACACCTCGTGGAGCCAATAAAGGGATTCGAACCCTTGGCCTGCGGTTTACGAAACCGCTGCTCTGCCAACTGAGCTATATTGGCATATAACAGGTTATATTATAACTTGTTTAAATTATTTTGTCTATAAAATAATAAACTGGGAATATATTACCCTTTACTTTCGTTTATATAATATAACAAAATATTGGAGGAATAATTATGAAAAAATCAACGTTTGCCCTTTTAATGACATTAATAATGGTTTTATTCTCATTTAATTTAGCTATAGGAGAAGAAAATCAAGCATTAACAAAAATATCCGTATCAGCAAATTCTACAATATATGTAGAGCCTGACAACGCCAAAATAATTATTGGTGTAACATCTAACAATAAGTTAGTAAAAATAGCACAGGAAGAAACAATTAATAAAATTAATACTATAATACCTGCTATTTTAAACCTAGGTATAGAAAAAGAAAATGTAATAACTTCAAACTTTAATGTATCACCAGTATATGATTATAGTTCAAATTCAACAAATGGCAATACAATACAGTCATATAACGTAGAATATAGTTTAGAGATTTCTACTAACGATATCACTTTAATTAGTTCAGTTATTGATGAGAGTATAAAAAATGGTGCAAATTCATCATTCGGGCTTCAATTTCAAATCAAAAACAGTGACAAAGTTTATTTAGAAGCACTAGAAAAAGCTGTTAAAGCTGCAAGAGAAAAGGCGGATATTATAGCTTCGGCATCAGGAGTAAAAATAATAAAAGTGCTATCTATAGATGAAAATTGGTCAAATAACAACAATATTATGTACACAAAATCTTATACAAATCAAGAATTATTTGATTCAGCATCATCAACGCCTATATTGTCTGGTAAAATATCAATCAGTGCAGCAGTAAATATTACTTTTGAAGCTAAATAAATATTGATTTTATAAGCACCAACATAACATTGTTGGTGTTTTTTTTATTTATAAAACGTGATATAATTGCTAGAACTGGGAAAGGAGTGCTTTTATGTCTAAAATAACGATATTAGATAGTACACTCAGAGAAGGTGCTCAAAGCGAAAGCATAAGTTATTCCGACTCTGACAAAATAAAAATACTTCAGCTTTTAGATAAACTTGGGATTGATTTTGCAGAATGTGGAAACCCAGGCGCTAACGAAAAAGATCTAAAGTTTTATACTAAACTAAAAAATATAAAATTTGATAAATTAAAAGTTGTTCCTTTTGGAAGCACATGTAGAAAAAACACCTTAGCTAAAAATGATTCTGGATTGAATTCTTTATTAAAAGCAAATACAGAATACGTTACAATATTTGGCAAATCATCTTTATTACATGTTACAGACGTTTTAAAAGTACCTAAACAAGAAAATTTAAGGATGATAGAAGAAAGTGTAAAGTTTTTAAGCACAAACGGAAAAAAAGTATTTTATGATGCTGAACATTTTTTTGATGGGTACAAATATAATAAAGAATATGCCATTGAAACATTAATGGCTGCATCAAAAGGTGGTGCAGAATTATTAGTTTTATGTGATACTAATGGCGGCAATTTCCCTAGCGAAATTGAAGAAATATTTAAGTACGTTATCAAAATATTTGATAATAAAAAAATAGGAATTCATTGCCATAATGACTGTGGTTTAGCAATAGCAAATACATTAATTGGAATTAATAATGGTGCATACCAAGCTCAATGTACTGTTGGTGGTGTTGGTGAACGTTGTGGAAATGCAGATTTATGCACTTTATTACCATTGTTACAATTAAAAATGGGTTATAATATTGTTTCAGACGAACAGCTTTCAATGTTAACTAGAATTTCTAGGAATATTTTCGAATTATTAAACTTATCTTTAAGTAGTAAAGCACCTTTTATAGGTAAATCAGCTTTTACTCATAAAGGTGGTATGCATATAGATGGTGTTTTAAAAAACAACTCATCTTTTGAGCATATAGACCCAAAATTAGTCGGTAACCAAAGAAGGATACTTATAAGTGATCAATCTGGCAAAACTAGTGTTTATGATAAATTAAAAGAAATTATACCTCACATAGATAGAAACAGCGAAGAAGTAAAAATTATTACTGATATGATTAAAAAACATTCTCAAATTGGATATAGTTATGAAAATGCTGATGCTTCATTTGAAATAGATGCATTAAAAGCTTTGGGAATGGAAAAAAAATATTTTAAAATTACAGATTATCATGTTTTAAATGGCTCATTAATAGAACACCCAACTAATTCTCAGGTATATTTAAAGGTTACAGTGGGCGATAAAGAGGAAATTAACGCAGCCGAGGGTGATGGGCCTGTAAATGCAATAGATAATGCATTAAGAAAAGCTTTGAGGGTTTTTTATCCATCAATTGATAATATTCATTTATCAGACTTTAAAGTTAGAGTTGTTGATAATATAGGAACCGCGTCAACCGTTCGTGTTTTAATTGAAAGTACTGATGGTACTAAAACTTGGACAACAGCAGGCGTTTCATCAAATATAATGTTAGCAAGCATAAAAGCTTTAGAAGATGCTGCTAATTACTATTTTACATTTATATCTAAAGAAAATAGTATAAATATGGAATAAAAGAAAAGGATTAATCGTTATATGTATGAGGAAATAAATAATTCCGAAAATAATAAGTCTATTCCTAAAAAAATGAATCAAGATGATTTTTCAAGACTATACGATTTATATGCAAACGATGTTATTAGGGTATGTTATTTTTATTTAAAAGATATGCAACGTGCTAAAGATATTTGCCAAGATACTTTTATAAAACTAATATCATCATCAACCACTTTAGAAGCAGGAAAGGAAAAATCCTGGCTTTTAAAAGTTGCAATAAATAGATGTAAGGATTATTGGAAGTCATCTTGGTTTAAAAGAGTAACTTTAGGAGATGATAGTTTCGATTTTACAAATTTATCAATAGAACATGATCACGACGATGTTAAACAAGAGTTACTTAGTGCTATAAGTAAATTGCCACCTAAATTTAAAGAAACTGTATTACTTCATTATTATCAAGGTTTGGGAATTAATGAAATTTCTAATGTTTTAAACATATCCCCCGGAACTGTTTCTAGTAGATTATCCAGGGCCAGGGAAAAACTTGCTATATCTTTAAGGGGTTCTGATGAAAATGAAATATAATGATATTGATAACTTGTTAAAAAATTTACCTGAAACTATTGATGAGTTCATGCCTAATATAAAAGCAAGCTCTAAATTAAAATCAAACATACTAGAAGAAGCATATTATTCTAATTTTAAAAACAAAAAAACCAAATTTAGTTTTAATTTTAGAATTGCATTTAGTAGTTTAATAGCAATTGCTACTTTATTTGTTGTTATAATAGGATTCAATAAGCAAGGTAATTTTGAAGTGGAAAAACAAGATACAAATTCTCCATTGCTTTTTTCAAGCCATACATCTGGGTCAAATGACATTAGTTTAAAATCAAGGTCAATGAACGAAGAAGGCAACAATCTTTTAACTAGTACATTTATTGATGAGGATAACACTCTGCCCGCATTTCAATCTATTTGGAGTACTGATTTAACCCCATTTCCTTTTGTAAATATTAAAGAAAAGATATATCGATTGGTTAATACAGAAACAAACAACAACTATGTATTTGATAATAAAGTTGCAGTTGTAGAAACACAAGAAGAAACACCAAGTTTGTCATCAAAGACTTCTAGCAACATATTGAATGTTGGTACTGAAATTTATTCGAACGATAAGTTTAAAGATACTTTTGTAATTGCTAATATTGATAATAAGCAACATGTATTCCAAAGAGTGTCTTTGGGTGGTATAGCATTAATTGGAAACGAGAACTTTAATAATACATTCTCTGTAATGAATAGTGTTAAATCTTTGAATTTATCAGGAGTTGGAATTATCAATGATTCTGATAAGATTAAAGATTTAGTATCAATTTTAAGCAATAAGGCTAAATATAAAAACGCTAATGATGGCAGCACATTTACTGATACATTAATTGTTGAGTTAGATAATGGTATAAAATTACAACTTTTAATAGAAGATAACGAGCTTGCTGCTTGTGGAACTTACATTTGCCCAGAGTTCTTCGAAAAGTTTAATTATTACATAAAAAATGAAGGCTAAACGCCTTCATTTTTTATATTGATTTTAAGTATTTATCAATTGCAGCTGCCGCTTTCTTTCCTGCTCCCATTGCTAATATTACTGTAGCTGCACCTGTTACTGTATCACCACCAGCATACACACCAGGCTTTGATGTTGCTCCAGTGCTTTCATCTATGGATATACCTCCCCATTTTTTAGTTTCAATATCAGGGGTGGTGTTTTTTATTAGTGGGTTTGGGGTATTACCAATTGCAATTATAACAGTATCAGTATCAATGCTAAATTCGCTATTTTCAACTGCTTTAGAAGATTTTCTTCCCGAAGCGTCTTCTTCACCAAGTTCCATTCTTACACATTTAATGCTTATGACTTCACCATTTTCATTACCTTCAATAGATACAGGATTGGTTAGAAATTCAAAATTTACGCCTTCTTCCATTGCATGGTGAATTTCTTCACTACGTGCTGGCATTTCGTTTTCGCTTCTTCTATATACTATTGTTACTGATTCAGCTCCAAGCCTAACAGCACATCTGGCGGCATCCATTGCCACATTTCCCCCACCAACAACAACAGCTTTCTTGCCAATATTAATTGGTGTTTGATTTTTATTTGGATCATATGCCTTCATTAAGTTTATGCGTGTTAGAAACTCATTTGCACTGTAAACGCCTAGCAAATTTTCGCCAGGAACATTTAAAAATCTTGGCAATCCAGCTCCACTACCAATAAACACTGCATCAAATCCATCTTCAAATAATTCATCAACAAAAGCAGATTTTCCAATTACTTTATTGGGTTTCATAATAACCGGTAATTCCATCAAGTTATTAATTTCTATTTTCACTAATTTTTTTGGCAATCTAAATTCAGGTATTCCATAGCTTAATACTCCTCCAAGCTTATGCAATGCTTCAAAAATAGTAACCTCGTGACCTTTTTTTGCCAATTCATCAGCACAAGTTAACCCTGCTGGACCTGCCCCTACAACAGCTACTTTTTTCCCAGTAAGTGTTATCTCTTCTTTTTCAATTTCATCTAAATGCTCTAAACCATAATCAGAAACAAATCTTTCTAATCTTCCAATTCCAACTGGTTCACCTTTTATACCTCTAACACATTTTGCTTCACATTGCGATTCTTGAGGACAAACTCTTCCGCATATTGCAGGTAGTGTATTCGTACCTCTAACTATCTTATATGCCTCTAAAAATTCGCCATCTTTAACTTTTTTAATAAATTGTGGTATTTGAACATTAACTGGACACCCATTAACACAAGGTTGATGTTTACACTCTAAACACCTTAACGCTTCATTAACTGCTTGATCCTTTGTATATCCCAAGGCAACTTCTTCAAAGTTTTTTATTCTCTCCTGTGGGCTTTGTTCCGGCATTTTTGTTTTAAAATCTTGCTTATTTATCATCGCTTTTCTCCGCAAGAGATTCGGACTTTTTAATCATTAAGCACGAGGCATCTCTTTCCTGTTTTTTAAACATTCTACTTCTTATCATTGCACTATTAAAATCTACCTGATGTCCATCAAAATCTGGCCCATCTATACAAGCAAACTTAGTTTCTCCGCCAACTGTTACTCTACAGCCTCCACACATTCCGGTACCATCTATCATTATTGGGTTTAGGCTTACTATGGTTTTTATTCCAAAAGGTTTTGTTATATCACAAACAGCTTTCATCATTGGTAAAGGCCCCACAGCTATTACAGTGTCGAATTCATTACCTTCTTCAATTTCCTTTTTTAATGCATCGGTTACAAAACCTTTATTTCCATTTGAACCATCATCAGTCATTAATATTAATTTATCGCATATTTCATTAAGTTCATCATGAAGAATAAACAATTCTTTGCTTCGAAAACCCATGATACCTGTAACCTTTACACCTGCATTGTGTAAAGCCTTAGCTTGTGGAAATGCAATTGCTACACCTAAACCACCGCCAACTACTGCCGCTTTTTTTATTCCATCTAAGTTTGTTGGATTTCCAAGTGGCCCAACAAAATCTAAAATAAACTCACCTTCATTTAAAGAGTTTAATAGCATTGTTGTTGCTCCAACAACTTGAAATATAATAGAAACAGTGCCTTTTTCACGATCATAATCTGCAATGGTTAGTGGTATTCTTTCGCCATATTTTTCCACTCTAAGTATTATAAACATACCAGGTTTAGCATGCCTTGCTACATCTGGTGCTTCAACAGTCATTCTTGTAATAGTTTCATGTAAAACTTCTTTTTTTATAATTTTATACATATACCCCTCCGATAAAACATATATTAATAGTTATTATACCAAATAAATTCATTTATTTTTATATTAAAACATTAAAAATATAATATTTATACATCAAAAATGAATTTATTATGTTTTTTGTAAATATTACCTTTTATATAGTATAATTATAATGAATTTATGAGGTGTTATTATATGTTTTCAATTCCAAACGAAGTAATTTATATTATAAATAAACTTAAAGATAATAACTTTTTAACTTACATCGTTGGTGGTGCAGTTAGGGATTTTGTTATGGGCGCAAATCCAACAGATTTTGATTTAGCAACATCAGCAAAGCCTGAAAATATTATAGATATTTTTAAAGATCATAAATTAGTAGAAAGTGGCATAAAACACGGAACTGTTGGCATAATAGTTAACAATAAAATTTATGAGTTAACTACTTTTAGAAATGACATTAATTACTCTGACAATAGACACCCTGATGTTGTTGAGTTTATTAATGACTTGAAAAGTGATGTGTTTCGCAGAGATTTTACTATTAACGCATTAGCTTACGATATAAATAATGGTATAATTGATTTTGTAAATGGTAAAAATGATATTGCTAATAAAATTATTAGAACTGTAGGAAATCCTGATCATAGGTTTAATGAAGATAGTTTGAGAATTCTAAGGGCATTAAGGTTTTCATCCGTTTTAAATTTTTCAATTGAAGATAAGGCACAAATATCAATAAATAACAACTATAAATCTATTGACAATATATCAAAAGAGCGTATATTTAGTGAAGTTTCTAAAATTTTATGCGGTAAAAATATTCTTAATATATTGTTAAATTATAGCTATGTTTTTGCTTATTTGTTTAAACCACTTAATAAATCTATTGGGTTTAATCAATTTACAAAATATCATATTTATGATGTTTGGGAGCATACTGCTAATGTAGTTAGTAAAATTGAGCCAACATTAGTTTTAAGATTTGCCGCTTTACTTCATGATTCTGGTAAGCCATATCGTTTTACAATAAACAATAGCATTGGGCACTTTTATGGGCATGCTAATATAAGTAAAAATATTGCTAAATATGTATTAGAAAAATATAAAGCTCCAAATATAATCACTAATAACGTAATTGAGCTAGTAAAATATCATCATAATTTAATAGAAACTGATAAAAACATAAAAAAAATGATATCAAAAATTGGAATAACTCAAGTTGAAAATTTATTAAAACTTCAAAAGGCTGATGCAGAATCTCTTGCTCCCCCATATAATAAAGAATATTCTGATAATATTGATAAGCTGATTTTAAAGTTTAACGCTATATCAAAAGCTCCTGATGCTTGTTTTAGAATAAAAGATTTAAAAATAAATGGTAAAGATTTAATTGAAATAGGTGTACCTGAAGGTAAAGAGATTGGCTTTATTTTAAATAAATGCTTTAATGCTGTATTATCTGGAAATATAGAAAACGATAAAAATGAAATTTTAAAGTTTATTAAAAATAATAATTGTAACTATTGACAAAATTTATTATTAACTTTGTTGATAACTTTTGTAAAAATAATAATTTTAAATAATTGTAAATTATTTGTAAGAATTTTTGAAACAAGCAAAAACTAACAATATTAAATATAGGCATGCTTAATATAATGCTTTCACGCTTGTGGATAACTTATGAGAACAAACCACAAACAAATCGATGTAATCGGCTAATATACTTGGTTAATCCAATTTTCATTACCTGTGGATAACTTTGTGGATAACTTTAAAAGTAGAAAATATATTAAGTTTAATTAATAAATTTAGGAAGGATATTACTTTGGAAAATATTGAAAAATTAAAAATTAAATATGGCGACAAAAAAATTATGGTAATTAAAAATAATGTTTTTTTTGATTTGGGTATTGGCGATATAATCTTCAATAATAATTTTACACCAATTACTGATTTAAATAATTTTAAATTAGACGAAATGCTTTTAAATAGGCAGTATATCTACAGATATTTAGCAGAATTAGACAATAATTACAAACAACCCATTCCTTATATATTGTTTTTTGAAGAAGGTACTGATAGTGTATTTTGTATGGAAAGATTGGGTGGAGATTCTAGATTGATTGGCAATATGTCTCTTGGAGTTGGTGGACATATAGACAATGAAGAAACTTTAAATGATGCATTATACAGGGAAGTAAAAGAAGAATTAGGTCTAGATTATGAAAAAATTAAAAACTTATCATTAGAAGGTATAATAATGGACACTTCGAATGAAGTTGGCTCAGTACACATTGGATTGCTATTTAAGGCTTACGTCTCGGAAGGTACAAAATTAGTTTGCTTAGAGAAAGACAAATTAATAGGAAGCTTTAAAAATAAAGAAGAGTTAAAGGAATTAAGAGATTCTAATTATTTTGAAACATGGAGCAATATTGCTTTTGATAATTTATTAATATAACGAGGAAAACGTGATAACAGTAAACAATATAAAGCTATCATTGGATGATAGATACGCCCTCTCGAAAGATATTATATTGAACAATTCAAACGAACTTGTTAATTTGGCATCAACAGTTTTAAATTTGAATAAAAGTTTAATAAATAATGTATTTATTAAAAAAGAAAGTGTTGATGCTAGAGAAGTTCCCCCATTTTTTGTTTTAACGTTGATAGTTGAACTACAAAACAAAGACTTGGAGATTAATATCTTAAAAAGCAAAAAATTTTCTAAGTACAACATTGCATTAATTGATAATACAGAAAATTTCAACTTTATAAAAAGTAAAAAGAATTCACAATTATCAAAACCAGTTGTTATTGGCTTTGGACCAGCCGGAATGTTTTCAAGTTTTATTTTAGCAGAGGCTGGCTTAGAACCAATTATTATAGAGCGCGGCAAAAAAATTGAAGATAGAGCTAAAGATATAAACAATTTTATTTATAATAAAATTTTGAACGAGAATTCTAACGTACAGTTCGGCGAAGGTGGAGCTGGCACTTTTAGTGATGGAAAGCTTTCAACTGGCGTTAAAAGTAAGTTTACCAATTTTATTTTAAAAACATTAGTTAGTATGGGTGCCCCTGAGGATATATTATACAAATCTCAACCTCATATAGGGACTGATAAATTAAGATTGGTAGTAAAAAATATTAGGGAATATATAGAATCATTAGGTGGTAGTTTTAGGTTTAACACTAAATTAGATAATTTAATAGTAAAAAACAATAAAATAATTGGAATTGATATCTATAATTACATGGAAAATAATATAGAGACTGTCTTTTGTGATTATTTGTTGCTTTGCATTGGTCATAGCGCGAGAGATACTATAGAAATGTTATATAATAACGGTGTGGCTATGGAACAAAAACCGTTTGCTATTGGATTAAGAATTGAACATAAACAAGATGATTTAGATAGATCGCGTTATCACGAGTATACAAAACATCCTGCATTATTGCCATCAAGTTACAATATAAATGTTAGAACCCCTGATAATAGAGGAGTGTATTCATTTTGTATGTGCCCTGGAGGTGAAGTAATAATTGCATCAAGTGAGAAAGAAAAATTGGTAGTAAATGGCATGAGTTACCATAGTAGAAAAAATACAAATGCAAACTCAGCACTTCTTGTTGGAATTAGCCCAAAAGATTTTGGATCTGATCATGTTTTAAGCGGTATTAGTTTTCAAAGAAAAATAGAAGAAAAAGCTTTTAATTTGGTTGGTAAGCAATATATAGCACCTTGTCAAAAAGTTGAAGACTTTATGACAAACAAGGTAACAACATCATATAGCACTATAACACCAAGTTGTAAAAGTGGATATAAAAATGTTGATTTAAATGATTCCTTGCCCCATTATGTAATTTCAAACTTAAAATATGCAATACCTTTGTTTGGGAATAAAATCAAGTGTTTTAAAGATTATAATGCTGTATTAACTGGAGTTGAAACACGTTCATCTTCCCCTATACGAATACTAAGAAATGAGATTGGATGTACTAATATAGCTGGATTATATGGAGCTGGCGAGGGGGCCGGATATGCTGGTGGTATAATGTCTGCAGCTATTGATGGTATAAGAATCGCTAATAATATTATTGAAAATCTAGAGGTATAAGGTTATGTTAAAAGCTGTTTTGTTTGATATGGATGGAGTATTATTTGATAGCGAACGGGTTTCCCAGATAGTTTTTATTGATATATGCAAAAATTATGGTTATAACATTTCAAAAGAACAAGTTGTTGAAACTTTAGGATTAACATATAACGACACAAAAAATTATTTTTGCGAACAAATATCTGCCAATTTCCCATATGAAGAGATAGTTACATCCTTAGAGCAAGATTTAATTAAAATGGCTTATAACGGGAATTTGCCATTAAAAGAGAATGTGGTTGAAGTTTTAAAAGCTTTAAAAAGTAAAAACATACTTACGTCAGTTTCATCAAGCAATACAAAGCTTTCAGTTTATTCATATTTAGACGCCTATAAGTTGAATAATATGTTTGATGTAATTGTTACTGGTGACGACGTTAATAACGGTAAACCATCACCAGAAATATTTAATAAAACAGCTGATTTGTTAAATATAAACAACGAGGAATGTTTGGTTGTTGAAGATAGTTTAAACGGACTAAAAGCTGCTAAACTTGCTAAAATGACAACTGTAATGATACCAGATTTGATACCTTATAATTCACTTTTATCTGAATTTGTTGATTATAAGTTTGAAAATTTGATTGATATATTAAATTTAATTTAGAGAGGTAGAACATGAGAGCATACGAAAGATTTTTAAATTATACAAAAATAGATACAACTTCGGACGAGAAAAATGAAAATTGCCCTTCAAGCGAAAATCAATGGATATTAGCAAAAAAGCTTGTTGATGAACTAAAAGAAATTGGTATTGATAATGCTTTTGTTGATGAAAACTGTTATGTTTATGCCAAAATTCCTGCTAAAGGTGATGTAAATAAATTTAATAAAAAAATTGGATTCATATCCCATATGGATACCAGCCCATCCTGTTCTGGAGGCCCAGTTAATGCTAAGATTATAAAAAACTATGATGGGAAAAATATTTTTTTAGAAAACAATTTAGAAATAGATACAGTTTCATATCCTTTTCTTAATAACCTTATTAATCAAGACATTATAGTTACAGATGGTACAACTTTACTTGGTTCAGATAACAAAGCTGGAATTGCGGAAATTATGACATTGTGTGAATATCTAATGGCTGAAAATTCCCCCAACCACTGTGAAGTGCTTATAGCATTTACACCAGATGAAGAAATAGGTAGAGGTGCTGACCTTTTTGATGTTGATGGTTTTGGGGCCAACTTTGCATTTACAGTAGATGGTGGCGAATTAGGCGAACTTGAATATGAAAACTTTAATGCAGCTAATGCTTTAATTAAAGTTAACGGTATTAATATTCACCCTGGTTCTGCAAAAAACAAAATGAAAAACTCCCAAAATATTGCAATGGAATTTGATCGTTTAATTCCTGCTTTTGAGAGACCTGAGCATACAGAGCAATATGAAGGATTTTACCACTTATCCGAAATAAACGGTAATGAGGAAGCTACAACAATGGTCTATATTATTAGAGACCATGATTTTGAAAAATTTAATAATAAAAAAGAATTTATAAACACAATATCAAAATTTTTAAATGAAAAATATGGTTTAGGTACTATAGAAGCAAAAATTACAGATACATACTACAACATGAGAGATAAAGTATTAGAACATCCAGAAATTATTGAATTAGCAAAAAGTGCATTTTTAAAAGCTGGTATAGAACCGATAATAAAACCTATTAGAGGCGGTACAGATGGTTCAAGATTAAGTTATATGGGGTTAATATGCCCTAATTTAAGCACAGGTGGCTTTAACTTTCATAGCAAAAAAGAGTTAATAAGTATACAATCTATGGATAAAATGGTTGAAGTTTTAATTAATATTTGTACAAAATAAAAAGCTTGTATAACAAGCTTTTTATTTTATGAAATTTTGGCAAATATCATCCTACCAGCACTACTTTGTAATACAGATGTTACCGTAACTGTAACAGTTTCATTAATATAATTTTTACCATTGTCAACAACTATCATTGTACCATCGGCCATATATGCTATACCTTGCCCCGGCTCTTTGCCCTCTCTAACAATTTGTACTTGAATTTGTTCATTTTGCAATAACATTGGTTTTACAGCATTAGCTAAGTCATTAATATTTAAAACTTTAACACCTGATATTGCTGCAAGTTTATTTAAGTTATAATCATTAGTTATTATTGATGCCTTTATATCCTTAGCAAGTTTTACTAACTGTGCATCAACTTCAATTAAATCTTCATATTTTGTGCTATCAATAATAATTTTTGTTCCTAATTCTTCTTGCATTTTCGCAACAATATCTAAGCCTCGCCTACCTTTATTTCTTCTAATTGCTTCGCTACTATCTGAAATATGTTGCAGCTCTATGAGCGTACCTTCTGGAATTACTAGCATTCCTTCTACAAACCCAGTTTTTGCTATGTCTGCAATTCTACCATCAATCAAAACAGATGTATCTAATATTTTTGCATTATTTAAATTATTATTTTCAATACTTGCTGATAAATTATCTTTTTTAGTTGTTTTTTCTAAAAAGTTTGTTTTAATTGGTATAAAAAAGTCGTTACTTTTTCTAAACCCTAATATCATACCAATATATCCAAACAAAATATATAAAATAACGCTAATAATTAAAGAAAAAATAGAGTCTTTAATAAAATGTAATAATTGAGTAATAAGCATTGCTATAGATAATCCAATTAAAAGGCCAAATGAAGATGAAATAACCTGCTTACTATTCATGTTTTCCCAACGTTTTTCAACTCTATCAGAAATGTTTTTGAACCTTGGACTTAAATATTTATATGTAAAATATCCTAATATTAAACCTGATGTACAAAATATTAAAATTAGAATAGGCTTTATAAACTTACCTTCTAGCATTGAAGGATTCGTTATATCCATAAAATATATTACAATGTTTGTAAGTGCTGCTCCTAACGCTGTACCTAAAACTAAAAATAGTGTTCTTAATACAGTTCTAATAATCCTATCTTTCAATTAACTCATCATCCTTATTTAGTAATGCAAATGCTTGTATAATATTTTCAACAAAGTATATTTTTGTTGTATTTTTCGCCTTTATTTTGCTTTTGATAGATTTAGGTACTACTATTATATCATAACCTAATCTTTCACACTCATTTATTCTTCTTTGTGGTTGAGAAATAGATCTTATTTCACCACTTAAACCTATCTCTCCCATAGCTGTAAATTTACTGTTAATATTTTTATTTTCCAAGGAAGATACAATTGCCATAGCTATTGCTAAATCAGCAGCAGGGTCATCCAAGGATATTCCACCAGCAACATTTAAAAACACATCCTGATTATACAACTTTTTACCAGCACGTTTTTCTATAACAGCCAATATCATAGATATTCTGGAATAATCAACACCGTTTACAGTTCTTTTAGGTACCGGATAAAAACTTGTTGTTGATAACCCTTGAACATCAACTAAAATAGGCCTGCTGCCTTGAAGTGCACAAAATACAATTGAACCACTAATATTCTTGGCCCTGTTAGCAATTAAAGTCTCACTTGGATTTTCAACTTCTTCCATGCCTTTTTCACTCATTTCAAAAACACCAAGTTCATTTACAGAGCCATATCTATTTTTTGCAGTTCTAAGCAATCTGTATTCATGTTGTTTGTCGCCCTCAAAATACATAACAACATCTACCATATGTTCTAATACTTTAGGCCCCGCTAACGTTCCTTCTTTAGTAACATGCCCAACAAGAAATATTGATGCCCCCGATGTTTTTGCATATTTTATCAACATACCAGCACACTCCCTTATTTGAGGTACACTACCTGGAGAACTGCTGTGGCTTTGTTTATACATTGTTTGAATTGAATCTATAACAATAAAATCAGGCTCAATTTTTTCTATATGTTTCATTATATTTTCAATATAAGTTTCTGAAAACACTAAAAGCTTATCATTAATTAAATTTAATCTTTTAGCCCTAGCTTTTATTTGATAATTGCTTTCCTCTCCTGTTACATATAAAACTTTAAAATTATTTGTTGATAATCGTGATAAAACTTGCAATAATAATGTACTTTTACCAATGCCTGGGTCACCTGCAAATAAAGTAACACTTCCCTTTGTAATTCCCCCACCTAAAACTCTATCTAATTCACCTATTCCTGTTAAGGTTCTGCCATATACTTCATCTTTAACTTCATTTATCAATATTGGCTCTGCTGTTGAAACAATTACATCATACTTATTATTATCTAGTTTAGCAGCTGGTATAACTTGTTTTTCTATAAGTGTATTCCACTCGTTACAGTCAGGACATTTACCCATCCATCTTGTAGACTCGTATCCACATTCTGAACATTCATATATTAGCTTTTGTTTTGACAACTGGAATAATCTCCTTTAAAATTATCATTGTTAGATATATAAATATAATAATACAAATTATTAAAATGAGAAAGGTTAAATATGCAAAATAAAAAATTACCTCAATACACTCCAGTAAAGCAAAGAAAATATAATATTACCACAACAATATTTATTGTTTTGTTAATTTTGATTTTAATTATATCAACAATTTTTATTTCAAGCTTATCTGTAACAAACTCTGTTAAGCTTGAAAAGCAGAAAATAACAATATCAAATTTAAAGCGAGATTTTGAGGGATTTTCCATACTTCATATTAGCGATTTAAATGGTGATGAAAATGCAATTACTGAAAATGAGTTATCAAGTTTACTTAAGGGTAATGGTTTTAATGCTGTGTGCCTTACTGGTGATATGATTGGTAAAAGCGGTAATAAGGAACCATTATTTAGATTAATAAACTCATTACAATTAATTAATTCAAAAGCACCAATATATTTTATTAGCGGAGATTGCGACCCTGAGCCAGTACATTCAAAACCATATGGAAATACTGAGGTTTTGGCAGAATATATATTAGAACTACAAAAACTTGGGGTTATTTATTTAGATAGACCCGTTTCACAAAAAGTAGGCAAATATAAATTATGGTTTTCACCTGAATATTTATATAGTATTAACCCAAAAACTACACTAAATGCAATGACCAGTGAAATAACTAGAATTGAGAAAGAAGGTTTGCAATATGAAGAAGAAGGTTCAGCAATTTATAGGTCATTATCATATAGAAGCCGAATAATGGAAAGCGCAATTGATGCTTCAAGTATTATTAATGAAAACGATATACAAATAGCGTTAAACCACATTCCATTAAGTAATGATTATGTAAGCTCCTTGCTACAATATAGCAATAAAGATAATCTGTTTCAGTTTAATAGGGTTTCTTTAGTTTTATGCGGACATTATGTTGGAGGGCAATGGGTTTTGCCAAATGGAAATCCAATTTATGTACCTGAACTAGGCTTTTTCCCGAGCAAAGATACTGTTGTAGGTAAGTCAAGATTACTCACTTTAGATCAATACATTAGTCCAGGGTTAAGCACATCTAGCATTTATCCTGTTTTCAATTTTAGATTATTTAACCAACCTAGTATTTCAATATTGAGTTTAACAGGTTCATATAATTAATTATTTATGATATCGTTCGTTTGATTGGATTTTTTCTGACCTATATAATTGTTCTAATAGTATTACCCTCACAAGTTGATGAGGAAATGTCATTTTAGAAAAAGACATTTCCTCATTGGCTTTTTTTATTAAATTATTAGATAAGCCCAATGAGCCACCTATTAAAAAAACTATTCTATTATAATTTTCTGTTTTTAATTTAATTATTTTACTTGCTAAATTTTCGCTAGAAAACTGATTTCCTGTTATAGTTAGCGCAATAATATAATCCCTATTTTGAAGTTTTTGACTAATTCTGCTTCCTTCTTTTTCGAGTATAATATCAATATTTTTTTGACTTAATTGGTTAGGTTCTCTTTCATCATCCACTTCAATAATTTGCAATTTAATATACGCTTTTAATCTTTTAATATATTCGTTAATTGCTTCAGAATAAAATTTTTCTTTTATCTTACCAACGCATATAATTGCAAAATTCATAAAATCCTCATTTACTCTTCTTCATCTTCTTCAGGCAAATTAGCATTATGCCATACTTTTTGTACATCATCACAATCCTCAAGAAGATCAATCAATTTATATATATTTTTCAATATGTCATCATCATTAATATCAACATTATTCTGAGGAATCATTTCAACTTCTGCTGATAAAGAATTTATTCCATTATCATTTAACGATTCATTAACCTTAGATACATCATTTGCATGTGTATGTACTTCATATTCTTCATCATGAATTACAATATCTTCTGCCCCACATTCTAAAGCTATTAACATAAAATCATCTTCATTTAATTCATCATTTTTTTCAACTATAATAACACCTTTTTTATCAAACATGTATGCTACAGATCCGTTTGTTCCAAGGGCGCCATTACATTTACTAAAATAACTTCTTACATCACCAGCGGTTCTGTTTCTATTATCTGTTATAGCATCTAAAATAAAAGCAACGCCACCAGGGCCATAGCCTTCATAAACAATTTCCTCATAGATAACATCACCAAGCTCTCCAGAAGCTTTTTTTATTGACCTTGTTATATTATCATTAGGCATATTACTTGATTTTGCCTTAGCAATTATATCTCTTAGCTTGCCATTAGTATTTGGGTCAGAGCCACCTTCTTTTACTGCCATAGCTATCTCTCTACCTATTTTAGTAAAAATTTTACCCCTTTCAGCATCTGCCTTACCTTTTTTGTGTTTAATATTAGACCATTTGCTGTGACCTGACATAAATTTCCTCCTAAATTCAAAATTAAATTAATTTTATCATTTTGTATTAATTTAGTCAAACACTCTTAAAGTATTAGTTTAATATATATTTGCTAACATTATTTGGTTTAAAATTGTTTAAATTACTTTATTTACTTGACTTGATAGCTCAAACTTCTATAATTATATTGTTATTAATAGGAGGTTAAAGTATGAGTATTGAAGTAATTAAATCTACAAATTTAAAAGCTAAAAGTTCTGATGAATCAAAATTAGGCTTTGGTCGCACATTTACAGATCACATGTTTGTTGTTGATTATTCCGCAGATAAGGGTTGGTATAACCCTAAAGTTATGCCCTATGGAAAATTTGAACTTGATCCATCTGCCATGGTTCTTCATTATGGTCAAGAGATATTTGAGGGTATGAAATGTTATAGAACTGCGAATAACGAATTTCAACTTTTTAGACCAACGGATAATTTTAATAGATTAAATAAGTCTGCTGAACGCATTTGTATGGCAACAATTCCTGTTGAGCTTTGTATGGATGGCTTAAAATCTTTATTAGCTTTGGATAAAGAGTGGACTCCTCATTTACCAGGTACATCTTTATATATACGCCCTACAATGATTGCTACAGATCCATTTTTAGGCGTAAGAGCTTCTCAAACATACAAATTTTATATTATTTTAAGCCCAGTTGGTGCTTATTATGCCGAAGGTTTAGCTCCAGTAGAAATTTATGTTGAAGATGAGTATGTTAGAGCTGTTCGTGGCGGAATAGGTACATCAAAAACCGGTGGGAATTATGCTGCTAGTATTTTAGCAGGGGCTTATGCAAATAAAAAAGGTTTTGCCCAAGTTATGTGGCTTGATGGTGTAGAACAAAAATATGTTGACGAAGTTGGATCTATGAATATGATGTTTGTTTATGGAAACAAAGTAGTTACACCTTCATTAAATGGCAGTATATTACCTGGAATAACAAGAGATAGTATATTAAAAATATCAAAAGAATTAGGTTATGATGTAGAAGAAAGAATGATATCAATTAATGATGTTATTAAAGGCGCTGAGGAAGGTATTTTGACTGAGGCTTTCGGTACTGGTACTGCTGCTGTAATAAGTCCAGTAAGTGGGCTACATTATAAAAATAAAACCACTAAAATTGGCGATGGAACTATAGGTAAAGTTTCACAAAAACTATACGATACTTTAACTGGAATTCAATACGGAAAATTAGAAGATAAATTTAATTGGATTGTTAAACTATAATTAATAATTAGAGTAATGTTTTAATATTGCACTTTATGTTTAAACAATGTATAATAATAGAGAATATCTCTAAGGAGGAAATTAAATGACGAAATATACTTATCTATTTAGTGAAGGCAATGCGGAAATGCGCAATTTGCTAGGTGGTAAAGGTGCAAACCTTGCTGAAATGACAAACTTGGGTTTACCTGTACCCCAAGGTTTTACTGTTACAACTGAAGCTTGTACACGTTATTATGAAGATGGCAGAAAAATAGCTGATGATATTATCGAACAAATTTATGATGCTTTGAAAAAAACAGAAGACATCGCTGGTAAAAAGTTTGGTGATTTAGAAAATCCCTTCCTTGTTTCTGTAAGGTCTGGCTCCAGAGCTTCCATGCCTGGTATGATGGATACAATTCTTAACTTAGGCTTAAACGATATCGCAGTTCAAGGTTTAGCAAAACAAACCGGCAATGATCGCTTTGCATATGATAGCTATCGCCGTTTTATCCAAATGTTTAGCGACGTTGTTATGGAAGTTAACAAAGCTAAATTTGAAGCTGTTTTAACAGACATCAAAAAGAAAAACAACTATGAATTTGACTATGAATTAACAGGCGAAGATTTAAAAGAACTAGTAAGCAAATACAAAGCTATTTTCTTTGAAGAAAAAGGTTTTGAATTCCCACAGGATCCACGTGAACAATTAATTGCATCAATAGAAGCAGTTTTCCGTTCATGGAATAATGATAGAGCAGTATACTATCGTCGTATGAATGATATCCCATCATCATGGGGTACAGCTGTTAACGTTCAAGCAATGGTATTTGGTAACTCAGGTGATGACAGTGGCACAGGCGTTGCATTTACAAGGAACCCTGCTACAGGTGCTCCTGGTTTAACAGGTGAATATTTGATGAACGCACAAGGTGAAGACGTTGTTGCTGGTATCCGTACACCATCACCTTTATCCCATTTAAAAGAAACTCTTCCCCATTTATATGATCAATTTAATGAAATTTCAACAAAGCTTGAAAAGCATTATAAAAACATGCAAGACATGGAATTCACAATTGAACATGGTGATTTCTATATTCTTCAAACAAGAAACGGCAAACGTACAGCAGCTGCTGCACTAAAAATTGCTGTTGACATGGTTGATGAAGGCATGATTACACCCAAAGAAGCATTAATGCTAGTTGAACCAAAACAACTTGACTCTTTATTACACCCCCACTTTGATGATGCAGCTTTAAAAAATAGCACACCAATAGCTACAGGTTTACCAGCTTCCCCAGGTGCTGCTACAGGTAAAATTTACTTTACAGCAAAAGCTGCTGCTGAAGCTGCCGCAAACGGCGTTGATGTTATGTTGGTTCGTGATGAAACAACAACAGAAGACATCGAAGGTATGGACGTATCAAAAGGTATATTAACAGCTCGTGGTGGTATGACATCACACGCAGCCGTTGTTGCTCGTGGTATGGGTCGTACTGCAGTTGTAGGTTGTGGCGCATTGCTTATAGACGAAGAAGCAAAAACACTTACAGTTGGCGATAAAGTACTTAAAGAAGGCGATGAGCTTTCAATAAATGGCGCAACAGGTAATGTTTACCTAGGCAACATTCCTACAGTTGAAGCTGAAGTTACTGGCGATTTTGCTAAACTAATGAGCTGGGCTGATGAAGTTCGTACACTAAAAGTTCGTGCAAACAGTGATAACCCAAGAGATACAGAAAAAGCTGTTGAATTTGGCGCTGAAGGCATTGGTCTTTGCCGTACAGAACATATGTTCTTTGAAGGCGAACGTATTTTATCAATGCGCAAAATGATATTAGCAGAAACTGTTGAACAACGTGAAAAAGCTTTGGCAGAATTATTACCTATGCAACAAGGCGACTTTGAAGGTATGTATACAGCATTAGAAGGCCGTCCTATGACAGTTCGTTATTTGGATCCACCACTACATGAATTCTTACCTCAAAAGAATATGACCGAAGAAATCGAAAAACTTGCTAAAGATATGAACTTAACATATGATGAAGTAGTAAGCAAAATCGATGCATTACACGAAGTTAACCCAATGATGGGCCACCGTGGTTGTCGTTTAAGCGTTACATATCCTGAAATTGCTAAAATGCAAACACGTGCTGTTATTCAAGCAGCTCTAGCTGTTCGTAAGGAAAAAGGTTGGGATATCGTTCCTGAAATAATGATTCCACTTGTAGGAACAGTTGCTGAATTAAAATATGTTAAAAACGTTGTTGTTGATACAATCAATACAATATTTGATGAAACTGGCGAAAAAATCGAGTATCAAATCGGTACAATGATTGAAATTCCAAGAGCATGCGTAACCGCTGATGAAATTGCTAAAGAAGCTGAATTCTTCAGTTTTGGTACTAATGACTTAACACAAATGACATTCGGTTATAGCCGTGATGATGCTGGTAAGTTCTTAGAATCATACTATAGCGCTAACATATTGGAAAGCGACCCCTTTGCTCGTTTAGACGAAGATGGCGTTGGCAAACTAGTTGAAATGGCAGTTAAACTTGGCCGTACAACACGCCCAAATATCAAACTTGGTATTTGTGGTGAACACGGTGGCGACCCAGCAGCAATTGCATTCTGCAACAAATTAGGTTTAACCTATGTAAGCTGTTCACCTTTCCGTGTTCCAATTGCTCGTTTAGCAGCAGCTCAAGCAGCAATAGAACAAAACAAATAATTTTATTTAATAAAGAGATACTTTACAAATGTAGAGTATCTTTTTTATTGCAAACTTAAAACACATAATATAATGCTATACTTGAAAACAAGCTTAAATTAGTATATAATTAGGCAGTATTTAAAAGATTGGAGCGAATATTATATGCAAAAGCAATATTTAAAAATATTTACTTTATTGTTGGTTGTACTTTTTACCTTTAGTAGTTGTAATTTAATTGTAAAAGATCCTGAAGTTGATAAATCAACAGTTATTATTGAATTGGGTGATAAAAAAATAACCAAAGAAGAAGTTCAAAATGCTGTAGATCAAGAACTATTTATGCAAAGTTATTATTATCAAATGCAAACAGGTATGGAGCTTGATATGAAAGATAAGGATATCATTTCATCCGTACGCGATATTGCAATTGATAATATTATTAGGGAAAAAGTTATTGAATCCAAAATTGAGGATAATGGTTTTAATGATTTTGATGATGTAAAATTAAATGAACTAAAAACTGAAGCAGAAAAATCTTATCAAGATAATTTTAATTCTCTAAAAGCAGAATTGTTTTCTGATAGTAAATTGGATGAAAATCAGCTTAAATTAGAAGTTGAAACTAAAATGCAAGAGTATGGATATCCCAGTGTAGATGAAATAATGGATAATAACAAAGCTACACTTGCAAGTAATGCATTAAGAAACAGCATTATAGAAAATGTTACTGTTGATGATGGTGAAATAAAAGCTGAGTATGACAAAAACGTTGAATCATCAAAACAAAAGTACACTAACAATATCTCAGCCTACGGCGAAGATGTTGCTAATGGTACAACTGTTTACTATGCCCCATCTGGTTATAGAAATGTTAAACAAATACTAATTAAAATTAGTGATGAAGATAGCAATACTATTTCTACCATAAATTCGCAAATTTCAGAAAAAAACAATCAAATTGCTACAGCAACTAATTCATTAAATGAACTAGAAAATGTAAACACCGAAGCAACAGCAGAAAATAGTAACGTTGATGCACCTGATAGAGCTGAGGAAATAAAATCTTTAAAAGAAATTATTGATAATTATAATGTTGAACTAAATAATTTAAGAGCTGAATTAAGTAAAGCTGAAAGTGATGCATTCCTTAAAATAGATGGAAAATTAGCCGAAGTTCAACAAAAACTTTCAACAGGTGTTGATTTTGATCAATTAATTTCCGAATATGGTGAAGACCCTGGCATGATGAATTCTCCTACAAAAGAAACTGGATACCCTGTAAGCAAAGGATCTACTCAATATGATATGGCTTTTACTACAGCTGCAATGGCATTAGAAAAAGTTAATGACATATCCCCTGCATCAAAAGGCATTTATGGATATTATATAATTAAATATGTATCTGATGTAAATGAAGGGGCAATACCATTAGAGTCTTTATCTGAAAACATAAAGAATGATTTATTAGTAACAAAACAAAACGAAGTATACGAAAACCAAATTAATGCTTGGGTATCAGAAGCTAACGCAAAAGTATTTAAAGATAAATTAGATTAATAATAAATAAAAATAAAAAAGGCTATTATATAGCCTTTTTTATTTGTTTAAAATTAATAGTTTTCGCCAGCAATTTCAAAGTATGCTTTTGGATGTTTGCATGCTGGGCAAATAATTGGAGCTTCATATGCTTCATGTATGTAGCCACAATTCCTGCAATGCCAACGAACAACTACATCGCGTTTGAAAACTTGACCTTTTTCAATGTTTTCTACAAGTTTGCGGTAACGTAATTCATGTTGTTCTTCAACTTCAGCTACTTCATGGAAAGCAACAGCTAAGTCTTCAAAACCTTCTTTGCGAGCGGTTTCTTCAAACTCTTTATACATTGTTGTCCATTCATAGTTTTCGCCTTCAGCAGCTCTTAACAAGTTAGCAACTGTATCACCAGGTTTTTTTCCTTCAGAGAATCCACCTAAAGCACGAAGCCATAATTTAGCATGTTCTCTTTCGTTTTCTGCTGTTTCTAAAAAGATACCAGCAATTTGTTCAAAACCTTCTTTTTTAGCGGCACCTGCAAAGAATGTGTATTTATTCCTTGCTCCACTTTCGCCTAAAAATGCGGTCATTAAATTTTTTTCTGTTTGTGTTCCTTTTAAATCCATAATTTTGCTCCTTTAAAAAAATTTTATATAAAAAACATTACTGTCTTTATATCTTAAAATGGGTTAGATAATATTGCAGTTAAAACTGTGCTACCAAGCAATAATGTTACTAAAACAACAGCGGTTACACGAACAAGGTTTTTCCTTTTATTTTTCATAGTATTCTCCTAATTAAAATTAGACATTGCTTGCGTCAAGTTTACCATCGCTTGCGCCAAATCTTCATACTGTATATTTCCCTGTGCAAGTAAATTTTGCATAGATACAACAGAGTTATATAAGTCTGTATATTGTATTGTACCAGTATTTTGACTAGAATTCAACATCATTTGAGCAGAACTTAATAAATGTTGCGCATCTGGCTTTAAAGAGTTTTGAACAATAGGATCATTATAAAGGCCCGCGCTAGTATGTATATTACAATAATGGTTTGTATTTAAACCATGTGATGTTGAAAAATCTCCTAAATATTTAATTAATGTTTGGGAATATTGAGTATTAATTAGTGAATACAATGGATGCCCTTCTGGCAATATAACAACACCTTTATTTTGAATAAGCTCCTGTGGGCAAAATTGAGTGGCTAAAGCATTTGATGCTGTACATATACTCATATTTTTATGCATTTGGCACTCCACTTGCGGAACATTCTGTTCAGACCAATAGTCAGTAACAACACCATATCCCATACTATCATGCATGCAAGCTTCAGTTGCAAGTTGCCCACTAACAACACATGTTGTAACTCGTCTTAGACCATAATCAGCCGCATCGCCATCCATAATAGGTTTATTTGGTAAGTTTTTAAGTTCATGTATTTTTTCCATATATGTTTTCCATATTGGAATTGCCGCTCTACTTCCTGTGGTTTTTGAATTTAAAGGCTTATAATTATCATGACCAACCCATATAAAAGATGAATACCATCCAGTTAATCCACCAAATGAAACTCCTCTTTGTTCGCTATTTGTGCCTGTTTTACCAGCAACTGTTTGGTTTTTCATTTTTGCTGCAGTACCAGTACCAGAATTAATTGCATCTTTTAACATATCTATAGTAAGCCAAGCCGTTGATGGTTTAAATACTTGTCTACGTTCTTGATTTTTGTGGCTATCATATATTACATTACCATTACTATCAGATATACCTAAAAATGATATAGGCTCCTGATAAACTCCCCCATTTCCTAAAACACCAAAAGCTACCGTCATTTGTACAGGAGTAATTCCACTTGAGCCTAAAGAAACACCAAAAGGTGTTGCATCAATATTATCCCTATTAACACCTTCTTTTAACAAATAATCAACCGCTCTATCTACACCAATGTAATTCATTAATGTATATGCCGTAGAAGTGTTATGGCTCCTTTTTAATGCTTCCCTTAATGTTTCAACCCCAGTATAGCTACCTCCCCCATAGTTTTTAGGCCATGTTGGCACCCTATTTTCGTCCAACCATCCTTGAATAGGTATTGGCATATTATATGCTACACTAGCTGGGGAAGCCCCTAATTCCAAAGCAGGAGCAAAAACCGATAATGGTTTTATTGAGGAACCAACCGGCATTTTCATATCAATAGCTCTATTTAAAGTTTTTAATTGTGTTGGTTTTGTTCTTGACCCTACAATAGCTTTAAGTTCGCCTGTTCTATAATCTAAAACAACAGCAGATACTTGTGGTTGTATAATTTCTTGATAAGTCCCATCTGCATTTTTAACACGATGGATGCTATCATTAGGGTTGGCTAATCCAGGATAATCTTTCCAGTTTTCTATTGTATCCTCAAGAATATTTTGAATATCGGGGTCTATTGCTAATTTAATATGATATCCACCTGTTCTAATATCACTTTCCATAGCTGCTCTGTTTTCAGGAGTATTTTCCAACCCTCTCATTTCAATAAATACATCTATTATTTCTTGAATTGCATATTCTACATAATGGGCATATTTATATATAGGTTCTTTTTCTTTATCTTTAACAACATTAGCACTTTCAACATTTAAAGCACTTAAATATTCCTCTTGCGTAATAAATTGGTTTTCATACATTGCTCTTAAAACATAATTAGTCCTATTATTTGTTATTGCAATATAATTTGTTTCTTCAGAACTCCTAACATAAAAGTTTCTATGTGGATTATAATAATATGGGTTCGTTGCAATCCCAGCTAACATAGCGCATTCCCTAAGTGATAAACTATCTAACTCTTTACCGAAGTAACCCTTTGCTGCAACTTTAACGCCATAATAATTTTCCCCTAAATAAATTGTATTAAGATAGCTTTCTAATATTTGATTTTTTGAATATTTGGTTTCAAGTTGCATTGCTAAATATGCCTCTTGTATTTTACGCTTGTAACTTAATTCATTACTTAAAACAGTATTTTTTATTAGCTGTTGAGTTATAGTGGACCCACCTTGATTTGAGCCTGATGATACATTCTTTATTAATGCACCAATTATTCTTTTTACATCAACACCACTGTGGGAATAAAACCTAGCATCTTCAACTGCAACAAACGCATGTTGGAGATTTTTAGGTATTGATCCAATGTTTACCATTACTCTGTTTTCTATTCCTTTATAATCAGTTAAAACGTTACCATTAATATCATAAAGAAATGATGTTTTAGCTTGATTGTCAAGTAAGGCTAAATCTAGTTCTGGTGCAGTTTCTACATATGCTTTTGCTATACCAGCAACAACCCCAATTAAAGCCAAGCCCATACATAAAATAATAATCATCAAAACTCTAAAAGTATTTATTATAACACTAAGAATAAAATTAGGTTTTTTCATTCGTGGTTTAAAAATACTTCTTTTTTTGTCATTTATATTATTATTTATATTTTCATTAATTACTTTATTTTTTTTAAAAAATTTCAAGAACTCCACCGCCTTCTAACAGATATTATATCATTTTTTATAATAAATACACAATTAACTTGTAAACTTTTGAGATATGCAATTCTTTGCAAATGTGGCTAATAAATGGTATAATTAATAAATAATATGCATTGAGGTGAGATTTTTGTATAAGCCTATAATTAAAAATGAAATGACAGACTTGTTGGTGAAAGCAATAATTTCACTTAACAATGATGAAGATGTTTATAGATTTTTAGAGGATATTTGTACTGTTAAAGAAATTAAAGAACTGTCTTTAAGAATAACAGTTGCAAAATTACTCTCTGAAAAAGAAACCTATACAGAAATTGTTGATAAAACAAAAGCAAGTTCAGCAACAATTAGTAGAGTTAACCGCGCATTAACTTATGGTAGTGATGGATATAATTCTATACTAAATAAAATAAATAAGAATAATTGAGGTATTATATGTTGATTGATGGTTTAAACCCAGAACAAAGAATGGTTGCAGAAACTCTTGAGGGGCCTGTTTTAGTACTTGCAGGTGCAGGTAGCGGAAAAACTAGAGCTTTAACTTATAGAATTGCTAACTTAATACAAAACGGTGTTTCTCCATACAACATACTTGCCCTTACGTTTACAAATAAGGCCGCAAAAGAAATGAAGGAACGTGTTAATAATTTAGTTAATTTAGAAAAGGGTGAAGTATGGGTATCTACATTTCACTCTTTTTGTGCTAAAGTTCTAAGGCGCGATATAGACAAAATTGGATATGAAAGATCTTTTACAATATATGATGATGACGATCAAATTACATTACTAAAAAATATAATAAAAGAAAAAGATCTAGACGAAAAAATATATCCTGCAAAAATGATGCGTGGTATTATTTCTGATGCTAAAAACAAGTTGCTTAATGCTGATGATTGGTTTGCTGTAAGTGATAAGGATTTTAAAGCGGATAAAATCCACGATATTTTTCATGCATATGAAGTAAAGCTGAAAAAATCCAATGCTCTTGACTTTAACGATTTACTATTCAAAACCATTGAATTATTTGACAATTCTACAGAAGTTAAAGAACATTATAAAAGAAGATTTAAATATGTTCATGTTGATGAATATCAAGATACAAACTTTGCTCAATACTCAATTGTAAAAACACTAACTGAAAGTAGCGATAATTTATGCGTTGTAGGTGATGATGACCAATCAATATATGGTTGGCGTGGTGCTGATATAAACAATATTTTAAACTTTGAAAAAGATTATAAAAACGTAAAGGTTATAAAACTTGAAAGAAATTATCGTTCAACTTCTAATATATTAAATGCTGCGAATACAGTTATAGCTAATAATGTTGGCAGAAAAGAAAAAGCCCTTTGGACAGATTTACCAGACGGTGATCTTATTTCCCTATTTTCGGCACAAGATGAGAATGATGAAGCTGCTTGGATATGTGATAGGCTTGAACAATTAGATATAAATAAATATGAATATTCAAACGCTGCAATATTATATAGAACTAATGCTCAAAGTCGTGTAATAGAAGATATGTTGATGCGAGCTGGAATTCCATATAAAATTTATGGGTCAAGCCGATTTTATGACAGAAAAGAAGTAAGGGATGTTTTGGCTTATTTGCGTGTAATTGCAAACCCTTCAGACGATGTTTCTTTAAGAAGAATTATAAATAAACCAAAAAGATCTATAGGAAATGCAACAATATTAGAACTTGTTAATTATGCAAACGAAAAAGAAATCCCTTTGTTTGCCACATTATTTGATATCCCTGAAACACTTTCTTCGCGCCCATATAAGTGCGTTAAAGCTTTTGCCGATTTAATGTTAGAGTTAATTGATGCAAGCAAAGAGAAAAATTTGAGTGATTTTATTGAATTTTTGATTGATAAAACAGGTTTAATAACTCAATATGATGATGATTTGTCTGAAGATGCAAAAACAAGAGTTGAAAATATAAAGGAATTAATGGGTGCAATTAATGAATTTGAATCCAACTCAGAAAACGCTACTTTACAAGATTATTTAGAGAATGTGTCTTTATTTACCGACCTTGATGAAGCCGACTTGGAAAATAAAAAATATATATCTCTTATGACTTTACATAGTGTAAAAGGATTAGAATTTGATGTAGTATTTATGTCTGGTATGGAAGAAAACCTTTTCCCTAGTTACAGATCAACAAATGATGATACTTTGCTAGAAGAAGAAAGGCGCTTATGTTATGTTGGTATAACAAGGGCTCGTAAAAAACTTTTCCTATCTTTTGCATATCAAAGAACATTATATAATCAAGCAAATTTCAACAGACCTTCAAGGTTTTTAGATGAAATTCCTGAATCTTTATTAGATAGTGCTAAAATTGAATTAAGAGAGAAATCTTTCCCCAACTTACAAATAAAAACAAAAAGAGATACACAAGCTACTGTTAAAGCATCTAGAATAAAACAAAGAAAAGTAGCTTTTGGCGCTCCTGAAATTATTCCACCAAAGCATGTTAAAACTTTAAATAAAATTCCATTTGTACAAAAAGGGTTTTCACCAAGTTTAGCAAATAATATTAATTCAAATATAAACATATTTAAGCCTGGCGATAGAGTTTTACATAAAAAATTTGGAGAAGGCGATGTAGTTGAAACAAATGGAGTTGGCCGCGATGCAAGAATAATAATAAATTTTGCTGCATATGGTAACAAAGAATTCTCTTTAACAATAGCACCGATAGTTAAACTAAATAAGTAATTGAGGTTAATTATGAGTAATGAACGAATGCTCGAACTTATTGATAAATTGAATTCAGCATCTTATGCTTATTATGTTTTAGATTCTCCTATTATGCCAGACTCTGAATGGGATAAGCTTTATGATGAACTTATAGTTTTAGAAAAAAATTTGGGGGTAGTTTTAAAAAACTCCCCCACTCTTCGTGTTGGCGGAGACCCAGTTAAAGGATTCACTCCTCACACCCATATAACACGCCTTTATAGTATGGATAAAGTTCAAAATACACAACAATTAATTGCATGGCTTGAAAAAAATGATAAACAAGTTAAGCAATACAATAATAGCGCTGATGTTAAATTACCTGAATTAGAGTATTGCGTTGAGTATAAGCTAGATGGTTTAACTTTAAATTTAACATATGAGAATGGTGAACTTATTCAAGCTGCTACAAGAGGTAATGGTATTGTTGGTGAAGGCATATTGGCTCAGGCAAAAACAATAAAATCTATACCTTTGAGTATAGATTTTAAAAATGGTATCATTGAGCTACAAGGCGAATGCGTTATGAGATTGTCTAATTTTGAATCATACAATAAAACAGCCATAGAACCCCTTAAAAACGCACGTAATGCAGCTGCTGGAGCTTTAAGGAATTTAGACCCTCGCGTTACTGCCAGTAGACGTTTAGACGCTTATTTTTACAATGTGGGTACAATAAACAATCCACCATTTAGTAACCAAATAGAAATGATATCTTTTTTAGCTGACAATAAATTTCCAATAACTCCATTTATTAATAAATATAGGGCCTCAAAAGACATTATAAACGCTATAAATCACATTGAAGAAATTAGAAATAGTTTAGATTTTTTAATAGATGGTGTTGTTATAAAAATAAATGATATAAAAACCCGTGAAATATTTGGATATACGGATAAGTTTCCACGATGGGCTATAGCCTATAAATTTTTAGCCGAAGAAAATATAAGTAAGCTAGAAAAAGTAACATGGGAAGTTGGTAGAACTGGTAAGTTGACGCCTTTAGCACATTTATCCCCTGTTGAAATTGGTGGGGCCACAATATCTAAGGCAACTTTAAACAACTATGGTGATATTTTAAGGAAAAGAATCACCATAGGTGCAGATGTTTGGGTTAGAAGATCTAATGATGTAATACCTGAAATTATGGGTAAGGTTAGTCAAGAAACTGATGAAAATGAAATCATTATAAAGGCACCAACAAAATGTCCTTATTGCAAAACACCACTTATTGAAAAAGGAGCAAATCTATATTGTGAAAATTCATTATCATGTAAGCCACAAATAGTAGCAAAAATAACTCATTTTTCATCAAAAGATGCTATGGATATAGAAGGTTTATCTGATAAAACGGCATCCCTTTTGTTTGATAAATTAAATATAAGTACTGTTGACCAATTATACACAATTAGTAAAGATGATCTTTTAAAAATACCTGGATTCAAGGAAAAAAAGGCTGATAATTTATTACAAGGTATAGATAAAAGTAAAAATTGTGCATTAGATTCATTTATTTTTGCTCTAGGTATACTCAATATCGGCCGTAAAACAGCACGTGATATAGCAGACTATTATAAATCGCTGGAAAGTTTTATTGAATCAAGCTACGATGAACTAATAAAGATTTCTGAAATTGGCGAAATAAGTGCAAATAGTATTATAGAGTACTTTAAAGACGAAATTAACTTAAAAACATTAAATTTTTTATTCAAAAATGGTGTCAAGCCTTACTATAAAACAAATGAAAATGATAATTTATTACTAGCTGGCAAAAATATAGTGCTAACGGGAAGTTTGAACAATTTAACAAGAGCTGAAGCAGAGAGTTTAATAATAAAATATGGTGGTAAACCAACTTCAAGCGTAACAAAAAACACAAGCTTTGTTATTGCAGGTGAAAAAGCTGGTAGTAAATTAGAAAAAGCAAATAAACTAGGAATATTAGTTTTAGACGAAAATGAATTTATGGAAATAATTAAATAAATAAAAACGGATAATTATATTATCCGTTTTTATTTATAACCATTCAGGCTTCATGTATGATTCAATTGTAATATAGTTATTTAATATTTCCTGTGGCAATTTTTGTATATGAACTTCCTCACCAGTTGTAAACGCAAAATCTTTGCCAGTTATTTCAGCTATCTCTTTAACAAAATTAAATCCATGAATTATATCATCTACTGTTGTTGATATGCCAACATTAGCATTGTTTATAAGTTTGCTTATGTTTAAACGGGATCGTAATTCTATTTGGTTAATCATTAGTAATGTATCTTCAATTGTTGATGTTAATGGTCTATAAGGGTTTATTACAATATAAGTTTCTAGTTCTACCTCATCACGTTTAAAATAATTAAAATACTGTCCTAATGCTGCTGCTCCTGTTTCATCTCCACCAACATCAAAAACTGAATAATCACAAGCATTTGTAAACACAATATTTATATCAGCAGGCAAAGATGGTATATCAACATTAGTTAGTTCAAAATTAGGCATTAAAACATTTATTCCTAATTTTTCTAAATCTTCCTTTTTTTCTCCACTTCTAAAATATGGGTTAACAATATCTAGATCAACATGGTAAACGTTGTTTTTATATGTATTTTTAATATATTTTGACATATTTAAAGATATTTCTGTTTTGCCACTACCATAGTCACCAACAAAAATATTATACTTCTTTGGTATAAAATTCATTAAATTTCTCCTTATTTTATTTTGCTATGATCAAAAGCTTCTTCCGGATTAATATCTGGTTTAATATCTATTGTTTCATCATCATATTCATCATCTTTGAATAATTCAATCCAAAGCTTTTTAATCAAAGAATAATCTTTATTTTTAGCCTTTTTTGAGTCTTCAATTTCATCATCGTTAATATAATAACCATATTCATAATTTTGATTGTTTTGATGATTCTCCCCTATATTTTGATAAGAATTAATTCCATTTATTTCAATAAAATTATTTTCAGCATTATCTATAGTTTCATTTTTATCTATACTAATACTATCATTAGTTATATTAAAGCTTTCACTATAATATTCACCATCATCATCTGTTGGCAGCTGAACATCTTGCTGTTTTGTTTTTTTATTATGTTTATTTACAAGCTTTCCGCGCCATACATAATGAGGTTTCCATCTTATAATATATACAAGCCAATCAATAAAAATCCCAATTAGGCATAGTACTATTACAATTATTATCCAGTTATTAGAAACTAAATTAACAAAAATATTATCTTTATTAAATGTAAATATTTGCCATATGAAATAAAATAATTCTCTTAACCAGCCTAATACTATCGAAATAAAACTTACTGCAAATCCACTCATAATTTTACCTTATAAATCATTCTGAACTAATATTCACTTTAGCCAAAATGGGCAAAGTTGAAAACTCAAGTTCTGACGATGTTGTGGTATTTAATGTGAGGTTTATTTGAACATCATGTTCACCATCACCAAGACCACTTAAATTAACAATGGCTTTAATATCTTCCGATTTTAATTTTAAAATTTCAATACCAGATCCCTTTACAACCACTTCAATATTTTTTGGGTTTAGGCTTACATTTTTACCATCAAGAGCACCATAGGCTTTCAAACTTATATTATTAAAAATTTTAGTTTGTTGAATAGGCTCTACCTCTACAAAAACATTAACATTTTTTGATGTACTATAAACTGCTTCATTAGGAATTTTTAATGACATTTGTTTTGTAAAACTTTCGAAAATATCATTAACATTTATTTGTCCATCTATATATATATTATCTAAACTATCTAAAAACTCTTGATTTGCAGCAACTTCAACATAACTTGGGTTAATACTAATGCTCTTGATTTCATATCCTTCTTTTACATTTCCCTGTACTAATCCATCGCCTGATAAATCATATTTTTTTAAACCATACAAATGCTGTGTTACAAGTATATTATGCAATATTACAGATTCGCTTGTAACTTGTAGCATGTTATTGCTCACAACATTCCCATTGTTATCTAATAATTTTAACCTAGCGGATGTTTTTATTATACCTTCATTTTTTGTATATTTAGAAACATCAACACTTACAACAGCCTTAGAAATAGTATTAACAATTGATAATGGTCCGCTTACCTGAACTGTTGTTGGATCTAAATAAGGATTAGTTCCAAAAAAACCTTCTTTAAATTCACCCGCTTGTTGATATTGAACAGGTATTCTATATTGAGTAACATACTTATCAACTTCTACTTCCACAGTTTTAGGGTTCATAGAATCAACAGTACCAAAAGTAATTGATGAGTTTGTTTGAATAGGAAGGGTTATTTTACCCGTTTCAGTAATACTTGAAAGATCTATTCTTGGCAAATAGTTTGTGGCTTCAGCCGTATTATATTGATTTTGAGGTACATCAGCTGTAAAGTTTACCTTTGGAGGATCACTAATAATATCTGATGTAACAATAAGACCATTTCTTTTTAATGTGTCTTCCCCTCTAATAAGAATGGGAATATTATTAAAACTACGTTCTCTTGTAAGGCTTGGGTCTTGTGATATAAGCCCAGCCCAAATAATTACTGCAATAAATAATGCAGATAGTTTTAAGCTAAAATTTTTAACTAATAACTCTTTTGACTTATTATACGCAACATTAAAAACAGCTTTTAAATTTTCAATATTAAATTTTGATTTATTACTTTGATTCATTTTTTATCCTTTTAAATAAATTATTAAAAGTTGTTTTGAAAATACTATCATCTTTTTTGCTATATATTTTCTCTAGAGCCGAGTATAAATCATCTCTATCTAAGTGTCTTCTAAGTTTCCCATTTTCAGCCACTGATATTGTACCTGTTTCTTCCGAAACTATTAGTGCAATTGCATCACTAGTTTCCGTAACACCTATTGCTGCCCTATGCCTTGTTCCAAGTTCTTGGCTTAATTTGTTGTTTTGAGTTAGTGATAATATACAAGCGGCGGCCATAATTCTATCCCCTCTAATAACAACTGCACCATCATGCAAAGGTGTATTAGGTTCAAAAATGTTCTCTATTAAATGTGAAGAAATTTGGCTATCTAAAGGAGTACCAGTTTCTACTACATCTTTAATGCCAATACTTTGTTCAAATACTATTAAGGCTCCAACTCTTCTTCTTGATAAATTGAGTGTTGCCGTTATTATTTGTTCAATAACAAAAATATCATTTTCACTTTCTACTCTTTTAGTGATATCCTTAAAGGCACCTCTGCCAAGCTGTTCTAATATTTTACGTAACTCTGGTTGAAATAAAATAATAAGTACAAGAGCACCATTATTAATAACAGTTAATAATAACCAATTTAATGATGTAAGGCCTAAAACATCACTTGTTACCCATGCAATTAATAATATAATTATACCTTTTATTAATGCACTTGCTCTTGTTTCTTTCAGCAGTAAAATAATTTGATAAACTATAATTGCTACCATCAATATATCTAGGAAGTCAACAAATTTAGGACGATTAAACATATTCCAAACCGCATTTTGCACAGTTTGTAAAAATTTATCCATAATTTTACCTCCTTGATTGATTTATATATATTATACTATAAAATAATCAAAATTTTTGCTTAATATAATCTAAATTATTGTTTTTTACATTTTTATTGTATTTTTGTAAATTTCTGCAGCTTCAAGCATGTTTTTCGCATGCTCAATTCCACTGTTTATATTACTATCAACAATACCTAAAATTCTAGCCAATTCGTTTTGTCTTTCATTTTTATTTAAACATTTTACATTGGTTAGTGTTCTACCATCTTTTTCATTTTTATTAACAAAAAATTGTATATCTGCCATTGCAGCAATTTGGGCAAGATGGGTTACACATAATACTTGCCTATATTTTGCTATAACAGCTATTTTTTCTGCTACTACTTGGGCAGCTTTACCACTAATACCAGTATCAATTTCATCAAAAATAACACAAGCAATTTTATTTTTATTGGCAGCTGTAGTATTCAAGGCCAACATTATTCTTGATAATTCTCCTCCAGAGGCAGTTAACGATAAAGGCTTTATAGGTTCACCCTTATTAGGAGATATCAAAAACTCAATTACGTCTTTACCATAGCTGCTTGGAACTTGCTTTTTATCTTCTTCTGAAAAACTAACTACAAAATTAACATCAGGCATGCCTAAATCTACTAATTGTTCAATTAAAGCTTTTTCAAATTTTTTAGCTATTTCTTTTCTGCTTTCACTTAATAAATCAGCATTTTTTCTATATTTAATTAGCTTGTTTTTAAAGTCTGATTCATAATGTTTCATATTATCATCTAATTCCACATATTCGTCCATGGTGTATTGAAGCTTGCTTCTAATTTCATTAATTTCTTCTATAGATGCATTATATTTTCGTTTTAATCTTTTTATTGTGTCTAAACGATCTGCAATATTTTGTTGTTCAATTGGATCATATTCATGATTATCTTTTATATCTCTAATTTCAATAGCAAGTTCTTCAATTTCAAAATATGTACTTTTTAACCTATTAAATATATCTTTATAATCCGCACTTAAATCGGATATGTATGAAAATGAATCTTGTGTTTCTTTAAGCTTTTGTAATACCGATGAATCACCAAAACCAGAATAAAGATTATTGTATGACAAGCTTAAAGCTTCAGCTATTTTTGCATAATTATCATATTGATCTTTTTTCTTTTGAATTGCCTCTTCTTCACCTGGTTTTAAATCTGCATCATCAAGTTCTTTTAGTTGTTTTTTTACAGAACTAATTTGCATATCTCTTTCTTTAGCTTTTTTTCTTAAATTGCTTAATTTTTTGCTAGATTCATGCCACAAAAAATAACTCTTATTAACATTATTAACAAGAGTATGGTGTTCAATATTTCCAAAATTATCAATAAATTCTCTGTGTTTATTGGTATCAAGCAAAGTTTGATGTGAGTGCTGACCATGGATTACAATAAGATTTTCCATTACTTTTGTAAGAAGTTGTAATGGCACAACTTCACCAGATATTCTACAAATATTTCTACCGTTATCAGATATAACTCTTAAAACAGTTATTACCCCTTCATTACATTCAATCATTTCATCATTTAGTAATTTAATAATTTCAGGATAATTGCTAATATCTAATGTGGCTTCTACTGAAGCCATTTCACAGCCAGATCTAATAAGGGTTCTATCAGCCCTATGCCCTACTATAAGGTTAAGAGCATCTACAATTATTGATTTACCTGCACCTGTTTCGCCAGTTAAAGCATGAAAACCTTTAAAAAAATTTATTTCTAACTCATCAATTAATGCTATGTTTTTAATTTTTAATGATATCAACATTAATCAATAACCTCGATTGCAAAATTTATTATACTTAGATTATATAATATTTATAAGATTAAATGCAATCAAATAAACAAATAATATTATCTTCTTTTTATGTCATTAATCTTTTTAAGAATACTATTAACATCTTTTTCACTTTTTGCAACAATAAGTATTGTATTATCACCAGCCAAAGTACCAATAATTTCTGGCATATTCATACTATCTAAAGCTTCAGTAGCAGCATTTGCACTGCCGGATAATGTTTTAATAACCACTAAATTATTAGCATGCTCTACTGAAAGAATTGATTCAGAAAATATTCTAATAAATCTATCAGAAAACGCGTAATTATCATTATCGTTTGCAGCATATTTATATTTACCAGACTTTGCCATTATCTTAACAAGCCTTAGTTCTTTAATATCCCTTGAAATTGTGGCTTGAGTTACTTTTATTCCAATATTTACTAAATGTTCTGCAAGTTCCTCTTGTGTTTCAATTTCTGTATTTTTAATAATATCAAGAATCTTTGATTGTCTGTTATTTTTCATTTTTTGCTCCTTATTTACTCCATTCTGAAAGTTTATTTCTAACAAGTGTAAAAAACTTTAATTCTTTAACTCTTAGTAGTTTTAGTTTGTTTTCTGATTTAGTAACCTCTATTATTGAATTACAAGCAAGTTGGTTTATGATTTTTCCATCTATACTAATTTGAATTTCTTGTTGTCTATCACAATTTAATTTAATTTTAATTGTTTTATTTGCATTGATTAATACTGGCTTTATTTGTATTGAATGCGCACATATGGGTGTAACTATCATACCTTCAATATCAGGGCTAACAATAGGTCCACCAGCAGACAATGAATAACCTGTTGAACCTGTTGGACTTGATACAATAATGCCATCTGCAAAATATTTACTAATTAAATCTTCATCAACATATGCTTCAAGCATAACAAGCCTGGAATATCCACCTCTAGATATAACTACATCATTAACAACTATATAAGGATTTTCATTATTTATAGTTGCTTTTAATAACATTCTTTCCTCAATAAAAAAATCACCTGATTTGAGTGCATATAAGTAATCACTAATATTTTCCAAATCAAACTCTGTAAGAAAACCCAATTTTCCAGAATTAATTCCAAGTAAAGGTTTATTATATTTTATTGCTAATTGTGAAGCTATTAGTAATGTACCATCTCCACCTATAGATACAACAATATCTGCTGCAATTATGTTGTTTGTTATAATATTTTTTGTATTTAATTTATAAAAATCACAAATCCATTCCTCGGCATAAACTATAAACCCAAAATTTTTAAATGCATCTATAGCTTTAACAACATCGTTTTTAGATGATGCTCTTTCTTTGAAAATGGATAAATAAATAGAACTAATATTCACATAAATCACCAAATAAATTTTATCATAAAATGTATAATTATACAAACAAGAAATAGCTTTAATTGTATAAATTTTGTATAAATTAAGTTTATTTTACCAATAAATGCTATTTATATTTGACATTATATTAACTAATTGATATTTATTAAAGGAATTTAACCCTTGAGTGTAGAAACTTATATATGTGATATTTGCGTATCTATATTACTATATAAAATTTATAAGAAGGAGCACAAGCATGAGTAATATTTCGGGTTTGGAAAAAATATTAGATGAAAAAAACAAACTGCTTAATAATGACGAAATACGTCAAAAAAAGCAAAAAGAACTTGGTAAAATGACTGCTGCTGAAAGAATAAATCATCTTTTGGATTCTGGTAGTTTTGTTGAGATGTATGCATTAATGGCTAAAGGAAACGAGGCCGCCGGTGTAATAACTGGTTATGGCACAGTAAATAGCCGGCCTGTTTATGTTTTTGCTCAAGATTTTACTGTATTTGGGGGTGCAATAGGTAAAGTTCAAGCAAAGAAAATTAATAAACTATTAAAAACCGCTTTACATACAGGCGCTCCTGTTGTTGCAATTTTGGATAGTGCCGGCGTAAAGTTAGATGAAGGCGTTAAAGCTTTAAATGCATATGCCGATATATTTAAGTCATTTACAGATTTAAATGGTATATGCCCTACAATTTCTGTTATATCTGGCCCTTGTTTGGGCGGTGCTGCAATAATTTCACAATTAACAGATTTTTCAATAATGGTTAAAGATATCGCCAATTTAACTATGTTTGGACCAACAGTATTAAGTGCAACATATAACAAAGAATATAGCATGGAAGATATAGCTAGTGCTAGTTATGTATCAGAAAAAGGCGGATGTACTTTTGTTGCTAATAATGAATTAGAAGCTTTAGCTTCAACAAAGAATTTGCTTTCTTTGCTTCCAGATTCAAATTTGGACTTACCTCCACAAGAACAAAATATCGATCTAAATAAACTAGTTCCTGAAATAGATGTAAATGATGCAAATAATTTAATTTACGCATTGTCTGATAGCAATATGAGTTTTGAGTTATACTCTGCATATGAGGCATCCGTTAAAACAGCTTTAATAAAAATTGGTGGATTAACTGCAGCACTTGTTGTAAATAATGCAGTAGCTTCTGAAGGCTTAATTAGTGCAGGGGCAATGAGAAAGGCTGCAAAACTTGTTAGATTTGCAGATAGTTTTAATATTCCCATTGTTAGCGTTGTTAATACCAATGGTTTGGAAATCACAAAAGCTTGTAAGCAAATTGATTTAATAAAAGCTCAAGCTGAATTATTATACGCTTATTCTGAGGCGAGTGTTCCAAAGGTTTCATTAATAGTTGGTAATGCAATTGGTCAAGCATATGTTGCAATGGCTAGCAAGCCCATAAACGACATGATTTATGCATGGCCAGGTGCTGTTATATCTGCTTTGGAGCCTTCTTCAGCAATACAAGTTGTTTGGAGAGATAAAATAGCTAATAGCGAATTGCCAGCCGAAAAAGTTAAAGAAGAATTAACAAAACAATATATTGATGAAAAATGTTCTGCCTTAGTAGCTGCTAAGCTTGGCTTGGTTGATGATGTAATTGAGCCTAAATACAGCAGAATGTATATAATATCTGCTTTAGAGATGCTTGCTTCAAAAAATCTTCCAAATTTTCCAAAAAAACACGGAAGTATATAAATTGGGAGGTAATTCTATATGAATATATTCGGTGAAAGCATAGGAATTATGGTTGTTGGTATGGTGGTTGTTTTCCTTGGCTTGTTTATTTTAGTTGTTACCATTGGTATAATGTCTTCCCTATTTAAATCTTTTAAAAACAAAGACAATAAATCAAATAACACTATTGCCACAGTTGCCAATGAAGCTAAAAATGTGTTAGAAAAAGTAGCTCCAATTTCTGCAAGCGATCCAACTGTTTCTCCTGATGTTTTAGCTGCAATTACCGCAGCAATAACATTTTGTTTAGGTTCTGATAATAAATTTATTGTTAGAAAAATAAAACGTACTACAAGAAAATTTTAATTACATTTATATTAAATATTATTAGGAGGCATATAATATGCGTAAATTTAATGTTACCGTTAACGGTGTTACATATGAAGTTGTTGTTGATGAAGTTGGTGTTAATCAAAATATACAAGCACCTGTTGTAAATACTCCTATTGCTGCACCTGTTCAAGCAGCGCCAGTACAAACTGCACCAGTGCAAGCTGCTCAAGCTGCTCCAGTACCTGAAGCAAAAAAAGAAAGTACCATTGTTGGTGGAGAAAAAATAGACTCACCTATGCCTGGTACAATTTTAGATATACGTGTATCTAAAGGCGCAAATGTTAAAGCTGGTGATATTCTTTTAATATTAGAAGCAATGAAAATGGAAAATGAAATAGTTGCTCCACAAGATGGTGTTGTGGCAGATATATTGGTTGCAGCTGGTGCATCAGTAAACGTTGGAGATACTTTAGTGGTGTTATCATAAAAACTACAATTTTGAAAGTGAGCTTATATAAATGGACATGATAATCAAAACCTTTCAAGGTTTAGTTGAGACAAGCGGTATAGCCTTGCTACTTCAAGACCCAAGATCTTTTATTATGATTGCAATATCTTGTGTTTTGTTGTATTTGGCTATAGTAAAAAAATATGAGCCTCTATTACTTGTACCTATTGCTTTTGGTATGCTTTTAACAAATTTATCTTTAGGTACCATTATGGACGGCCCTAAATATATGTATTTAACAGAAAGTATATATAACGGAACAAATGGTATACCTACAACCATGGCAGATGGAACAATACTATACCAATACTTACAAGAATCTGGAGGACTTTTATATTATTTATATCAAGGTGTAAAGCTTGGCATATTCCCTCCCTTGATTTTCTTAGGGGTTGGTGCAATGACAGACTTTGGCCCATTAATTGCTAACCCAAAAAGTTTATTCTTAGGTGCTGCTGCACAATTGGGAATATTCTTAACATTTATTGGTGCTAGGTTATTAGGTTTTAATGGTGCAGAAGCTAGTTCTATAGGTATAATTGGAGGCGCTGATGGGCCTACTGCTATATACTTAACTGGAAAATTAGCCCCACATCTTTTGGGACCAATTGCAGTTGCTGCATATAGTTATATGGCTTTGGTACCTGTTATACAACCACCAATAATGCGCTTACTTACAACTAAAAAAGAGCGCGAAATAGTTATGGATCAATTAAGACCAGTATCCAAAAACGAGAAGATTATTTTCCCAATTATGGTAACAATAGTAGTAGCATTATTACTACCTTCAGCTTTACCTTTAGTAGGTACACTAATGCTTGGGAATTTATTCCGCGAATCACTTGTTGTTGATAGGTTAAGCAAAACAGCTCAAAATGAATTAATGAACATTGTAACTATATTCCTTGGTTTAACAGTTGGTGCCACAGCAAAAGCAGAAACATTTTTAACTTTAGAAACCATAAAGATCATTGTACTTGGTGTAATTGCCTTTGGCTTTGGAACTGCTGGCGGTGTTTTATTAGGAAAAGTTATGAATAAACTAAGCGGCGGAAAAATAAACCCATTAATTGGTTCCGCTGGTGTATCCGCTGTACCGATGGCTGCACGTGTTTCTCAAGTTGAAGGGCAGAAAGCAAACCCTAAAAACTTTTTGCTTATGCATGCCATGGGTCCTAACGTTGCAGGTGCAATAGGTTCTGCAATTGCTGCAGGTGTTTTATTAAGTATATTTGGATAATAAAGGAGTAAAATTATGGCAAAAGTTAATATAACTGATACCATTTTAAGAGATGCTCATCAATCTCAAGCTGCAACAAGGATGAGAACCTCTGATATGTTACCAGTATGTGATAAATTAGATAAAGTTGGATATTATTCTTTAGAAATGTGGGGCGGCGCTACATTTGATAGTTGCTTGCGTTTTTTAAATGAGGACCCATGGGATAGATTAAGGCAATTAAGAAAAGCCTTACCGAATACAAAGCTTCAGATGCTTTTAAGAGGTCAAAACCTTTTAGGTTACAAACACTATTCTGATGATGTTGTTGATTACTTTGTTAAAAAAACAATTGAAAATGGTATAGATATTGTTAGGGTTTTTGATGCTTTAAATGACACAAGAAACATGAAAACGTCTATTAAGGCAATTAAAAAATATAATGGCATAGCAGAAGTTGCATTAAGTTATACAATTTCTCCTGTACATACTGAAGATTATTTTGTAAGATTAGCTGCTGAACTTCAAGAAATGGGCGCCGATATAATTTGTATTAAAGATATGGCAAACTTATTATTACCATATAATGCATATAGCCTTGTAAAGAAATTAAAAGCTGGCACAGACCTTCCAATTGTATTGCACACACACGATAAAACTGGTACAGGTGCTATGACATACCTAAAAGCTATTGAAGCAGGTGTTGATATTATTGATACAGCTCTTTCTCCATTAGGTGGTGGTACAGCACAACCAGCAACAGAATCTATTGTTGCAACATTACAAGGAACTGAGTATGACACTGGTTTGGACTTAAACCTTTTAGGTGAAATTGCTGATCACTTTAGAACAGTTGCAGATAGATTAACTAAAGAAGGTTGGAGAGATCCTGAAAAAGTGCTATCTGTTGACGTTAAAACATTAAAATATCAGGTTCCTGGCGGAATGTTATCTAACCTTATTGGTCAGTTAAAACAATTTAATGCTATGGATAAATATTATGATGTTCTTAATGAAATACCTAAGGTAAGAAAAGACTTCGGTTATCCCCCACTTGTTACCCCTACAAGTCAAATAGTTGGAACACAAGCTGTTATGAACGTTATATCAGGCGGAAGATATAAAACCGTTACTAAAGAAAGCAAAGGCTTGTTAAGAGGCGAATACGGACAATTACCTGGTGAGGTTAATGAGGAACTTCGCAAACAAATTTTAGGCGACGCTCCAATAATAACATATAGGCCAGCAGATGACCTTCCACCAGAATTAGACAAGTATCGCGATGAAATAAAAGAATATTATACACAAGAAGAAGATGTTCTAAGCTATGCTATGTTCCCACAAGTTGCAACAAATTATTTCAAATATAGGCAAGCAAGGGATCAAAAAATTGATAGAACCTTATTAGACGAAAAAGATAATATTATGCCACTATAAATTTCAAACAAATACCCATACACAATGTATGGGTATTTGTTTGCATATATTGATTTTTAAAGCATAATAATATATTATATAAGCATAAACATTTGGAGGTTTTTATGCATAGCGAAATAAAAATTTTTGATAATATTTACTGGGTTGGTGGCAATGATAGAAGTTTAGATTTCTTTGAGAACGCAATTCCCACACCAGATGGTATGAGTTATAACTCTTACCTTGTTTTAGATAATAAAAATATTTTACTTGATGGTGTTGATTCAACTGTTAAAGATGTATTTTTAAAGAATATTGATTATTTACTAAAGGATAAAACTTTAGACTATGTAATAATTAATCATATGGAACCAGACCATTGCTCTGTGTTTAATGATTTACTTCTTAGATTTCCAAATATAAAGTTTATTGGTAATGTAAAAACAATAAAGATGTTGCAACAATTTTATAGAAATATAGATTCATCTAGTTGTATTGTTGTAAAAGAAGGCGATACATTTAGCACAGGCACCCATGAGTTTAAATTCTACATGGCGCCTATGGTTCATTGGCCTGAAGCAATGGTAAGTTATGAAAGCTTTAGTAAAATATTGTTTTCAGCTGATGCTTTTGGTTCTTTCGGTACATATTCTGGTTGTTTATACCACGATGAAGTATATGATAAAGAAATGTATATGAATGAAACAAGAAGATACTACGCAAATATAGTGGGTAAATACGGCCCTCAAGTGAACGCCTTGTTAAATAAATTATCAAATATAGAATTAAATTATATTTGTTCTTTGCATGGACCAATATGGAGAAAAGATTTTGATATTATTTTAAATAAATATAAAAAGTGGGCAAATTATGAAGCAGAATTACAATCAGTTTGTATAGCATATGCATCTATATATGGAAATACAAAAGTAGCTGCTGAATATTTAGCAAATTCATTATCATTAAGAGGGATTGAAAATATTAAAGTTTATGATATTTCCAAAACTCATTACTCTTATATTATTAGCGAAGCATTTAAATATAGTCATTTAGTTTTTGCATCAAGCACATATAATAACGGATTATTTTTATCAACTGAATGTTTGTTATTAGATTATGTTGCACATAATATTCAAAATAAAAATGTAGCTTTAATAGAGAATGGTACCTGGGCCCCTCAAGCAGGGAAAATTATGAAGAGTATTCTCGAAGGGGCAAAAAACACAGTTTTTATTGAGCCTATTGTTACTGTAATGTCAACATGTTCTGATGAAAATTTACTACAATTAGACGAATTAAGCAAAAACATATCAGATACTATAAAATAATATGTTTCAAACTTTAAAAAAATACTTATAATGATATTGATGGTAATTACCATAAATATAAATTAATTTAAAGGAGTGTACTTTATGAAATTCTATTTATGCAAACACTGTAAAAACATTGTTGCTTATATACACGATAGTGGTGTTCGTGTATCATGTTGCGGCGAAGAAATGCAAGAAATTGCACCAAATACAGTTGATGCTAGTAACGAAAAGCATGTACCTGTAGTAAGTGTTGATGGAACAACCGTAACTGTTAAAGTTGGTGAGGTAGACCACCCTATGCTAGCAGAGCACTATATTACATGGATAGCTTTAGAAACAGCTGAAGGAAGGCAAAGAAAATTGTTAGTTCCTGGTGCAAAACCTGAAGCAACATTTGAAATATCAGCAACAGACAAAGTTGTAAAAGCATATGAATATTGCAATTTACATGGCCTTTGGGCTTCAAAATAATTAATAGGAGGATACATTTATGATTTACGTATGTGATGTTTGTGGTTATGTTTATAACGAAGAATTAGGCGATCCAGATAACGGAATCGCTCCTGGCACAAAATGGGAAGAATTACCAGAAGATTTTGTTTGCCCACTATGTGGCGTTGAGAAAGACATGTTCTCAGTTCAAGAATAATAAAAAAATAGCACATTATGTGCTATTTTTTTATATTATTTTTTTAATTAAATTTAGAAATTTTTCCTTATATGGGTGGTATCTAAAGGGTAAATCTACTTTTACACTTCTATTTAAAACACTTTTTTTGTGCGAGAATGTATCAAAGCTATATTTTCCATGGTATAAGCCCATTCCACTATATCCAACCCCACCAAATGGTAAACTTTCATTTGTTATATGCATTAATGTATCATTAATACAAGAACCACCAAAGGATAAATTATTTACAACATCTTCTTGAAATTTTTTATTGTTTGAAAAAATATATAATGCCAATGGTTTTTCAAATAGTTTTATAGTATTAAATACCTCATCTATTTTTTTGTAAGATATTATAGGCAATAATGGTCCAAACAATTCTTCTTTCATTAAACTTGAATTTAAGTTAACATTATCAAAAATTGTAGGTTCAATTTTTAAACTATCTTTATTATATCTTGCTCCATGAAAAACTTTGTTGCTATCAATTAATGCTATCAATCTTTCAAAATGTTTTTCGTTTATTATTTTTGGGTACTCATTATTACTAATAGGATCATCACCTAAGGCGTTAGTTATTTCACGCTTCATCTCATTTAATAATAAATCTTTTACTTTTTCATGTACTAATATATAATCTGGTGCAATACATGTTTGACCAGAATTAATTAACTTACCAAACACTATTCGTTTTGCAGTTAAATTAATATCAATATCTTCATCAACAATACAAGGACTTTTACCGCCTAATTCTAGTGTAACAGGAGTTAGGTATTTGGAAGCTTTTAACATTACCAATTTACCTACTTCAACACTTCCCGTAAAAAAAATATAATCAAAGCGTTGTTCTAATAGCTGTGTATTCTCTTCCCTACCACCTAATATACAATCAACATGACCTCTATCAAATGTTTCTTCTATTATTTTTAATATTATATTAGAGGTATTTTTAGAATAATTTGAAGGTTTTAATATGCAAGTATTTCCAGCAGCAATAGCACCAATTAATGGTTGCATAGATAGCATAAAAGGATAATTCCATGGTGACATTATCAACACCTTACCAAAAGGTTCAGGATATATTAAACTTTTTGCTTTAAATAAAGAAGTTGGAGTATGAACTTTATATGGTTTACCCCATTTTTTAGTATTCTTTATCATTATTTCTAATTCTTTGTAAACAAATCCAATTTCTGTTAAATAAGACTCATACTCGGATTTATTTAAATCATTATACAATGCATTATTTACTTCTTTTTCATATTTTTTTAGGGTGTTCTTTAGTTTTTTTAGAGAATTTAATCTATATTCAATATCTAAATTTTTATTTGTTTTTAAAAAATTATCATGTTTTAACATTATTTCATTAATCATTGTTACACCTCCACATTGATATTATAGCTTAAATTAGTTCTTTATTACAATGTAATAAAGGATTTTAATATGTATTGTAGAATTAATAATATATAGATATAATGGTTTTAAATCATTATAAAATTGCATTTATAGTTAAAGGAGTACAATTATGAACACAAATATTACTGCAAAGAATTTGATAATTACACCTGGTATAACAAATAGAATAGTAAAAAAGACCGATAAAATGAAAAGGTATTTAACACCTAACTCAGAAATTAATATACATTTAGTTAAAGAAAACAATAAAAGAAGAAAAGTAGAAATTACTGTACCAGTTAGAGGCGCTATATTAAGAGCTGAGGCTTCAAGCGATAATAACTTATTTATAGCAATAGATGCTGCATTAGCTAAAATTGAACGTCAAATACATAAGCACAGAACAAAACTTGAGGATCGTTTAAAAGTTGATGCTTTTGTAGATACAGAATTAGAGTTTATTGAAGATTTTGAAAAAGAAGAAAGCTTAGAAATTGTTAAACGCAAGGTTTATACTGTAAGGCCAATGTCTGTTGATGATGCAATATTACAAATGGAATTATTAGGTCACAGCTTCTTTGTATTTGTTGATCAAGAAACAGAGAGAACAAATGTTTTATACCTTAGAAAAGATGGAAACTTGGGTTTATTAGAACCTGAAAATTAATATTAATAAAAATAAAATGTAGCTACAAATTGTAGCTACATTTTTTATTGTAATTTAAATTATTTAATTATTATTCTACCTTGTGGTTCGGCATATTGTTCACCTATTACACCTTCAAGCACTTCTTCAGTATACTGAATTAGGGCATCTTCTAAGGCTAAATATGTATTGTAACCAGTTAAGGCATTCCTATAGCCAAATACATAGTATGTATCTCCACCAGCTGCTGTAAAATTATTTGTTGCAACTGTATATACTCTTTCTGGATCAAAAGGTTCACCTGCTATAGTATCAATAATTACACGGCTACCAGGTTTAGCTGGTGCATAATATGTGCTATTAGGATATTGTTCCCCTTGCTCATAAAGAACGCTTGTATCAAGTGTAAATACAATACCAGCAACTTGAGGGAAAGCACCTGCAGCTTCTGGAGCAGAGAATGTTGCCGCTTCAAGAGCTTCAAGTATTTCAGCACCATTTAACTGTAGCACTTGAACTGTGTTTCCAAATGGGAACACAACCTTCATATCGTTCATTGTAACATCACCAATTTGTATTGAATCCCTTATGCCACCACCATTGGTTATTGCACAATCTACTGTTCCGTTGTAGTTTTTATTTGCAGCCCACAATATAGCATCGGTACAGAAATCACCAAGGTTAGTTTCTTGTGTTCTAACACCAGGTGACCTATTACCATCTAAAAGTACCTTTGTTTCAGCAAATTTTGTACTTAAAACCTTCATAATTTCATCATAATATGAATTAACTGCTACATCAACTTCTTCATCTTTATGCTTAATTCCAGATAAAAGCTCTGATAAGCTACTGTTTATTTTACGTGCTTGAATGAAATCAGCAGTTAAAGCTTCGCCATCATACATTATAGCGCCAATGCTTGAACCATAAGCGCCTGTTTGAATATGTAAAGTATCGCCTACTTTTTGATTTAATTGTGTATGGCTATGGCCATCAATAAATAAATCGATACCAGTAACTTTTTCTAATAAATCGATTGAACGATTTCCAGTGCTTTCATCGTCTATACCTAAATGCCCTAAACAAATAACTAAGTTGCATCCTTTTTCTTTTAGTTCATCAACCTGTTTTTGTGCTTCAGCAAACATTTCCTCGCCTTGAAGAATTTTAACATTTTTGATGTTATCAGGGTTTGCTTTTGTCATTGTTTCAGGGGTTGTTATGCCAAAAACTCCAATTTTCATTCCATTTTCAAGCTCAAATACTTTATTGCTATCAAATATCTTTTCATTATCAGATTCACGATAAATATTTGCTGCAACTATTGGAAAATTCATTTTTTCCTTTAATTGTAATAAGTTATCGATACCCCAGTCAAACTCATGGTTACCTGTGGTCATTAAGTCATAGCCCACAAGGTTCATAAATTCAACAGCAGTTTCACCCTTTGAAAGGTTTACGATTGGTGCACCTTGAATATCATCACCAGCAGAGAAAAGCAAAACTTCAGCACCAGTTGCTTGAGCATCTTTTTTATACTGCGCAAGTTCAGCATACCCTATTCTTCCATCACTGTTACTTTGCATTACTTGACCGTGAAAGTCATTGGTAAATAAAATAATAAGTTTACCATCATACACGCCTACCTCTTCAGACACAACGGATGCAAAAGATAGCAACATTGCAACTGCAAGGATAATAGATAAAAGTTTTTTCATACAAATTCCTCACTTTCAATAAATATTTACTTTTAAAAAGTTACTATATAAATATTATACATTTATATTGTAATGTTTTCAACCATATTAAATAAATGTAGTGTAATAAAAAACATACTAGTAAACTAGTATGTTTTTCTAAATTAACTACCCAAGTAAGCTTTTCTAACCTTATCATTATTTAACATTTCTTTTGATTGTCCTTCTGATATTATGGTACCTGTTTCAAGAATATATGTATAATCAGCTATTGATAATGCCATATTCGCATTCTGTTCAACTAATAGAATTGTCATGCCTTCTTCTTTTACTGTTTTTATTATATTAAATATTTCCTTAACTAGTAACGGAGCAAGCCCCATTGATGGTTCATCAAGCATAAGTAATTTTGGTTTTGACATTAAAGCCCTTCCAATAGCTAACATTTGTTGTTCACCACCGGATAGTGTGCCTGCGGGTTGTTTTCTTCTTTCTTTAAGCCTTGGAAATCTATCAAAAACTCTATCCATATCTTTTTTAATATTGTTTTCATCCTTACGAGTAAACGCTCCAAGTTCTAAATTTTCATAAACAGACATAGAAGAAAACACTCGTCTACCTTCTGGACAATGAACCAATCCCATATCAACTATTTTATGAGGTTTTAAGTTGGTGATATTTTTTCCCATAAAACTTATTTCCCCAGTTTTACCACTAACAAGGTTACTTAATGAATTTAGTATCGATGATTTACCAGCCCCATTAGCACCTATGAGGGTAACAATTTGCCCTTGCTCAACTTTAAAAGAAATATTTTTCAAGGCATTAATTGAACCATAATATAAATTTAAATTATTAACTTTAAGCATATTTCTCTCCTATTAATTTAATCATTGCTACCAAGATAAGCTTCAATAACTTCGGGGTTGTGCTGAATTTCTGCTGGTGTACCTTCTGCTATAATTCGCCCATAGTTTAAAACATATATTCTTTCGCATATGCTCATAACAAATTTCATATCATGTTCAATTAATAAAATAGAAATAGATAAATCATCTCTTACTTTATATATAGTTTCCATAAGTTCTTTAGTTTCACTTGGATTCATACCAGCTGCTGGCTCATCTAACAATAAAATTTTAGGATTACCAGCTAAAGCTCTACATATTTCTAATTTACGCTGTTGACCGTATGGTAGGCTAGCTGAATTCTCATCTGCCAAATGCCCCATTCCAAACATTTCAAGTAGTTGATAGGCTTTTTCATTTGCGGCTGCTTCATCTTTCCAATATTGAGGCAACCTTAGTGCACAATCTAAGAATGTGCATTTCATTGAATTATGATATGCTACTTTAATATTCTGAAGAACCGTCATACTTTTAAACAGTCTAATATTTTGAAAGGTCCTTGTTATACCATTTAATGTTGTATTATGAGTGTTCAATTTTAATAAATTTATGTTTTCTAGTTGCATTGAGCCTCTAGTTGGAGTATAAACTTTTGTTAATAAATTGAACACTGTTGTTTTGCCTGCACCATTTGGACCAATCAAACCAACAATTTCCCCTTGATTAACATTAAGGGTAACATTATCAACTGCCCTTAAACCACCAAAATCTATACCCAAATTTTTAACTTCTAATAAAGACATAATTACTCCTAATTATTATTTACTGCTAATATCTGTTTTTTCTCTTTTCATAAAGGGTTTTAATACCATGCTTGCAAAGGAAACTTCATGTGTTCCCAAAAGGCCTTTTGGTCTAAATAACATCATAATAATTAATGCTAAAGAATACACAAGCATTCTATACTCACTAAACCCTCTTAGTACTTCAGGTAAAACCGTAAGAACGGATGCTGAAACCACTGAGCCTGTAATTGACCCCATTCCACCCAACACTACCATTACTAATATTTCTATTGATCTAGCAAATCCAAATGTTTTAGGGTCAAGTGTTCCACTATAGTGAGCATATAAAGCACCCGCTATACCAGCAAAGAATGCTGCCAATGTAAAAGCGTATACTTTATAATATACAGTTGGTATACCTGATGCTTCAGCCGCGATACTGTCTTCCCTTATTGAGAGAATTGCACGCCCATGCCTTGAACGTCCAATAGTAAACATAATTATAATAAATGCAACCATAATAAAATAAGCATATCCAATAGTAGTTACTCTAGGAATTTTTGTTAAACCTCTAGCCCCACCAGTAATGTCTAAATTTATAATAAGAATTCTAATAATTTCGCCAAAACCAAGCGTTATAATTGCTAAATAGTCTCCCTTAAGTCTTAAAACTGGTATACCTATAAGTAATCCAAATAAAGCTGCTACAACTCCAGCTAATAATATTGATATAGGAAATGCTGCTTCTGCAACCATTAAATTTGCATCAACCATGGTTTTTGTAAATATAGCACCAGCATATGCTCCAACAGCCATAAACCCAGCATGCCCTAGTGCCAATTCTCCTAAAAATCCCGTAGTTAAGTTTAAGCTAACAGCTAGAATAATATTTATAAGGGTAACTATTAATATACCCTGATAATATCTATTTATTATTTTTGTTTGTACTAAATAGTTAATTATTAAATATACACCAATAATAATAAACAGGTTAATAATATAACTTAATATTTTATATTTAAAAAATTTATTATTCATACTATTCTCACACCTTTTCTACTGTAGTTTTACCAAAAATACCACTAGGCTTAACTAGTAAAACAAGGATTAATATTAAGTAAACAATAGCATCCGCCATTTGAGATGAGATAAAGGCTTTTGTAAAAGACTCAACAACGCCCATAAGGAAACCACCTATCATGGCCCCTGGAAGAACACCTATACCACCCAATACCGCTGCTATAAAAGCTTTCAATCCAGGTGTAAATCCCATTAATGGAGTAATTGTTGGATATGCTGCACTATATAAAAATGAACCAACACCTGCCAATGCACAACCAATTGCAAAAGTCATAGATATTGTATTATTAACATTTATACCCATTAATCTTGAAGCATTCATATCCTCAGATACAGCACGCATTGCTTTACCAGCTTTAGTTTTAGAAACAAACAGTTGTAGTAAAATCATAAGCACTATTGAGGTAATTATTGTAATTAGTGTAGTATAGCCAATGTTAATGTTTCCATTAAAAAGTTGCTCTGTTGGAAATATACTAGGAAATGGTTTTGGATCTGGAGTAAATATTAATTGAGCAACATTTTCAAGCAAATAACTTACACCTATAGCTGTTATTAATGACGAAATTCTAGGAGAGTTTCTCAAAGGTTTATATGCAATCATCTCAATAACAACGCCAAATATCACACATACTATTATTGATACTAGTAAAGCTATAATTGGGTTTGCTTTAAAATTCATAAACATTACAAGGGATGTATATGCTCCAACCATTATAATATCGCCATGAGCGAAATTTATTAACTTAACAATTCCGTATACCATTGTATATCCTAATGCTATTAAGGCATAAATACTTCCTATATGCAAGCCATTTAATAATTGGTTAATTACAATCACAATATCACCTTCCGCAGATAAAATAGATTAGGGAAAGCATTTCTGCTTTCCCATTTAAATTAAAATTATGGGTTTTGTTGATGAACAAAAACTTCTTTGCCTTCTTTTATTGTCATAATAAACGCTGATTTAATTGGGTCATTATGATCATCAAATTTTAAATTACCAGTTACACCAATTGTATCTGTATTTTTCATGGCTTCTACAACAGCGTCATAATCTGTTGTTCCAGCTTTTTGAATAGCCTCTATTAATACTAAAGCTGCATCATAGCCTGTTGCATTAAATGCGCTGTAAGGTTGTTTGCCATATTTAGCTTCAAAATCCGCATTAAACTTTTCAACTTCTGGTGTACCAGCATCAGATGCATAATGGTCTGTATAAAACAATCTTGAAAGCAATTCATCATTGTCTGTAATCATGTTTTCAATACCATTCATACCATCAGCACTTAAGAATAAAACATCATTTAACCCTACTTCTAATGACTGCCTCATAATATTTGAAGCTTCTTTATAGTAGAAAGCTACGAATATAGCTTCAGGCCCAGCATTTTTAATGTTTGTTAATTGAGCTTTAAAGTCTACGTCTGCAGCAGCACCTGCTTCATATGCTACTATTTCTTGTCCATTTTCAGCTGCTTGTGCTTTAAATGTTTCAGCTAAACCTATTGAGTAATCATCACCAACATCATATATAACTGCTAACTTTGTAAAACCTAAAACTTCTTTTGCATAGTTAGCCATTGTTTTTGCTTGGAAAGGGTCCAAGAAACATGCTCTAAATACATTTGGTTTTCCTTCTGTAACTTCATATGCTGTTGCTGATGCTGTTATCATTGGTATTCCTTCATCTTTTGCATAATCAGCAGCTGCAATTGTTGGTTTGGTTGTTACCCCACCGATAAGAGCTACAACCTCATCTTGATACACAAGCTTATTATAGGCATTTATTGCTTCGGTAATATCACCTTTATCATCTTCCCAAATTAGTTCAACTTGTTTACCAAGTAACCCACCATTTTGGTTTAAAGAATCAATGTAAAGTACAACACCTTCATTTACAGCAACACCATATTGTGCTACATCACCAGTTAAGGGACCAAATGCCCCTATTTTTATTGTTTCATCAGCGAATGATACAACAGCCGTTGCAAGCATCATTAATACTAATAAAAATGCAAATAATTTTTTCATATTATACCTCCAATTTGTATTGTTTAATGAAAATTAAACTTAATAAAGATTATATAATACTTAAATAATCTGAACAAGCTTATTTTCGATAAATTATGTATAAATAATGTTCGTTATTCATTTAATTATATAAATATTCACGACTTACCCTTTGGCTTGGAGATAGAATAATTTCATAAGGAATTGTATTTGCGATTTTTGCCAAATCTTCCGCATCAACCTTAATACCATTTCTTTCACCCATAACCACTACTTCATCGCCTATTTTAACATCATTAATATGGCTAACATCTACCATAATTAAGTCCATACAAACATTTCCTACTACTTTTGCATAACACCCATTTATAATTACATTTGCTTTATTGCTAAACGCCCTTTTATATCCGTCACCATAACCAATTGCACATGTTGCTATAACCATATCTTTTGAAGCTACGAAAGTTCTTCCATAACCAATAGATTCGCCTTTTAAAACTTTTTTTACGTATACAACTTCTGTCGTCCATTCCATTACAGGTAAAAGTTTTAATTGCGAATTAACTGGTGAATATCCATATAATACTATTCCAGCCCTAACACTATTTAAATAAGTTTTTGGAAATCTTATTATTGCTGCGCTATTGGCAATGCTAAGGTTTATGTTTGAGGGTAAAGTTTTCATATATTCAACAAACTTATAAAATTGATCTTTTGTATAGCTATTATCACCAAAATCATCATTAGAATCTGCCTCAGCAAAATGGGTAAAAGCTCCAAAAAGAGTTATATTATTTGACTTGTTAATTTCTTTGAGTATGTTCTCTAAATCATTTTCATTCTTTAACCCTATTCTATTCATTCCAGTATCTATTGCTATCTGAATTTCAGCTGTTTTATTAAGTTTATATGCCTCTTTTTGAATCTCTTTAACTTCATCAACAGTACAAACACTTATTACTAAGTTGTTTTTTATAGCAGGTTCTATATTATCATGAGTAGATAAGCCTAGAAGGATAATTCTTTCATTAATGCCAGAATTTCTTAATAATTCTCCTTCTTCAACCAAAGCAACACAAAAAGCTGGAGCGTTTAAATTATGTAAAGTTTTTGCAACTTCAATAATGCCATGCCCATAAGCATTAGCTTTAATAACTGGAAACACCTTTGTATTATGAGACAAACTCGCACAAACTAGATTATAATTATGTGCGAGTTTATTTAAATTTATAGTTATCTTATTATGTCTATAATTCATTAATTTACCTGTTAGTATCCATAGATTTAAAATTATCTTGATTATACATTATAATATTATTGCTTTTTAAAACAGCATACGCTTTTTCAGGTTTATCTACTCTAAAAACTATTAAAGCATTATTGCTTGTATTACGAATTGAACTATACAAATATTCTACTGCTATATCATTCTCATTAAACAATTTAGCAACAAAGGCTAGCCCACCTGGCTTATCCTCAACTGAGGCCGCTATAACATCAGTTATTTTAGCAGTATAACCATTATCAGTTATTATTTTATAAGCATTTTCAAAATCTGCTACAACACACCTTAGAATACCAAAATCCTTTGTATCAGCAATTGCTAAAGATAATAGGTCAATATTGTTATCTGCTAATAATTTAGAAAATTTGGCTAATCTTCCAGCAGAGTTTTCTAAAAAAACAGAAATTTGTTTAACAAACATATTTACCTCCTATATACTTGCAGAATTAGTAAGTTCTTTTATCTATTACTCTCGAAGCCTTCCCTTCAAACCTATCTAACGAACCTGGTTGGCATAGCTTGATTTTAGCATTTATTAGTGCATGGGCTTCAATAGACTTTGCTAACTCAATATGTATACTTTCCATATCCTTTACTGTGTCTGACATCATTTCAGGCGTTAATTCGACATGTACTTCAACAGTATCCAATATTCCCACCCTATCAACAATAATTTTGTAATGAGGTTGAATACCCTTAACTTGAAGTATAGCATATTCTATTTGTGATGGGAATACATTTACACCACGAATAATTAACATATCATCAGTTCTACCTAATATTCTATTCATTCTAACATGGGTTCTTCCACAATCGCACAATTTATCATTTAGGCTTGTTAAGTCATGAGTTCTATATCTTATTAAAGGCATTCCATGCTTAGTAAGGGTTGTAAACGTTAAATCACCATGGTATCCATAATCCAAAGGCTTATCATCATTGCCAATAATTTCTGGAATAAAGTGATCTTCCCAAATGTGCATACCTGACTTTTGTAAGCATTCCATTGAAACCGCTGGCCCCATAATCTCGCTCAACCCATATATGTTTAAAGCATCAATATTCAGCTCTTTTTCTATGCGTTCACGCATAGATTCACTCCAAGGTTCGGCTCCCATAATTCCAACCTTAAGCTTTAATTTACTAATATCTAAATTCATGCTTTTTATTACATCTACTATATTCAATATATAGCTAGGAGTGCAACAAATTACAGTAGATTCAAAGTCCTCCATAACCATAATTTGCCTTGCAGTATTACCACCACTAATTGGAATAACTGAAGCACCAATTTTTTCTACACCATAATGAACGCCAAGACCGCCTGTAAACATACCATACCCATAAGATACTTGAACAACATCTTGCTTGGTTACTCCTGCACAATATAGTGATCGAGCCATCAATTCAGCCCATCTATCTATATCTCCACTGGTATAACCAGCCACAGTTGGTTTGCCAGTAGTTCCACTAGATGCATGAATCCTAACAATTTCACTTTGGGGTACTGCAAACATTCCAAAAGGATAATTCGCTCTAAGATCTTCTTTTGTAGTAAATGGCAATAAATGCAAATCTTCAACTCCACGGATATCCTTTGGAGTAATTCCAATAATTTGCATTTTATTCCTATAATATGGAACGTTTTGATATACACGCCTAACAACATCCCTTAATCTTTCGTCTTGAATAGAGCGTAGCTCATCCCTAGACATACACTCCATTGTTTTATTCCAAATGTTGCTCCCCATAGTTTCCCTCCAAACTAATTTCTACCAAGCAAAAATGCTTTTTTATTTATTTCAAAGGTATCGGGGCGAACGCTTTCTTCAATTGCTGTAATCCATTCATCCATGGAAAAGGACAAATACTTAGATAAAGCTCCCAATAATACAACATTTACGCTTTTTTTATTTCCAGCTTCTATTGCTAGTTTAACAGCCTCTATTTCAACCAGTTTATCCTTGTTAATATTGGCTATTGGATTTTCTGGGTACTTTGCTTTTCCAATTTTTACAGGAATAGGATCAATTTTTTCTGTTGATGTTATAACTATTCCGTCTTCTTTTAAAAAGTGAACAGCTCTAGCTGTTTCAAGCATTTCAAGTGAAACAAGAAAATCAGCAGCTCCCTCAGCAACCATAGGTGTAAAAATATTCTCACCTATCCTTACGTGGGTTATTACGCTACCACCTCTTTGAGCCATACCATGAACTTCACTTACCTTTACATCAAGGTTGTTCTTCATAGCCAATTTACCCAAAATTTTACTTGCTAAAAGAATGCCCTGCCCACCAACACCAACAATAACTATATTTACATTTTTATTCATTCTCATATCCCCTTATTTGTTAAGTATTAATGCACATGGACGTCTTACAATTATAACTGAAACCTCATCTTTTGCAGTTTCATCCTGTAATGCTTTTACACATTCATCCTTTTTAAATGGATCAACAACAACTACATTTTTAACACCACAGGCTCTACATAAAGTTTCTAGGTCAATTTGTTCTGCTGGGTTCATATAAATATCTTTACCTGTTGTTGGGTTATGTTGATGCCCAGTCATACCTGTAATGCTATTATCAAGTATTAGAACCGTGATTGACCCGTGATTATACACAGCATTTATTAAGCTTGTAACACCACTATGCATAAATGTAGAATCACCAATAACTGCTACTGTATTTTTAACAAAATCTTTGCCTTTAGCTTTTTCAGCACCAAATGCCATACCAATACTTGCACCCATACACAAGCATGCATCCATAGAAGAAAATGGATCTAGTGCGCCTAAAGTGTAGCAACCAATATCACCCATAACAGTTAAGTTTAGTTCTTTCATAACATTAAAAATTCCTCTATGTGGGCAACCTGGGCAAAATGTAGGAGGCCTTGGAATTACTAACTCTGGTTCAACCTCATTAAACGTAATTCCAAATATTTTTTTAATTTTATTTATTGAAAGTTCACCTTGTTTACCTGTTAGTTCCTTACCTTCAGCTTTAATACCATATGCTTTTACCTGTTCTTCAATTACAGGTTCAAGTTCTTCAACTATAACAAGCCTATCAACTTTTTCGGAAAATTCCTTAATTAAATTCATAGGTAATGGGTGTACCATTCCTAACTTTAAAACACTTGCATTTGGAATTGCATCTTTTACATAGTTATAAGAAGCACCACTGGTAATAATGCCTAGTTTTGTATCATTAATTTCAACTTTATTAATTGCAAAGCTTGAAGCGTCTATTGAAAGTTTATTCATTCTTTCTTCTACAACTATATGCCTTTTCTTTGCCATAGCTGGTAACATAACAAATTTACTTGGATTTTTTTCGTAAGGTTTTAGTTCAACTTCTAACCTTTCATTCGACTCTACTGGTGATCTAGCATGAGATATTCTAGTAGATGATCTAACAAAAACAGGGGTATCGTATTTCTCACTTAAATCAAAAGCTAATTTTACAAAATCTTTGCATTCTTGGCTATTTGATGGTTCAAGCATAGGTATATGGGCAGCCCTAGCATACATTCTACTATCTTGCTCATTTTGACTTGAATGCATTGCAGGGTCATCTGCACACAAAATAACCATACCACCATTTACACCAGTATATGATGCTGTAAATATTGGGTCCGCAGCCACATTAACACCTACATGTTTCATACAGGTCATAGCCCTTGCTCCTGCTAATGATGCTCCAAATGTAACTTCAACCGCTACTTTTTCATTAGGAGCCCATTCACATTTAATATCTTTATATTTAGCTGCATATTCAGTAATTTCTGTGCTTGGTGTGCCAGGATAGCTCGATATTACATTACAGCCTGCTTCATATGCTCCTCTAGCTATAGCTTCATTACCCAACATTATATTTTTCATAATATAACCTCACAATTATTCTTTATTAAATAAAAATTATAGCACAATTAGTTTAAGTGAAAGGTATTTATTTTGTATTTAGACTAATTATGTTTAATTAATAATTTATTTTCATTAAGCATAAGCCTTGAGCTGGCGCTGTTGGCCCTAAGTCTTCCCTATTGCCACTATTTAAAGCTTTAACAATATCATATTTACTTAATTTGTTTTTACCAATTTCAACTAATGTTCCAACAATGATTCTTACCATATTGTATAGAAAGCCATTTCCTTCTACTAAATACAAAATAAAATTTTCATCTTTAATTATTTTTGAAGAATGTATGGTTCTTATTGATGTTTTTGCAGATCCACCACTTGATTGGAAGGCTTTAAAATCGTGATTTCCCACAAGAACTTCCGCTGCTTCATTCATGGCATCAACATCTAAATTATAAGCAACATGATAACTTAAATTTCTATACATTGCCGATGAATATGTTTCATTATATATTTTATATGAGTAAACTTTAGATTTTGCGCTTTTTATTGGATGAAAGTTTAAAGGTACATCAAAACTTTCCTTAACTCTGATATCGTTAGGTAATAATGTGTTCAAAGCTAAGGCAAACTTGTTTGATGGTATATTAGATACAGTATCAAAACATGCTGTTTGATCAAAGGCATGAACTCCCGAATCTGTTCTACTTGCACCAACAATTATAGTTTTACAATTAGTTAGTTTTTCTAATTTTTCTTCAATAATTTGTTGAACGGTGATAGCATTTTGTTGCCTTTGCCAACCAGCATAATTTGTACCATCATATGTAATTTTTAAACAAATTTTTTTCATATTTTAATAAACACGGTAATTACTATTAATACTAAATATATTAATGTTGCAATAATGCACACAGTATCATCTTTTGTATATTTTAATACTCTAAAGCGTGTTCTACCTTCACCACCATGGTAACATCTTGCCTCCATAGCCATAGCCAAATCATTTGCACGTCTAAACGCACTAACAAATAGAGGAACTAATAATGGAACCATTGCTTTTGCCCTTTGAAAAATATTTCCTGTTTCAAAATCTGCACCACGAGACATTTGTGCTTTCATTATTTTATCGGTTTCCTCCATAAGGGTTGGTATAAATCTAAGCGCAATGGTCATCATCATAGCAAGTTCATGCACTGGGAATTTAAACTTTTTCAGCGGCCTCATCATCAATTCCAAACCATCTGATAGCGAAACTGGGGATGTTGTTAAAGTTAATATGCTTGTGCCTAAAATTAATAATACTAATCTAACACAAAAATGAATAGCTAAAAACAAACCTTCACGTGTAATTTTTATAAAATAAAAGGAAAATATTATATTGCTACCACTAGAAAAAAATAGATTAAGCACAAATGTTAAAATTAAAATAAATTTAAGTGGTTTCAAACCTTTTAATATCAACTTTAAAGGAACTCCACAATTTTTAATTACTAAATATAAATATACTAGTGTTACTAAATAGAAAATTGGATGAGATACTAAAAATATTGAAACAATATAAATAAATGCAACTAAAATTTTTGTTCTTGGATCTGCCCTATGAACAAGGCTATTACCAGGGAAGTATTGACCTAATGTGATATCCTTTAACATTATATTACCCCCTTATCCTTACAAAGAGATAAAATATAATTTTGTAAATCTTCCATTTTAAAAATATCCTTTGGTACATTAATTCCAATTAAATTAAGTTTGTGTACTAACTGAGATACTTGTGGCACATCCAAACCAATTTGATTTAATACTTCTGGCTTTGTAAATACATTTTCAGGTTTGTCATCTTCTACAATTTCACCCTTGTTAAACAATATTAATCTATCAGCTAATCTTGAAATTTCATCCATATTGTGGGTAACCATAATAATTGTTTTATTTCCACTACTATGATACTTTTTAATCATATTAATTATACGTTCCCTTCCATGAGGGTCAAGGCCAGCCGTAGGTTCATCAAGTACTAAATATTTGGGATTCATAGCAATTACGCCAGCTATCGCAACGCGACGCATTTGCCCGCCAGAAAGTTCAAATGGTGATCGTTCGCTTACCTTATCAAAGTCTAAAGCAACCATGGCCATTGCACTTCTAACCCTTTCATCAATCTCATCTTTACTTAAGCCTAGATTTTTAGGGCCAAATGCGATATCTTTATAAACAGTTTCTTCAAACAGTTGAGTTTCTGGATACTGGAAAACTAAGCCAACGTTCCTTCTAACAGCTTTAATATTATCTTTATTAACTTTTGTATCAACACCATCAACAATTACATTGCCTTCAGTTGGCAACAACAGCCCATTTAAATGTTGAACAAAGGTTGTTTTACCAGAGCCGGTATGACCAATAATGCCAATAAACTCACCTTCATTAATTGTTAAATTTGCTTTTTTTATTGCCTTTGTTTCGCTTAGCCCATTATATGAATATGTATGTACTAAATTTTTTATTTCTATTGGCATAATATTTTTGATATCTCCTTAAACATATCATCAACCGTTAAAATATTATTTCCTAACGGTATATTCATTGCTCTTAAGTTATGTGCTAGCTCTGCCATTGGTGGCAAATCTAAACCAACTTCTTTTATTTTATCCACTTGATTAAAAACATCTACAGGAACTCCATCCAAGTATGTTTTGCCTTTATTAAGAACAACTATTCTATCAGCTAAAGCAGCTTCTTCCATAAAATGGGTAATCCAAATTACAGTAATACCTTTTTCTTTATTTAATCTTTTTACTGTATTTAATATTTCTTTTCTTCCCACAGGGTCTAGCATTGCAGTAGCTTCATCACATATTAAAACATCAGGCATCATAGCTATAACACCTGCTATTGCTATACGTTGTTTTTGCCCTCCACTTAAAAGATGAGGTGCTGATTTTGTAAAATCAAGCATATTAACATCTTTTAATGCCCCTTCAACAATTGACTTCATTTCGTCTGTAGGAACGCCTGTGTTTTCCAACCCAAAGGCTACATCTTCTTGTACTACAGTAGCTACAATTTGGTTATCTGGGTTTTGAAATATCATACCAGCATGTTTTCTAATTTCCCAAGCTTCAAATTCACCATTTGTATCCATACCACAAATTACAATTTTACCTTTAGTTGGTGTATATAATACATTCATTAACTTAGCTAATGTACTTTTACCAGATCCATTATGCCCAAGTACAGCAACAAATTCGCCTTTGTTTACTTGTAAATCAACATTGTCTACAACAAAGTTTTGATCTTGCTCATATGAAAATGATACTTTATTCATATCAATAATTGGCATTAATTATTCTCCTAAATATAAAATAAATAAAAATTAAAACCCTCAATACAAAAATAGTTGTATTGAGGGATTCAATTATAAATTAAACAAACCTAAATCCACTATCTTTTTGCATAATTCTATATCTTTCCAATAAGCTTGTTATTCTATCTGTGGGATCAAGCAATTTGCTAATAGACCTATCGTGGTTAATAGTAGCAATCAAATATGCAATATACTTTGACATATCCGCTTGAATATACCAAGGAGCTTGTTTAAGCTCTGGAGTACAATAAGTTAAATTGGTAGATATTACTTTTGTAATAATGCCATCCTCATATGCTTTATTAAATTTATCCAAACCATTTGTAAATAAAGCAAATGTAGCTGCTGCAAAAATACGCCTTGCCTTGTTTTTCTTTAGTTCCTTTGCTAAATCTAAAATAGATTCACCCGAGGATATAATATCATCGCTTACAAAAACATCTTTTCCTTCTACAGAATCACCTAGATATTCATGTGCGACTATTGGATTTCTACCGTCAACGATTCGAGTATAATCCCTACGTTTATAGAACATACCAAGATCTATACCCAAAGCTTCTGAATAGAATATGTTCCTATCCATAGCGCCTTCATCAGGGCTTACTATCATCATATGGTCTTTATCAATTCTTAAATCTTTAACTTCTCTAAAAAGAGACTTTAAAATTTGATATGAAGGCTTAACGCTATCAAACCCATGTAAAGGTATAGCATTTTGAACCCTTGGATCATGGGCATCAAATGTAATAATATTAACGGCATTCATATTTGCAAGCTCTTGTAGCGCTAGTGCGCAGTCAAGGCTCTCACGTGAAGATCTTCTATGCTGACGACCTTCGTACAATAAAGGCATTATAACATTTATTCTTCTTGCTCTACCGCCAGATGCACCAATTAGTCGTTTAAGATCTTGAAAATGATCATCTGGTGACATTGGTACATCCATACAATACATTTTATAAGTACAATTATAGGCTCCTACATCACAAAGGAAAAACAAATCATAACCACGAACAGTGGACTTAATTAAACCCTTACCTTCGCCCGAACCAAACCTTGGGCATTCATTTTCAATTAAAAAATCTTTACGAGCATAACCTGGAACTGAAATTAGTGATGGATCCCAATTTGCTTCACTATCATTAGTAGTTTCTTGTTGCGCCCATTTCATTAACCATTTGTTGATTTTAGCGCCCATTTCTTCGTAACCTTTCATTGCTACTAAGCCAAGTGGGCCATATGGCTGAGTATTAAATCCATCTTTATTCAAGGAGCTATTAAATGTTGGCATAATATACCCTTTCTTATAGAAATAATTATTACTATTTAATTATACACAAGAATACAATAATTTCAAACTAAATTACATTTTTAATTAATATATTTAGTTAATTTTGTTTTGTATAGTATATAAAATCGTGTTATAATAGATTGTATATCTTTATCAGGAGGTGGGAATTTGACTTTGGCAAATATTGGTTTTGGAAATTTAGTATCTACATCTAGAGTAATATCAATTGTTTCCCCCGACTCTTCACCTATAAAAAGGTTGATACAGGAAGCAAGAGAAGAACACCGAATTATAGATGCTACCCAAGGAAGAAAAACAAGGTCAGTTTTAATTACTGATAGTAATCATATTATTCTATCTGCAATACAGCCTGATACTATTGCTACAAGATTTGAAAATATTTAAAAGGGGTAATTATTTTGTCTTTAGAAATAAAAAGAAAAGGTATGCTTTTAGTTTTGTCTGGCCCTGCAGGTGCCGGTAAGGGAACACTAGGGAAAATGCTACTAAAGTTAGACAATAACTTTTATTTTTCAGTTAGTGCAACAACAAGAGGTCCTCGTTTTAATGAAACACCCGATGTTGATTATCACTTTTTAAATGAAAATGAGTTTGAAAATTTAGTGCAGCAAAACATGTTTTTAGAACACGCTACGGTTCATGGGCACAGATATGGTACTTTAAAACAACCAATTGTTGAACGTGTTGAAAAAGGTATAGACGTTTTATTGGATATTGATACACAAGGAGCAATGAGTGTAATAAACGCATACCCTGATTGTGTATCTGTATTTATTTTACCGCCTAGCTTTGAAATTTTAGAGCAAAGGTTGCATACCAGAAACACTGACGACCCTGCGGAAATCCAAAAAAGGTTAAGGAATGCCAGAAAAGAGATTGAGCTAATTGATAGATATGACTATGCAATTATAAACAATACTGTTGATACTGCTTTTGAAAGTTTAATGCATATAGTAAAAGCAGAAAAATCAAAAACAAAAAGATTTATGCCAAAACTTTTAGATAATTAGGAGGAATAATATATGGCTATTAACAAACCATCAATTGTAGATTTACTAAGAAAGGTAGATTCTAGATATACATTAGCAATTGTTGCCGCTAAAAGAGCAAGACAATTAATTGCTAACGAAGCACAACCATTAATTGATGCAGATGAATTAAAACCATTGAAGATAGCTGTTGAGGAAATAAATAGAAATTTAATATCCTACAGCAAACCTTATAGCAAAGAGGATAAATAATGAACCTGCTTAACAAAAACATAGTTTTAGGTGTTACTGGAAGTATTGCTGCATATAAAGCTGCAGAAATAACTTCCAGTTTAGTTAAACTTGGGGCAAATGTTAATGTAGTTATGACTAAAAGTGCTTGTGGTTTTATTTCCCCTTGCACATTTGAAACATTAAGTAGAAACCCAGTTTTAGTTGATACTTTTGATAACAACGATAGTTCCAAAGTAGCTCATATAGAATTAGCAAAAAATGCATCCATTTTAGTTATAGCTCCTGCTAGTGCAAATACAATAGCAAAATTAGCAAATGGAATTGCCGACAATATGCTTACTGATGTTTATTTGGCCAATAAGGCTCCCGTACTTTTAGCTCCAGCTATGAATACAAATATGTTAGAACACCCAGCTACTGTAAATAATTTAAACACATTATATAACAGAGGTGTTCATTTTATTGAGCCTATATCCGGTAACCTTGCATGTGGAACATCAGGTAAAGGTAAAATGTCTGCCCCATCAACTATTGTAGAAAAAATTAATGAAATACTTAATGTTAAAACAGACTTTAATTATAAAGTTTTGATTACAGCTGGACCAACAATAGAACAAATAGACCCTGTAAGATATATTACTAACCACTCATCTGGTAAAATGGGTTATGCCCTTGCTAATGCTGCAAGCCAGCGTGGCGCTGATGTTACATTGGTTACTGGGCCTGTTAATATTAATCCACCATCAAACGTAAAAATAATTAATATAAAAACAACTGATGAGCTTATGAGTATTATGAGTGAATTGTCACCTAAAAACGATGTTGTTATACAGGCTGCAGCGCCAAGTGATTTTAAAACCATTAATAAATTTAGCGAAAAAATTAAGAAGAAAAACAACGAGAATTTAATTTTAGAATTTACTGAAAATGTAGATGTTGCTGCATCCATTGGTAAAACAAAAAAAAACAATCAAATATTTGTTGGATTTGCTGCTGAAACAAATAATGTACATGAAAACGCATTGAAAAAATTAAAATCCAAAAACTTGGATATGATTGTTTCGAATGATATAACTAAAGAGGGTGCAGGTTTTGGCGTTGATACAAACATTGCTAGCATAACAACAAAAAACAATACCATCAATTTAGATATTATGAGTAAGTTAGAGCTATCAAATATAATTATTGATGAAATTATTAAATTGAAATAGATTATCCTGGAGGTTTAGATGAAATTAGGTGTAGTTGGTTTGCCAAATGTTGGTAAAAGCACACTATTTAATGCAATAACAAAAGCAGGAGCCCAAGCTGCTAATTATCCTTTTTGCACAATAGAACCAAATACGGGCATTGTTTTGGTTCCTGATATTAGAATTGATAAATTATCAGAAATGTATAACCCTAAGAAAACCACATATGCAACTATTGAGTTTGTTGATATTGCGGGTTTAGTTAAAGGCGCAAGTAAAGGCGAAGGTTTAGGTAATAAGTTTTTATCCCACATCAGAGAAGTTGATGCAATTATACATGTTGTAAGATGCTTTGATGATGAAAATATTATACACGTTGAAGGTTCAATTGACCCAAAAAGAGATATTGAAACTATTAATTTAGAGCTTATACTCGCTGACCTTGAGACTGTTTCAAAAAGGAAAGCCAAAGCAGCCAAGCTTGTTAAAGTTGGAGATAAGCAATATGCTTTAGAATATGAATTAGGCGAAATAGTTGAGGCACATTTAGAAAAAGGCTTTCCAGTTAGAACATTAAAATTAAATGATGAGCAAAAAGAAATAATAAAAGGTTGGTTTTTATTATCATCCAAGCCTGTAATTTATGCACTTAACATTGCAGAGGATGATTTGGGTTCAGATAATAGCGATAACAGCTATATTAAAATTGTTGAAGAAATTGCGAAATCAGAAAACTCTCAAACATTAATTATTAGTGCTCAAATCGAAGAAGAAATCTCCACCCTACCTAACGACGAAAAACAAGACTTTTTAAATGAATTAGGTATTGGTGAAAGCGGGTTAGATAGACTAATAAAATCAAGTTATGAGCTTTTAGGTCTAATTTCTTTCCTTACTTCTGGTACCGATGAATGCAGGGCTTGGACAATTAAAAAAGGCACAAAAGCCCCCCAGGCTGCTGGTAAAATACATAGCGACTTTGAACGTGGTTTTATAAGAGCTGAAGTTATACCCTTTGACGCTCTCTACGAAAACGGATCAATGGCTATATGTAAAGAAAAAGGTTTAGTTAAAAGCGAAGGCAAAGAATATGTAGTTAATGATGGTGATGTTATACTTTTTAGATTTAATGTATAATTGGAGGCTTTATGGAAAGATTACGTTTCTTTTTTAAAAGGCTTGTTAGAATGGACTATAAAAAGTTTTTTTCCAATTTGAAAATACTAAAAAATAAAAGCGGAAAGAGCTATTTATTTCTAATTACAGATTTATTGACTTGTGCTTTAAAATATAATGCAGGTTATATTGATTATAAAATAGCAGAAATGTATAAGTTAAATGATAACCAAAGAAAAACCACAATAACAAGAGGTATTTCAAACTCTATTGTCAAAAAGATGAACGATAAAACCTACTGGCATTATTTTGATAATAAGGCTACATTTAACACACTTTTTGAAAAGCAAGTAAATAGAAAATGGTTTTTAATAAATAAAACCACAACTAAAAAAGAACTTAAGGATTTTATAAAAAACTTTGATGAACTAATGTTTAAGCCCTTGGAAGGGTCTAGTGGAAACGGCATATATAAAATATATAAAGAGGAATGGCAAAACAACTTTGATTCCTTTTTTGAAAAAATTAAATCAAAAGGTCCTGCTTTATTAGAAGAGGTTATTAAGCAACACGACTTGTTGAACGAGTTAAATCCATCATCTGTAAATACTATACGTATTGCTACACTTTTAGGCGATAAAAAACAAGGTATTGTATATGCTTTTTTAAGAATTGGAAATGGAAAAGTTATAGATAATGTTGATTGCGGAGGAATGGCAGCAAGAGTTGATTTGGATTCTGGAACAATATTAACTGTTGGCGCTGATAAGCAAGGCAATGTATTTGAAAAACACCCAACCACCAATGTAAATATAGTTGGCTTTAATGTTCCATATTGGGAAGAAGCAAAAGAAATGTGCTTGGAGGCTTCAAATAAAATACCACAAATGAGATTTATTGCTTGGGATGTAGCTATATGTAATGACGGACCTGTGTTAATTGAAGGTAACTCCTTCCCCAGCCACGCAATACCACAGTTTGCAGCACATTACCCAGATGGTATTGGAATTTTAAAAGATTTTAATGAATTTATTAATGTTTATTGAGGTGAATAAATGGCATCGTCTGTTGAGTTAGGTATAGACTTTAGTACATCTAATTTAATTATATATGAAAGAGATAGAGGTATTGTTTTTGACGAACCCGCTGTTATCGCTTTTAATAATAGTACACATCAAATTCTAGCTTTTGGCCACGAAGCTAATGAAATGATAGGCAGAACACCTAGTGATATTTTTGCTTTTAGGCCATTACAGAGAGGTAATATTGAAAACTTTGATATGACTGCAGAATTACTTAGATCCGCAGTTGCAAAGGCATTAAAGAAAAAAGGTATGTTCAATAGACCAAAAGCAATTATTTCATTTCCGACCCCTGTAAACGAGAGAGACCAATCTGAGCTTATTAGAATATTGTATGACTTGGGTATGAGAAGAACACAAATTATGGATAGAGCTATTGCTGCATCTCTTGGAGCTGGAATACCTTTAGATTCAACAGGCAAATTATTAGTTGATATTAGTGGCGGAATTACAGATATTACTATACTAACCGCACAAAGAAATGTATTTCAGGAAAACTCCAACTCTTTAGACAGAGCCGTATCTGGGGATAGTTTCACAAATGCTATAATTGGTGAAATAAACGGTAAATATGGATTCCTAATTGATGAAAGAACGGCAGAAAGATTAAAGATTGAAATTGGAAATGTTTTACCAATTCAAAACCCACCGCACTTAGATGTGTATGGTAGAAATACTATAACTGGACTTCCAAAGCAAATGCAAATAAAAGGTTCAGATATATACTCAGCATTACAAATACCTTTGGATTTGCTTTGTGATTTTATACAAAGAGCATTAACCAAAACATCAGCAGAGTATTCTAGTGATATTTATAAAAACGGCTTTTTCCTAACTGGTGGTGGATCTATGTTAGGTGGATTAGACCATGCAATTGCAGATAGATTATCTGTTAAAACCACAGTGTCTAACACACCCAAGTATGATGTTGTATTGGGTTTAGGCTATGCTCTTGAAAACCAATCAGAAGCCAGACAATATTTACAATATATTAGAGGCGGACATATTAGTAATTAAAAAATCGCAATTACAATTGCGATTTTTTTAATTGAACAAATTTCCAATTATTGTTTTTTCCTTTATAGCTTCAGTTATAGCTTCTTTTCCAGAATCCAACAAAAGACGAATAATTTTCATAATATTATCTTTTGATTTTTGATCTATTTCCTTTATAGATTCTAGCAAACTAATAAAGCTTGCTAGGTTTATTTTTATATCAAATAAACTTTTTATCCCATTATCTAAAAATGATTTAAATATTGTATTAACTAAATTTTTACGTTCTTCATCATTTAGGCTATAGAACCAACTATGAATAGCCTCATTTGTAATTTCACTACTTAACGTTAATTTGTCAGTCAATAAAAATTTGTTATCCTGTATTTTCCACGAAAAACTATCATGTTGTAAAATACCAATAGTTTTACTTTCTACAATAAAATAGTCATCATGATAATTTAATAGCATACCAACTATAGACCCTTTAGGAACATATGATATAATTCTATTGTAAATGTCTTTATAACCTTTACTTAACAAAACTTCCTTATTAAACCCAGGTCCATCAAAACTATATACATTAATTATTTTATTTTGAACACTTTTGTCGCACATACTTGCTGCATATATTGATAAATTGCCACCTTTACTATGCCCACCTACATAAAACATTTTATCGTTATCTCTATCGTTTATATAATCTTTAGCCATATTTTGTGCAGGAATAGGACTCATAAATGCCATATTAAAGTCCTCTTTCCAGCCAATAATTGTTTCATCAGTTCCTCTAAAAGTAATATAATCAAAGCCATCCAATATTATTGTTAGTGCAGAGAACTGGGTTTCTTCAACTTCGTCAATTATATTAACGTAGTTATTAAGTAGCAAATCTTTATATCTTATTGCTTTTGACATTTTCAAAGCAAACTTGTACCTTGCTAATGCAAAAACATCATTTTTGGCTATTTTATTCTTATCAACTTTAGAAACTGCTTCATATAATTTGACTGGTTTATTATTAGATACAATACCATCAAATAAAGTATAGGCAAACATTGAAAAAGCAAGGCTATCTACATCATTAAAAGGTGCTTCTTCAAAAGAAACACCTTGATATTTTTTTAAATAGTCAAATAGATTTGAGTTCTTTTTCATAACATCCTCTTTTAGTATAAGGCTCTGGGTCCTCCAATATAGGGCAACCTGGAATATGCCATAACAACATTAGCTTCCCCAATTTTCTTGTTTTTATCGCTAGGCCTTACTGGTACGGCAACGGGTTTAATATGCATACCCACTATGGTATCCCCAATATCTACAACAGCTTCAGCTTGTATTGACATTACCATACATACATTTGCTGTTTTATTATAGGCAGCAGTAGCTACCCCACCCCCTGCTTTTAGCTGTGGCTTAACATTAACCTGACAAAGGTTTTTCTTATTTAAAACCTCTTCTGTTGTTACAAGGGCTCTATTTAAGTGTTCACAGCATTGAAAGGCATACAGCATATTTAGTTCATTGCATTTGTTTATTATGGCTGTAGCAATAGCATCGCCTATTTCTTCGGAACTATTTTTACCTATATTTGAACCTAATATTTCACTTGTTGAACAACCAAATACAATTACTGAACCCTTTTTTAAATTTCCTTTTTCAACAAGTTCTTCAATTAAGCTTGATGCTTGTTCAGCATAATATTTTAATTCAGTTTCCATATTATTCCCCCATAATTTCATTAAATTTATACATACCTATAGCGGCTGCTATGGATAAATTTAGACTATCTATATTATCAGAATGTTCTATTCTAATAGGTATTCCAAATTTTTTATAATCATTAGGTAAACCACTACCCTCATTGCCAAAAACAAGAGTAAACGGTTTATTTTCTTTGAACTTTATAATATCATTAATTTTTTCGCTTCCATCAAGCATAAATAGAAATACGTTTCTATTTTTATACTTATCAAAATATTCATCAAAGTTATTAAACTCTTTTACATTAATAGAAAATAAAGCTCCCATACTAGAGCGAATTGTTCTAGGGTCAAATACATCCGTTGCCGGTTTAATAATTGCTAAATTTTTAATATTAAAGCCCAACATAGTGCGCATAATTGTTCCAAGATTACCAGAATCCATAATGTTGCATAACACAACATGTTTTGCATTTTCATCTAAATCTAACTGTTGTTTTTTTACAACCATTGCTGCAAAAACATTATCTTTGGGACTAATTTTATCTAATATATTTTGAGCATTTTCTATACGTATATTATTTAATTTACACAATCTTTCAAGTAACTCAATACCCTCACCAGTTGCATTGTTGCTTTTAAGCAAACGCAAGCAAGCTTTTGGAGAGTTTTTTATGGCTTCTATAGCAGGAAATATTCCCATTACATAACTATAATCAAGCTCTTTGCTATATTTTAAAAGTTTCGGCATATATTCCTCCTTTTATAGTAATTATACCATAAGCTATTTTCAATGTCGAAAACAATGTAAATAAATTGTAAATTTTTAGATTCTAATGTATAATTTATTAGTACAAAAGTGGCATTCATCTAAACGACTATAAAATTAAATGAGGTTAGATATGGATTTTTTTGATTTCTTAACTATGTTTGGTGGCTTAGCTGTATTTTTATATGGTATGAGCTTAATGAGTATCGGTTTAATAAGAATTAGTGGAAGTAAATTAGAATCAATAATTGAAAAGCTAACGAAAAGTACAGCAAAAGCGATTTTATTTGGTGCTGGTGTAACTGCAATTATACAGTCATCATCGGCTACAACAGTTATGGTTGTTGGCTTTGTAAATGCTGGTTTTATGTCATTAAAGCAAGCAATTGGCGTAATTATGGGTGCTAACATAGGTACTACAATTACTTCATGGATACTTAGTTTAGCTGGCATTGAAAGCACGTCATTCTTAATTAGACTGTTAACACCAACTGCTTTTTCCCCCATTATAGCTCTTGTTGGTATAGTAATTTATATTGTTTATACTAGCGTTAAAAAACGTTCTTTTGCAGAAGTATTAATTGGATTTGCTTTGTTAATGATGGGTATGCAAACTATGAGCGACACCATGAAACCTTTAGCAAATGATCCAAACTTTATAAACTTAATGCTTATGTTTGAAAACCCAGTTTTAAGCATACTAGCAGGTTTATTGATTACTGCTATAATACAAAGTTCATCTCCCTCCGTTGGTATACTACAAGCAATATCCTTAACAGGCGCATTAAGCATAAATGCAACTATACCTATTATACTTGGACAGAATATAGGTACGTGTATAACTGCAATACTTTCAACAATCGGTACTAATAAAAATGCTAAAAGAACTGCAATTTGTCATTTGCTATTTAACATAATTGGAACACTTTTATTTGTTGTTATATATTATTTCATTGTTCCATTCTTTAATTTAACTATATTCCAAGAAAAAGCTTCACCACTTACTATAGCAATAGTTCATAGTGTGTTCAATATTGTAACAACATTGTTCTTAATCCCCTTTATAAAACAATTAGCAAATTTATCATATAAAATTATACCTTTAAGCGAAGAAGAAAATAAAAAAGATATATTCTCTGTTCTTGATGATAGATTTTTAACCACACCTGCTTTTGCACTTGAACAATGTTATGGTTTAATTGTTGACATGAGTAATTTGGACACTAAATCATTGGATTTAGTTAATGCTTTAAACGAAAACTATGTTGAAGCCGATGCTGAAATAATAAAAGAAAATGAGAAACTTCTTGATGAATATGAAGATAACCTTAAAAAATATGTTACAAAAATTGGTCAAGAAGAATTATCTACAGCCCAAACTCAAGTGTTATCAGCATATATTCAATGTATAAATGACTTTGAGCGTATATCGGACCACATTCTTACAATACAGCAAAAATTTGAATTCCTTAACGAAACTGGCGAGTTTTTCTCAGATAAGGCTAAGCGTGAACTTTCTGTTATTGGAAAAGCAACAAAAGAAGTTCTAGATAAAACAGTTGAAGTATTTAAAACAAATAATCAAGAATTAGCTTTTACAATTGAGCCTCTAAATATTGTTTTACACGATTTACAAAGACAAGCAATTAAACGACACATAAAACGTATGAAGAAAATGAGCTGTACACCTCAACTAGGAATACTTTTCTCAGAAATAATAACAAGCTATGTAAGGGTTGCTGATTATTGCTCAAATATAGCAATTAGTTTTATACATGATAACTATGGAGTTGTAAGCGAGCATGCATTCCAAGAATATATTAAAGACCACGATGAAAACTTCAAAGTTTTAAAAGATGAGTATGTTGCAAAATATAGTATAAAAGAAATTAAAGAAGTAAAAGAATCAAAATAACATTAATATAAAAGAGCCTTAATTGGCTCTTTTATATTGGTATATTCTTTTATAATAATTTTGAAAATTAGCGCCTGCGATACCTTTAATTTCAACATGACTGAATCCTCGTTCTGCAAGCCTTTCAATTAAAAAGGGCAAGCCTTTAGGGTCATTTAGCCCTTTTGGTTTCGAGCTTATGCCATCAAAATCTGAGCCAAGTCCAACCTTCCCCTCTCCTCCATGCTCAAACATATAAACAATATGATCTATAACCGTATCAATATTGCAAGTTTCATTAATGGTTAAAAATTTAGGGTAAAAATTTACTCCAACATAACCACCTTTATCGAACATTACTTTTAATTGATCATCTTTTAGATTCCTAAAATGATTACATAAATTATAGGCACATGAGTGAGAGGCAAGCGGTGGTGCATCAAACTTTTCTATAACATCATAAAATCCTGCTTCATTTATGTGGCTAACATCAATAGCTATTCCACGATTTTGCATTTCCTTTATCATATCATAGGCAAACGGTTTTAAGCCGAGATCAGATCCTGTTATTGCTGGGTAGGCATATTCATTTTCATAGTTCCATGTTATCCCCATCATTCTAACGCCTTTTTTATGGTAAAATTCAAGTTCTTTAATATCTGTAATACTTTCACATCCCTCAATGGATAACATAATATTAATATCGTTTTTATTGATATTTGTAGGGTCAACAGTTTTAGTAAACCCTTCCTTCAACAATTTTTGAAAAGCCTCTAACATTTTTAAATTTCTTGCTTTTATTGTTTTAACATCATTATTATGGCCCACGAACATAGCCATAACTTGAAGCCCTACTCCACCTTTTTTAAGTTTTTCCAAGGTAATATCTAAATTATTATCATTCCCCTCTACTATATTATAAAGGGTATCACAATGCGAATCACAAATTATCATAAAAATCCTCCATTTGCTTACAGCAATTAAATATAATATAATTAATAAATTATAACACATTTCAGGAGGAATTTGTGAACGACTTAATAAACATGAAGCTTCAGCTTTTAACAGACAGTCCTGGCTGTTATATAATGAAACATAAAAATGAGATTATTTATATTGGTAAGGCGAAGAATTTAAAGAATAGAGTTAGAAGTTATTTTCATTCATCCGCTGGTCATTCCACAAAAGTTATGGCTATGGTTTCTAAAATTGACGACTTTGAAACAATTTTATGTAATAGCAATTATGAATCTTTAATTTTGGAATGCAACTTAATTAAAGAACATAGGCCTTTTTATAACATATTACTTAAAGACGATAAACATTACCCTTTTTTAAAGATTAACTTAAAAGAAAAATTTCCAAGGCTTAAAATAGCTAGAAAAAAAGAAAAGGATGGCTCAGAGTATTTTGGACCATATATTGGAACTTATGCCATAAAACAAGTAACAAATGAGTTGGCAAAGGTGTTTCCTTTAAGGAATTGTAACTTGAGATTTCCTGTTACATATAAACATAGACCTTGTATGCGATATGAGATAGGTCTTTGCCCAGCTCCATGTGCAAACTTATGTACCGAAGAAGAATATAATAAAATAGTTAAAGAAACAATTAATTTTCTAAATGGAAATACAGATAATGTTAAAAAATCATTACACGAACAAATGAGCCATTATTCAGAAGTATTAGACTTTGAGAAAGCTGCTGAATATCGGGATAAATTATATTCATTAAAAAGGCTTATGGATAAGCAAAGTGCAATTCAACGGCGTGACATTACACAAGACATATGGGCTGTTGCTAATAATAAAAAAGATGCACTTATTTATTTAATAAATGTTAGGGAAGGTAAAATTATTAGTAATGATAATTTCTTTTTACCAGACGATGGCGATGAAAGCCCAACAACAATATTATCTTCATTTTTACCCCAATACTATGAAAACATAAAGTTTGTTCCAAGAGAAGTATTATTATCTAGCGATACCGATGATAATGAATCTTTGGAAAAATTACTTAGAGAAATAGAAGGTAAAGCTGTAACTTTAATTGTTCCAAAAAAAGGCGCTAAAAAAGCAATTGTTGATGTATGTTTAAAAAACGCAGTAGAATCCTTAACAAAAAAGGATTTATACGTTAAACTACAACATAAAAAGACAATTGGCAGCCTTGAATCTTTAAGTAAAATTTTAGATCTTGATACAATACCACGCCGTATAGAAGGCTATGATATTTCAAACACTCAAGGTACTTTTTCAGTAGCATCAATGGTTGTTTTTATTGATGGAAAACCTGCAAAAAAAGCTTATAGAAAGTTTAAAATAAAGACAGTTATAGGCCCTAATGATTTTGCATCAATGGATGAAGTATTAACTAGAAGATTTACTCGTGCCATTAATGAAATAAGTGATAGGTTGGAAAATAAAGAATCATTAATAGATGGATCGTTTTCAGATTTACCTGATTTAATTTTAATTGATGGTGGTAAACAGCAATTAGAGTTTGCAAATAATGCAATAACCGCTTTAGGTTTAAATATAAATATGTTTGGTTTAGCAAAGAAAAATGAAGAAATATTTTTATTGAATAGAGAAAACCCTATAATAGTAGATAGCCATGACCCAGCATTGCATTTAATTCAAAGAATTAGAGATGAATCACATAGGTTTGCAATAACTTATCACAGAACTATAAGGGATAAGTCTTTAATAAGAAGTGAACTATTAAACATACCTGGTGTTGGAATAAAAACACAGGATATATTATTTAAAAATTTTAAATCTTTAAATGGTGTTAAGAATGCAACTTTGAACGAGCTTAAATCCACAAAGGGTTTGAATAAAAATACAGCACAAAAAATATACGATTGGTTTAATAACGAAAGAGATTGATATGTTCAAAATTAATTTAAATAAGATTGTTTGTATTTTATCTATAGTTTTATTAATAGTAACTTTGTTACCATTGTTAAATTATAGTAATTATATACATCCCTATACTGACGAGTATGCTTTTTCATCCTTCCCATATAAAGCTTGGCAAGAGAACAATTCAATAATTGATGTTATTAAAGAATCGGCAAAACAGACAATTACAAATTATTATACTTGGCAAGGATCTTTTTCTGCTGTGTTTCTATTTGGATTAAATCCATTAAGTATTTCATATGAAAATTATTATTTAATTGGCTATTTTTTAATTTTATTTTTTACAGCTTCGCTTATATTCTTTATTTTTAATATATTGAGTAATATATTTTTATTTGATAAGCGCAAATCAATTACAGTAGCCAATATTATATCAATTTTAATATTATTAACATTACCTGCCATTGGTGAACATTTTTATTACTATGTTAGTGGTATTTACTATAATTTTTTTATTTCACTAGCGTTTATAGCCTTTGGAATTTTATCAAAACATTTAAAAAGTGATAAAAAAACAAGCATAATAACCACAATTTTGCCAATTTTACTGTTTTCCATAATATCTGGTGGTAGTTATCCAGTAATATTAATTAGTTTATGTTTATTATTCTTTATTTTTATTTATTCAATATTCATTAAAAACAAAAAAACAAAATTAGTTGTAGCTTTATCATTTATTTTTCTTTTATTGGGTTTAATTATAAGTGCCATCGCACCTGGAAATATTGCAAGACAGGAACTTCAACCCCAACCACCAATGAATCCATTATTAGCGATAATAAAATCCGTTATTTATTCTGCCTATATTTGGTTAAAGTATTTTCCAATAATAATATTACCAATATTAGCAATTATATTTATTGTGTATGATAAATTAGAATATAAAAGGTATAAAATAAAACCAATTTTTGTATTAATAGTTTCATTTTTACTTAATGCAACAATATTCACCCCTACTTTCTATGCATTAGGTAATCCTGGACCATTAAGAATTTTAAATATAGCATATATAGTTTATACAATTACTATATTTTTTAATGTTTTATATTTTTTAATATACTATAAAAAGCACAGTATTTTTGATAAAATTAATAAATATAAAAAACAAAAATTGATAATTTATAGTTTTTTTATTATATTAAGCATATGTATTATTACAAACATAAGCAATTTAAATGCATACAAAGCATTAACGTCTATATTTGATGGAAGTGCAAAAATTTATAGTAATGAAAAATATGAAAGGCATTATTTATTATCAAATGCTGATAAAAGCAAAGTAGTTACACTACAACCAATAAGCGTGAAACCAAACCTACTTGAATACGGGGATATTACAAGTGATACCGAACATTGGATTAATAAAAGTTTTTGCGATTTTTATGGTTTATATAAAATTAAATTAGTTGATTAACATTGGAGAATAATATGAGTCAAATTTTTAAAAAAATATATGTTGCATTATTACCATTAATACTAATATTATTATTAGTTTTATTTAACAATTATATATTTAATTTGTTTGAATCTAAATTTATTAAATTTTCCTTAATTGGAATAATGCTTGGTTGTGGATTAGCTTTGTTAATAAATTTTAGCCAAGCTATTTACAAAACATATGGCTTTTTAAATATGTACAGAGTTTCAGCAATTGTATTATTTATTATATTCTTATATCAATATTTTACGTATACAGGTGATGTAATTATTCCTGCGCTATCATTTTTAAAAATTGTTGACCCCACTATTATTTTAATAGAAGGTATTGTATTAGGTTATACATCTTTAATATCTATAAACTTTAGCCAAATTAAAAAGAATAGAAAGAAGTGAAAATATGTTACCTTACATATATGAATATAAATTAAATTCAAGAGATGTTGATTTTAGCTCGTTTTTTAGAGTTGATAGAATTTTTGCATTAAACCAAGAAATAGCTGGTGAACATAGTGAACAACTTGGTTTAGGCGTTGAAGTTATGGCAGCTAGAAACATAGGCTGGGCTTTAACTAGGTCTAAACTAATAATGCATAGTTACCCTAAAATAAACGATACTGTTAAGTTTGTAACCTGGCCTGGCGAAATGAGGCATGGCTTTTTTCCGAGATTTATTGAATTATATTTAAACGAAAAATTAATAGGAACAAGTTCTAATTTATATGTACAAATTGATTTAAATACAAGAAAAATAGCAAAACCATTTTATCCAGAAGTATTTAAATATGGTTTTAATATTAAGCCACTTCCATATCCCCCAAGCATTCAAAATATTGATGCAGATATAAAAACATTTACTGAATACACTAAATATTCTGATTTTGATATAAATTCACATGTTAATAACACATCATATATTCGTTGGTTCCTTGATTTATTTACAATAGATTTTCACAAATTAAATTTAGCAAAAGAAGTATTAATACATTATAATTCTGAAATAACAGCTAATCAAACTATAACAATGGAGCTACAAAACAAAGATAATATTAGTATTATTAAAGGATTTACTGATAAACCTTGTTTTACTATTCAAGCAAACTGGTCAAAAAAAGAACCTAATATTTAAATTTAGGTTCTTTTTTATTTTACTATTTACTTATAAACTCATCCATTATATAGCCATATAATCCCTTAGATGTTTCTATGGTAATCCAATTTTCATCTTCACCCAATACAGTAACTATATCACCTGTTGTAACTTTATCTACTACAAAACTATTTTTTGATTTTGTAGTTCTAATATTAATTTTAGTTTTCTTTTTAGAGCTTGGGTAAACAATTTCTGCAGTTTTTGTAACATCATCTACTGGTTTTACAAGTTCTACAAAGTTTTCCATTAAATAACCTGTTTTTCCATCTATAATAAGTTTAACAAATTTATTTTCTTTACCAAGCAGAACTCCAACAGTTCCATTCTTTACTGTAGAAACTCTTTTAGATTTAGCATTAGCTTCTTCTCTTAATGTAAGTTTACCATTAGTTGCTGCAACAACCACAAGCTCCATACTACTATCAGCGCCATCAAAATTTAATAGTTTTGTTGAAACATAGCCTTTCTTACCATCGTATGATACATATGACCATGCAACGCCAACACTTTGAACATCTATTTGGTTATTTTGAGGTATAACAGCTAATTCTTCAGTATTTACTGATGGATCATTGTACAGTTTGGCTCCATCAGCCATATTTATACTAGCTTTTAAATTTGCTTTAAATGATTTATTTGTTTTCTTACTTGTTGTTTTGGTGTTGTTTTTTGTTTCGGTTTGTTTTTTATTTTCTTCTACTTTTGCAGGCGAATCTTCAAGTTCAATACCATCATAAACATAATCCTTACTGTTTTGAAGGAATTTTTCCACTGATGCAGCTTTTTCGCCATCTTTTGTTAATGGATTATATGTTCCAGCCTTAGAAACTATTTTTCCAGCTGAAATAATACTATCATAGTTTGGGTCTAGTTCACTAACATGCTTATCAGCGCCATTTGAGTCTTTAATTATTGTTGTTGCTGTTGTTAATGAGGCTGCAGAAATCCAAGCTTTTTGAATATTCTCCTTATAAAAAACCTCTACTTCAGCTGTTTCATCTTTTAATTCAACAAATTTTACATAAGTGCCTTCTTCAAGATGCGCATAACCATATCTTCCAGTACTCTCGTAATAAACTTTTACATTTTCACCTTTAATGGTTTTATAATCACAAGTAAGCTTAAATTCATCTTCAGAAACAGTAGCTACCGATGAATTTGCTGGCTCAACAGAAGTTGCAAAGGCAATACTTGTAAATACCATTATTGTACAAAGTAATGAGCTAAGTATAATTTTAGCAATTTTTTTCATAATAACCTCCAATTATATATTTAAAATTATAAAGGACTTTTTTTGGGTATCCCAGCTTTTCTAGGATAAATATTAGGTGTTTTTTTTATTTTATTAATAACAACTAGATTTCTCTCCATTGCATCAGCCACGTCGTAGCTTTCTATTTTAGTATTTCCACCACCTAAAGTGTTAATGGCACTATTTGCCTCTGTTAATTCATCATAAACGCTTTTGCTTTTATAACATAAGGCACTACCATTTAACCTAACAAATGGTATTAAATACTCACATAAAGTAGATAATGGTGCTACAGCCCTAGCAATAGCAAAATCGAATTTTTCCCTATATAGTTTATTTAAGGCACCATCTTCCGCCCTTAAATGCAAAGTTTTAACATTGCTTAAATTTAATTGTTTGACAACTTCATTCAAAAACTCTATGCGTTTATTTAATGAATCCAACAAATAAAATTGAGAACTTTCAATAAATATAGCCAATGGTATTCCTGGTATTCCTGCCCCAGTACCAACATCAATAATTTTACTATTATTTAAATTTAAACCGTTTATTGATAATATGGCAAGTGAATCAACATAATGCTTATCAACAGCATCAAAATCATCAACTATTCTAGTTAAATTAAACTTTTTATTCCATTCTATTAAAAGTTCATGGTAAGCTTTTATCTTATCTATTTTAATATCATCATATGGTATGTTTAAAATATCTAATTGTTTTTTTAAGTATTTATACATATTTAATCAGCAACTTTTTTTAAAAAGTATTTCCCCCATGCTAGTACTTCCCTACCATAATTTTTTACCCAAAATTCAGGGTCAGTTGGGCTTGAAACACCTTGTGGTTTTAACCCATAATCCTTAGCAATTGCCATTGCCCTTGGTATATGATAATCACTTGTAATAATAACTGGATTGTTCAAGTTTTTATCTTTAAGAATTTCTACAGACTTTTCAATGTTTTCATAAGTTGAAAATGAGTTGGTTTCAGCAATTATATCTTCTTCTTTTACGCCATTTTCTATCAACCAATTTTTCATTGCAACTCCTTCACTAATTGGTTCATTTACACCTTGCCCTCCAGAGGCAACAATTAGCTGGGGATTTTGTTTGTAAACCTCTAAAGCTTTAGTTAACCTTAGATGTAATTGTTTTGATAAGCTTCCATCCTCTTTAACCTGGCAACCTAATATAATAATAGAATCATAATTGTTTGGAGTTTTAATAATATTGGCTTTTACTATTATAAAACCCAAAACACATACTATAATGGTTACACCTAAAGATAATAAAATTATTATAATTTTTTTCATAGTTCCTCTAGTCTTTTATTTGTTGTTCAACTCTATTTTTCATGCTATATATGCAGTTTGATGATACTATTACATGATCAATCAATTTAACATCTATCATATTCAACATGTTATCCATAAGAATTGTTGTATTTTCATCTTCCTTTGATGGATTGCAATTTCCACTAGGATGATTATGGCATAATATAACATGACTAGCATTAGTTCTAATTACAGCACTTGCTACTAATTTAGGATATGCCTTTACCTCATCATTGCTACCTTTAGATATTAAAATATTGCCTAATACTTGAAAGTTTGAATTTAAACATATTGCATAAAAATTTTCTAATTGCTCATGTTTTAGAAGCCAATTACAATATTTATAAACTTCAATATTTGTTTTTAATTGTGGTTTTATTCCAATTTTACTTTTCATATAAGCACTATATGTTGGTAACACTAAATTTATTAAAATTGCGGTATTGCTTCCTACACCAGGTACTGAGCATAAATCACTATAACTAGCTTCAAGCACTGCATCTAAAGAGCCAAAATGGTTTATTATATTATGAGCCAACACATTTGTATCCTTTTGTGGAATTGCATAAAACAGCAATAGTTCTAATATTTCATGTGGTGCAAATGATGAAGCACCTTCTGCTAAAAAACGTTCTTTTACCCTATCACGTCTTCCTTTATGTATCACACAAATCACCACCATAAATGTTATCCATATCATTATAACACAAACACTTACTAAAATCTTAACAATTTTGTAAATTGTTTTATTGTTGCTTTTAAGTTGACAATAAATAATATTTTATATATTATTTAATAGGTAAACACTATGATGGGACTAATGATTTGATTATTATTAAGAGAGATGCTGTTTGGTGCAAAGCATTATAATAGAAAATCTAACTCACCCCTGAGTGGGCTTTTTGAAACATTTGTTTAGATTAGCTCGGAAGTACTCCGTTAAAACAATCAAGCGGAAATTTTATTTCAAAAGAAGTGGTACCGCGGAGTTATTCTTCGTCTTCATTTATATGAAGTACGATTTTTTTTTACATATTTTGGAGGTAATTATGAATTTAAGAACTAATGAATTGTTCGACCATACAATACCAAGCTTGTTAAAACGAAACGCAGAACAATTTTCTAATAATATGTGTTTAGTGGCCCCTGAATTTGGGGTTAGGATGACTTGGAAAGAATTTGACGAACATACAACAGTTGTTGCAAGAGGATTAATTGCTATGGGTATAAACAAAGGTGACCATATTGGTATTTGGGCATCTAATGTACCTGAATGGCTTTTTATATTTTTTGCTGCAGCAAAAGTTGGAGCTGTATTGGTTACAATAAATACAAACTATAAACAATTTGAGCTTGAGTATTTATTAAGACAAAGCGACACAAAAATGCTTGTAACATTAAGTCATGTAAAAACTAATAATTACCTTGAACACTTGGTTAATTTAATACCCGAGCTAAATGATTGCTGCCCTGGTGAGATAAAATCAAAAAAGTTTCCTAAGCTGGAAAGCATTATACTTATTGATGAAGTTGAAAATAAACCTTCCGGAATTTATGATTTTTCTTCAATATACAATCTTTCTGAAAAGGTTAATGAAAATAAAGTTTTTGACATAATGAACTCATTAGATACACATGATGTTGCAAATATGCAATATACCTCTGGCACAACCGGTTTTCCAAAAGGTGTTATGCTTACACACCATAATATAACAAATAATGGTCAATTTGTTGGAGATAGAATGAATTTTACACCTGAAGATAGATTGTTAGTTGTTGTTCCTCTATTCCATTGTTTTGGTTGTGTTTTGGCTGTAATGTCATGTTTAACGCATGCATCATCAATGGTATTAATGAATCAATTTAACCCACTAAAAGAAATGGAAATGATAGTTGCTGAAAAATGCACTGCAGTACATGGTGTGCCAACAATGTTTATTGCTATGTTAACCCATCCTGATTTTGATAAGTTTGATTTTTCAAATTTAAGAACAGGTATTATGGCTGGTTCACCTTGCCCTATTCAAACAATGCGAGATTTAAGCGAAAAAATGAATTTAAGCGGGTTAACAATTACTTATGGCCAAACAGAAAGTTCACCCGGCATGACAATGTCTAGCTTTGATACCCCATTAGAATTAAGAGTTTCTACTGTGGGTACATTAATGCCTCAAACAGAGGGTAAGGTAATAGATCCAGAAACAGGGAAAGAATGCCCGAATGGTGTACCAGGCGAGATATGTACGCGTGGATACCTAGTTATGAAAGGCTATTACAACATGCCTGAAGCTACAAAATTGGCTATTGACGAGGACGGTTGGTTACATACAGGTGATATAGGAACTGTTGACGATGATGGTAACTACAGAATAACCGGCAGACTAAAAGATATGATTATAAGAGGTGGAGAAAATATCTATCCTAGGGAAATTGAAGAATTTTTATATACAAATACAAAAGTAAAAGATGTTCAAGTTGTTGGTGTTCCTGATATAAAATACGGTGAAGAAGTTTGTGCCTGTATAATATTAAAGGAGAACGAAATAGCTGATGAAGATGAAATGATAAGTTTTGTAAAAGACGGTTTATCAAGGTTTAAATCCCCAAGATACATATTGTTTGTTGATGAATTCCCTATGACTGCAAGCGGAAAAATACAAAAATACAAATTAAGAGATTTTTGTATTGAAAAATTTGATTTACGTGATGCAGCAAATATTGAAACAGCATAAAAAAACAGGTCACATATGTGACCTGTTTTTTTATCTATCTTCTCTAAAATAGTTAATACCAGTTGATTGAGGTATTTGATTTTCTCTTTTCATTTTTATACTAGATATAACCAAAACAATGCAAGTAGCGATAAAGGGTAACATTGAAAAAACAGCTGGTGGTATATCTACAACAGTTCTTGGTAAGTAAAGCCTTAATATGCTTAAAGCACCAAATAAAAGTGAACCAAATATTGCCCTATATGGCTTCCATGCTGCAAAAATTACGAGGGCAACAGCAATCCATCCTTGCCCTGCTATCATATTATATGTCCATGATCCACCACATGTAATTAAAGCTATATATGTTCCACCAATACCAGCTAAGCCTCCGCCTAGCATTATGTGAACATATTTATACAATGATACATTCACACCTGCCGCATCAGCAGCAGCAGGATTTTCACCTATTGCCCTAAGGTTTCTACCGAACCTAGTTTTATTTAAATAAAAACCGAAAAATAATGCACAAATTACGGCCAAATATACAAAAAATGAATGATTGAATATTAGTTTGCCAACAACTGGTAGTTCAGTTAAAAACCCCATTTCTATCGGTTTACACAAATCTTTTATATAATTTGATATTGTTACATTGCCAGTTGATGATGCAGAAACTAAACCCGCCCCTATCGCATTAGCTAAGCCTGTACCAAATATTGTTAATGTAAGGCCTGTAACGTTTTGATCTGCTTTCAGGCTTACTGTTATAAAGGAGTATATAAATGCACCTATCATGCCACCAAAAGCTCCAAATAAAACAGCAAGAATAATGCTATCATATATATAAGCACCAATAAAGCCAAATATTGCACCCATATACATCATACCTTCAACACCCAAGTTTAGGTTACCAGCCTTTTGAGTAAGGATTTCACCAACAGTACCAAACAATAAAGGTGTTCCAGCTAAAATAGCAGCATATAAAAATGAAACTAAAGTATTTGTAAATTCGTTCATTTCAACACCTCCACTTTTTTATCATTTCCCAACACATTTATTTGATACCTTATAAAGAAATCGGCCCCTAATACAAAGAAAAGTAAAATCCCTTGTAGAACATCAGACATGGATGCTGGTATTTTTAACATAGTTTCTATTGTTCCGCAACCTTTAGTTAGTATACCAAACAAAATAGAAATAATAAGTATAGATGGTGATGATAACCTACCAAGCCAAGCAATAATAATAGCTGTAAATCCAGCGCCACCAGCCACTGTTTCAGTAAGTTGCCTATCAGCACCTGAAGCTTGGAATACCCCTGCTAAACCACCTATTGCCGCACTTATAAACATAGTTCTCATAATTATTTTAGAAACTGGCATACCTGCATATTCGGCTGTTCTTTTATTTTCGCCTACAACAGTAAGTTCATACCCTTGCTTTGTATATTTTACATAAACATAGATAATTAGAACTAATGCTAAAGCAACTATCCAACCTATATGAACCCCAAAAACCATTGGCATTCTAGCACTTTTTGGAAACCTTGCCATTATTGGAAACCCCAAAGAATCTGGATCTCTCCATGGCCCTTCCCTTAAATATTGAATAACATACACAGCAATATAATTTAACATTAAAGTAAATAAAGTTTCATTAGTGCCATATTTTGTTTTAAAGTATGCTGGAATTAAACCGTACAATCCAGCAGCTATCATTCCAGTAACAACCATTATAATTAATAGTAAGGCCGATGGAAGGTGTGAGTAAAAATAAGCAAAGAAACTTGCTACTATTGCTCCAACACAAATTTGTCCTTCACCGCCAATGTTCCAAAACCTCATTTTAAAAGCAATGGAAACACCTAAAGCTGACAATAGCAAGGGTGTTGCAATTTTTATAGTTTCACGTAAAGATGTAATTGAACCCAATGATCCATCAATTATTGTTGCATATACTTCTATTGGATTATAGCCTAAAAATAGTAGAAATATTCCAGCTGTTACCAATGCTAAAACGATGGCCAAAATTCTAAATAAAAACGCATTTAAAGGTTTAATATCCATTCTTTGTGCAACATGAAACATAGAACCAATATTTTTAATTTTTAACATTATTACTATCCTCTTTTTCAATTGCATTGGTCATATACAAGCCGATTTCTTCTTTGCTAGTTTTATCTGCATCTAATATTGTCATTAGTTTGCCATTACATAAAACCATTATTCTATCACATAACTCTATTAAAACGTCAAGATCCTCGCCGATATAAAGAACACCAACATTTTTTTCTTTTTGTTTTTTTAACATTTCGTATATCATCATACTAGAGTTAATATCCAAGCCCCTTACGGGATAGGCAGTTATTAACACCCTTGGATTTCCGTTTATTTCTCTACCTAGCAATATTTTTTGTACATTACCACCACTTAATTTTTTTACTTCTATAAAAGGTGAAGGTGTTGAAATATTGAGTTTTTTAATTAACTTTTCAGTTAATTTTTTTGCTTTACTTCTGCTAAGAAACAAGCCTTTTTGAGAACTATAATCTTTTATTAACATATTATCAATGAGGTTCATTCCACCAACAAGCCCCATACCAAGCCTATCTTCTGGTATAAAAGACATTGAAACCCCACGACTAATTATTTCCCTAGGAGATATACCTTCAATTCGTTTATCATCAAGAAGTATAGAACCACCGTCAACTTTCTGTAGGCCAGCAATAGCTTCGCAAAGTTCTTTTTGCCCGCTTCCAGCAACACCTGCAACCCCAAGTATTTCCCCTTCATAAAGCTGAAAAGATACCTTATTTAACTTTTTAACACCATCATCTGATTTTACAGTTAGCTTATGAATATCTAATATAACTTCTCCATGTTCTTTAGTTGATCTTTGTATTTTAAGATCTACCGCAGCGCCTACCATAAGCTCAGTTAATTGGGATGCATTAGATTCTTTTGTAATTACAGTGCTTATAGTTTCGCCTTTTCTTAATATGGTTACTTTATCAGATATTTCCATAACTTCGTTTAATTTATGGGTAATAATTACTATGGCTTTTCCATCCTCTTTCATGGTACGAAGGATATTAAACAACTTAACAATTTCTTGAGGTGTTAATACTGCTGTAGGCTCATCAAGTATTAAAATATCTGCACCACGAACTAAAACCTTTAATATTTCAACGGTTTGTTTTTCACTTACAGACATTTCATATATTTTTTTATTTAAATCTATATTAAATCCATATTCATTATTTACTTTATCAAGGTTTACCTTTATATAGCTAGATTTTCCCAAAAGAATATTCTCACGTGCAGTCATTACATCAACAAGTTTAAAATGTTGATGAATCATTCCTATACCCAAAGAAATGGCTTCCGCAGGCGAGTTTATTATTACTTCCTTACCATTTATTTTTATTATACCTTCGTCTGGGCGGTATATGCCTGAAAGCATATTCATTAATGTTGTTTTGCCAGATCCATTTTCTCCTAAAAGAGCTAAAATTTCACCTCTATCAACATTAAGGAAAACATGGTTATTTGCAACTACTTTCCCAAACCTTTTAGATAGGCCTTTTATTTCTACTGCTAGTTCATTATTATTAGGCAAATACAACACCCTCTCAATTTAATATAAAAATTATAACTTAATAAATTTATTAATGCAAGAAAATTAGCGAATGATTACTTTAAAATTAGCTAAATTATTCACCATTTCAAATATCATTAAAAGAATAATTTTGAAATGGTATATTCGGAATATTAAAATATACGAATAATTTTATATTAATTTATATTTTTAATATCATCTTGACATAACTTTAAACATTAGCTATAATACACATTGTTGTAACTGGGTGTGGCGCAGTTTGGTAGCGTGCTTGAATGGGGTTCAAGAGGCCGGAGGTTCGAATCCTCTCACCCAGACCAATATAAAACTGTTGTATTTAATAATACAGCAGTTTTTATTTTATTAATATTACAACTTTTATGTTATAATGTTTTAGTACTTTAATTTACAAATTATTTTAGGAGATTATTTATGAATAATTGGCTTCCATGGTTATTTAGAGCTTTAAAAGGTGCATTAATAGGCGTTGGTGCAATATTACCTGGCATTAGTGGCGGTGTATTGTGTGTTATATTAGGAATTTATCGTCCAATGATGGAATTTTTAGCAAACCCTATTAAGCAATTAAAAAAACAATCTGCATTTTTCCTTCCTGTAATAATAGGTTTTGGTATAGGTGTAGTGGGATTATCAAGAGTTGTTGATTGGTTATTTAGAACATCACAGGCCCCAGCGGTATGGTTATTTGTTGGTTTAATTGCTGGCACAATTCCATCACTTTATAAAGAAGCTGGTCAACAAGGTCATGGTAAAACTTCATGGATATCCTTTTTAGCTGGATTTATATTTATGTTAACATTATTGCTTGTATTAAAATTTAGCGGAAAATCACAAGTTACACCTTCCATATTGTGGTGGATGATTTGTGGTGTTCTTTGGGGTGTTGGCTTAATTGTACCAGGTATGAGCCCTTCATCTTTATTTATTTTCCTTGGCTTATATCAACCAATGTCAGCAGGAATAGCTGATTTAAATATGGGGATAATTATTCCCATAGGAATTGGTTTGGCACTTACTGTTGCCGCTCTTGCAAAGGGCATGCAAAAACTACTAACTAACCACTATACAATTACCATGCATGCAGTATTAGGAATAACAATAGCATCAACATTAATGATAATACCTTTAGATGCACCATATAGCTTAAAAGATATAGCTATTTATGCAATTTGTTTTATTGTTGGCCTGATAATTGCTATATTAATGAGTCAAGCTAGTGAACGAATTGATAGTCAAAAAGAAAATTTATAGTTTTTTAAATTAAAAGCTTGCTATATTAGCAAGCTTTTTTATTTATATAATATTCCTTGATTTAGCCTTGTTGTGTTGCTATAATTTATATAAGCAATATGTTAATTAAGAAAGAGGATAATTATGGAAGATAGGCGTCTTAACAAGTTTATAGCTGATAGTGGTTACTGTTCACGTAGAGAAGCCGACAAATTAATTGAACAAGGCAAAGTAACCATAAATGGTAAGGTTGCACAAATTGGTGAACGCGTCAATCAAAATTCTCGTGTAATTGTAAATAAACAATTAATTAGCCACGTAAACGATAAGGTATATATTGCTTTAAATAAACCAGTTGGAATAGTTTGCACAGCTGACTTAAGAGAACCAAATAATATTGTAAGTTTTATAAATTATCCTGCAAGAATATACCCTATAGGAAGATTGGATAAAGACAGTGAAGGCTTGATTTTATTAACTAGTGACGGCGATGTTGTAAACAAGATTTTAAGGGCACAAGGCAAGCACGATAAGGAATATGAAGTAGAAGTTGATAAACCAGTGACCCAGGAATTTTTAGATAGAATGGCAAAAGGGGTTCCTGTTTTAGGGCAAAAAACACTTCCTTGTACTACACGCAAAACTGGGCCAAGAACATTCCGCATTATATTAATTCAAGGTTTAAATCGTCAAATTAGACGTATGTGCGAATATTTAGGATACAATGTTATTAATTTAAAGCGTTTAAGGATAATGAATATTAACTTGGGAAAAATGAGAGCAGGCCAATGGCGCACTTTGACAGATAAAGAAATGCGTGATCTTTTTTATAGTTTAGAAGGTAAAACAAATGCAAATAAAAAATAGCATTGTATTACAATGCTATTTTAATATAGGATTAGTTATCTTGAATAATATTTTTAAACTGTTTTTTATATTGTTTTGGGGTTGTTTTCATTATTTTTCTAAATACTCTAATAAAGTAACTATAATCATGAAACCCGCACTCATAACATATTTCCATTAAGCTTTTTTTGTTTTCAGCAATAAGATATGCCGCCCTATCAATTCTATAATTATTAAGATAATTAATAGGTGTTTGTTTCATAACTTTTTTAAACAAGCTACAAAAATACCTACTAGATAAGTTGGCAGTTTTTGCAAGCTGCTCTAGATCTAAGTTTTCTGAATAGTTTTCTTGTATTAATTCAAGGGTGTTTTTTATTGGCTCAATAGTAAGTTCAACATTGGTTTTATCAGTTGTGCTATCGCTATATAGTTTATTTTTAGCAATTTCAGTAAATACCATTAGTAGAGAAGCCACTGTTTCAAGCTCAAAAAAATCCTGATTATCTCTAAGTGCTTCAAAAAGCTTTAGTAAATTATCCTTTAGGTTTGGATAATTTTCCAATTCTTCTTTAGTTATACAAGGGTTTACAATTATATTATTATGAGATATTTTTTTTATAAAATTATCAAATACAAATCCCCTATTTCTCAAAATATTAATATCAAAAACAATACATTCATATATACAATCTTGAGGATTACCACCATGTATTACACCACTGCCTAAAAAACTAAAATCCCCTTCTTTTAAAACATACTCATTACCATTTAAAGTTAATTTTATTTTACCTTGTTTTATTGATATAATTTCATAATGCATGTGCCAGTGGAATTCCATTTCATACCTTAAATAGTTAGGAGTAACATGATAAAAACCAAGTGGAAAATCACTTGTACCGTGTTCTCTAAATTCATTCAAATTTAATTTTTGCATAAATTCTCCATTTCATACTATTTGATATATATAGTTAAAAATACGACAATAGCAAACTATAATTATTTACCAATACATTTTGAATAATTAATACCTATAGAATTCTTAATAAATAAATTATCTAAAAAGAATTTTGTACTACTTTTAGTTCATTATAATACAATACAATTTTTAATTCAAGTTTATAATATAAGTATATATATGTTAATAATGGAGTGAAAACTATGGGAAATGTACTTGCAGTTGACTTAGGTGCGTCTGGCGGCAGACTTATCGTTGGATTGTATGACGGAGAAACCATTGAATTAAAAGAAGTTCACCGTTTTAATAATGGTGCAATTAAAGTTAATGGTACATTATACTGGGATATTCTAGCTTTAACAAACGAAATATATCAAGGTATAAAAAAAGCTAAAGAATATAATTTTAAAAGTATTTCTATAGATACCTGGGGTGTTGATTTCGGTTTAATAGGTAAGGATGGTAGTTTGTTAGAGAACCCAATACACTACCGTGATAAAAGAACTGAAGGCATGATTGAAAAAGCTTTCACTTTAATTGATAAAGAAGAGTTTTATGCTGAAACTGGTATCCAATTTATGGCATTAAATACAGTATTTCAACTTTTAAGTTTAAAAGAGAAGCGTTCACATTTATTAGATGAAAGTACAATGTTTTTATTTACACCTGACTTACTAAATTATTTCTTAACAGGTGAAAAATTTGCTGAATATACTATAGCATCAACTTCACAATTATTAGATGTAAATTCAGGTAATTGGTCTGAAATAGTAATAAGTAAGCTTGGACTTCCAAGAGAAATTTTCCCAAAAATAATTAAAACTGGATCAAAAATTGGACAATTCACTAAAGAAATTTGTGAAGATTTAGAAATTGATGCTATTAATGTTATTGCTGGCGCATCACATGATACTCAAAGTGCAATGGTAGCAGTTCCTGCATTAAATGATGATTTCTTGTTTATATCTTGTGGAACATGGTCGTTAGTAGGTACTGAACTAGATAAACCAATAGTAAACGACAAAGCCTATAAATATAACATTACAAATGAAGGTGCCTACGGAAATAAAATTAGTTTCCTAAAGAATGTAACAGGCCTATGGGTATTACAACAGTGCAGAAACTATTGGAATGAAAATGGTAATAATTTAGATTATGGCGACCTAACAGAGCTAGCTGTTGAAACCGTATCTAAAAATATATTTATTGATACAGATCATGAATTGTTTTCACAGCCTGGAAACATGCCAAGCGCAATTGACAAATACTGTGAATTAACAAACCAGGAAAAACCAAATAGTATTGGTGAATATGTAAACTGTATTTTAGAAAGCCTTGCACTAAAATATAAACAAGCTATTGATGAAATTAAAGACTGTACAACAAAAGAATATAAATGCTTACACTTAGTGGGTGGTGGTACTAAAAATGCAATATTATGCCAATACACCTCAAATGCTTGTAATATCCCGGTTGTAGCTGGACCAGTTGAAGCTACTGCCTTAGGAAATGTAGTTGTTCAATTAATAGCAAATAAAGAAATATCAGACATTAAAGAAGCGCGTAAAATTATTACAAATTTAAAAGAAGTAAAACATTACACACCAGTGCTTGTAAATGAATGGATTGAAAAATTCAAAACATTCAAGAAAATATTAAATTTTTAGGAGGTTATATTATGGCAATTAACAGGTTAGTAGGAGAATATCCAGTTATAGGTATTAGACCCACTATCGACGGTAGGCGTGGCTATTTGAAAGTTAGAGAATCCCTTGAAGATCAAACAATGGGAATGGCTTTACAAGCTAAAAAATTACTTGAAGAAAATATTCGTTACTCAAATGGGGATAAGGTTAAAGTTGTTATAGCTGATACAACAATTGGTAGAGTAGCTGAAGCTGCTGCATGTGAAGAAAAATTTAGGAGAGAAGGCGTTGCTGTTACATTAACAGTTACACCATGTTGGTGCTATGGTTCAGAAACAATGGATATGGACAGAAACACTGTTAAAGCTGTATGGGGTTTTAATGGAACAGAAAGACCTGGTGCTGTTTATTTAGCCGCTGTTTTAGCTGCACACGCACAAAAAGGTTTGCCTGCTTTTGGTATATATGGCCATGATGTACAAGAAGCTGATTGTACAGAAATCCCTGAAGATGTTAAAGAAAAAATATTAAGATTTGCTCGTGCTGCTGTTGCAGTAACAACAATGCGCGGAAAATCCTATTTACAAGTAGGTTCAATGTGTATGGGTATTGCTGGTTCTGCAATAGATTATGACTTCTTTGAAGAATACCTTGGCATGCGCGTTGAATCCATAGACGAAGTAGAAGTTATAAGAAGAATGGATAAAGGCATATACGATGAAGCTGAATTCCAAAAAGCTTTAAAATGGGTTAAAGAAAGATGCCATGTTGGTTTTGATAAAAACCCTGAATCTGTTCAAAAAACTGCTGAAGAAAAAGAAAAAGAATGGGAATTCGTTGTTAAAATGGCAGTAATTCTTAAAGACCTTATGAATGGTAATAAAAACTTACCAGAAGGTTGTGAAGAAGAAGCTGTTGGGCATAACGCATTGGCAGCAGGTTTCCAAGGACAACGCCAATGGACAGACTTTTACCCCAACTGCGACTTTGGTGAATCCATTTTAAATAGTAGTTTTGACTGGAATGGCGCTCGTGAGCCTTATATATTAGCAACTGAAAACGATACATTAAACAGTGCTAGTATGATGTTTATGAAGTTACTTACAAATAGAGCACAAATTTTTGCTGACGTAAGAACTTATTGGAGTGGTGATGCTGTTAAAAAAGCTGCTGATTATGAAATAGAAGGAAAAGCTAAAGAAGCTGATGGATTTATCCACTTAATTAACTCAGGTGCTGCATGCTTAGATGCTTGTGGTGAATGTACAGATGAAAACGGTAACCAAGTTATAAAAGAGTGGTATAATGTTACAGAAGAAGATCAACAAAAGATGCTAGATGCTACCCATTGGTGTGCTGCTGACTTTGGTTATTTCCGTGGTGGCGGATATTCTTCCAGATTTTTAACAAAAACAGAAATGCCTGCAACAATGATAAGGTTAAATATTGTTAAAGGCCTTGGCCCAGTATTACAGATAGCTGAAGGCTGGACAGTTGCTCTACCTGATGAAGTAAGCGATAAACTATGGAAACGTACAGATTACACTTGGCCTTGTACATGGTTCGCTCCACGTTGCACAGGTGAAGGCGCATTCAAAACAGCTTATGAAGTTATGAACAACTGGGGGGCTAACCACGGTGCAATAAGTTATGGGCATATTGGTGCTGACCTAATTACAATGGCATCAATGCTAAGAATACCTGTATGCATGCATAACGTTCCTCAAGAAGACGTGTTCCGTCCTGCTTGCTGGAATGCTTATGGTATGGATAAAGAAGGCCAAGACTATCGTGCTTGTGAAACATATGGCCCATTATATAAATAATTAAAAAAATTATTGGCGGCAAACAATTTGTTTGTCGCCAAAATTAAAGGAGATTAATATGGATATAGCTGCTATAAAAGAACAAATATGTGAAGTATGTAAGTTAATGTGGCAAAAAGGCTGGGTTGCTGCCAACGATGGTAATGTATCAGTAAAATTAGAAGATGGTACGTTTTTAACAACACCTACTGGTATAAGCAAATATTTTATTACACCTGATAAAATATGCCATGTAGATGCTGAAGGTAATATGCTTGAAGAGAATGGCAGAAAACCATCATCAGAATTGAAAATGCACTTAAGATGTTATACTGAGCGTGAAGATGTTGGTGCAGTAGTTCATGCTCACCCACCAGTGGCTACAGGCTATGCAATTGCTAATAAAGCATTGGATTGTTATAGCATGATAGAAACAATAGTTTCTATTGGCTCAGTGCCTGTAACACCATTTGGAACACCTTCAACATATGAAGTACCAGAAGCAATTGCACCATATCTTGCAGAACATGATGTGGTTTTACTTAAAAACCACGGTGCTTTAGCTGTTGGTAGCGATTTAATAACTGCTTACTATAGGATGGAAACCTTGGAATTGTTTGCACAAATAAGCTTGAATGCAGAGTTATTAGGTGGTGCTGCCGAACTTCCAATGGAAAATATTGAAAGATTGATTGCAATGCGTGAAAATTACAAAGTTACTGGTCGCCACCCTGGATATAAAAAATATCCCAATGGTGATAAATAACAGGAGGAAAAATAAATGTTAAAAGGTATATCATCTTTATTAACACCTGAATTACTGAAAATACTTATGGAAATGGGTCATGGAGATAGAATAGTAATTGGCGATGGAAACTTCCCTGCAGCTAATTATGCTAAAAGACTTGTTAGATGTGATGGACATGGTGTTCCAGAAATACTAGATGCTATTTTAAAACTTTTCCCACTAGATACATATGTTGAAAAACCTGTTGCATTAATGGCAACATTGGATGGAAGTACTCCCCCAATTTGGGCAAAATATACTGAGATTATTGAGAAAAACGAAAGACCTATTGAGTTTGATTTAGTTGAAAGATTTGAATTTTATGAGGAAGCTAAAAAAGCTTATGCAGTAGTTTCAACTGGAGAAAGTGCAATTTATGCAAATATAATATTGCAAAAAGGCGTTATATAATAATTATAAAAAGAATCCTCATAAATTATGGGATTCTTTTTAATTTACTGTATTTTGCTAATATTTAAGCACACGTAGATAGTTCCACATTAAACAATTAAAGCTGAGTTAAAAGCTGAATATGAATTATAATTGGCATTTAATTTTACATTAATTACAATAAAAAAGGGCTTGAGAATCTCAAGCCCTTTTTATTGTTTAAATTAATCGTATACTAGTAATGCAACTTCTTCAGTATCGATATTTTCATAGTTATACCATACTGCACCTGTATCTGCATCTTCAACTGTTTCGCCTTTAGCAGCTTTAACAGCTGTTTCAATAGCTAAGTAACCCATTCTATAGGGGTTTTGTGTTACAGAACCAACGAACCATTGATTACGAACTGCGTTTTTCTGTGAAGAACCAGCGTCAAAACCAACAACGATTAGATCTTGATAACGGCCACCGTCTGCTAATTCTGAACCATCAGCTGTAGCAGATAAGAAAGCGTTAACTGTACCTTCGTTTGAGCAGAAAACTGCAACTAAACCTTCTTTGTTAAGAACTGCATTTGCAGCATTAACTTGGTCGCCAGATTGTGGTGTAGCGCCAACTTCTGTGTGGATGATGATTGTTGGGTTTTCAACTTTATCAGCCCATTTATCATTACCTTCGATAGAAGCAACGCCGTATTCATTAGCTAAATCTCTCATTTTTGTTACAAAACCTTCGGTACGGTCACCGATAGATTGTGATGTAACGTCTTGTGATAAGCATGCAATAACTACGGGTTTTTCAACTGTACCGGATTTTAGAAGATCTACAAAACCATCAACTAAGATTAGGTTTTCAGCAGCCAATGCAGCAGCTGTTTTGTTGTTTGTAGCAACATTAGCAGCGATTGAGCCTTCTGGAGCACCAGGAACGCCAGAGTCAAAACCAACAACTGGAATAGCTTTTTCTTTTGTTTCGGATAATTGGCCAACTAAAGCTTGTGTATCCAAAGCAGCTAAGCAAATAGCTTTAGGATTTTTAGCCATTTCAGAGTTGAAAGCTTCAACTTGAAGTGCTATGTCAGCTTCTGTAGGTGGTCCATAGTAGAACATGTTAACGCCGTATTCTGTAGCAGCATCTTCACAGCCTTTTTTAACTGCTTGCCAGAAAGCATGTTGTTCACCTTTGGATATAACAGAGATGTAAAGTGCTTCTTCAGCAAGTGCGATTGATGCGATGGATAATACCATAACGCAAACCAAGAGTAATGAAATAAGTTTTTTCATTTTTTTGCCTCCATTTTTTATTTTTAGCTTAAATTTTCATTCAAGCTTTAAAACTAATTAATAATATACTATTTTGAAACTTCTTTTTTAGTTTCCTTTGTTTTTGCATTAAGTGCAGCATTGCTACGAACTTTATCAAGTAAAACAGCACCGATAACAACAAAGCCTGTAAAGAATACTTGATAATGTGCTTGCAAGCCAACTGACGCAAGACCATTTTTAAGAACCGACATAATGAACACACCAATTAATGTGCCTAACATTGTACCAGATCCACCTGCCATTGATGTACCACCAATAACAACAGCAGCTATAGCATTTAGTTCTTCACCGCCACCACCACCTGGTAATATAACTGTGTAGGTTGCTGCATAGAATATACCAGCCAAACCACAGAACAATCCGCAAACGCCATAAATATAGATTAACCATTTTTCAGTTTTAACACCTGATAGCCTTGTAGCTTCAATGTTTGAACCTATAGCATAGTTATACCTACCAAAGCGTGTTTTATTTAACACAAATGCTGCAACAACAAATGCAAGTATTAAATATACTACACCAATTGGAAATTGACCTTGCCTGAAGAATACTTCTTTGAACCAACCATCTGTTGTACCTATTGTAGGATAATATTGTGTTTGAACGTTTGAAATTATACTTCCCAATCCTTTTGAAACTAACATTGTACCTAATGTTGCAATAAAAGGAGGTAATTTTAATTTAGCAATCATATAACCATTGCCTAAACCGAACAATGCACCAATAATTGGAACAAGTATTAGAGCAGCCCATAATGGAAATCCCCAAGATTTATAAGCTACACCACCAATTAATGCTGAAGCCATCATAACAGTACCAATAGATAGGTCTATACCACCTGTAATAATAACAAAAGTTATACCAAACGCCATAAAACCAATGTAGTAACTTGACTCTAAAATTGTTTTTAATGTGTAGGTGCTAAAGAAGTTCTTTCCAAATATAGCAAAGAATACGTAAATTATTACTAATGCTGCGGGTGCAAGCAATGCTTGCATATTAAGCTTTTTTGTTTTCATGTTGCTCCTCCTAATTAACACCCGGCGTTGCCAGTTGCATTATTTTTTCTTGAGTTGCCTGTTCAATAGGCACAATATCAGTAATTTCGCCTTCACACATAACAGCTATTCTATCAGACATTCTTAAAATTTCAGGCATATCAGAAGATACCATTATTATTCCTTTACCTTCTGCTGCTAATTCATCTATAAGGTCATATATTTCACTTTTTGCACCTACATCAATACCTCTTGTAGGTTCATCAAATATAAGCACATCACAGTTCTTAACAAGCCATTTTGCGATAACTACTTTTTGTTGGTTGCCACCAGAAAGACTAATTGCAGGAGTTTCAACAGATGGCGTCTTAATTCGGATTTTACCTTTGAAATCCTCTGAAACAGCTTTGATTTTTGTATCATTAACCACTAATTTGCCTGAATAGCCATCTAAGGAAGCTAGCACAATATTATCAGCACATGATAAACCCAAGCATAAACCATAACGTTTTCTATCTTCACTAAGGTATCCAATACCTTCATTAACAGCATCACTAGGATTTTTTATGTTAAGAGTTTTACCATTTAAAGTAATTACACCACTATCCATTTTATCTGCACCGCATATAAGACGCATGGTTTCAGTTCTGCCGGCACCAACTAAACCTGAAAAACCTAGAATTTCACCTTTGCGAAGTTCAAATGAGATGTTATCTACATCTTTAGAGTTTAAACCTTCAACTTTTAAAAGAACTTCAGCATCATCTGCAACAGAGCTTTTCTCTTTTTGTGTCCATGTTATTGCGCGACCAACCATCATTGAAACAATTTCATCCATTGTTATTTTATCCATATCGGCAGTACCAATATATTGCCCATCACGCATAACAGTTATTCTATTAGATATAATCTTTAATTCGTCCATACGGTGTGATATATATATAATAGCTACTCCCTTTTCCCTCAAGTCAAATAAAACTTTAAATAAATCTTCAATTTCGGAATCTGTTAAAGATGCTGTTGGTTCATCTAATATTAAAATTCTAAAATTAGGAAAAGATAGAGCTTTTGCAATTTCAACCATTTGTTGTTTAGCAACTGTTAAATCACCAACTTTTGTGCGAGGATCGATATCTAATGCGATAAGATCCAGCATTTCCTTAGCCATCCTATTTTGTTTAGCTTTGTCAAGGACTATACCCTTCATAGGCTCACGGCCAATAAAAATGTTTTCAGCAATTGTTAGGTCATTCATCAAGTTTAACTCTTGATGCACTATAGAAATACCAAGAGCTTGAGAATCAAGAGTATTTAATATTTCCACCTCTTTATTATCGATAGAAATATGACCCTCATCCTTTTGATATACACCAGTAAGCACCTTCATTAAAGTAGACTTTCCAGCGCCATTTTCACCTACTAATGCATGAATTTCACCTTCACGAAGATCAAAATCCACATTATTTAGAGCATGAACACCAGGGAAGTACTTATGAATACCTTTCATTTGCAATAAAGTTCCAGGCATTTTATTCCTCCTCTTCACAAATTATTCTTGCATAATAAATATAATTAAACATAATCGATTGAATAATATAATATTAACAAACAAATTGCATATATTATTGCACTATATTATGAAAAAATAGCACAAAATTCATTTTAATGTATTTTATGTCTAAATTAGTTGATTTTTATATAAAAAATATATTTTTGTTGTTAATATATGGATAAAACAATATATTTTAACTACATTTATTAAATATTCTGTACTTAAAATTACTTATATGATTAATAAAAACATAAAAAAATGGTGCTTTACAGCACCATTTTAATTACATAAGTTTAATATAAAGTTCTTTTATTTCTTCCACGCTGGTGTCCCTAGGATTGCCTGGTCTGCAAGCATCAGCAAATGCGCTTTCGGCTAAGAAATCTAAATCTTCAAATTTTGCAATTTCTTTAAGATCAGCTGGAATACCAACATCCTTTGATAATTGACGAACAGCATCAACAGCAGCTTTTCTATATTCTTCTTGGCTCATATTTTCTGTGCCTTCAACGCCCATAGCTTTAGCTATATGTTTATACTTTTCGCCTGTATTGGGAGCATTATATTCCATAATTGTTGGAAGAAGAATTGCATTTGCAACACCATGAGGAGTATTATATACCGCACCTAAGCAGTGAGCTAAAGAGTGAACTATACCTAAACCAACATTAGAGAAACCCATACCTGCTAAGTATTGAGCAAGAGCCATATCTTCCCTGCCCTTTGCATCATTTTCACAAGCTGCCCTTAAAGAGCGTGCAATGATTTCAATGGACTTTAAATGGAACATATCAGTCATTTCCCAAGCACCTTTTGTTATATAACCTTCAATAGCATGGGTTAAAGCATCCATTCCTGTAGATGCTGTAAGGCCTTTAGGCATTGAGCTCATCATATCAGGATCAACTACCGCTACCTCAGGAATATCATGAACATCTACACAAACAAATTTACGTTTTCTTTCTTCATCTGTTATTACATAGTTAATTGTAACTTCTGCTGCGGTACCTGCTGTTGTTGGTACTGCAATTGTAAATACAGTTTTATTCTTTGTTGGAGCTACGCCTTCTAATGATCTAACATCATCAAACTCTGGGTTTGTTATAATGATACCAATAGCCTTGGCTGTATCCATTGATGATCCACCACCAATTGAAACGATACAATCTGCTTTAGATTCTTGGAATGCTGTAACACCGTTTTTAACGTTATTAATTGTTGGGTTTGGTTGAATATCAGAGAAAAGTGAATATTCAATACTTGCTTTATCAAGAACATCTGTTACCTTTTTTGTAACTCCAAATTTTATTAAATCAGGATCACTACATACAAAAACCTTTTTAAAACCATTCCTTTTTATTTCACCAGGAATTTCATTTATTGCACCTGCGCCATGGTATGAAGTTGGATTTAAGATTATACGGTTTGACATAATATATCTCCTTTGCTTTTTTTTAAGTATACAATAGTGATTGTTAAAAATATAGTAATATTACGAATAAAAGTAGCATTATTTTACTTTAATTAAAACAAAATAAAAAGCCACTTCACTTAAAGTATAGTGGCTTTTTATTTATTTAAAGCAAGACAGTATTATTTCAATAACTGTATTTTGTTCTTCTAATGTCATTTTAATATCACTAGGTAAGCACAAACCATTTTCAAATATATATTTTGAAACATCATTATTAGCTGAAACAAAATCATTATTTTCAAATATAGGTTGTAAGTGCATTGGTTTCCATATAGGCCTTGATTCTATATTGTATTCACATAATTTATCATATATAACCATAGGCTTAACTTTTGAACTTTCATCTAATATTAAACAACTTAACCAGTAATTAGGTAATGTGTAATCTAAATGAGGATTCATCTTTATTGGTAATTCTTTAAATGCATTTTCATAACGTAAGTAAATCTGTTTTTTTAAATTAATATGATTATTAATATAAGGTATTTGCCCCCTGCCTATGCCTGCAACAATGTTGCTCATACGGTAATTATACCCAATTTCACTATGCTGATACCATGGAGCTGGATCTCTTGATTGTGTTGCCCAAAACCTAGCTTTAACAATATCATCTTCATTGTTGGAAAGAAGCATACCTCCACCAGATGTTGTTATTAATTTGTTACCATTAAAACTTAAAACGCTATATTTACCAAATGTTCCTGTTTGTTGGTTTTTATATGTCGCACCTAAGCTTTCTGCTGCATCTTCAATTATTGGAACATTGTAAAAATTACATATTTCAACAATCTCATCCATTTTTGCTGGAGTGCCATAAAGATGCACTATAACAACTGCTTTGGGTTTTGGATATTTTATACCATCATACTTTTCAAAGGCAATTTTTAATGCTTTTGGATCCATATTCCATGTATCCATTTCGCTATCAATAAAAACTTGAACAGCCCCTTCATATGATACTGGGTTAACGGTTGCAGCGAATGTTAAATCCGAACAAAAAACAATATCATCCCTTTTTATTGGAATAAGTTTCATTGCAAGGTGTAATGCTGATGTACCAGATACTAATGCAGCAGCATGTTCCATTCCAACAAAATTTTTAATTTCATTTTCAAATTCATCAACATTTTTGCCTAAAGGCGCTACCCAGTTTGTATCAAAGGCTTCTTGAATGTATTTCTGTTCATCCCCATGCATTGTAGGTGTAGAAAGATAAACCCTCTTTGTTAATGCTTTCATAGTTTTCTCCTTAATTATCCTCATAAATGCGATGTTTACTTAATTGGTTTTCATTAGTTAGTTTGTTTGCTTCATTGGCCTCTAAAAAAGATGGAACAAGGGCATGTAGGCATTGCCTCATATCAAAATTATTATCCAAGGCTTCTGTTAGTTGATTAATTATATTATCTATTTGTTGTTGCGAAACATCATCAGCCTTAGTTACAAAAATTTTATCAAGATCTGTTCTAACAATATTTTCGTCATGCATAAGAAGTTCTTCATAAAGTTTTTCTCCACCCCTAAGTCCAGTAAGTTTAATTTGAACAGGGTCTTTTTCAGGATCGCTATATAGCTGAATCATTCTTTTTGCAAGGTCATAAATTCTAACTGGTTTACCCATATCTAAAACAAATATTTCTCCACCCTTAGCTATTGCAGCAGCCTGTAAAACAAGAATTGTTGCTTCTTGTGGAGTCATAAAATACCTAATAACATCTTTGTGTGTAACAGTAACTGGCCCGCCATTCCTTATTTGTCGCTCAAATAGCGGAACAACGCTACCATGTGATCCTAAAACATTGCCAAAACGTACAATCATAAATTTAGTATCACTATTAATGCTCAAACCTTCAATTATTATTTCACTTAAACGTTTGGTTACGCCCATAATGCTTGTTGGGTTTACAGCTTTATCTGTTGATATCATAACAAAACTTTTTACATTGTTTTTTATTGCACATAAAGCAGTATAGTAAGTTCCAAAAACATTATTTTTAACTGCTTGCTCTGGGCAAGTTTCCATAAGTGGAACATGTTTATGGGCCGCTGCATGTAAAACTATGTCAGGTTTATATTTATTAAAAACCTCATCAAGGCGCTTAGTATCCCTTACAGATCCTATGCAAAGTTCTATATCACTCTGTGCTTTTTCTTTAAAAGTAAATGTAAGCTCATTTTTTAAATCATAAATATAGTTTTCGCTAACATCATAAAGTATTATTTTTTTTACATCAAAGGGAATAATTTGCCTACAAAGTTCAGACCCTATTGTTCCTCCACCACCAGTAATAAGAACAACCTTTTCTTTAAAATATTCTTTTACCAGAGTAAGGTCCAATTTTTCCTCTGGTCTGCCAAGCAAGTCATTAAGGTCTATATTCCTAACAACGCTATATGAGTTATCATTGTTTCCAATTTCTGTTAAATTTGCCACCCTTTTAACTTTGCAGCCTGAACTTAAGCAAATTTCAACAAGATCTTGAATTTTACCTTTTGGGGTAGCAATTGCAATAATTATTTCATCAATTTTATACAACTCTGCATAAAGTTTAATTTTATCAGTTCCTTCACGTACTGGTACACCATGTATGCGCGTACCAACCCTTGAAGCATCATCATCAATAGCTACTATTGGAATGCAATTTCCATGCCTGCCAGATTTTATATCTCTAATTGTTGATGCACCAGCCCAACCAGCGCCTACAACCATTACTCGCCTTGCCCCTCTTTTGCCTTTTACAAAAGGATTAGAGCGCATACTTTTAATTTTTAGGGCAAACCTAATACCACCCGTTAAAGCTATCATTAATATAACAAGCATAGAGAATATTCCCCTACTAACTAAGAAGCGAGCTGACATGCTATTGTTTAAAACGTTTGATATGGCAAATGCACTTAAACCAGAAACAAAGCATGCAATTACAATTTGGAGCATAACCTCAATACTTGCATACTGCCAAATATTCTTATAAAGCCTAAAAATTAAAAAACTAATAGTAGTAGTTATTATAAGTATTGGAAGTGTATCCAAATATATAGTTCTATATATGGCAGGAAACCTTAAATCAAACCTAAAAATAATAGCAAGATATAATGCTATTGCAATAAAAACACAATCTACAATATATAATACTATTGATTGTAAAACAAATTTATTTTTTGAATAAGCAACATTATCAGCCATTTAACTACTTCCTTAAAACACATAATATATAAAATTATATTTTAATTTAATACCACTGTCAAACCATCCATAAACTCGAATAAATATCTAAAGCATTTTTATACATTATTTGCATAACTTTATTATCATCTAATTCCATCTCTTTAAACAAAGTATAAAATTTTTCTTTTGAGTCTTCTATAGAAAAATCTGGATAATCAGAGCCGTACATTATTCTATTGCTTGTATATTTTATAAAATGGATAATATCATTATGTATTGATGTATTAAATAAGTATGGTACTGTTAAAGATAAGTCATAATAAACATTACTCAAACTTCTTGTTAAAAGCATACACCTTAATATATCAATACCTCCAGAATGAGCTAATACTATTTTTTTATCTTTAAATGCTTGCGCTAATTCTATGCCTAATTCTATGCCAATATGTGTTTTATAATTAGGCCCAAAGGGAAAACAATCCACAAGAATTATATCAGTGTTTGACTTTTTTACAGCTTCAAAAACATTGATAAAATCTTTTTCAGTAATGTTCATATATCTACTATGCAATTTAATTCCATATTTTATTGAATTTTGTTTGAGATATTCAAGGTTGTTTAAATAGAGTGGATTATTATAATCAAGCCCAATTAAAATACCAAACCTTTTTAGATTTGCCTTTAAATCATCAATATTTTCTTTAAAAAGTTCAAATTCTTTTTGAGTATTTATAACCAGAATATTTTTTTGAACATTGAGCTTATCCATATTATTAAGCAATGTTTTTATTTTGCCATCTTTTGGTAAATGGCTGTGAGCATCAACAATATAATTCATAACGCAACCTCGTGTTAGTTTAATTTTGCCTCTCTCCAATGTTTTCTGCAAAGCGCAACATAGGACTCTGATCCACCAAGCATAATTTGTTCGCCTTCTTTGATTACTTTGCCATTAAACACTCTAGCATTGCATATAGCCTTTTTACCACACCAACATATGGTTTTTATTTCTTCGATAGTATCAGCCCATGCCATAAGCCATTTACTTCCCTCAAAAAATTCCCCTCTAAAATCTGCACGTAAACCGTATGCAATAACTGGTATATTCAAATTATCAACTATATCAACAAGCTTTTCAACCTTTGACTTTGTTAAAAACTGAGCCTCATCAATTATAATACAATCGTATTCTTTAAGATTAATTGTGTCAATTTCCTCAATGAAAGAGCATTCACATTCAAGGCCGCTCCTTGACCTAATTGTACGCTCACCATCTCTATTATCCAGCATAGGCTTAAGCATTAATACTTTTTGATTTCGTTCTAAATAATTATACCTAACCATTATAGCATTTGCCGTTTTACTTGAGCCCATTGCTCCATACCTATAATATAATTTTGCCATAGTTTACCTTCCTGTTTTATAAATTCAAACTTTTAGCTGCTGAAACACCTGCATTATAACCAGTTTTAAAAGCAAAAAGTAAATTATAACCGCCGCAGTCTCCATCCACATTCAACACTTCTCCCACACAATACAATCCATTTATATTGTTGGATTCCATAGTTTTTGGATTAAATTGAGAACACTCCAAGCCGCCTGCAGTAACTTGGGAAAACTCAAAACCTTTAGTTCCAATCACCTTTAATTTTATGGAAAATAATGTTTGTGCCAGGGAAATTATTTGTTTGTTGCTAAGTTGTTTATTCTTAAGCGTTAAATGATATATTCCTGAGTATTTCAGAATAGCCAAACCTATTCTATTGGTAAATAGGCCGGTTAATAATGTATCTACACTTTCATTAGGATATTTTTTAACTCTATCATTTATTATTTCTATTATAGCATCTTGATCTTTGCCTTCCAAGGCTGCTCCATATCTAAGGTCAACATTAATTATATCACCTTTAGTACAAAATCTAGATAATTGCATAGAAGGAATTCCACTAATGCCGTAATCTGTAAATAAAATTTCGCCCTTAAAATCTACATTTTTGGCAGAAATTTTAGCCTTTAATCTTAAGCCTGACAAGCCTTTTATAAAATCAGTTTCAGTACAAATAGGCACTAATGCAGGGTAAAGACTGGTTGATTTAAAGCCAAGTTTATATAAAACATTTAGAAGCTTTCCATCACTACCATGTTTTGGCGATGATTTTCCACCAGTAGATATTATTATTTTTTTTGCATAAATTGAATCAGTATTAGTTTTTAATATAAAACTTTTACCATTTGCTTTTATATCTAACACTTCACACTCTGTTTTGATATCAATATTATGCCTTTTTAAGTTTAATAAAAATATATCCATAACAGTACTTGCATTATTGCTTGCAGGGTAAACTCTATTTTCACTATCTACAATTGTTGCAAGGCCCATTTCATTAAAAATACTTACAATAAACTTAGAAGCATTTTCACCTAAAGCAATATTAGCAAACTCTGCATCGCCATAATAAGTGTATTTTCCATTATTTGATAAATTGCATCTTCCATTACCACTTACCATTATTTTTTTGCCAACTCTATTAAGTTTTTCTAAAATTAATATTTTTATGTTATTGTTGGTTTGAGCTGCAGTAATAGCAGAAAACAATCCTCCAGCCCCACCACCAACAATAACCAAGTCATAATTAATCATAAAATCCTCTATTAACAATCTTTATTGCGTGACATCAGTTTAGTTACTATTTTATAAACAGTAATTTGAATTAATGGAGATATTATTATCGATAATGCAACAGCATATAGTGCATTTTTTGATAATGATACTAAGTAGAAAAAACTTGGAAATACAAAAACAATTATTAAAAAACTAATTATAATTAAAACCAGTAAAATACCTTTATATAAATTTAAAGGCATGCATATCCTAAACAACGCCCATATACCTGATATTACAGACACAATAGTTATAAGCGAAGATAGTTCATTGCTATTTAATTTTAAAGTATTTTGCATTAAAACACAGGCTATTGCTAAAACAAATACGCTTATACCACCAGCTAATGAATTACTTAGTACATTACTAAAAAAATTACCTTTTACTCTATTTTTATTTGGTTGAAAAGTTAAGAAAAACGATGGTACACCAATTGTCAACGTTGAAATAAGTGTTAACTGTATTGGTTGGAAAGGAAAATTGAAGGAAAATAGTATTGTTGCCAAGCTTAATAAGGCAGAAAATATCGTTTTTATTAAAAACAATGAAGCTGATATAGTTATGTTATTTATAACACGCCTACCTTCGTCAACAATATAGGGCATTGATCCAAAATTATCATCTAATAACACAATTTGAGCCACGCTCCTTGTAGCACTGCTTCCTGAGCCCATAGCAATTGAGCAATTAGCTGTTTTTAATGCTTGTATATCATTTACTCCATCACCAGTCATTGCTACATAGTGATTGCAACTTTTTAAATTTTCAAGTATTTTTTGCTTATATTTAGGTGTAATCCTACCAAAAACATTATATTTGTATAAATTATCTAATATTTCTTTATTTTCTAAATCATTATTATCTAGAACTAAATCAGTACCTTTTATCCCAGCATCTTTTGCAATTCTAGCAACAGTATATTTATCATCACCAGATATTACTTTAAGGTTTACGCCTTGCTTATCGAAATAATCTAATGTTGGATAAATATCTTCTCTAATAACATCAATAATTGTTATTAAGCAAATTGGTTTTGTAGCAATTGATTTAATTATTGTATCATTACTTAATTGCTCATTACATTCTGAAAGAATTAGAACCCTTTCGCCTTTTTTTGACAACTCAATAGCTTTTTGAGCTATTAATTCATCATCACTTACAAAGCTTGGTGCGCCAAAAACCAAACTTTTACCATCTTCACAACATATAGACGACCATTTTCTTTCAGAATTAAATTGAACTGTATTAGGGTTATCAATATTTAATCCTTTTAAATCTCCTAAGCCTCTTCTTATTGCGCTTATGGTTTCGTTTTGTTCTGCAATATTGCAAACAAAGTATTTAATTTTATCTTCAGCATAATTAAAATCATCATTAAGGCTAATTATATTGCTTAACTTCATCTTGCCAGTTGTTATAGTTCCAGTTTTATCCAAACATAAAACATCAACTCTTGCCAAAGTTTCTATGCCATGCAATTCATTTACAAGAGTGTTGCGTTTACCTAGATTAATAACTCCAATAGCCAAGGCAATACTTGTAAGTAAAATCAAACCTGATGGTAGCATACCTATCATAGCAGCAACAATGTTTGGTATAGATTTACTGATATCCGAATTAACAGAAAGGCTTTCCTTATAAAATAAAATTAACCCTATAGGAATAATGAAATAACTTGCAACCCTTATAATTTTATTCATGGAAAGAAGTAGTTCACTTTTTGGCCTATTTACTTCCTTTGCTTCCGTTTGTATTTTATTTATGTATGAATCTTTACCCACTTTTGTAAGTCTTGCATAAAAAACACCTTCTGTTACAAAGCTTCCACTTAAAAGTATATCGCCTTCAGATTTAAAAACGGCATCACTTTCTCCGGTCAATAATGATTCGTTTACAGCTCCACTACCATCTTCAATTTCTGTATCTGCAGGAATTTGATCCCCACGGCGTAAAACAATAAGATCATAAATTACAAGATCATCAAAATTTAGTTGTTCTTCTAAATCATTTCTAATACAACTAACTTTCTTTTTAAACAAAAGATTTAACTTATCCCTTGTTTTTTTAGCTCTTATTTCTTGTATAGTACCAATAAGGGTGTTTGATACAACTACTATCATAAAAAGCATGTTTCTATATGAGCCAACAGATAATAAAAGTATGGCAAATATAACATTTAACAAATTAAAAAAGGTAAATACATTTTTCCAAATTATTGATGATATACTATTTGATTTTACTTTTATAGGCTCATTTGTAAGATTGTTCTCTTTTGCAATTTGAACTTCATTATTTGTTAGCGAAACAAGTTTGCTTGGTCTTTCTATCATATAAAGAAATCAGTCCTTTTTACTTACATAATAATTTGCTATAAATACGGAGTACCCTAATATAACAAACAACAACACATTTACTACGCTAATTGAGTATACGAGATTTGATTCCATCAACCCAAAACCTGCAATAGATAAAATTATTATTGGGAATATTCTATAACCATTTTTGCTATCTTTAAGGTTTGAAAATAATAGTTTAAATTGCCCTGGTAATAACTTAATAAAGAATAGAGCTAAAAGCAAGAATGATGGTAGCCCTCCAATTAACAATATATCTAAGTAACTATTATGAATAGATTCAAACATTTTTTTTGGAGTTTTATAGTTATAGCTATTAACTTTTGTCATTATATGGTCAGTTAAAGTTCCAGTTATCAAAACTTTAGGTTCATTTTTAATAAAATTTAATCCAGCTTTCCAAATAGTTGTTCTCTCGGAAAAATTATTAAACCCAGTAGCCATATCTTTAACTATTATCCTTGTATTATCCTTTTTTGCCTCTGCTTTAACCTCTTCTGCAAAAGCAGTATTAAAAATTGAATATTTTGTGGTTTCATAATTATTTTCTATTGAACTTTGTTTATTTTTTAAATTAATAGCATACATATCAACTATTGCATTATGCCCTAAATATATAACAACCGTTATAGCTAAAGATACCGCAATAGATGTTATAGTTAAACCAATATTATTTTTAATTGTTTTTGATAATAAACTATAAAATTGGAAAAAAGAATATAGAATAATTGCCCCCATTAGAATTAACAAGGCTGTTCTAGTTTGAGTTAATGCCATTGTAATAAAGTTTAATAATATGCTTAAAATATATGCAATTTTAATAATTCCTTTTTTATTTAATAACATAAATAGAGAAAGCAAGATTGCATAAGCACAAACAACACCTATAGTATTAGGATACGCAAACACATATAAGCGCATCATATCGGGCCTTATACCCACAAAGTGTAGTTCTGATATATATATAAGTTTACCGCTAATGCTAGCATAAATTCCTAATATACTGAGTATGCTTGCAAAAAGAATTAAACCATTAGAGAATATTTTTATTGACGATTTAATTTTACTTAAATCATTTGTATTATTAGGATAACATACAAAAAACATTATAATTATTGACCAGAACACCGTAAAAGTACTATCTATAGGGGCTTTACGATATAAATAATGATAAACACCAATAATGGCATAATAAATAGCTACAAACGCTAATAAATACAATTTATAAATCTTTGAATTATTAGAATTTTCATAGGTTTTATACATCAAAACTGCTGCCCAAGGTATTAAAACAAAAGGGAAAACAACTGAGTTTATTATTTGCAAAGCATTAGATAAATATGAACAAATAAATAAAACTAATGTAAATATTGTTTTACTAAATAATTTATCAATGATGTTATTAAAATTAAATGTTTTCATGTTATCACACTTTCTCTAAGCAATAAACTTTAAAAGATGTCTTATATATAACAAGACATCTTTTAAAATTAAATTATTCTTCTTCGTCTATTTCTTCCTGTAATACTTCTAAGCATTTTTGGAAAACAACTTCAGCAAGTGCCTCATCTTCTAAGGTAACATATGTATCTTCACCATTCTCATCACTTTCTACCTTAAGAATAAGTGCATCTAATTCTTCTTCATTGCCTTCATCTGCCCTACTTAATGATTCTTCTTCCACTACCATTAAATATACTTCACCTTCATGTTCAACTGTTGCAACATGCTCAAACATTGTAGAATTGCCTTCTTCATCGATAAGTTCAATAAGGTTATCCAATTCTTCCATCAAATTTTGTTCGTTCATAAAATTTCCTCTTTTCAATTATTTTGTTTATCTAACCACTGTTGTAATATTATTGCCGCAGCAATTTTATCAACATTGGTTTTTCTGTTTTTTCTATCAATATTTCCTTCAATCAGGATATTTGTAGCTGACTTTGTGGATAGCCTTTCATCTTGAAATATTATTTCAAAACCGTATTTTTTTAATTCTTCTGCAAACTGCTTGGTTTTTTTTGCTTGTTCCCCTTCTTCTCCACTTAAAAGAATTGGCAAGCCTAATAATAATGTGTTTGTTTTATATTCATCAGCTATTTCTTTTATACTTTTTATATCCTTAGAATAGCCAATCCTTTTAATAAAGCAAACAGGTTGCGCTATTATCCCAAAAGGATCTGATACAGCAACGCCTATCCTAACATCCCCTACATCAAGGGCAATTATACGTTCTTTTAAATTCAAAATCCATCACCATTTGCCAGTAGATAGGTTTTCATCAATTTTATTTAAATAAACTGATACAAGCTCTTCAACTATTTCATCCCTTTGTAGCCTTGTAATCATACTCCTTGCTTGTGCATGGCTTGTTATATAGGTTGGATCACCTGTAGTAATGTAACCAACCAGTTGGGTAACGGGATCATAGCCCTTAGTTTTTAGTGCCTGATATACATGCATTAAAATAGTCCTTGCTGTATCGCTGCTGGGATCTAAAGCAGACCAGTAACGGGTTTCAGTACTTTCCAAATTAATCCTCCTTATAAATTACGTTTATTTAATATTTATACAGTATATATTACTTGTTTCTTTTGTTCCAGTAGTTCCTATAACAATGCTTTCACGGAATACTGCAGGTGAGCCTTCAATAGCACCATCTAGTTTGATTTCATCCTTTTTGCTACCATTATTAGCTTCGTAAAGGGCTAAATTGCCACTAGAATCACCTTGTACTACCCATGCAGATCCATTTTCATCATAAATAGCCACTGGTGATGATATAGCGTAAGCGTTGATATCATTGCTCCAAATTGTTGAGCCATCTTCCTTGGATAATGCAAGTATTGTTGACTTATTATTATCATTTGCAACTGTAAATATAACTCTATCGGATATACTATTTTGACCAACTATAGGTGATGCTAATAATCCTGTTGGGCTTGTTTTATTGTATGTTGTAGAAACTTCTTTAGCCCAAATTTCTTCACCATTTAATGCGTTTAATTTTCTTAAGGTAATTGTATCGGCTTTTCTACTATTAACTATTGTATTACCTAAGTATAAATATGGCTCGCCATTTTCATTAACATCAATAGCTATTGTAGCATCAACATTATCCCCTACATCAATTGACCATACTGGGGTTAAAGTATTTACATCTACACATTGAACAATACCCGATGCATCTGCAAAGTAAACATAATTACCATACATTGACACACTGCCTTCTATACCAACTAGTTTATCGTTTTGACCCTTAGCAAGGTATCTATATTTATCAACAGTAGGAGCAATTGTTAAAGAAGGTTTTAAGTGTTGGAAGTTGCTGTTTAGTTGAACAGTATAAAGAATTCCGTTTTCACCCGCTACTACCATGGTATCACTTTTTCTATCAAACAATGCTGTTCCATCAAAGGCTCCGTTTGAATAGTGTGCTTGTTTATCCCTACCATTAATTAATTGTAAGCGTTTTTGATCAAGTAAATTAAACAGCCTATAACCTATATCAACTTGTTTGCCACCTGATAAATATGATGCACTTTGGCCTACACCTAATATTGGAACAATATCAGGATATACAGAAACTGCACTCTTCATAGGAAAACCGAGTTCCATTTTAGGCCTTGTTTCTTTTCCATCATTTAAATCCAAGAAATAAATATTTCCATCTTGAGCGGCATATATAACTTCTTTTAAAGCAAAAGTTTCCTTTTTATCGCTATTTATGTTCATATAAGCTCTAGCTTCTGTATACCATTGAACTATAGCAGGTTGAGACATATAACCAAAACCGTAAACTGTTTCGCTTTTAAGTTTTAGTCCACCAACAGGGTAAGACCATACTTCTTCAAGTTTTTCATCTACAACACCTTCTTTGGGTGTTCCAAATGAGGCGTTTTGGTGGTATGCATCATTACGGAATGTAAAAACGCCACCTTTCCATAAACTATAATAGTTGCTATCTCCCATTGAAACAGGGATTGATCTATTATAGCCTGAAACTGATTTATCATTAGCATACGCATTAACCTTTAAGCCCACATTATCCGGTGAAGTTTTTTCTGTTGAACTAGCATCCATAACTGGAACAGGTGAAGCTGTTGGCAACGGTGTTGCTGTTGGTTCAGGTGTTGGTTCAGGGGTATCGGTTGGTTTGGGTGTTGGGCTTGGTGTAGGTGTTGGTACTTCTGTTGGCACAGGTGTTCCCGTAATAACTGGTGTTGATGTGGGAACCTCTGTAGGCACTGGCGTAACAACTGCACCCATAACTGATGTTTCAATAGGTTCTGGAGTGTTAGGTATTGCAGGTGTTGGGGTAACTGGTACCTCCGTTGCAGGTTCTGAAACGGTTAATTTTAAACTATGTTCAGTATCAATCCATTCCCCGCTTGAATTAAGCAATTGAGGCCTAATATCTCCCTTATATTTGCTTGTTGCTTTATAGTTAATAGTCCAAATAATAACCTCTTCATTATTTGTTGTGAAAATACTTGTATCAAGAACAGTATTATTATCATCAACTATTCTAACATTTTTAGCACCTTTTGTTGTTGTTAAGGAAAATATAAAATTATCATTTATAAAGCCAGTAGTTTCAGATGCTGCAGAAAAGTTTTCAACTTCTATAGTATCCTTTGGCATAAATACTGATAAAGAATTATAAATACCATTCTTAACATTATTTAGTGCGCCAACAATACCATTATCCCCCTCTGGAACAAGTGTGAATAATGCAGTTAGCAATAAAGCCAAAACAACTAAAAGAATAAATGCAAACATTAAAACTTTTTTAAAAACACCATTTTTACCTTTTATTTCATCAGCTGTAAAATCACTAGGTACTGGTGGAACAGCATTTATATTGGATGACTGATTAACGTTTCTAAAATTATCATTATCCCTTTTAAATGCGTTATGAGTTGCTCTTCTATCAACTTCACGCTCTAAAGCGTCGTTCCTTCTGTTTTGTACAGGTCTATCAAAAAATTTTGTAGGGTCTGATTCATTTTGCCTTTCAGCAAAAGAAGGACCATTTAGTTGAATATCATCGTTTAATACTGGTTTTGGTTGAACATTTCCACGCCTTCTTCTTGGTGTTGTATTTGAAACTTTAACTTCTTCATTATTAGGCTCTATTACATCTCTATTTAATACAACATTGTTATTTGAAGTGGGAGTTCTTGTTTCAACTGGTTTTTGAAAAGGAGAAATTCTTTTAAAATCACCTTTTATGTTTTGATTTTCATTTTTATCCAAAGATTTATTATTTTCTCCTATATCCACAGTTCTTTTATATGGTTTAATGTCATTTTCCATAGCCTTAAATTCTAGAGGCTTTTGATTTTCATTATTAACAATATCATTATTGTTTTGAATTTCTGACCCATATTGTTCTTTATTTTCTATATTTTTATCCACGTTAGCTTGTTGAACAACGCCTTTGTTTTGTTTTAAATTGGGATTTGGCTTCATGTTTTCATAAACATTAACATTTTTATCATTAATATGGTTTTCATTGTTTGGTAAATTGTTAATTGGGCGTCTTTGCATCATTTGATTATCGCCTGTTCTTTGAGGCATATGTGGATCCATATTCATATTGTTTGGTCTGCGCATTCCTTGAGCCATTGGCCTCATAGGCCTATTGGGAATGTTTTGAGGCATATTATGATTAGGAACAGCCATATTTCCGTTTCGGCCAGGTGCGTTTTGAGGTATATAGTTGGGGTTTGGTCTCATTCCTCTATTTAAATTTGGAGGAATAATATTGCCAAATTCATCCCTTTTTGGTGGAACACGATTAAATACACCATTAGGGATTGGAATATCACCTTGATATATAGGCCCTCTATTATTATTGGGATTATTTCTATTTTTTATATTTTTACCATTTCTATTATTATCGTCCAAAACATTACACTCCTTGTTTGTATATACTATTAAGTAAAGCTACAATCGCAAGTTTGCTCTAAGATATTATACATAAATAACTACAAAACTACAAGCCAATAATTTTGTAGTAATACCTACACTTTTATATCAATTATGTACAATTACTTAAAATTGTTGAAATTAACATAAAATTAAAGTATACTTATAATGTTATAGTATTTTAATATATAACACTATTTATTAGGAGGGAAAGAGTGAGCGTAAACAAAAAAACAGTATGGGTTATTGGTGGTTCAAGTGGTTTAGGTAGTTATGTAGTTGAAGCCTTATCCCAAGCTGGGCATAATGTAATTGTTGGAGCAAGATCATACGGAAGTAAAGCAATTACAGAAGGCAATATATCTAAAATTCCATTAGATGTAACAAATGAAAACAGTCGCAAAACTTTTACAAATGAAGCTTTAAAAATTTCTAATGAAGTTGATGCATTTATTTATTGCGCTGGTATTATTGTTTTCGGTCCATGTGAATTTACAAAAATTGAAGAATACAATAATGTATTAAATACGAACTTTATAGGTGCTGTTGCTATGGTACAAGAAGTTCTTCCTGTTTTAAGGGAACAAAAGAGTGGTAAAATAATCCTTTTTTCATCAATTAATGGGTTAATGGGAACCCCATTTCAAAGCGCATATGTTGCTAGCAAGCATGCAATAGAGGGGTATTCTGAATGCTTGGCTATGGAGTTGAAAGAATTTAATATTGATGTTTGTGTTGTTGAGCCAGGTGATCATAAAAGTGGAAAAGCTATATATAGAAATAATTATTCAGAAATTTTAAACGATAACATTTATAATAATACTTTTTTGAAGGGCAGAGAAAAAATACTTAATGATGAAAAAAATGGCTCTGATCCTTCAAAGCTTGGCAAAGCAATATTAAGGTTGGTAAATAAAAATAACCCGCCACATAGAACAATTATAAGTTCATTGGACCAGAAATTTGCAGTTTACTTACATAGACTATTGCCATACAAATTTGTAAAATCAATAATGGTTAAATACTACTTGGGCTAATTTGGGAGGAAATAATGAGTAAAATAAATAGCGAAAACAACATAATTATACAAAAAAGCATAGCTTTATCTCAAGATAAATCTCTATCAAACTTATATAAACTAATATGCGAAAACGGAGATTCCATTGCAGCTTATTACACAGATAAAGATAAAGAGCAAACATTAACATATAGAGAATACGAATTTATGTCAGCACGTTTTGCTGCATATTTGCAAAATGAACTAGGTAAATCAAACATAGGAAAATATGTGGCATTTTCCATGGATACTTCACCTATGTGGTTTCCAATATTTTGGGCAGTATTACAATCTGGTTATAATATAATACTTTTAAACTTTGGATATTCTGGTGATATGACCAAGCATTTAATGGAAGAATCTGGAGCTATTGCTTTAATTACCGAAAATAAAAAAGATATGCCTGATAATATAAAGCAAATTTTAGTTAATGATATTGTAGAATCAAACATTGATACATCAAACCTTGAAATTAATTTTGCAGATAAAATTGCAGTTTGTACAAGTGGAACAACGGGTACAAGCAAAATTTTTGTATACGATGGTAGAGCAATATCGGAACAAGTTTTAAGTAGTGAGCTGTTGCACAATAGATGTAGTAGAATTATAGATGTTGAACCCAAAAGATCTTTAGCATTTTTACCTTTCCACCATATTTTTGGTTTTATAACAAGCATATTGTGGATTCCTTTTATTGGTTATTCTAACGTTTATATTCCTAATAGAAGCCCACAAACTATATTACATGCTTGTAACCATTACAAAATACAATTATTAATAACTGTACCTTTGCTTGCAAACAATTTATGTGTTGGCCTTGAGAAAAAATTAAAAACCCAAGGAAAGTTAAAACAAAGTTTGTTTAAGGTAATGAAAAAGATAAGCCTTGGCATACAATATGTTTCACCGGAAGCGGGTTTGTGGTTTGCTAAAAATATATTATTTAAAAGCATATTACCTCAGCTTATAGGTCCAGATATTGATGCAATAATTTTAGGCGGAAGCCATACTCCAAGGGAACACCTATCTACCTTATCCGCTTTAGGATATTTTACCGTTTGTGGCTTTGGAATGACAGAAACTGCAATAACTTCTGTTGAAACTGATATGAGCTTAAGGTCTAGACTAATGGTATCAGTAGGTAGACCATTAAGCAATATAGATTACAAAATACTACCTAGTGGCAATAAAGAAAATATTGGTGAAATGCTAATTAAAAGTAGTGCCATCCATATTGCAAAACTAGAGGGTGGCGTACAAGTTTCACCAGAAAGAATAGATGGCGAGTGGTTCCCCACTGGCGATATTGTTAGAATAGAAAAAGGCAAGCGTGTTTTTGTTGAAGGCAGATGCAAAGACCTAATAATAAACGAATCAGGAGAGAACGTATATCCAGATGAAATAGAAGATTTTTTCTCAGTTTTAAATGATATTGAGCAATTCTCTGTTGTTGGCATAAAGAAAAACAAAAACGATATTTATGAAGATATAAGTTTGATACTAAATCTTGGTTCTAATTATAATAATAATGATTTTGCATTAAAATTAGCAGATGAAATAAATGCTATTAATTCCAAACTTTCAGCAATTAAAAGAATTAAACGTGTAATAATAACTCCAGAAAAATTACCTTTAGTTAATGGAATAAAAGTAAAACGTTTAGAATTAAAAAATAACATTGAAAATAATAAAGTAGCTTATAAAGATTTACTTCTTGATAGAAAAGCCCCTGTTGTTACAAAGCCACAACCGAAAGTTGTTGTTAACAAAACCCCTTCAGAGTTAGAAATAGATGAAATTAAGAATAAAGTTGCGGTTGTTTTTGCAGAAATATTAGAGATTCCTAAAGACTCCATCAAATATGACGCTCACTTTATTGATGATTTAGGTGGGGATAGTTTACAAATATTAAGTGTAGCTTTAAAAACAGAGGAATTGTTTTCTGTTAACATAGCTGTTGAAGAATATCCTCAATGTGCATCAATAAATGATATGAGTAGCTTATTATACGGTAAAATAAGAGGCTTAAAAACATATGAAAGCGAAGCAGATAGAAGTGATGCATTAGAAAAAGTAGTTCCAATTAAAAACTTTACTGATAGCCCTGAATATATTGAATTCCATAAACGTGAACAAGCATTATTAAAGAACTCCGATGATAACCCTTACTTTGTAAGGCATGAATCACCACTGCTTGACGTATCCTTGATGGATGGGCATGAAGTATTAAATTTTGGATCTTACAACTATGCTTGTTTAAGCGGAAGAAAAGAAGTTAATGATGCTGCAAAACAAGCAATTGATAAATACGGTACAAGCGCTAGCGGTAGTAGACTTTTAGCTGGTGAAAAACAAATACACCGAGATTTAGAAGCTGCAATTGCAAGGTTTAAGAACTCTGAAGATGCTATTGTTTTGGTTGGTGGCCACTCCACAAACGTTACTTTTGTGGGTAACTTCTGTGGTAAAAATGACCTGATTTTATACGATGCCTTGGCTCATAATAGTATTGATCAAGGCTGTAGGCTTAGTGCTGCAACAGCCAAACCCTTCCCCCACAATAATGTAAAAGCCCTTGAACAAATGCTTAGAATGCATAGAGATAAATATGAAAAAGTGCTTATTATTATTGAAGGCGCATATAGTATGGATGGAGATATAGCCGATGTTCCTGCTTTTGTTGAATTAAAGAAGAAATATGGTTGTTTCTTACTGGTTGATGAAGCACATAGCACTTGTGTAATTGGTGAAAATGGTGGTGGTGTTGATGAGTATTTCAACCTAGCGCCAGATGATATTGATATAAAAATGGGTACATTATCAAAAGGTTTAGGTACCTGTGGTGGTTACTTGGCAGGCTCTAAAGAATTGATAAATTATCTAAGATATTCATTACCAGGTTTTGTATTCTCAGTTGGGATATCCCCAGCACTAGCTGGTGCCACTTTGGAAGCGATTAACCTTATGGAAACAGATAAATCAATAATGGAAAGAATGAGAAGAAACATTAAATGTTTTGTGGATGAAGCTGAAAAACATAACTTTAATATATGCTTAGCTGGTGAAACTGCAATTATACCTATATTGGTTGGTTCTGATGAAAATGCATTTATATTAAGTAATGCAATGAATAAAAATGGTGTATTTGTTCCCCCAGCAGTTTATCCCGCCGTACCTAAGAATAAAGCAAGGCTTAGGTTCTGTGTTGTTAGTGACCATAAACCCGAGCAAATAAAACATGCATTAGATACATTAGCAACTGTTGCAAAAGCCTTAGATATACAATTACCCGCATGGGATAGGGCAAAATAACATTAAATAAAAAGGGTAATATTGTATAATTTTAGTTTAAAAAATTATCTTTATTACCCCTTTATTTACTTTAAATTGATGCTGTGATATACTTTTATAATTAATAAATTCATCTAAACAAGGAGTTATTATGGATAGAAAATATGTATTTGTATCAGGTGGTGTAGTATCTTCACTAGGTAAAGGAATTACTGCAGCATCTTTAGGTAGGTTGCTAAAAGCAAGAGGCTACAAAGTATCTATGCAAAAATTAGACCCTTATTATAATGTTGATCCAGGATTGTTAAGCCCCTTACAACACGGAGAAACTTATATTACAGACGATGGAACGGCAACAGATTTAGACTTGGGCCATTACGAGCGCTTTATAGATACAAATTTAAGTGGTAGTTCTAGCGTTACAACAGGCAAAATACATAAATATATAATGGAAAAAGAATTGAATGGCGAATACAAAGGCCGTACAGTTCAAGTTATCCCCCATGTAACAGATGAAATAATTAACAGAATTAAAAAAGCAGCAGATGACGTTGACTCAGAAATTGCCATAGTAGAAATAGGTGGAACTGTTGGTGATATGGAATCAGCACCATTTTTAGAAGCAACACGTCAAATGAAAGGTGTATTACCTAGAAACTCTTGTTGTTTTATACATGTTACACTAATACCCTACATAGAGGCTGCATCTGAACTAAAAACAAAACCAACCCAACATAGCGTAAAAACATTAAGATCAATAGGTATTCAACCAGATATAATTGTTTGTAGAAGCAACCAAAGGATACCAAAGAACGCTAAAGATAAAATTGCATTATTTTGCAATGTAAAGCCAAGTAATGTTATAGAAAACTCCGACTCAGATTCAATATATGATGTTCCTTTATTGCTTGAAAAAGAGCAATTAGCAAATACAGTATGCGAAGTTTTAAATATTCCAGCAAATACGCCAGATTTGAGCGATTGGATAGAGTACGTTGATAGACTAAAAAACCCTGAGCGAGAAATAAATGTAGCAATTGTAGGCAAATACGTATCCTTAAAAGATGCTTACTTGTCAGATATTGAGGCTTTAACCCATGCTGGTTGTGCTGTAAAAACAAAAGTTAAAATAAACTGGATAGACTCAGCTGCATTAAATGAGGACAATTATAAAGAAACTTTAAAGCCTTTTTCAGGTTTACTAGTTCCAGGTGGTTATGGAAAAAAGGGCGCGGAAGGTATTATACTAGCTGCAAAATATGCCAGAGAAGAAAAAGTTCCTTATATGGCAGTTGGATTTGGGATGCAGCTATCGGTAGTTGAGGCTGTGCGTAATTTGCTTGGCTTAAATGATGCCAATTCTTTAGAGGTGGACCCCAACACTACAAACCCTGTTGCAATGATACCAGAATGGAAAATTTGTATAAATGATAGCCGTGGTGCTGCAAGAATGGGTAGTCTAAAGGTATTAATTACCGACAACAAGCTTAAAGAAATATATGGTAACGATATAGCGTTTGAAAGACATAGCAACCGTTATGAAATAAATAACAAATATAATGACGAATTAATTAAAAAGGGTTATATTCTTGCTGCTATTGCTGATGAACATGATTTTTCAGAAGCATATATAATTCACGATCATCCTTTTTATGTAGTAACACTATACCACCCAGAGTATATATCTAGGCCTAACCGCCCCCACCCTCTATATAGCGCCTTTTTAAAATCTATATTAGAGAAATAATTTAAAAATGGAGGTAATATTACATGTTAAATAAAAACACTGTTATAGTTACGGATTCAACTTGCGACTTAAGTGACGAGATTCTTGCAAAATTAAATATTAAGATGATCCCCTTAAGAATAATTACAAAAACCCATGAATATAGAGATAGGTTTGAACTAGGGCAAGAAGAACTATATGACATTATGGAAAATGAGTTACCTACAAGCAGCTTACCTTTGCCCGAAGATGTTGAAAACATGTATAATAAGCTTTATGAAGAAGGTTATAGAAATATCCTCCATTTATCAATATCCTCAGGTTTAAGTGGAACTTATAATATGATAAAACTTGTTGCGGAGGATTTTAAAGACAAGCTTAATATTAATGTTGTTGATACAAAAACACTATCTGGTGGGCTAGGTAGCTTGGTTTTAAGGGCAGCAGAAGAACTTGAGGCAGGTACACCAATAGAGGCTATAATAGACAAAATAAACGCTTTAAGAAAAAACCAACTTGGTATGTTTATTGTAAGAACTTTAGAATATCTAAGAAAAGGTGGGCGTATAGGCCTTGTTGAGGGTGTTGTAGGATCTTTGTTGCAAATAAAACCCGTTATATTTGTTAATGATGATGGAATTTATCAAACAATATCTAAGGCAAGAGGTTTTGTTAAAGCAAAAAGCACTATGTTACAACAAGCCCTAGAAAAATACAAAAATGAACTTGTTGATATCTATATTATACATGGATTAGCTTTGGAAGAAGCTGAGGAAATAGCTGAAAAAGCAAAATCAACATTAAATACAAACACTGTAACAATTGCGCCTGTAAGCCCTGTTTTAGGCATACATACAGGCAAAGGTTTAATAGGTATGATTGTTACACCTGTTAATGCATAAGAGGTAATTATGACTGTAATTCAAGGAATATTGCTTGGAATATTGCAAGGTTTAGCTGAGTTTTTGCCAATATCATCAAGCGGTCACCTTTTAATAGTAAGAAATTTATTTGGTTTTAACGACACTAGTGGTACATATTTAATATTTGATATACTTCTACATGTTGGAACTTTATTGGTTGTATTAATTGTATTTTGGAAGGATTGGTTAGCAATACTAAAAAATCCTTTCCGCAGCAAAACCTTATTGTTTCTTTTTATAGCATCACTTCCTGCCCTTATATCTGTTGTTTTGTTTGGAGATGTTTTAGATATATTTGAATCTGGAAGTTTTTTAGGTATATCCTTTATACTTACTGGTATTTTACTTTTAACAAGTCAATACTATGCAGAAAAGTTAAAAAAACAAAATACCGAGAAAAAAGAAGTTGGGTTAACAAATGCTGTTGCCATGGGACTTTCTCAAATTTTAGGTTTATTACCTGGAGTAAGCAGAAGTGGCTCAACAATCTTTGGTGGGGTATTATCTGGGCTTGATAAAAAAACTGCAGCAAAGTTTTCTTTCATGATGAGTGCCCCTGCTATAGTTGGTAGTTTGCTTTATGAAGGTAAAAACGCTATAGAAAATAATTATTTTGCGCAAATAGAAATCATACCCACAATATTAGGTATGATTTCAGCAGCTTTATTTGGTTATATTGCAATTAAATTTATGCTTGATTTAATTGCTAAAATATCTTTAAAATGGTTTGCTTTTTATGTTATAGCCTTAGGTTTTGTAGTAATTTTATTACAAATTACTGGTGCGTTTGGTTTTGTACCAATGCCAAGTTTAAGTACTAATATGCATCTGGAACAACTTCTTGCTTAGTGTTTTCTTCTTCATCAACAACAAGTGATACAACTACCCTGTTAGGCAAGCAAATAATGGAATTACCCAAAAATCGGGTTGAATAGTTATCAAAATTCACTTCGCCTTGATGTACGCAAAGTTGATTATTACAACTTGAGTAATTCATAAACACCCCATTGTGTGTAAACTTTAATTCATTTACTAAACCATTATCCTGTTTAATTACTTCAGTTGTTCCTTCATCAATTTTAACATTTTTATAAAGGTTTCCATCTACATAAATTTCAACCTCACCAGTGGGGGTTGAATTTTTGTTTTGCATTTGAATAAAAAGAAAAGAAATTAAAGCAAGCAAAAGAACAATTCCTATAATTATAAAATCTTTTTTTATTACAATTTTATTCTTCATCATTAGCCTTTTCAAAATCAATTTCTACTTTATTTGTATCATCTGCCCATAAACTATCAAGCTTATAAAAATCACGTTCGTGTTGGTGGAAAATATGCACCATAACATAGTTATAGTCAAGAACCCCCCACCTTGCTTCTTGCATGCCTTCTTTTCTAACAGGGAATATGTTTTCTTTTGCAAGCTTATCCTCTACTTCATCCATCAAGCCTCTAACTTGAGGGTAGCTATTACCACTTGCAATAACTAAATAATCTGTTATTACTGTGCGATGACTTACCTTTAGAACATCAATTTTATCAGCTTTTTTTGAGTTTAAAATTTGTGCAATTTTTATTGCAAGTTCTCTTGATTCCATAATAAATCCCCTTTTATTAATTTATTTTCTTAACCATTCAAGCAATCTAACTGTGTTAATATGTACTTTATCACCTGATATTTTTAGATAGGCGCCAGTACTTTTTATACTAAGTTTCATCGCTTTTTTTAGGTCAGTTTCAGCTAATTTTCTAATCTCTTCAAGATTTGTATATGACATTCTAGTAGGCTCTATTTTATCAGCTAAAAAAATAATCATATCTAAGGCATTCATACCTGACATTCCTGTTGTGTGGTAGGATATTGCGGAGAGCACTTTTTCATCATCGATACCAAATACAGTTTTAGCAAGCTGAGCACCTATTGGTGCGTGTAGCAAAGATGTATTGTATGTAACAGGGTCAAAATATAGATTGTTGTCCCCAGCTATTTGCTGTAATGTGCTTAATGACATGCATTTTGCACAATCATGTAGCAATGCTGCGGTTGTTGTTAGGTTTTTATTAACTTTATGTTTAGCTGCTAAATTCCTTGCCGTATAGGCTACTGCTAGAGAATGGGCTAGCCTTCTATCGGTAAGCATTGTAGATAGTTTTACTATATAATCGCGATAATGCTCATTTCTAGGCTTTATACCATACAAGCCCATATCATAAATATACTCAAAAACTGGAATTGGTATATCGCTTGAAAAATAATTGTTTTTTAAATCTTCTCTAATTTTAGTAGATGAAATATTGATTGGGCTTAAGTTTAACATAAAAAACTTTGCCCCCATATCAGTAAACTCTTTTAAGCTAGTTTCTGTTTCTATATTATTATCCCTTTTGGCAACAATAAAGTTACATAGCTTAAATAGTTCAAGTGGTTTATACCAATTTTCAAGATTGTTTAACGAGTCTTCACCAATTATATAATAATACTCTGTATCAGGGTTTTCTTTTGTTAATTGATTCATAGTATCAACTGTGTAAGATTTTCCCGACCTTGTCAACTCAATATTTGATACACAAAAGTCTTTATAATTTGAAATAGCAAGCCTTATCATTTGCATTCTTTCCCCCGCACTTGCGCTTAATCCATCCTTATGGGGAGGATTTCCTGAGGGAATAAATAAAATGCTATCTAGTTTATATTCTTTTAAAGCGGCTTTTGCAAGTTCAATATGTCTATTATGAATGGGGTCAAAACTTCCACCCATTATACCAACTTTTTTAGCAGCCATTTATTTAGTTTCTCCTTGTCAATTTCTCAAATTGGGTTTAGAAAATTGTTAATTATCTCCCATTTTTAATACTGCCAAGAAAGCTTCGCTTGGTACTTCTACATTACCAAACTGACGCATACGTTTTTTACCTTCTTTTTGTTTTTCAATAAGTTTTTTCTTCCTTGTTATATCGCCACCATAACATTTAGCTAATACATCTTTACGCATAGCTTTTACGGTTTCCCTTGCAATTACCTTACCGCCTATTGCAGCTTGAATTGGAATTTCAAATAATTGACGTGGTATAGCTTCTTTTAAGCGTTCTGCCATATTCCTTCCACGTGCATAAGCCTTATCCCTATGCACAATAATTGAAAAGGCATCGCATATATCACCATTAAGTAAAATATCCAATTTAACAAGATCACTTTTTTGATATTCTTTAAGCTCATAGTCAAAAGAAGCATAACCCTTTGACCTGCTTTTAATTTGATCAAAAAAGTCAAAAATTACTTCATTTAAAGGTAGTTCGTAAGTAAGTTTAACTCTGTTACCTTCATATTGCATATCAATAAAAACACCACGTTTTTCAACGCAAAGTTCCATAATTGAACCAACATAAGTTTGAGGTGAGAAAATTGTTGCCGTAACTATGGGTTCCTCAATGCTGTCTATTTCCGTTGGTGATGGTAATGCAATAGGATTATCAATTTCCAGCTGTTCACCATTTAATTTGTTAACCCTATAAATAACGCTAGGTGTGGTTGTTACCAAAGCTAAATCAAATTCTCTCTCTAGCCTTTGTTGAATAATTTCCATATGCAATAAACCAAGGAAGCCACACCTAAACCCAAAGCCTAGGGCTGCTGAGGATTCATTATCAAATGATAATGATGCATCATTCATATGCAATTTTTCAAGAGCATCTTTCAAATTATCATAGTCTGCTCCATCCGCAGGGTAAATTCCACAATAAACCATTGGGGTTACTTTTCTATAACCAGGCAAAGGCTCTTTAGCTGGATTACTTGCATCGGTTATTGTATCGCCCACTCTAGTTTCGCGTACATCTTTAATTGATGCTGCAACATAACCAACTTCGCCAGATAGTAACTCATTACATGGAACATATCCTGGTTGGAATGTCCCAACTTCTACAACATCAAATTCGCTTTTCCCAGCCATCATACGCATTTTCATGCCTGGTTTGATTTTTCCATTTACTACCCTAACAAAACAAATTGCGCCTTTATAATTATCATAAAAAGCATCAAAAATTAAAGCTTGTAATGGTAAATTATCATTTCCACTTGGTGATGGAACTGTATTAACAATGGCTTCTAAAACCTGATCTATATTTTCACCAGTTTTAGCGGATACTGCTGGTGCAGTAGATGCATCTAAGCCAATAACATCCTCAATTTCATCGCGAACTTCATCTGTACGTGCGCTAGGAAGGTCAATTTTATTTATTACCGGAACAATTTCCAAGTTATGCTCCAAGGCCATATATACATTTGCTAAAGTTTGCGCTTCAACACCCTGCGTAGCATCAACAACACAAAGAGCTCCTTCACATGCGGCTAATGCCCTACTAACTTCATATGCAAAGTCAACATGGCCAGGAGTATCAATTAAATTTAGCGTATAAGTTTCACCATCATTTGCCTTATATTGCATTCTAACAGCTTTACTTTTTATTGTAATACCACGTTCGCGTTCAAGATCCATGCTATCAAGAATTTGTTCTGTCATTTGCCTTTGATCAAAAACGCCAGTTTTTTCCAATATTCTATCCGCAAGGGTGGACTTTCCATGGTCTATATGGGCAACAATACAAAAGTTGCGAATATGTGAAAGTCTATTATCCGACATTATATACCTCCAAGTATTTATCAAACTAATAATATATTAATATTAAACAAAAATCAATGTTTAATTAGATATAGACTGAACAAACTTTTTGTATACTATTGAATTATCCTTATTTTTTAATTATAATAAAATAATGATAATTTGAAAGGTGAAATTTTATGAAATGTCAATTTTGTAATACAACCGAAAGTAAGGTTCTTGATTCTCGACCCATTGAAAATGGTATGGCTATAAGAAGAAGAAGAGAATGCCTAAGTTGTAAAAGAAGATTTACAACTTACGAGCGCATTGAACTTGCCCCTATATATGTTATTAAAAAAGATAACACAAGGGAAGCATACAATTCTGACAAAATCAAAAATGGGATATTAAGAGCTTGTGAAAAAAGACCTATATCTATGCTTCAAATAAACCAAATTGTAACAAGAATAGAACATGAACTTTATAGTAGCGCTGAGAACGGTGAAATATCAAGCATGTTTATTGGCGAATTGGTTATGCGGGAACTAAAAGCATTAGATGAGGTTGCTTATGTAAGGTTTGCATCCGTTTATAGGCAATTTACTGATATTAGTAGCTTTATGGATGAATTAACCCACTTAATAAGAGAAAACAAAACAGACAAGGATTAAGGGCTTTTTTAAGCCCTTTTATTGAGTATAAATGTCAAAAAAACTTATAATTGCAGAAAAACCAAGTGTTGCAAGGGATATAGCCCGTGTTTTAAAATGTAATAAAAAAACATTAAACGGTTTAGAAAACGATAAATACATTGTTACTTGGGCATTGGGTCATTTGGTAACATTAAAAGAACCAAATGAAATAGACACAAAATATAAAAGCTGGAAATTGGCAGATTTGCCAATACTCCCTTCCAAAATACCTCTAAAATCAATAAGGAAAACAGCTAGCCAATATAAAGTTGTAAAAGAATTGTTTAATAATAATGATGTTGATGAGATTATTTGCGCAACAGATGCTGGAAGAGAAGGCGAATTAATATTTAGACTTATTTACGAATACTCAAAATCTAATAAACCATTTAAACGCTTATGGATAAGTAGTATGACAGACGAAGCGATTATTGATGGATTTAAAAAAATAAAAAATGGGTCAGATTTTGATAGTTTATATTACAGTTCAATATGTAGAGCCTATGCAGATTGGTATATTGGAATGAATGCTAGTAGAGTTTATTCAATAAAATATAATGCCAAACTTAGCGTGGGCCGTGTACAAACCCCTACCCTTGCTTTAATAGTTAAACGACAAAATGATATTGATAGCTTTGTACCCCAACTTTATTATACAATAAACGCAGATTTTGGGGATTATGAGGCTAATTGGTTTGACATTGAATCTAAAGACTTAAAAACTAACAAACAAATACAATCAAAGGAAAAAGCCGAATCGATAGTGGTATTTGTTAAAGGCAAAAATGGCACTATTGTTTCTAACGATACAGATAGAAATACAGAAATTGCACCTCAATTATTTGACCTAACCTCATTACAGCGAGCAGCAAATCAACAGCTTGGTTTTACAGCAAAAAAAGTATTATCTTTAGCACAAGAATTATATGAAAAATATAAATTACTTACATACCCAAGAACAGATAGTAAATACTTAAGTGATGATTTAAAAGCAAAAATACCAGGTTTGCTTGATAAGTTGCCTGAAGAATATATTGCTTTTGTTGATACCGCGAAAGATGGTATTAAAAAGAACTCAAAAAGAATATTCAACAATGAAAAAGTTAGTGATCATCATGCAATAATACCAACTGGTAAAAAAATAAACTGGGATAGTTTACCACCCGATTGTGCATTATTATTGAAAATGGTAATACAGCGTTTTATATCAGCTTTTTTCCCGCCTTGCCTTACAGATGTGCAAAAGATTATTACAAAAGTTGAAAACCACCATTTTATTTGTACAGGTAAAACTATTGTAGATTTAGGTTGGAGAGAAGTAGAAAAGCCATTAAAAAAGAAAAAATCCAATAAAGAAGATGATAAGTTATTACCAAAGCTATCTATAGGCGATATACGAAAGCTTGTAGATGCAAAAATAAAAGAAGAAAAAACAAAGCCTCCTGAATATTATAATGATGCAAGTTTACTATCAGCAATGGAAAATGCTGGTAGATTAATAGATGATGACGAAATTAAGAACGCTATGAAAGGTAGTGGATTAGGAACACCTGCAACAAGAGCTGCTATTATTGAAAGGCTTATTAGTGTAAATTATTTAATTAGAAATAAAAATTCTTTAATAGCTACTGAAAAAGGAAAAAATTTAATTCAAGTAATCCCTGAAGAGCTGGCTTCACCTGAATTAACTGGAAAATGGGAATTATCTTTAGAAAACATATATATTAACAAAATAAATTCTAGAGAATTGTCCTCAAGTTTTTTAACTGATATTAGGAACTTTACAATAAATGTAGTTGATAATGGAATAAAAGCTGAGGCCAACGTAAAATTTGATAAAGAAGAAAAATATAAAAAAACTAGAAGCTCAAGTTTAAATATTAATTGCCCTTTATGTAGCGACGGTAAAATAAGCGAAAATTCAAAAGCCTTTTATTGCTCAAATTGGAATAATGGTTGCAAATTTACAATATGGAAAAACACATTAGAAAGATCTGGTGGCCCAATAATTGATAAAAAATTGATAACACTTCTTTTTAAAAACAAAGAAATTGTTGGTAGCACAGGTACAATAAAACTAGATAAAGATAAAGTAAATTTCATTAAAAAAAGCTGATTTATATCAGCTTTTTTCTGTATAACCAAGGTTAAATAGATCGCTTCCTCGATTTCTCCATCCTTCACGAACTTTAACCCATAACTTTAAGTTAACACGGTTACCAAGTAAATTTTCAATATCTAAACGTGCAGATTTCCCAATTTTACCAAGCATGCTACCATTCTTGCCTATTATTATACTTTTGTGAGAGTTTTTTTCACAGTATAAATCCGCATGGATTTCAACTAAATCTTCCCTTATATTAGATATTTTTAATATATCAACGCCTATTCCATGTGGAATTTCTTCTTGAAGAAATAATAAAGCTTTTTCTCTAATTATTTCAGCACATATTACTCTTTCAGGTTGATCCGTTATCATATCATCAGGAAAATATTGGGGTCCTTCAGGTAGTTTTGATAAAAGAAGGTTTTCCAATTCTTTTAATCCATCACCTTTGCGAGCGCTAATTGGCAATATAGCATCATAACGATACTCTGAAAATTTATTTATTATATTAAGAATTTCTGATTTTTCTATAAGGTCAATTTTGTTTAATATAAGAACTTTAAACACATTGCTTTTACTCATATTTTCAACAATTTCTAAATCATTTTCTTTAATAAAAGAGGAATCAACCACTACAATTAAAGCGTCCATTCCTTTCATGGCATCGTTTATACTTTTATTCATAAATTCGCCAAGCTTTGTTTTAGGTTTGTGTATGCCTGGGGTATCTAAAAACACCATTTGATAATTATCTTTAGATAATACACCCATAATTCTATTTCTTGTAGTTTGAGGCCTATTTGTTACTATTGAAATTTTTTCACCAACAAGTGCATTCATTAAAGTGGATTTTCCTACATTGGGTTTGCCTACAATTGTAACAAAGCCAGAACGAAATTCATTTTGCATTTATTTACCCTTTCAAATTAAAGATTTTGGACCAAAACTATTTGGAAGTAACTCATTTAAAGTTGTTTCAACAAAATCGCCAGTTTTATCACCAACAAGCACAACAATATTTGGAGCAAACTCATTAAGTGCTTGCCTGCATGATCCACAGGGAAAAGCCTTTGTATTTTTACCAACTACTGCAATTTTTGTAAATTCTCTAGCACCTTCGCTAACAGCTTTAAATAAAGCTGTTCTTTCAGCACACATAGTTACTCCATAAGCAGCATTTTCTATATTACAGCCTTGAAAAATTCTACCATCAGCGCTTAGTAAACATGCACCTACTGGAAAATTTGAGTAAGGTACATATGCCCTATCCATCGCTTTAATAGCTAAATTGATAAGAGTTTCATTGCTTACTTCACCATTATCATCGCGACTAATATTTAGGGATTTTAAGATTTTTTCTTCCATTTTTCTCATCTCTCTTTTATCGTTTTCATCAATGTGATCATAACCAAACAAGTGTAAAATTGAATGGGTTAATAAATAGGCAATTTCCCTTTTGTAAGAATGCCCAAATTCTTTTGCTTGAATTTTTGCTTGCTCCACTGATATAGCAATATCACCAATAAAATAACAAGAATTATCAACATCATAAGTTGCTTCAATCATTAATATATTGTCGCCTAAGGTGCTGTTTTTAATATTTATGCTAGGAAACGATAGCACATCCGTAGAACTATCTAGCCCTCTCATATTTTTGTTTAAAATTTTAATGCCATCATTATCTGTAAACAGAATATTTATATAGCATTCTTGTTCTATGCCTTCTTCAATTTGGCATTTATCAGCTATTATTTGTAATAAATTTGTGTCAATTAAATCATTACAATTATCAACATCATATATCAGTTTCATTTTTTATATTACTACCATCTTTTTCAGAATCTAGAGTGTTTTCTACACTTATTTGATCATTTTGAGAATTCTCACCCTTAACATTATTGTTTACTTCTCGCTTAAGCATTTCATCTTTTGGTGAAATAGCTGGATATTCTATCCTTTCATGGTATGCACCAGTAAGAACAGATGCAAACACAGTATATATATCCTCAATATCTTTAAGCGTTAATTGTGATTGATCTAGTTGCCCATCTTCAATTTTAGCATCAACAAGTTTTTTAATAAAATTCTTTATAGCTTCGTGTGAATGGTCGCTCATAGATCTAACAGCCGCCTCAGAAGTATCTGCCATCATAATAATTGATGCTTCTTTTGTTGATGGTTTAGGTCCAGGATACCTAAATTTAGAAATATCAACATTTTTATCTTCAGATCTTTCCAATGCTTCATGATAAAAATACATAGCTACAGAGTTTCCATGATGACTAACAATTATATCTCTAATTTCATCTGGTATTTTATACTGTTTAGCTAGGTTATAACCTTCAAGAGTATGTTTAGTAATAATCTCAGCAGATTTATATGAATCAACAGCAAAATGTGGGTTTATACCTATTTGGTTTTCTTTAAAATACATGGGGTTGGCAAGCTTTCCTATATCATGATAGTATGCTCCTGCCCTAGCAACTAAGCTTTTTGCTCCTATTGCATCAGCAGCTGCTTCTGCCAAATTTGCAACTATTATACTATGGTGGTAAGTGCCTGGTGCTTCAAGAAGCAACCTTTTTAACAAAGGATGTTCTGGATTACACAGCTCTAAAAGTTTAGTATCTGTTGGTAAATTGAAAATCGATTCAAAAACAGGTTCTAGACCCATGGATAATAAAACAGCTACCCCTGCACTACCCATGCTCCAAAAAGCTTTATCTAAATAGTCAGTTATACTGCTTTTTGTAAAAACACTGATAAGTATAATTATTGAGAAATTTAGTAAGGCAGCTACAGCCGCTGCAATTAACGCTTGTTGCCTACGTTGTTTTTTATGCATAATTGCAATTACTACAAATCCGCTAATTATGCCAATAAGCATAATGTTTAATATTTCCTCAGTAGATGTAACGTTTCCGCCAGCCAAAAGAATACTATTTAATAGCACAACTGCTATATTGCCAGCAATAGCAGCCCTTAAACCTACAAGTATAGTAAGTAAAAAAGTTACTAAAATAGTTGGCGCAACATATATATTTATATATTTTGATATTATACAAAAGCCTGATGTTATAACCACACATAATAATTGAATTATCAAATCGCTTTTTGAATAAATAAGGCTTCGTTTTAACATATACATAAGTAAAAACATTAGCCCAATAATTAATACAATAAACAAAAATATGGTTATGTATAAAATAACATCAACAGATTTATCGTCAACCATGCCTAAAGATTTAAGCATTTCATATTGATGTTTATAAATAATATTGCCTTCTATTACAATGTTTTGACCTTTTTGATATACAACTGGAGATACCTCGTCCATAGCGAGTTGCTTTGATGCATTTGTGGCATCTTTATCAATAACCATGTTTGGCTTAATGCAAGCATCTAATACTGGGCTAACTACATTTTGAAGTAAGCTTATATCCGTTTTATAACCTATTATTTGTAATAAATAGTTTATTGTTTCGCTAACGCGGCCTTCCCTTATTGTGGTTCTTAGTGTGTTTGAAACTGCAGCCTTCATATTAGACGCAAGCTCATGAATATCTTCATTGCTTGTGTTTAACAGGGTTTTTAATTGATAATCACTAAGTTTTACTTTAGTTAGCAGCTTTTTAGCATAATCAATATTTTCTTGCTCAAAATAGAAATAATTACCAGTTTCACCTTGTTGTTCTATTATACTACTACCATATTTTTGAACATTTTGAAGTTCTAATATTATTTCATCAAGATCTTTAATAACTGTATCTGCAACATTATTAACAGATACATAAGATGGTTCGACATTTAAAGCGGCAATTTGCCTATCTTTTTCCGTTGTTACTTCATCAACAATATCCTTAAAAGCCACAATGGTTTTGGGCGATATTTGCCCAACCCTAAGGTCATATCGTTCTGGAGTAATAGCAAAAGAATACATAACAAATAAAAGTAATATACTAATAATTATTGTATATATCTTTTTAGCGTTATTACTTATAATAATATTTTTTAAATTTTTGGTTTTTAAAAATGGACTATTGTTCATTATTTAATATCCTATTCCCATCCAATTTATGGGGTTTTTCGTAATTTTCATAAGCACTTACAATTCTTTGAACAAGCTCGTTCCTCACTACATCATAATTACTAAGCTTAATAACTTCAATATCCTCAACTTCTTTTAAAACATCTATAGCATGAATTAAACCAGAAACTTTACCATATGGTAAATCTGTTTGGGTTATATCGCCAGTAACAACTACTTTGCTATTAGCACCAATTCTTGTTAAAAACATTTTCATCTGTTCTGGTGACGTGTTTTGAGCTTCATCTAAAATAATAAATGAGTCAGATAATGTTCTTCCTCTCATATATGCCAACGGCGCAATTTCTACAACACCACGCTCCTGCAAAGAGTGATATGTTTCTGCCCCAACAAATTCAAATAAAGCATCAAATAAGGGGCGAAGATATGGGTCAACCTTTTGTGTTAAATCACCAGGTAAAAACCCTAGTTTTTCACCAGCTTCAACCGCAGGACGAGTTAAAACAATTTTATTTATTTCCTTATTTCTTAATGCTAATACAGCTGAAGCCATAGCTAAATATGTTTTACCTGTACCAGCAGGGCCAACAGCAATTGTTAAGGTGTTATTTTTTATTGATTTTATATATTCCCTTTGTTTTAAGGTTTTGCACTTTATAGGCCTGCCTTGAGCAGTTACAGTTACAACTTCTTTTAATAGTTCTTCAAGAGAATCTAACTTGTTTTCTTTTACTAGTTGCATACCATATCTTAAAGTAGTTAAACCTACATGCCCATTTTTAGCTATAATTTGGGTTATTTTATTAATAAAAGCAATGCTATTTTTTACATTTGATTCTTCGCCTTTAATTTTAATATTATTACCATTGCTAACAATATTTACACAAAGGCCACGCTCAAGCATGCTTAGATTTTTTTCATTAATGCCAAATAATGCCATATATGCATCTGGCGAAGAAAGATTAATTTCTGCTTCAACTATTGGCAAACAATTGCCTCCATTTCATCATATTAATAGTTATATAATACTATATGCGCAACAATATTGCAATAAAGCTTAAATTTACAAGCTTAAACCAGGAACTGCATTAAGTTCAAAGTTTGCTATTTCTCCTCTTTGTAATGCAAAATATGCTACGGATGCTATCATTGCAGCATTATCTGTACAATATTCTAATTTTGGCATAAACAGCTTAATATTATTAGTATTGCAAAGTATCGTCATTTTTTCCCTAAGTTGTTTATTAGCTGAAACGCCACCAGCAAGGCAAATATTTTTAACACCTAAATCTTTTGCTACTTTTAGAGTTGTTTCAGATAACATGTCTGTAACTTTATCTACAAAGCTAGCAGCATAATCCTCACTTGAAAATATTTCACCCTTTTGATTTGCATTATGGCACGCATTTACAAAAGCAGTTTTTAGCCCTGAAAAGCTAAAATCATACTTACCTTGTACTTTGGGTGTAGGTAATTTTAATGCTTTAGGGTTGCCTTTTTCCGCAAGCTTACTCAGTAGAGGGCCTCCAGGGTATTTAAGCCCTAATACCCTGGCTGCTTTATCAAAAGCTTCTCCTGCAGCATCATCTACAGTGCGTCCAATAATATCGTATTCATTGCTGTTTTTTACTAATATAATATGTGAATGACCACCACTTGCTATCAAGCATATAAAAGGTGTTTCAGGAACATTATTTGATATATAGTTTGCAAAAACGTGCCCAAGTATATGATTAACTGGTATAAGTGGAAGCTTTGTGGCATATGATAAACCTTTCATACAAGAAACCCCTGTAAGCAAGGCACCAACCAAACCAGGGCCATATGTTACAGCAAGGGCATCCAATTCTCCAAACTGCAAGCCTGCTTCCTCTAGCGCACTATCAATTATTCTATTACACATTTCCATGTGGGCTCTGCTTGCAATTTCTGGAACAACGCCACCATATATACTATGTATATCAATTTGCGAAAACACTTTATTAGCCAGAACTTTTGTACCATTTTCAACTATGGCAGCAGCCGTTTCATCACAAGATGTTTCCAAAGCAAGTATTTTAACGCTATCTTTATTCTGTAAAGCTTTTAAATCTATACTATTCATTAATATCTCCTTTTATTAGTTTGGGGTCTGTATACAGAGGAAGTAACGCAATAATAATCGCTGCTTCCCTAGAATAATTTATTGTATTAGTACATGCTAAAAATACAAATAAAAATAATGTAAATTTATAAACATAGCTATATTTGCCCTTTATAACATCTATATATGTATCCCTGAACAAATAATATATCAACCATAATAAAACAATTCCCCATACTACACCCCAGCCTGCAAACATATCAATAACATCTGAATGCCTAGATATTGTAAATTCTGAGTTAATACTGCCTGTTAATGGCGACCAATAAATACTCTTTAATCCATTCATATACTGATTAATCCTGCTTGTTGAGCGACTATCCCACTCTAAATTTACAATCAAATTTTTAATTGACTCTACTTTTAAAGCATAATCATTTAAATTTATATTATTTAATATTTCAATAACAGCGTTAAACAGTGCCTCTTTAAAAACAAATAGTATAAAAAACAAAATTATTAAGACGATTATTGTGTATATAAACTTATTTTCTCTTTTATTTTTTTTACATACAATACCTATAATTGAGAATATAATATAAAACAATAAAGCAATAAACAATAGCAATATTGCAATAAAATATCTTGATAATACTGTAGAAATTCCTAATACAATTAACGCTACAACAGCAAATATCTTTAAATAAATATTACTAATAATTTTTTTGTAAAATAGTATGAAACAAAACAATATAGGCGCACCATATACAAAACCAAACCCACCTATACCGTAAGACATGGCTCTTTTTAAATATTCAGGATCAGCACTACCATGCCCTAAAGAACGTGCAGTATTAGGGTATCTACTTAACCAAAAAATATTAACCGAAGCTGTAAAAAGGCATACTATTGATATTAATGTAAAAGCTCCTAATATTATACGGATATCTTGCTTTTGTTTAACATAAAAGGCTATAAGAACTGGATAAAAAAACAGCATGGTTTGAAGTATATATAAAATTACATTTTTTGAATCACTCATATATATCAATGCAAAGTAAGTAACTATAATAAATATCGATAAACTTTTTATAAACAGTTGCTTTACATTAGGCTTAATAAATGATTTATCAAGTAAAACACCAACATAGAGCAATGCCATACAAGCAATGCCACCTTTTGCTCCAAGAAGATTTTGAACTTGAGGCAAAAAAAGCCAAATTATATAAACCATTGTTGAAAACCATACAATTTTTACACTTAACTCAGTTTTTTTTAAATATTCAATATTGCCTTTTATATTAATATTAATCAATCCCCTAACTAAAAACTAAAACCAAATGGTTTTAGTTACTAAATATTCCATTATACACTAAGTGTTTATATAATTCTTTATAATCACCTTTAAATTGAAAAGAATTTATACCCTTACTAATTGCAGCATTTACATTATTTATATTATCATCAACAAAAAAACACTCAGATGCACTAAGATTAAATTTATTTAACATAACTTCAAATATTTTGGGGTCTGGTTTTGCTAATTTTTCATCAGCAGAAATTAGCTCACCTTTTAATTTTGATAATATTGGAAATTCACTTTTAAAAACATAATACTTTTGACTTACATTTGACAAAAGATAAATATTGAACCCCTTAATCAAGGTATTATTAATAAAATCCTCTGCTCCTGGTATAAGTATAAAATACTTATACCAGTTATTTATAATATCTTTAGTTGTATTAAATAATGAGGGTTTTAAATTATTTGTTGCATAATTAAAAACATCATCTTCACTAGCTGTACCCTTATCATAATCCTTCCATATTTGACTATTAAAAACAGCATTTACAATAGCATTTATATCAGCTACAGAATTAGTATAATTGGATACAATTCTATCCGGATTAAAATCAAGAATAACGTTACCTAGATCTAATATAATATTTTTAACCGAACTTGTTATCATTTTATTCCCCTGCTAAAATAGCAATTGCTTTTGCAAATATTCTTGCATTCTTCATTAAGCTATCAAGACTAATATATTCACCAGCTTGGTGAGCAAGTTCTGCTTCGCCAGGGAATATGCTACCAAATGCAACACCTTCTTTTAATGCCCTTGCATAAGTGCCTCCACCAATTGCAATTGCATGCTTTGGTAGGCCAGTTTCTTCATTGTAGGCTTGTAATAATTTTTGAACAAGTTCTGAACTTTCAGGAACATGGTGTGGTTGTGTAGCGCCTAATAACTCTGCTTTAAACCCGGCATTTTTTAGATTTAAGCTTATTGCCTTTAACAATGCATCACTACTAACTAACATTGGAAAACGTATATCAAGGGTTATTGATATATCTTCTGGGTTTACACGAATTATACCAATATTTAAGGTTAATGGTCCACTAACCTTATCTTTAACTTTTATTCCTAATGATTCACCATTAGTTTCAGTTCCTATAGTATTTGCAATGGTTTCTAATGGCCCTTCAAGACCAATTTCTTTTAATAAAACCAACATTAAACCAATAGCATTTTTAGCTTCTTCAGGCATAGCAGCATGTCCAGGTATTCCCTGTGTTTCTAATACTACATTTTTACCATCTATTTTTGCTGAAAGCTCTATGCCAAGTTGTTTTGCCTTTGAAATTGCAGAATTTAGTAAATCATCCCCACCTTCAACAATTGCTTTACATTTACCTGGAATAACATTCGGCCTTTCTCCAGTATTTAATTCAACAACCTTTAAGCCTTCTTGTGATGATTTTGCTGTTAGTTTTACTCTAAACAAACCTTTTTCGGTATTTATAACTGGGAATTGTGCATCAGGGCTAAAGCCACTATTGGGAAGCTCACAATGTTCCTTATAATAATCAATATCCTCCCACCCTGACTCTTCATCTGTACCTAAAATTAACCTTACTTCTCTTTTTAAAGGAATCCCTGCTTCCTTAACTGCTTTCATGGCATAAAGAGCAGCAACTACGGGGCCTTTATCATCGATAGCCCCTCTACCAAATAGTTTTCCATCAATTATTTCAGCGCCAAAGGGATCTTGTTTCCATCCGTCACCTACTGGAACAATATCAAGATGGCCAAGAATTGCTAAAGGATCAACCCCTAGTTTGCCCATGCGTGCATCACATACATAGCCACCAAAATTTTTAACTTCAAACCCCATTTTTTCACAATCTTCAATTGCTTTATTTAGCATATTGTTTATATCTTCTCCCATTGGGGCACCCTCGGCAGGTTCAGACTTTACGCTTGGTATTTTTATCCATTGGGATAGAGTTTCTATCATATCCTCTTTGTTTGCTTCAACTATATTCATTAATTTTGTAAGATCCATATTATTCTCCTTTTAATGTTAATTTTAATCTTTTTACGCCTTCTACAATATTTACATGGGGGCAACCAAAGTTAAAGCGTATAAAACCTTCCCCTGCTTCCTCAGAAAACACTGTACCAGACGTAAACATTACTTTGTTTTCTAAAGCTTTATTAATTAATTCATCAGATTTTATACCATATGATGATATATCAAGCCATGCCAAGTATGTAGCATCTATAGGCGAAACTTTAATTTCTGGCAAATGTATAGAAAGTTGCTCAACCAAAATACGTTTGCCTTCGTTTAAGTATTCTAGTAGGCCATCAAGCCATTCATCGCCATTGTTATACGCTTCCCTTGTAGCTATTAACGCAAATATATTGCCACATGTTAAACCAACAGCTTTTGATTCATCCTTTATTTTATTATATAGTTCTTTATTGCGTGTAACTAATTGAGATTGTTGCAAACCAGCCACATTGAATGTTTTACTGGCAGAATATAAGCAAACAACATTATTATAATTTAATTTATCAGCAACGCTCAAAATTGATATGAATTTATTAGGTTTATATACAAAATCAGCATGAATTTCATCAGAAACAATTATTACATTGTATTTTTTTGCTAATTCTACCAATTTTGTAAGTTCTTCATCTTTCCAATACCTAGAAACCGGATTATGAGGATTGCAAAAAGCCATAAGTTTTATACCAGATTTAAATTGATTTTCAAGTAATTCAAAGTTTATATTATATGAATTATCATCTTCTTTTATAAGTATATTATCAACAATATTTCTATTGTTTAAACTAACGCTTGAATGAAATGGGCCATATACTGGGCTTTGAATCACAACCCCTTCGCCCTCTTTTGTAAAACATCTAACGCAGGTTTTTATACCTGTAACTACACAAGGAAACATTTGGCTTTCATCTTTACTTATTGTTATGCCATGCCTACGTTGCATAAATTTATAGAAAGCGCCATTATCTTCCTCGCTAATTTCAGTATAACCATAGGTATTATGATTAGCCCTATGTAATAGTTTTTCGCTTATTGATGGAATGGTTTCAAAATCCATATCAGCAACCCATAATGGCAACAATCCCTCGCCATATTTACTTATAGGAACATCCCATTTTTCACAATTAGTATTTAATCTATTAATACCTTTATTAAAAAAGGCTTTGTTAAATTTACTCATTTCTTCCCCCTAATACACACTTTAAAACTCTATAACCCGATGAAATTTCAACAGTAATTACTTCATAGAACATACCTTCAAGATAATCAACAGCACTTTTAGCGCCTTGTTTTGTTCTAATAACCACATACATTACACCATTGGATTTCAATACAGATTTTATTTGTGAAAATAATTCATATATTACTTTTTTACCCGCCCTAATTGGTGGGTTTATTAATGCATAATCATATGCTATCTTTGGTATGTTTTCTGTGCCAAAACCCTGGTAAACTTCAACATCTACACCATTTAATTTTGCATTTGAAACAGATAGTTCAACAGCTCTTTGATTAATATCGTTTAAAACAACATTTGTATTTGAATAAAGTTTTTTTAATACAATGCCAACAACACCATAACCACAACCCATATCTAGTACGTTGCCATTTACACCATCAATAGCGTTTAAAAGTATATCTGTGCCTTTATCTACATTTGTTTTTGAAAACACGCCACTATCAGTGTTAAACTTGAAATTAACACCTTTATGATTATATTGAATAGTACTTATATTATGTTTTGAAACTGGAGTTTCACTAAAATAATGTTCTGCCATACATTTTTCTTTCATATTATATTTCTAAATTACACATGCTATATAGTTCTTTTACTTCATTTTGATTTAAAGACCTTATTTCCCCTAAAGGAAGATCTTTTTTTAGAGGGCCAAATGTAATTCTATCAAGCTCTTCCACATTTGCACCAATAGCCGCAAACATTCTTTTTACTTGATGGAATTTACCTTCACATATTTTAACTTGGGCGTAGTATTCGCCCAGTTCACTTTTTTCAAGTTCTGCTGGCAAGGCTTTAAAATCTGACAATTCAATACCACTATTAAAAGCAAAAATATCATCAGCATTAATTAGTTTATCAATTTTTGCGACATAAGTTTTATAAATAAGCCTTTTAGGTGATATAAGCCTATGGGCAAGTTCGCCATCATTTGTAAACAATAACAAGCCTGTAGTGTCCTTATCAAGCCGTCCAACAGGCATTATATTATCTTTAACAAAATGTTCAGGTAATAAATCAATAACAGTACTATGAATTTTATCCTTTGATGCAGTTATAACGCCCTTTGGCTTGTTTAGCAAATAATATTGATATTTAGGTTTTGAAGTTACAGGCTCTGCATTGTATAACACTTCATCATTTTCCAAATTTATTTTAAAATCAGAATTTATAATAATTTTACCATTTACAGATATATTGCCCTTATATATTAACAGGCGTGCTTGTTTTCTTGTAATATTTAAGCTATCTGAAATATACTTATCAAGTCTACTATTTGTCATTTTCTCTAGTATAACGGCAATGGTTTGAAAAAGATGCATTGTTTATTCTTCTTATTGGTAATATTAACAAATACCAAACCACCATAAAAATCAATATTGGTTGATAAAAATTTGCATCCTTAAAGCTAGGTAAAAAGTTCATAAGATCACTTTGTGATTTATAATTAGTCCAAAAACTATTATATACAAAAATAACAATTGGGCTAAGTAAAATTAGGTTCAACAGGCCAAACAATAATTGTTTTATTCTGTTTTTAATTAAACAACGCCTAACTTCAGCATCAGGTATTGCAGCCAATTTTATTGGGCTAACTTTTAAATACCTATAAGCACTATTTCTTACAACGCCTATAATAAAAATTAGATAAAGTAATGTAAATATAATTATCATAACCAATCCCATTTCAGTTATTGAAGCATTATCTCCAAATACAAACATTGCAACAGATTTTAAACCTTTAAGAACTGAGGCTCCGTTTATTCCATAGCTATTATCACTATAAAATACAATATATGCAAAAACCCCTCCAGCAACAAGCGGTATTGACCATGGTATTAATTTTATTATCCATTTAATACCAATCAATAATTTTTCACCATAGTTTGATAAGGAAAAGCTACTGGAAATTGAATATTTTTGCCCACATGCGGCCTTTTCTAATGCACTTGAATAAGAGGCTCTAATAGGAAGCACTACAAAAAACCATAACAATATTGTTACGATATTTAAATACCAAGGGTTTGGATAATTTCTTTGACTAAACCAATAAATTGTTGGTATCAATGCAACAGCCCTTAAAAGCACATGCATTAATGTGCTTACTAATATTAATGGATACCTTGCTATTAGCCTTTTAAAGCTATACCCAAATTTTTTTGCTTTATAAGCTTGTTGTTCATTACTCAAGATTAAAAGCCCTCCAAATAAATTTACTCAACAATAACAGCTGTACCACTTGCGGTTACAAGTAACATATTAGCGCCTTCATGTCCTAAAACCTCATAATCCACATCAACCGATAATACTGCATTTGCGCCCATATCTTCTGCCCTTTGGCTCATTTCAGCTAAAGCATTTTCTCTTGCTGTTGTTAATTCTTGTTCATAACTTTGGCTTCTGCCACCAAAAATGTTTCTAAAACTAGCCGCAATATCTTTCATAAAGTTAACACCGGAAATAACTTCACCAAAAACTATACCTTTATATTCCTTAACCTTTTTTCCATCTATTGAGTTTGTTGTAGTAATAATCATAATTAATTCTCCTCAAATTTTCTAATATCAACATAATACTTTTTAGTATCTTGTTTGTTAATGTACACATCAATATCTACACCTATTATATCATAATCAGGTGCAATCCATAAATTATCGCTATAATATTTTTCTTTTTGATTACTTGCTATTGCAATAATTATTCTTGGCCTTTTGCTACCAAATCCTAAAGCAGTATTTATATCAACATCTAATACTTTTGCTATTATTTTGTTTCCATTAGTTAACAAATATTCTATTTCTTTTTTCCTTTTTTCTATTGATTTTTTCGCCATTACAGCGGAGACTAGTAATAATGCCCCTAGAACAAAAAGAAATATCGGTAGTAAAAATTCACCTTTATTGGCTTGTATTTCAAAAGGATTATCTTCTCTAACATATACTTCAACGCTATCACCAATGTTAGCTTTGTTTAAATATGTTCCCAAGCTAACATTTTCGTAATCTTTACCATCAAAATGATAGTTTAACAATGTGTCCTTGTATTTTTTGTTATTGTTATCATTTTGAACAGCTATATTGCTTACAATAGCTGTTATTTGTTTTGAGTTATTTGTAAAATTAATATTTTTTACACTTACAACAATCGCTGTAAATACTAATATAATACCTATGGTAGTAAAAACAAGGGATAAAATATCCATAGGGTTTTTACGAAAATTAGATGTTTTCAAAAAATCACCTCCAAAAGATAATACCACAAAACAGCGCATTTAACAAGATTTACTATAATTGCACTTGTTTTTATAGTAATTAAAAAGGGCGAGCATTTGCTCGCCCTAGAAAAGATTAAATTACTTTTGACCTACAGCAACACGTTTATAAATATCAACATATTCTTTAGCCGAATGATTCCAACTAAAGTCTCCATCCATTCCGCGTTGACGAATTGTACGGAAAATTGCCTTTTCATTTTTAAAATAATGCACAGCTCTTCTTATTGTGTTTAACATATCGTGGGCATTATAGTTAAAGAATGTAAAGCCATTACCCTCATTATTAAACTCATTGTAACTTAATACTGTATCGCGTAAGCCACCAGTTTCCCTAACAATTGGAACTGTACCATAGCGCATGCTCATCATTTGGCTTAAACCACATGGTTCAAATTGTGATGGCATTAGGAATAGATCGGCACCAGCATAAATTCTATGTGCAAGCTCATGATCCATTACAAACCTAGCCGCAACTCTATTTGGGTATTGTTGCTCAGCCCAAGCAAACATATTTACATACCTGGAATCGCCCATGCCTAAAACAACAAGTTGTAAGTCTTCTTCCATAATTTCACTTATAACTCTATCAATAAGGTCAAGACCCTTTTGGTTGCTTAGCCTTGTAATCATAGCAACAACAGGTATTTTAGAATCAACCTTTAAATTTAATTCTTTCTGTAAAGCTGCCTTGCAACGAGCTTTCCCACTAAAGTTTTTCTTTGTGAAGTGGAAGGGAATTAGTGGATCTTTTTCAGGATCGTAATCATCTATATCAATACCATTAACTATTCCAAATAAAGAGTCCCTACGTGCCCTTAAAATAGGATCCATGCATTCGCCATAATATGCGGTTGTAATTTCTTCTGCATAGCTTTTACTAACTGTTGTTATAGCATCAGCATACACTATACCAGCTTTCATAAAGTTAGCATTGCCAAAGGATTCAATTTTATCAGATGTAAATATGCTATCACCTAAGCCTAATACATCTTGTACTTCTTTAATTGAGAATATACCTTGATATTGCAAATTGTGTATTGTGTAAACAGTACGAATAGACGAATAAAAAGGTAAATGAGCATACTGTATTTTTAATAATGCTGGAACCATACCAGACTGCCAGTCATGGGCATGTAAAACATCAGGTTTGAAATCAAGCATTGGTAGTGCATTTAATATTGCACGGCAGAAAAAACCATAACGTTCGTATTCATCACCGCCAAGGCCATAAATGTAAGGCCTAGCAAAATAATACTTATTATCGATGAAATAATAGGTAACGCCATCTTTTACTAGTTTTTCTATGCCACAATATTGTTTTCTCCACCCTAACTCAACTTCAAAGTTAAGCACATGTTCTAGCTGAGACTGCCACTTTTCATCTATAGCACTGTATAAAGGTAAAATTACCCTTACATCATGACCTTCTTTAGCTAAAACTGGAGCGAGTGAACCTACAACGTCGGCTAAGCCGCCTGTTTTGCAAAAAGGTACACATTCACTGGCAGTAAATAAAATATTCAAATTTAACATCCTCCTACATAAATATAAAATAATAAACAACAGTTATTACTTTACATTATAACTCATAAAAAATCAAATATGCGAATATTCGATTAAACTACCATCCTTTTTGCTATAACAATTGGGTAGCTCTTAGGCCCTATTAACCTGCCGCCCGTCTTAATTACAGTTTCCTTATCCAAAATACAGTTTTCTAATGTAACGCCACGTTCAACATGTGCATCTTGCATAATTACACAATTTTTAACAACTGCGCCTTCATCAATTTTAACACCACGGAAAATTACAGAATCGCTAACGTCACCTTCAATTATAGATCCATCAGCAACTAAAGTGTTTTCAACTTTTGCATTTGCTTTAATTCTGCCTGGTAGTTCATCCCTAACCTTTGTATAAACTGTGCTATCGCCCCAGAACATTTCTCTGCGGTTTTTAGTATCCAAAAGTGCCATATTTGCATTGAAATATGCGGGTATAGAGTCAACAAGGTATGGTTTGTTTTTAAATTCATAAGCAGCAATTTTCATAGATTTTTCTCTAACGCTTCTTTGTAGAATATCAGATATAAAGCTATGATAGCCATGGGAAGTTGCATCCGTAACTAAATCTATAAGTAGTTCGCGCTTTAATAAGTAGAACTCCATTGATGTGTTTGGATAGCTTGGATTTGTTGGTGCAACTTGAATATCTATAACATTATTATCATCATCAACATTTAAATATGCACCAGATTCGCTCCTTTGAATTCCAGGATCTTTAGAGTACATCATTGTAATATCGGCACCCTTATCCATATGCAAATCAAACATATGGTTAAATTTACCATTGAATACTATTAAGCTATTTGTAACAACAACATATTCTTGTTTACTACGCCTTAAGTAGCTCATATTTGACCTTAAAGCATCTAGTAAGCCTTGATAAACACCAATGTTTTCCCTGGTTAAGAATGGCGGTAAAATGAACAAACCGTCATTTTTTCCGTGAAGATCATATTCTTTACCAGAGCCTAGATGATCCATCAAGCTATGGTAGTTTTTTTGCATTATAACACCAACATTGTTTATATTGCTGTTAACCATGCTACTAATAATAAAGTCGATTATACGATACCTACCTGCTATAGGTAAAGCAGCAATAGCACGAGATATGGTTAATTCACGAAGGAATTCATCCTTCTCCCCTGTATATATAACACCCATTACGTTTTTCATATATAGTCCTTCCTCTCTAAAAACTGATCAGAAAATTATTCTACTTGTGTTCCAGCAGCAACAACTTGGCCAGATTTAACAACTGCACCATTACCAACAACTGCAATAAGGCCAGTTTCTTCGCCTACAACTGCACCTGGTTCAATAACACAATTTTCTGCTAAAATAGCCCTTGTTATAATTGCGCCACGGCCTATTGTTGCACCAGGCATAACAACAGAATCGTTTACTCTAGCCCCTTCTTGTACGGTTACACCTGCAAAAAGTACAGAATGATCAACATTACCGTATACTTCGCAGCCTTCAGTAATAAGGCTATCTTTTACACTACCGCCATTTGCAATATAGTGAGGTGGCATACTGGGGTTCCTTGCATAAATTCTCCATTTGTTATCGTATAAATCGATTGGAACAGAATCTTCAAGCAAGTCCATATTTGCTTCCCATAAGCTTTCTATTGTACCAACGTCTTTCCAATAGTCGTTAAATTCATAAGCAAATAGTTTTTGTTCATCCTCAAGCATCATAGGAATAATGTTTTTACCAAAGTCATTAGAGCTGTTTGGATTACTTTCATCAAGGGTAAGATACTTATCAAGTTTATCCCAAGAGAAAATATAAACACCCATTGATGCTTTGTTGCTTTTTGGTTGAGCTGGTTTTTCCTGGAATTCTATAACGGCATTCTCTTCATCAGTAAACATCAAACCAAACCTGCTTGCATCCTCCCATGGAACTTCACGAACTGCTATAGTAGCATCGGCACCTTTATCAATATGATAATCAAGCATTGCATTATAATCCATTTTATAGATATGGTCACCACTTAAAATTAGAACATAGTCAGGATTATATTGCCTAATAAAAGCTAAGTTTTGGAATATTGCATTAGCAGTACCTTTATACCATTCACCGCTTTTTTCCTTCATATAGGGTGGTAAAACGAAAACGCCACCATAAGAAAGGTCAAGATCCCAAGGAGAGCCGCTACCAATATATGCGTTTAATTCTAAAGGCCTATACTGTGTTAATACCCCCACAACGTCGATACCGCTGTTAGTACAGTTACTGAGAGGAAAGTCAATAATTCTATACTTTCCACCAAAGGGAACAGCTGGTTTTGCTACATTTGCAGTAAGGATACCCAACCTACTACCTTGCCCGCCTGCTAATAGCATTGCTACACACTCTTTTTTCCTAATCATGGATTTCAATCCTCCTACTCGAATATTACATATAATTAAAAATACTTATTAAGTATAATTACAACTATTTTTTTGCACTTTTTAGATTTTTTATTTTTTTGAAATTAAGCTTATAATCATTCAAGCTTGCTGGTTTTTCCACAGGTATAGCTTCCTTTTCATATGTGAAATACACACAAGACATTGGTGGAACGCAAATTTCAACATTATATGGTAAGCCATTACATAGCTCTTTATTCGCCCTTAATTCATAAGCATTGTATTGGTTTGAACCGCCATAAGCCTCTAAATCACTATTAAAACATTCTTTTATTGTACCAGGTAACGGCAAGCCAATTTTGTACATTGGGTGGAATACTGGTGTAAAATTAGCAACTGCTATAATAGTATTTCCTTTTTTATCACTTCTAGTAAATGCAAAGATACTATTATCTGTATCATTCGCAGTTAACCATTGGAAACCATCCCAAGAATCTTCAACTTCATAAAAGGCTGGGGTTGATGTATAAAACTTATTTAAAGCTTTAACATACTTTTGAACTTGTGGGTGCCTATCATAAACAAGCAAAAACCAATCCAACTGATCATCAAATTTCCATTCAATATAATGAGCAAATTCGCTACCCATAAATAATAGTTTTTTACCTGGATGAGCCATTGTAAAACCATATAAGGCCCTGAGGCCTGAAAACTTATTCCAAAGATCGCCAGGGTTTTTATCTAACATGGAATGTTTACCATGTACTACTTCATCGTGGGAGAATGGTAAAATATAGTTTTCACTAAAGGCATAGAACAAAGAAAACGTTAGTTTATCATGATGATATTTTCTGTATACTGGATCAAGCTTTACGTATGATAATATATCGTTCATCCAACCCATATTCCATTTAAAACCAAAACCTAAACCACCCATGTAAGCAGGTTTTGTTATAAGTGGGTAGGAACTTGATTCTTCTGCTATCATCATAATACCTGCAAAATCCCTATACACAACTTTATTCATGTATCGCATAAAGTTTATTGCATCTAAGTTTTCCCTACCACCAAAGCAGTTTGGAATCCACTCGCCTTCTTCTCTGCAAAAATCATAATAAAGCATACTACTTACAGCATCGCAACGTAAACCATCAATATGGAAATAATCTATCCAAAAGCAAGCATTACTTAATAGAAAGCTGCATACTTCGCCACGTGCAAAATCGAACATATGGGTTCCCCATTGTTGCATATCGCCCCTGCGTGGATCTGGATGTTCATATAATGCTGTGCCATCAAACCTACGAAGTCCAAACGCATCACGTGGAAAGTGAGCAGGAACCCAGTCTAAAATAACGCCAATATCGGCCTGATGGAAGGCATCAACTAATTCCATAAAGTCTTTCGGTTCGCCAAACCTTGATGTAGCCGAGTAAAAACCTGTAACTTGATAGCCCCAAGACATATCTAGTGGGTGTTCCATAATGGGCATAATTTCAACGTGGGTATAGCCCATTTCCTTAACATATTCTACAAGTTCAACAGCTAGCTCTTTGTATGTATAAAAGCTTCCATCCTCATGCCTACGCCAACTACCCAAATGAACTTCATATATGTTTATTGGGCTTATGTAAGGATTAAAGGTGGATCGTTTTTCCATCCAAGCAGAGTCTTTCCATTCGTAACCTTCCAAATCATAAGTTCTGCTTGCTGTGTTTGGCCTTAATTCAGAATAAAAAGCATAAGGATCTGCTTTAAAAATTGTATTGCCATTTTTACACTTAATGGCATATTTATAAGCATAACCTTCCCCCACTTTATCGAAAGGAATTCTTAAATCCCAAGTTCCATCATATTGTTTTGTCATTACATCAGCATCAGGATCCCATTCATTAAAATGACCAACAACGGAAACCCCTAGAGCATTTGGTGCCCATACTGAGAAATGCCACATTTTTACACCATCTTGAATACAAGTATGTGCTCCGAGCATTTGGTATGCATACCTACTTTTGCCCTCATGAAACTTATTACGATCATTATCATTAGGAGTAATATATTTCATATATGTACCTCTCTTACCATAATATTTACTTTTCCCTTATGCCTATATATTAGCATAAAAATTAACGTAAAACAATCATAATTTGAGTTTTTATGGATTATTATATACTATTTTATATATTAATTTTCTATTATATACAATATTATGATTATTATCATTTAAAAGTATAAAAAAATAGTTTATAATATAATTATAAACAAATTACCGAGGTGAAATATGAAACGTTTGTTATCCTTTATTTTATTAATTATGCTTATAATTTGTATACCAAATAACTCGTTTGCTAAAAGCATGGAACTAAATGGCCAATATACAAAGGCCTATTTTGGTAATTATAGATTTGAAGATATTGTAAGCCCAGAATATAGAGTAAATTTTACTGCAACAATATTATCTGATTATAATTTTGAGGCTAACAACCCAATAAATATAAATAATTTAGTTAATTGTTATATGGTAGTATATGACACTGAAACAGTATGGTGTTTTTTCCCATTTACAAACAACGAGGAAATATTAATATTAAGTTATAATATAAGTTTAAATTCCCTTGTTGCTGATATTTTATCAACAGGTGAAATGTTAATTAAAGCAGATAGTTTTATTGGCGATTTGTTAAAAGAACCTGGTTGTACTTATTATGAAATGTCAATTGATGATATATTAAACAGCGTATCATAAACCCAATAATTTTTATAAAACAATACATAAATTGTTAATATTGCCCTATTATTGACAAACATTACTTTTGCATATAAAATACTTTTATCCAGCATAAAGTTTTGCGGACATGCGGGTGTAGCTCAATGGTAGAGCGTCGGCTTCCCAAGCCGATTACGTGGGTTCGATTCCCATCACCCGCTCCAACCGCAAATTATGCCGGTTGAACTTGTACACAAGGTACAATGTTTCTTCTAAAAATAAACTTGTTGTAGGAGGAGATTCCAATGGCAAAGGCAAAATTTGAAAGAAATAAGCCCCACGTAAATATCGGAACAATA